>JAHHHH010000084.1 GCA_019359415.1 Iphinoe sp. HA4291-MV1 | reverse complement strand
AACGATCGCTTGGGAGCAACGCAGAAACACTCAATCGCGAACAATCGATTGGCGCTTTACAACTGAAGATGCACGTATTAAGCTTAAACGACTCTATCCCTCATTTCAACCCTGACAGACTACTAGGACTATCCTGAAAAGTTCTTGTCAACCTGCGGCGATGTTCTCTAATAGTTGCTTTCCAACTTAAGGAGCGTTTTTCATGCTGGTATTTATATTTTAATATAGGAATCCGGTTTGATTTGGTGAACTAACTCGTAGGGGGAGGGAACAGGGAACTCTTAAGAAGGAATAAAGGTGCACTGAGTTTTTTTCAAAAATCAAATAGGAATCCTATAGATGCATTAATAGAACAACTAAATGACTCTCAAGCGCATGTTTTTCACTTCTCCCCATGCTTTCGATTTCTTCGACTAGATTCGCTAAATCAACCTCAGAAAATCTGCCTTATTTTAATTGTTTAGCAGTTGTCTCTATCCACAGATAAAAATCTTTGTCGTAAAGATGAGAGTTTGTAAAAACTGTTGGTTGAGGCGCTGTCATCTGATTTTTCAACCTCATCAATATAAGGATAGAAGTAGAGAAAATAGCAAAATTAAATTAATCAGGTAAAAACTCCTGATTCAAACATTCATCCGCAGTCAAAAAAGACTCTACAGGAAAAGTATCAAGGGTTAACCCAGTCTCTAAAGCCGCTAGCTGACGTGCATCCTGATAACATTCCAGAAAAATTTCAGCGAAGTACTTTTTCAAACTTGGGCTATCTTGCAAATTTTTATTTAGTCTGCGTCGATGTTCAAAGATAGTATAAAGCCAACTATTAGTGCGTTTTTCTGACTGATATTTGTATTTTAGTAGGTGCATTAATAAAACTACTAAATTGCTTTCTAAAGCTCTTTTTTCACTTCTCCCCATGCTTTCGATTTCTTCAATGAGATTTGCTAAATCAACTTCAGCAAATCTCCCTTCTTTTAACTGTTTAGCCGTCGTCTCTATCCACAGATAAAAATCTTGGTCGTAAAGATGAGAGTTTGTAAAGACTGTTGGTTGAGGCGCTGTCATCTGATTTTTCAACCTCCCAAAATCCAACCAGTAAACTTGCCAGTAAATTTGATTTTACCCCGCTCTTGCTATGCCCGTAACATATCCCGTTCGCGTAGCGTCTCCCCTTGGGAGAAGGATTGCTTTTGGGGGTATCCCAAGTGGAACTTGAGACTTCGCAAGTAGCAGGGTAAATATATAGTAGCAAAATTTTAGCCAATATTTAATAATAGCATATTTACTACTATAGGAGATGAATAGCACTGAGACTATCTTTAGAATTGACTGCTAAACTCACAAAAATTTGTTGAAGAGCATTATAAGTCAGGACTTACGCAAAGAAACCCGGTTTCTACCAAAAATCGTCTGTTTCGCAACAAAATACGAACGAAGAAACCGGGTTTCTGACAGATGGTGCGTAAGTCCTATAAGTGATACTTGCGACTTTGCCAGTACCAAAGCTATCTATAGAATAACCGCTTACTCCATCCCTCACATCTATGAGTGCCGAATATTCCGAAGACCGCCTGGTACAGCAAACCACTGCTCTCGCAACCACCAGTTTCTTGGTGTTAACCGCGCCTTCGTCGCCATCTAACAACGTGAAGTCCGAGAACGGAAACTTGGCGTTTTTTGGCATACTCAAGGTAGCGGTAAATCTTACTCAATGGCGTTTCTCACCCGCAAAGTCCACCGCCAGTTAATATCATGTCCGGTTAATTGCTTATAAATCCCGCACAACCCCACCCCGGTTTTGTCTGGCGCCAAAACCGCCCCTCCCCTTACTAACGGGAGGGGATTAAGGGGTGGAGTGCAGATATTGCGGGAATCACAACTAATCAACCGGACATGATATCACTCCTAACTCCTCACTTATTATGAATACGCATCCATCGGTAGACAAGAGCAAACAAAATTCCTATCCCCAAAGGCGGCGTCAATGCGACCTACACTAGGCCAGAATTTATGCTCACGAGTCCAAGGTGCTGGGTAAGCAGCTTGTTCCCGAGAATAGGGATGATTCCATTCTCCAACAATGAGACTTTCTGCGGTGTGGGGTGCATTCTTCAAGACATTATCTTGGGCGTCCATTTTACCTGATTCAATTTCCGCGATTTCTTGCCGAATAGCAATCATTGCATCACAGAAACGGTCTAACTCTTCTTTGGATTCGCTTTCTGTGGGTTCAACCATGATTGTACCTGCCACAGGCCAAGAAACTGTTGGTGCATGAAAGCCATAATCTATCAAGCGCTTGGCAACATCATCGATTTCGATACTCGCAGATTTTTTGAGCGATGGCGAAGCGCCTCGCAAGCTACGCAAATCTAAAATACACTCATGAGCAACCAAACTATTTCTCCCTTTATACAAAACGGGATAGTAAGGCTCAAGTCTCTTAGCAATGTAGTTAGCATTCAGAATTGCCACTTTGGTTGCTTGTGTCAAACCATCTGCACCCATCATGGCAATATACATCCAAGAAATCACAAGGATACTGGCACTACCCCAAGGTGCAGCCGAAACTGCACCCATACGTTGTTGACCCCCCATCTTAACAACAGCGTGTCCAGGAAGAAAAGGTACTAGATGAGCAGCAACGCCAATAGGTCCCATTCCTGGACCACCGCCACCGTGGGGAATGCAGAAGGTTTTATGCAAGTTCAGGTGACAAACATCTGCACCGATATCTCTAGGACAGCAAAGCCCCATTTGAGCGTTCATATTCGCCCCATCCATGTAAACTTGTCCACCATGGGCATGAACAACAGTGCAAATTTCCTGAATTTGCTCCTCGAACACACCATGAGTTGAGGGATATGTCACCATTAATACTGCAAGTTCTTTGCTATGCTTTTGAGCTTTAGCCTTAAGGTCGTTGAGGTCAACATTACCTTCAGCGTCACAAGCAACAGCAACCACCTTCATCCCAGACATCACAGCACTTGCAGGATTTGTCCCATGTGCCGACTGGGGAATCAAACAAACATTGCGGTGTCCTTCCCCTCGACTTTCGTGATACTTCCTAATGACTAGCAACCCTGTATACTCACCTTGAGAACCAGCATTTGGTTGCAGCGAAATTCCGGCAAATCCTGTGATTTGTGCAAACCATTCCTCTAGCTGCTGGAACAGGATTTGATAACCTCGTGTTTGTGACAGCGGTGCAAAAGGATGTATCTTTCCAAATTCCGCCCATGTGACTGGTATCATCTCAGATGTTGCATTAAGCTTCATCGTACATGATCCCAGAGGAATCATCGAAGTTGTCAGCGATAAGTCCCTGGTTTCCAGCTTGTGTAGGTAGCGCAACAACTCAGTTTCTGAGTGATAGCGGTTGAAGACGGGATGGGTGAGGTAGCTGGAGGTGCGGGGGAGGGGGAGAGCAGAAGGAGCAGGGGGAGCAGGGGGAGCAGGGGGAGCAGGGGGAGATGAGGGAGAGATTAATTCATCTAGGGTGAAAGATAGTTTGTCGCCAAGGGCAAAAATTTCCCAGAGGTCGATTAAGTCTTTTTCTGTGGTCGTTTCGTCTAGGGATAGACCTACAGTCGTTGCATTGAAAATGTGTATGTTGATTTTACGTGCTTCACAAGCTTGTAAAATCTCATCTAAACTGCGTTTTCCTAAATTGATTTGCAGAGTATCAAAGAAATATTTAGAACCGATGCTGTAGCCCAAACGCTTTAATCCTTCCGCCAGCACCACAGTCATCTGGTGGATGTTTTCGGCAATTCTTTTCAGTCCAGCAGGACCATGGTATACAGCATACATACTTGCCATCACTGCCAGCAACACCTGTGCTGTACAGATATTGCTAGTCGCTTTTTCGCGACGAATATGTTGTTCACGGGTTTGTAAGGCAAGACGCAATGCAGTTTTACCTTGAACATCTTTTGATATACCGACAATCCGCCCTGGAATTTGCCGTTTATACTCTTGTTTGGTGGCAAAATAAGCTGCATGAGGTCCACCGTAGCCCAAGGGGATACCAAAACGCTGAGTACTTCCCACAGCAATATCAGCGCCAAATTCACCTGGGGGTGTCAGCAAAGTGAGACTTAAGGGATCTGCTGCTACCGTTACCAATGCTCCCATAGCATGTGCTTTTTCTACAAAAGCGCGGTAGTCGTAGATTGTGCCATTACTGGCGGGGTATTGGAGAATTGCCCCAAAAATAGGTTCAGAAAAATCAAAAGTCTGATGGTCGCCAACAATAATATCAATTCCCAAAGGTTGAGCATGTGTTTGCAACACATCTATAGTTTGGGGATGACAGTCACGAGAGACAAAATAGGTATTTGCTTTATTTTTGCAAACACCATAGCTCATGCTCATCGCTTCTGCTGCTGCTGTGGCTTCATCTAACAATGAAGCATTGGCAATTTCCAAACCTGTCAAGTCAATAATCATGGTTTGGAAATTTAGCAGCGCTTCGAGTCGTCCTTGGGAAATTTCTGGCTGATAGGGAGTGTAGGCGGTATACCAACCAGGGTTTTCTAGGATATTGCGCCCAATCACAGGTGGGGTGATACAGTCGTAGTATCCCATGCCAATAAATGAGCGGAAAACTTGATTTTTGGAAGCTATTTGCTTCAGTTTAGCAAGTGCTGCGTACTCACTTTGTGCTCCTGGTAACTCTAATGAATGAGATAACCGGATTGCCTGGGGTACTGCTTGGTCAATAAGTTCTTCAACAGAAGTATAGCCCAGTACATCAAGCATTTGCTGGATATCATTGGATGAAGGTCCAATGTGTCGTTCTAAAAAAGAACTAAACTTTTGACTAGTTTCAGCTTCTCCCAGCATCTGCCGATGGTTTGATTTAGGACGAGGAACATCAATTACCACAAACTGAACTCCAGACGCGACTAATTCATATTTTGCAACAAGTCTATTTGACGCGTTGGATATTATGTGTCAATTTCTCAAAACTAATGAAGTTTTCCTAAACAGCGTGAAGAAGACAAGGGGACAAGGCGAGAAACTCTCCCCTTGTTCTCTTCTACCCTTCTACCTGTATGCTATACTGCTTCGCAGTTAAGGCATTATCAATTTCACTAGTGTTGTTAACGCGTACTTTCAGCAACCATCCTTCGCCATAAGGATCTTCTGCCAGTTGTTCTGGTGAATCTATCAAGTTATCATTGCGTTCTATGACTATGCCCGTGACTGGGGACTTAAGGTCTTCCACAGCTTTTACTGATTCAATCGTGCCAAAGTTTTCTTTCTTAGAGACAGCATCACCAATTTCTGGGAGTTCCAAAAACACAATGTCACCCAATTGATCCACGGCAAAAGCGGTAATGCCAATGGTGGCAATTTCGCCTTCGAGACGCACGTATTCATGAGTATCTAGGTATTTCAAATCTTCAGGATATTCAAAAGCCATACCACTTCCTCGTCCACATCAAAAAATTACTAACCAGATAGCAATTTACGCCATACCTGTTTAAAAGTCATGAGTACTTAGTGACTAACACGGTTTTTTGACCGATAAAACGGACGTTTTATCACAATCGCTGGGTAAGCTTTGCCACGAATTTCCACTTCTAGCTGCTGATTAACAGTTGCTAGTTCAGTGGAAACATAGGCTAAGGCAATGGGGTAACCAAGCGTTGGTGATAGTGTACCACTAGTTACTTCTCCAACGACTACACCTGTTGATAGCACTTGGTAGCCATGACGGGCAATGTTGCGCCCTTGCATTTGCAAACCTACCAGTCGGCGTTGAACTCCAGCAGCTTTTTGTCGTTCCAGAACTGATCGACCAATAAAGTCTCTTTTGGTATCAAGATGAACCAGCCAGCCTAAACCAGCTTCCAAAGGGGTCGTTGTGTCGTCGATATCTTGCCCGTAAAGTGCCATTGCTGCTTCTAGCCTTAAGGTATCTCTCGCACCCAATCCGCAAGGAATGACACCAGCATTCAGCAGACTTCTCCATAATTCTAACCCAACATCTGGATCTACCATCACCTCAAAACCATCTTCTCCGGTGTAACCCGTGCGGGCAAGAAATGCTAGTTTATCCAATACTGTTGCCTCCAAGTGCCCAAATGCTTTAACAGATGTTAAATCTTTTTGCACCAAAGTCTGAAGAATGCTAACAGCTTTTGGTCCTTGCACAGCAATTAAGACTTTTTTTGGTGAAAAGTCTTGGAATTTCACCTCATTCTGATCTAGGTGTTGCAAGAGCCATGCTTTATCCTTGTCAGTGGTAGCCGCATTGACAATCATCACTCCCCGTTGTTCACCAGTGGCGTCTTCACCTTGGTAGTAAAAAATGATATCGTCAATGATGCCACCTTGAGGATTTAATAAGACAGTGTATTGAGCTTGACCGGCTTGCAAGCGGTTTAAGTCTGAAGGAACTAAAAACTGGAGTTGAGAAATGAGGTTTTTCCCCTGAAAAGTAAATTTACCCATGTGGGAAATATCGAACATTCCTGCTGCATTTCTGACAGCTTCGTGTTCCTTACTAATGCCAATAAATTGCACTGGCATTTCCCAACCACCAAAGCTAGTGAGTCGTGCTTTGAGTTCTTGTGCAAGTTCAAATAAAGGCGATCGCGCTAAGGAGAGGACTATTTTTTCTTGGTTAGTCACAGGTTGTCGTTGATTAAGACTGTACAGTACTCCAATTTTAAATGTCCGCGAATTGTGCGCACTTGTGAGTGCAACGGGAACTGGTGCAACCTGAGGGCAGTATTATACGCGTTACGAGAGTAGACTCTGCTCCACCGACTAGTTTCTCAAAACTCAACACTTACAACTTTCAAGTATTGTGTAAGTGTTGAGATTTATTAAGTTGGCATTATGAAATATCAGCAAGTACTCGTTGGGTTGGTTCTAGCTATAGTTCTTTTCCTGTTTCCCCTGTCAGCAGAGGGAGTAGGTTCTTCCAGTATCAGACGTTCTACAGACGATGCATTCAGTGGTAAGGATTTCTCTGGTCAAAGCTTGATTGGAGCAGAGTATATTCATCTCAAGCTGAAGAACACTAACTTTAGTAATGCTGATTTACGCGGTGGCGTTTTCAATAATTCGATATTACAGAGAGTCAATCTGCATGGTGTAGATTTTACTGATGGTGTAGCCTACTTGGTTGTTTTTGAGGACGCTGATTTAAGCGATGCCATCTTTACAGACGCAATGATGTTGCGTTCTACTTTTGATGATGTAGACATTACAGGTGCTGATTTTAGTAATGCAGTTCTAGATCGTCTAGCAGTGAAAAAGCTTTGTGATAAGGCAAGTGGGGTAAATTCCAAAACGGGTGTTTCTACGCCTGTGTCTTTGGGGTGTCAATAAAGATACTGAAGATTTAGTCAGTAGCATTTTTGGGCGATCGCCCTTCTTTGCCCGGAGGACACCAGCGCCGCTACGCGATGGCACCCCGTGCCATTGCTCTTTTTTTATTTACGTTATGATGTTAAGCGTACATTTAAAAGGATTTCTGTCGCTTTTTCGGCAGAAAGCGGTCGATAGAACAAGAAACCTTGGGCATCCTCGCAGTTGATAGATTTTAAGAACTCTAGTTCTTCTTCCTTTTCTACCCCTTCGGCAGTGAGTCTCAGTCCTAAACTACTCCCCAAAGCAACGATCGCCTTAACAATGTGAGCAACTTTGGCATCTGTTGTCAAGTTTCGGATGAACGACTTATCAATTTTCAAATTATGAAGTGGCAATAGTTGCAGGCGTGACAGAGAAGAATGACCCGTACCAAAGTCATCAATGGAGAGGTGAACACCCATATTTTCTAGCTTTTGCAGTACACTTTTAGTAAAGTTTAAGTCTTCAATAGCGGTAGTTTCCGTAATTTCTAATTCTAAAAAACGAGGTTCTAGCTGTGTCTGCTTTAAAATCTTTGCTACTGTCTCCACCAATTTGGGTTGGCGAAACTGCTTGAGAGAGAGATTGACAGCCATTCTCAAAGCAGGCAATCCTGCCTCCTGCCAGACTTTATTCTGTTTGCAGGCTGTCTGTAGAACCCACTCTCCAATAGGGATAATTAATCCACTTTCTTCAGCAAGGGGAATAAAAGCATTGGGAGCCACTAATCCCATATTAGGGTGTTGCCAGCGCAATAGAGCTTCCATACCAGTCATTTTTCCCGTCGCAATGTTAACCCGAGGTTGGTAGTACACGACCAATTCTTCCCGTTCCAAAGCATAGCGTAAGCTCTTCTCTATAATCAGGAGATTGGGAGTCTTAGCACTGAGGGAAGCGCTGTAGAACTGATAGTTATTCCTCCCAGCATTTTTGGCTTGATATAAAGCAGCATCCGCATGTTTAATTAAAGTTTCGCTATCACGACTGCTTTCATTGAACAGAGCAATGCCAAGGCTAGCACTAACGCAAAGCTCATGTCCTTCAAGATGAAAAGCATTTTCAAATACTTGCAGGATTCTGTGGGCGACACGAGCGACTTCTTCAACTTGATGAATGTGAGGTAGCAGGATAGTAAATTCATCGCCACCCCAACGGGCAACAGTGTCCCCTGCTCTGAGGGCATCTCTCAACCTTTTTGCAACACTTTTTAATAATTGGTCTCCCAGCGTATGTCCGAGAGTATCATTAATAGTCTTAAACCGATCTAAGTCGAGAAATATCACGGCTAAACTTTCCTGATTCCGTTGTGCATTGGGTAGTGCTTTGGAAAGTAGCTCGTTAAATAGCAAGCGATTGGGCAATTCAGTGAGCAAATCATGAAGCGCTTGGTAGCGAATCTTCTCTTCCACCTGCTGACGCTGCTTAGCACCACTAATACTAGCTGCTATTGTTAAGAGGGTTGATTCTTCATGCTTTGACCATTGACGCTCAGAAGAACAGTCAGCTAAGCCAAGGTAACCCCAGAATTTCTCATCTAGCTGCAGAGGTACTAAAAGCAGAGACTGAATACTGCATTGAGTCAGAAGTTCTTGTTCAGCAGTCGGAAACTCTCGAGTCAGTCTGCTAATAGACTTTCCATTAGAAAGAGTAGTTTTCCAACGAGCTAGTCCGGAAGTCTGAGCAGATAGATTTTGCCAGTGGTGAACAGAAGGTACATGATTAGAACACGTCCATTCAAACCTGAGGCTCACAACTATCTCACCTGTTACGGGATGAGGATGGTTCTCGAAGAGGTAGATCCGATCCACTTTGGCAGCTTCACCCACTACAGCAAAAGCTTTGTCAATTGCTGTTTCGTAGTTCAATTCTATTAACAAATGATTGGTAGCTTCAGCAACTGCTTGTAGTAAGCGATCGCGTTGACGAAGTTCTGCTTCTACTTGCTTTTGTTTTGTAACCTCTCTCAGAATGAAAGTTCTGATTAAATCACTTTCAGCAAGGTAATGAATGGATTGTTCAAAAATGTCTCCGTCAACTTCTACTTCCCGAACAGAAGAATTTTCCTGGTCATTCTGAACTGCGGTGAGAAGTCCCGCTAATATGGGGTGCTCTTGACCAGCTTCTCTAATATTGGGAAATTTAAGAGCAGCAGCGGGATTGAGATAAGTGACACTTCCCTCCAAATCCATCTCAATAATCGGATTAGGAATGAGTTCAGGAAATGACGCAAGACGTGCTAAAGCAACTTCACTAGCTTCTTTGAGGATGGGATCAGGAGGTAATATCAGGGTTTGGGAATGATTAGCTGGATTGGCTGTTTCCGATATTAATCTAGATATATCTTCAACTTCACAAGATTCAAAAAACGCTTGTTCTGATATGTTAGAAATAGTGTAATATTTAGCCTGAACTTGATTGCTGCCGAATTCTATAACATCTCCATGCATTAGGTCATGAAAAAAGCATTTTGCACCGTTGACAAATAAGCCGTTTGTACTTCTTTTCCCCTTAAAGCTACCATCAATAATCCGAAAAGTATATTGGTCTATCTCTGGAACAGTAACTCGCAATAGGATTGCGTGTTGCCTAGAAACTGATAGAGAACGCAGGACAATAGTGTTCCTTGAATCGCGCCCAAGAGAATAAGTCGCTTCTTGAAGGGGGACCTTTCGCTGTCCTTGAAGGTCTTTTATAACCAAAAGGTGGCGTATTTTTTCTCGCTCATTTTTTGGCATTGCTTTCCTTAAATTCTCATATCCTCAGGTTTTGAGGTGACAAATACTGCTCTCAAAGCAACCTTATTTAAAGTGGCAGATAGTAGACACAGTTGGCAAAGTCCTTAAGATTGGTGGCTTTAGCAATCAGTTCTAAATCTCTCACATAGTCCCCGATAGAAACAAGCAATTGATGAGCATAAATAACACCAGAAAAATTCAGACCTTCCTTTTGGCGACGAGCAGCCTCAGCTAAGAAATCCGCATCTTGGGAAAAGATAACTCGCTGAAGCTCGTTAGCACGGTCAAGGATAAAAGTATCTGGAAAACCAGTTCGTTCATCTTCTTGAACTGTTAGGACATCTACGCCCCGCAAACGCAGTCCGGCTGTAATTACCCGATGGACGTGTTATCCATGTAAAGTCCGATGCTCACTTTATCAGTCTCTGTGCCCGCAGTCTAGCAGCAAGAGGCGAGGGACCTGCTTCCTTCCGCATTTGTTCTGCGTACTCAAAGCGCTGTTCAATATCAGCATCAATCTCTTTTTTATAATCCCAGTAGTACGCTAGTGCAGAATAAATCTGGCTCATCGCGAGATATGGATGTTGAAAATGAATTTCTTCTGGACTCCAGCCGTAAGCCATTTGCGCTTCAACCAACTCAACAACTTTCATCGTGGTACCTGCAATGATAGGTACGCCCAGCTTATCGAGTTGCACATATTTATGTTCAGTGGCTGTGAGTGTCATGATTCTTGCCTCGTTGATTGCCTCAGTTTAAATTTATTATGGGCGATCACCACAATCCTTCATCGCTACTTTGACTTTTTCGAGATTAGCATTAAGAAATAGTGAAAATGGAGCTAAGCGGATTCGAACCGCTGACCCCCTCAATGCCATTGAGGTGCTCTACCAACTGAGCTATAACCCCGCACAACCACGCCTTATTGATTATACTTTAATAATCTGCTGTTTGTCAATACTGCTCTTCGTTAATTGCTAATAATTACCATGAGGCACTAGACGATGGCAATTCGCAATTCAAGAGACTTGCAACAAGTAGCTCATACAGTGCCCCATCAGGAAGTAAACGACTAACATGGCAGCGGCTGCTAGGGCAACCAGTGTACCAGCTAACATTAAAGAAAATTCTTTATCTTCATATGCTTTTTCCATCAGATGTAGCGACCAGGCTACTAGCGCCACATCAAAGACTAAAATAGGTATCAACATATCTCTTATATATTATTAAATCTTGTGAACTTATATTAACACTGTTTTGGAAAACTGTGTTGAACTAACCTAAAGTTAGTTGACAAAGATTTGTGAGTTGGGATTACATTCTTATCGGAACTTGGCGATCGCGCAGATAAGTTTTAATCTCAGCTACGCTTAATTGTCCGTAATGTAAAAGTGAGGCAAGTAATGCTGCTTCTGCTTGACCTTGTGTCAGCGCGGTATATATATGTTCGCAATTGCCTGCACCACCAGATGCAATGACTGGAATTTGTACAGCTTCAGCAATGGCGCGAGTTAACTCTATGTCATAACCTGCTTGAGTGCCGTCAGCATCCATACTTGTTACTAAGAGTTCTCCTGCACCGCGTTTTTCAACTTCTTGTGCCCAAAATAGGGCATCGATACCAGTATTTTCTCTTCCTCCTCGCACGTAGACATCCCAACCTGGGTGATTGGGGTCTAGCCGTCGTCTGGCATCAATAGCAACGACTATGCACTGGTTTCCAAAACGGTCACTCGCCCGATTAATAAAATCTGGCTCGCGTACCGCCGTAGAATTAATACTAACCTTGTCTGCTCCTGCTCGTAAAAGATTTTTAACATTTTCTAAGGATTGGATGCCACCACCGACAGTCAGGGGAATAAAGACTTGTTCGGCAGTTCGGTACACCACGTCAATAATAATGTCGCGGTCTTCATGAGTGGCTGTAATATCAAGAAACACTAACTCATCTGCACCTGCATCGTTGTAAACCTTTGCTAGTTCTACCGGATCGCCTGCGTCCTTCAAGTTAACAAAGTTAACTCCTTTTACAACTCGTCCCGATTTCACATCCAGGCACGGTAAGATTCTTTTAGCTAGCATGAGTAGTTTTACACTCCTGTAGTGATGATCCGGAATTTCAATTTTAAATTGGTCAGAGTCTTAGAGAAACAACATTCTCGCACGTGAGTAGGGGTGTAACCCCTCCGGGGAATTCAAAGTTCACTCATTCGCTCATTCAAAATTAAGAATCTCCCATTGCCCAATTCCCAATTCCCAATTCCCAATTCCCATTTGTATCAACATTAAAGTGAAATGGTGTAAGGGATAGGGGTGTAAGAGAAAATATAGAGTGTAGGCGTGTCAGTAGTAAAAACAAAAATTTTTGTTTGCATTTTGAACACTAAGCGAGTTAATTGCACTTTCATTTCCCCTACACCCTACCGTCTTACACTCAAGAGTGCAAAACGTCGTATACCAATCAATAGCAGCAATTATGGCGATTATCTCCTCGAAAAAACAGCCCCAAGAACCTCATAGACAACCAAAGCAGCGTCGTGAGGTGACGAGCGCGCCACCTCAGGACAATCTTTTGCAAGCCGAAGCAGCTGTTGATGAAGGTAAGCAAGAAGAAAGTATACGACCGCAGCGATTTGCTGACTATATTGGGCAAAAAGATTTAAAGGACGTGCTAGATATTGCCATCAAAGCAGCGAAGTCTCGGGGTGAGGTGCTGGATCACTTGCTGTTGTATGGTCCTCCAGGATTGGGAAAAACTACGATGGCTATGATATTAGCGTCTGAGATGGGAGTAAACTGCAAAATTACTAGTGCGCCAGCTTTAGAACGTCCCAGAGATATTGTTGGGCTATTGGTGAATCTTAAACCAGGGGATGTTTTGTTTATTGATGAAATTCATCGTCTGTCGCGCATGACAGAAGAAATTTTATACCCGGCAATGGAGGATTATCGTTTAGATATTACTATTGGTAAAGGTTCTAGCACTAAGACCCGCAGCATACCGCTATCAAAGTTTACCTTGGTTGGGGCAACAACTCGTGCAGGAGCGCTGACTTCACCGTTGCGCGATCGCTTTGGCTTAATTCAAAAACTCAGATTTTATGAAGTCGATGAACTGAGTAAAATTGTTCTACGCAGCGCTCAATTACTCCAAACTGCTATTACTGAAGATGGTGCTACAGAAGTTGCTCGTCGTTCACGGGGAACACCACGTATTGCTAATAGATTACTCAAGCGAGTCCGTGATTATGCACAAGTCAAATCATTTGCGGAGATTAACGAAAAGGTCGCAGCAGAAGGATTGCAACTGTTTCAAGTCGATCCCTGCGGCTTAGATTGGACAGACCGTCGGATGTTGAGTGTGATTATTGAACAGTTTAATGGTGGTCCGGTGGGATTGGAAACAATCGCCGCTGCAACGGGTGAGGATACGCAAACGATTGAGGAAGTGTATGAACCTTATCTCATGCAAATTGGGTATTTAAGTAGGACGACCCGTGGTAGAGTAGCAACACCCGCAGCTTACAAGCATTTGGGTTTTAAACCCCCAAATGAACAGTTGTCGTTGTTGCCGTAGATTTGATCAGCACTTCCAGTCATGATTAATTTTGGATTTGGAACCGCAGATAAACGCAGATGATAAGATTAATTGTTATTTTTCTAAGTCTGTTGCTGGTGTTTGGGTGGGGTGAGGTTGTCATGGCACAAACTCAATCCCCCAATCTGACTTCAGAACAGTTACGACAAGGCGATGAGTTGGCGAATAAGGCTTTTACGGCGATAAATAAGGGTGATTTTGCGACATCTGAACGATATTGGACGCAGATTATTGAGCAATTTCCCGATAATGCAGCCGCTTGGAGTAACCGGGGAAATACTAGAGTTAGTCAAAACAAGTTGCAAGAAGCACTGGCAGATTATAATAAGGCGATAGAATTAGCGCCGAATGTGACTGATCCCTACTTGAATCGTGGTGCGGCGCTGGAGGGTTTGGGAAAATGGGAAGAGGCGATCGCTGATTACAATCATGTTCTAGAGCTTGATCCACTAGATGCAATGGCATATAACAATCGGGGGAATACCTATGCTGGTTTGAGGAAGTGGGACCAAGCGATCGCAGACTACAAAAAATCCAATGAAATTGCCCCGAATTTTGCTTTTGCCCGTGCTAACTATGCCCTTGCCCTTTATGAAACTGGTAAAGTAGACGAAGCAATTCGCCAGATGCGGAATATTCTCCGTAAATATCCTAGCTTTGCTGATATGCGTGCTGCCATCACTGCTGCTTATTGGGTACAGGGAAAACAAGGTGAAGCGGAGAGTAACTGGGTATCAGCAGTTGGACTGGATGGACGCTATAAAGATATTAACTGGGTGGCAAATGTCCGCCGATGGCCTCCGAGTATGGTAAAAGCTTTGGATAGGTTTTTAACACTCAAGTAAGACTCGCTTGACGAATCATTCTGACTCCTGGACCCCTACTCCTGACTACTTGTTTGGTAAGCGGAGGAAACTTTTTATGCAGAAAAATTATGTTGCTAGTGCATTTTTGACAATCAAAGATTCTCAAGTTTTGGTAGTACATGACTGGAAGAATCAGAAGAAAATCCAGGTTATTGAAAACAAAGATTGGTTAACTATCTTAGAAATTTTTGTTCATGAACAATCTGTAAAAGCAGCATACGAACAGTTCCAGAAAATTCAAGTCTTTCCTGTTTTAGAAAGTGTGCAGCAGCAGTGTATAAAAGCCCGCAGTAACTCAGATGATTTTATGGTCTTTGTTGCTCATAAAGTTTTGAAAGTGCTGAAAAAAGGAGTTTTTAGCCTGCTGACACCTGAAGAACAAGTCGATTTAACTGCAAATAGTCAAGAGACTTACCAAGTGATGCGCTACTTATTTGAACAAGGCACTTTTACAGATAAACACCAAGATATTAAGAGTTTTGACGCTTTTAGCCAATCGGTAGAAGATATGGCAAAGTTAGGTTTGCTTTCGCCATCGATAGATACTTTAGATTTGGGTGATTTGAGGCGAAGATTTCCTATATGTCCTTTGTTTGGATTTACAAGAGGAACCCCAATTGATAGATATTATTTAGATAAATTTATTGGCGAAATTCGAGAGCAAGTTGCAGGAAATGTATTAGAAGTGGGCGGAGTCTTGCGAAATCGAGAAGTTTATCAGTTTTATAATGCAACTGAATATCAAACCCTGGATATTTTCGCAAGCTCAGGAGTTACCTTGGTTGGAGATGTACACGATCCAGAAACAATCAGACCAGAGTCTCTAGATGCAGTGGTGATTTTTAATGTCTTGGAACATTGTCATAATCCTTGGGTGGTTGTCAAAAATATTTACAGTTGGCTGAAAGTTGGTGGTCAATGTTTTTGTATGGTACCCAGCGCCCAAAAATTACATGACGTTCCTGGAGATTATTGGCGACCGCTTCCTGATGGAATGAAACAGTTATTTCAAGATTTTTCTCAACAAAAGTTACATGTTTACGGTAATCCTTTGACAGTTGTAGCTAGTTTTATGGGAATTTCAGCAGAAGAGTTATCGCTTCAGGAACTAGATGATTTTCATCCAGATTACCCAGTGGCAACTTGTATGATAGCAATGAAGTAATTCCTACAATCTTTCCTGATATATTAGATGGCGATCATACTTCATAACTTGAGCCGAAGGGGTAATCGCCGCGTGCAAACTGTGTCGGGAGCGTGATTGCTTGCGGGGTTACCTGAACCATATTGCGAGTGGATGAGTATCAAACACTCATCCACAGGTATCAAACACTCATCCACAGGTATCAAACACTCATCCACGAGTATCAAACACTCATCCACGAGTATCAAACACTCATCCACAGGTATCAAACACTCATCCACGAGTATCAAGCACTCATCCACAAGTATCAAGCACTCATCCACAAGTATCAAGCACTCATCCACAGGTATCAAACACTCATCCACAGGTATCAAGCACTCATCCACAGGTATCAAGCACTCATCCACGAGTATCAAACACTCATCCACAGGTATCAAGCACTCATCCACAGGTATTAAACACTCATCCACAGGTATCAAACACTCATCCACAGGTATCAAACACTCATCCACAGGTATCAAGCACTCATCCAAAGGATAGAGCAATCCTAAATCATTTCTAAACAATTCCTATTCCCTGTCCTTATGAAGCGATTTACAATCTTATTTAGGACTGCTACAGAGATGAAGGGTTTTGTTTTTAACCGTTGCTTGGGTCTTGTCTGCTGGATCTTTGAATTTCATCGAACTCACGTTTATCCAGAACCAAAGCAGTTAAAAGCTCAACGATTTTGAGAGCGGTGGAAATACTCCCTTTTTGAGTTTTTACTTTTGGCAGAGACAACCGACACTGTATTGTTACTAAATGGAGAACTTATGCACACGAAACTGATAACAATACTCTTTGCACTCACTATTGAAACTATCAATTGGTTTTATCCACTGGTGTTAACTGTTATCGCTGGGCTTCTGGAGGCTTGGCTAATTTTCAGCATATTTCCAGAAATCAACACCCTAGTGCTAGTGGCAATATTTCCCCTACTTTACTTGTTCTGGTTGTTTCTCTTTCTTTGCCTAAGTGCATTGGGTACAACTCTTTTGTTTCGGTTTGTTAAGAAACCCAAATTTATCGAAGCTAATATCCTTGAGGATTGGCAATTACTTATTCAATTTTCACCAATAAATATCTCGTATAAGCTAATGGTATTGATACCGACATTCCCTTTTCTGAATTATTTCAAAATGACCCCTATTCCTTTGAAATGGCTCAGAAACCTGGTGATACGAGCTTATGCTCCAGAGGTAAATATTGGTAAACAATCTCTAGTACTTACATGGCCACAAGATCCCGATTTAACATATGTTGGCGAGAACGTTGTTATTGGTCTTGAATGTCATATTATTGCTCATGCTACCAACACAACATCTAATGGAAAACTTAGATACATTTCAGAACCGATTGTAATTGGAAAAAAAAGTACCATTGGTGGTAATACTAGAATCGGAATGGGGGTCAAAATTGAAGAGGAAGCGATAGTAGAAGTAGGTAGCAATGTGCTTCCATACACACGCATAGGACGTGGCGAAATCTGGGGCGGTAATCCTGCCGTTTTTCTCCGCAAACGCAACGAATTTGCAAATGAGGCAAAACCAAAATATTCACAGAAGCAGATAGCTTCCTCCCAATTGAATGAAATAATTGCCAATGCTATTCGTTTGCCACTAGAAGAGATTGCTGATGATTTAAATAGCGAAAACTGTATGGCATGGGATTCCTTTGCCACAATGTCAATTGCCGCTTCATTATATGACCGTTTTTCTATTCGTGTTCCCGCCAAGGATATCTTCAAACTGAATTCTCGCAAGTCAATCGAGCAGTTCATTGCCGCACATACAGATAATAATCCAGATAGTTCGGACGCGGTATCCACTCCTAAGCAAGACATAGAAATTCCCAATAATCCAGAGCTTCTCCCGCTTTACAATCCAGAAACCGTAACTCAAGCACTTGCTCATCGTTTTGGGGAATCGATGATCCAAAGTGATAAAAAGATTGTTATTGCTGCTAGTTTTACTGCACAGCCACTAGGTTCAACCCTAGAACTCTGGTGTAGAGCTTTCAGCATTCCATTTTCTGTGGAGTTTGGTGAATTCAACCAATTGGAACAAACTCTTCTTTCTCCAGATAGCGTTTTTATGAATAATCCAAACGGGTTAAATATAGTTCTTACTCGCCCAGAGGATTTAATCTCTGATGGAGATCAAGATGGAATGATTCGAGCCAGTCAGCTGTTGGACGCTATCAGTAGCTATACTGTAAATAAAAAAGGTTTGATTGTCTCAAATTTACCTCCAGCCGTTTCGCCATTTTTTCATGGAAAGCATCAACAAGTGGAGAAACTACGCCTTTGGTGGCAGGATCAACTAGAAAAAGTGGAAGGAATTCATGTCTTAGATTTTGCCAGGGTTGTTGAGGAAGTTGGACGACAAAATGCACAGGATGCTACATTTGAAGCGATCGCTCGCGCTCCCTATTCACAAATTGTCTATCAGGGACTTGGGATTGAAATAACCCGTTTGACGCGTAAAACATTACTTCCGGCTAAAAAAGTTCTGGCACTTGATTGCGATGGTATCTTGTGGGGAGGTATTGTGGGCGAGGATGGTATTGATGGTATCGTCCTAAGCAATGACCATCCTGGACGCAGTTTTCGTCTGTTTCAGGAAATGCTTCTGGATCTCAAAGAGCGCGGTATTCTCCTGGTGCTAGCTAGCAAAAATGAGGAAGCAGATGTCTGGAATGTATTTGAAAGTCATCCCGAAATGGTGCTGCGACGCTCAGATATTGCTGCTCATCGGATTAACTGGAAGGAAAAATCTACCAATTTACGCGAACTTGCTGAGGAATTAAACTTAGGTCTGGACTCTTTCGTTTTTATTGATGATTCCCCAGTCGAATGTTTGGAAGTGCAGACTCATTCTCCAGAGGTGACTGTTATTACCATGCCAAAAGAGCCAGCACATTATGTTGAAACTCTTTCTAAGCTCTGGTGTTTTGATTCCTCAAATATCACAACAGAAGACCAAATACGAACAGAATTTATGGCGCAGGAGCAACAGCGCCACCAATTGCAGCAGGGCGTAACTAGCCTTGAGAATTATTTAGAATCCTTGCAACTGGTTGTAGAAATCCGGTCTGCTGAGGAAAGAGATTTGCCACGAGTCGCACAGCTGACGCAGAAAACCAATCAGTTTAATCTTTCTTTAATTCGCCGTTCGTTATCCGAAATTCAAGACCTTCACAAATCCTGCTCTATTCTAGTGCTGAATCTGAAAGACCGCTTTGGAGATTATGGTCTTGTTGGCGTAGCGATTCTTAAGCAGGAAAACGAATCTTTGTTTATAGATACCTTACTGATGAGCTGTCGTGCTTTGGGACGTAAAGTAGAGCAATGTTTTTTATCCAGCCTTTTTGATTTTGCCAAGCAGAAGAATTTAAAGACGATTATTGCTCCTTACTGTTCAGGTTCGCGAAACGAGCAGGTGAAAACTTTTCTTTTGAAAATGGGTTTTTCGTCAAAACAATCGGATATTCTGGAAGCTGAGGTCGCGATTGGGCTTTAGCCCACTGCCCTAAGCCCTTCGGGCACGCTACGCGAACGGGCAATCGCTCCTGAAAAGCCTAAGCACATAAAAATGCTGGTTCGGGAGTCAGGTTTGGTGTAGTCTGCAAACTGGGTCGGGAGCGTGATTGTCTACAGGGTTGTTTGTGATTTTGTACACTTATACTTAATTAAGTAAGTGCATAAGTTAATTTCATTTGCACCTAATAAATATAGGACTTAGGCAAAAACTTGTAAAACATCAGCTATGACTCATTTTGGACTGATCTGTCCTACATCCACTGGTCACCTTAATACAATGCTTCCCCTAGGAAAAGAACTGCAAAAACGCGGTCATCGTGTGACTTTAATTGGGGTAGTTGATGCTAAACCCAAGACACTAGTACCGCAAGGCGGAATTCGCTCATTCAAAATTCAAAATTCAAAATGAAGACAGCGTAAGCGTTTCATCGATTTGGAATGGGTGGTTTATTTACGCCGATCTGTACTAGCAGCAGGATTGGAATTTCAAGTGATAGGCGAATCTGAGTTTCCCAGTGGAGCGATCGCGCAACTTTTGACAAATCTTGGGAAACTCAGCGGACTTGCTGCAATGAAATATACCATCAGTCTGCTCAAGGAGTTCGCGGTTGTCATACTTCGAGATGCACCAAAAGTCATCAAACAAGCAGGTGTGGAAGCACTGTTAATAGACCAAGCTTCATCAGGGGGATCAACTATTGCAGAATCTCTCGATATTCCCTTCATTACTGTGTGTAGTGCTGTGGTGCTTAACAAAGAACAGAGTGTTCCTCCTCATTTTACAAACTGGCGCTATCATCCAGCCTGGTGGGCATATCTTCGCAACCAAGCGGGTTACGAGTTGCTCAAAGCCATTACCAAACCTATTAGGAAGGTGATAAATGAGTATCGGCGAGAGTGCAATCTGCTCCCATTCAATGACTTAAATGATGGCAATTCTAAACTGGCTCAAATCAGTCAACAACCTGCTGAACTAGAATTTCCAAGACAGCACTTGCCAAAGTGGTTTCATTTCACAGGACCTTATCATGACTTTGTCGGACGACAAAGAGTTGATTTTCCTTATGAGCAGTTAAACGATAAACCACTGATTTACGCTTCTTTGGGCAGTATATTAGGTTATAAGCAAGAAATTTTCCGCTATATTGCTCAAGCGTGTGAGGAATTTGATGTTCAATTGGTGATATCTTTGGGAGGCGTACTTGATCCAGAAGCTTTGCCAAAATTTCCCGGAGAACCTTTAGTTGTCAAATATGCACCCCAATTGGAATTGCTGAAAAAAGCCAGCCTCACCATTACCCATGCGGGAATGAATACAACTCTAGAATGCTTAACTAATGGTGTGCCAATGGTTGCCATTCCCATTGTCAATGATGGACCAGGTATAGCAGCACGTATAGCTTGGACTGGGGCGGGTGAAGTTGTCCCTTTAAACAAATTGAGTGTTTCTATGCTGCGAGAAGCTATAAAGCGGGTGCTAACGCAAGAATCTTACAAGCAGAATGCTCTTAGATTGCAAGAAGCGATTCGCCGTGCTGGGGGAGTGAGTCGCGCTGCTGATATTGTTGAAAAAGCTGTGTTTACAGGGAAGCCGGTTTTGGCTTAAACACAGTAACAAGGGTTTTTTGTGGTTGACTTAAATTCCTCATTGTTAATTGTTCTTAGCCATCAGCCATAAGCAAAAAACGACAGAATGATGAAAAAACATATCATGTTTGTTTCGCTTCCTCTACTTGGTCACGCCAATCAAATGATTGCACTAGCCCAAGAGTTGGTATGTAGAGGTTACCAAGTCAGCTTTGCTATTGCTGAAGAAGCTAGGGAATGGATCGCTAACACCAACGCTCATTTTATCTCCTGGGAGCCAAGACTGCAAAAAACTGATGCAGAAATTCATGACAATAAAAAGGATGTTTGGCAAAGGAGTTCTCAGGAACCAAGCATTTGGCGTGGTGACAAGTTCCGCAACAAGCAGTCCTCTCTCATCCAGCCATTCGTGCCTTTGTTAGTCACTGTAGCCCAAATGGCGTTAATGAGGCTCTGTATTGGGACAAACCGATTCTAGGTTTACCCTTCTTTGGAGATCAGCACTATTTTGCAGCACGCGTTGTGGACTTAGGTGCTGCTTTAAAGCTGGACAAACAACATTTTGACAGTGGTGAGGTTAGCCGAAAAATTAATGAGCTATTAAGTAATACAAGCTACACTGAAGCCGCACATCGGATGTCGGTCTTAATGAAAAGCACTGGAGGGCTAGACAAAGCTGCGGATATTGTGGAAACTACACTTGCTGAAGGAAAAAGCCGAACTTAATTCATCAACCAGATATATTTTAAACATCCAATTCCCAATTGCCATTTGTATCAACCTTAAAGTGAAACGGTATAACAAACACGGACGTTTGTTTCTACTACCAATAAAAGAAGAAAAGGGCAGGTTAAAAACCTGCCTCAATACTGAACCAAGAAACCCAAATTCTTTACACCAAAACCTTCGCTAAAATCGGTTCAACACGAGTGGCAATTTCTGGAACGTATACCTGCGACACGTAGTCGGCAATCATCCTATCTGTGTTGAACAGTGGTGCATTCGTCTTAATTGATGCCTTCATCATCTGCACCCAGCCGTGAGGAGTGCCGTTAGCATCTTGGTCGTAGTACAAAGGCACTATTTGCTCTTCCAAGAGCTTATAAAGCGATTCCGCGTCTATGCTATCTTGTAAATCCTGGTCACTAGTGTGAGCATCTTCACCAATTGCCCAGCCATTTATTCCCTGACCATTGGCATCTGTTTTGTATCCTTCGCACCACCAGCCGTCTAGCACGCTGCAATTAATTCCACCATTAAAGCAGACTTTTTGCCCACTCGTACCAGATGCTTCTAAAGGGCGACGGGGGTTATTCAACCAGACATCGACACCTTGCACCAGTTTTTGACCAACATAAATATCGTAATCCTCAATAAAGGCAACTCGATGCTGAATTGCCGGATGTTGACACCACTCCATCAAACGTTGAATAATCCGTTTGCCTTCTTCATCAGCTGGGTGAGCTTTACCTGCAAAGATAATTTGTACGGGACGTTTTGCATTGCCAAAAATTCTGAGTGCTCGTTCGGCGTCACGCAAAAGCAGATGACCCCGTTTGTATGGGCTGAAGCGTCTTGCAAATCCGATAGTCAACACTTTGGGATCAAGCAGTGTTTCTACTGCTTGAATTTTTTCGTATTCTTCACCACGCTGTTCCCGTGCTTTTTTCACTTTATACCGAGTGTAGGCAATGAGTCTTTCTTTTAAGACGAGGTGTCGCCACCACAGTTCCTCATTTGGAATGTCGTCAACTTTCTCCCACGTCTTCGAGTCAGTGACACGAGTTTTCCAGTCTTCGCCTAAGTATTGAGCGTACAAGTCTGCCATTAAGGGAGCAGTCCAAGTGGGTGCATGGACACCATTGGTAATGTAACCGATGGGGACTTTGTCTTCAGAACGTTCTGGATACAAAATTGTCCACATCTTACGAGAAACGTGACCGTGCAATTCACTCACACCATTAGCAGCACGACACATCCGCAGTGCCAAAACTGTCATACCAAAGGGTTCCCAAGGGTCGCCTAGTCGCCGTGCGCCCAATGCCAAGAATTGCTCGCGGGATAGACGTAGCTTGGTCCAATAGTGGGCAAAGAAAGAGTCCATCAAGTCAGGCGAGAAAACATCATGACCAGCAGGAACGGGTGTATGAGTGGTGAACACACAACGCTTTCGCACATCTGCTTCAATGTCGTAGAAGGATTTGCCAGTGCGCTCAATATCTTGTCGCGCAACTTCTAAAGTGCAGAATGCAGCATGACCTTCGTTGAGATGATAGACAGAAGGTTGAATTCCTAAGGCTGTTAGCGCCCGCACACCGCCAATTCCCAAGACGACTTCTTGAGCAATGCGAGTTTCTTGGTTACCGCCGTAAAGATGTCCAGTTAACCAGCGATCAATGGGATCGTTGTCATGGCGATCGCTATCCAATAAATAAAGACTCACTCGCCCGACTTGCGCTCGCCAAATTTGCACTTTTACCAGTCGTTGGCGAACTTGTACCTCTATCGTGATTGGTTCCCCTTGTTCATTTATCATTAACTCCAAAGGCATTTGGGGAAACGGGTTGTCAACATAGTAATCTTCTTGCCAACCGCTGCGGTTCAACCGTTGTCGAAAGTAACCTTGGCGATACAACAAGCCCACACCAACCATTGGGACTCCCAAATCTGATGCTGATTTCAGGTGGTCACCAGCAAGAATGCCTAAACCACCAGAGTAAACAGCAAGAGATTCATGAATGCCAAATTCAGCGCAAAAGTAAGCGATCGGGTGTTCTTGGGTAATTTGTGGTGCAACCCGACTGATCCAAGTATCTTTTCTTGTCATGTATTCGTCAAACTCACGCACAAGTGCCCCGATTTGCTTCAGATAGAACGGGTCTTCAGCAAGCTGTGTGAGGCGTTCGTATGTCGCTGAGTGTAACATTTCCACGCTGTTGTGCCCGCAGCGTTCCCATGCTTGGGGATCGATGGTTTGGAAGAGTGCTACGCGATCGCTCGTCCAACTCCACCAATAGTTGTAAGCTAAAGAAGCCAAGCGCTTGAGTGGAAACGGTAATTTCTCACCCAGTACTTGCACTGCGGTGTTTACGCTGCTGATATTCATAAAGTTCTAGGTTCTCTCTTAGTTTTTCTCTTTTGCCGTCAAAATCTGCAACAAGCCATTGCTCCTTTTAGGTTCTTGCACTTTCTTCTTTGTCTGGGAATCATCTTCTTAAGCGTGGAGCAGTTTTTCGACGGTTTTTATTTTTCCTGACTTATTCCAAATCATCCTTCCTTTTTGTCGATTTTGACAACTATATCTGCATCAAATTAATTGACGTTCTTTTAATTTAGTTTTTGTCTTGTTATATTTTCTTAATAATTTACAAGCATCTGCCACAATAGCGGCGATAATCCAGCAATGCGTAAGAAGGAGTCAGAATTTAGTATTCAGTATTCAGAATATCCTATATATTGCGAGTGGATGAGTATCAAACACTCATCCACGGATATCCAAAACTCCTGTGCGAATATTAAACACTCCTGTGCGAATATTAAACACTCCTGTGCGAATATTAAACACTCCTGTGCGAATATTAAACACTCCTGTGCGAATATTAAACACTCCTGTGCGAATATTAAACACTCCTGTGCGAGTATCAAACACTCCTGTGCGAGTATCAAACACTCCTGTGCGAGTATCAAACACTCCTGTGCGAGTATCAAACACTCCTGTGCGAGTATCAAACACTCCTGTGCGAGTATTAAACACTCCTGTGCGAGTATCAAACACTCCTGTGCGAATATTAAACACTCCTGTGCGAATATTAAACACTCCTGTGCGAATATTAAACACTCCTGTGCGAATATTAAACACTCCTGTGCGAATATTAAACACTCCTGTGCGAGTATTAAACACTCCTGTGCGAGTATCCAACATTCATCCACGGGTATCAAGAGCTTTAAGAGCATCCCACGGGCGACGCACCACCCGCTACGAATGAAAGAAACACCTCTTTCTCTTCTTCCCTATTCCCTGTTAAGCGTTCCCTGTTTATTGAAAGCTTATCCGAACCGTATTGGGAGTAGTCTCGGTGAAGCTTCTGGCTCTGTTTTTACTTTGTGCTCATCCGATTGATCCTCACCGGGCGCAATCAGTTCTGACAGTGAACCATCAGTCTAATGTACGCTATTTATAAGAACTAACGCATGATGACGGATGTGATCTTCAATGAAACTAGCGATGAAATAATAACTGTGGTCATAGCCTTCTTGATAACGCAAGTTTAGCGGCTGATTAACTGCTGCACTAGCTTGCTCAAACACATCTGGCAGCAACTGCTGGGTAAGAAATTTATCAGCAGTACCTTGATCTATGAGAATGGGACTGTGGTATCCAACTTGCCTTACCAATTCACTAGCATCGTAGGCATGCCAACTTTCCTTATCCTCACCAAGGTATCGGCTAAACGCCTTTTGACCCCAAGGACAGCGCATCGGTGCGGTGATGGGTGCAAATGCTGTTACAGATTTGTATAAGTTTGGATTTCTCATGGCACAAACAAGCGCACCATGTCCCCCCATCGAATGACCGAAAATGCCTTGTTTATCCTGTTGTACAGGAAAATGTTCAGCAATCAAAGCAGGTAATTCTTGAACAACATAGCTATACATTTGGTAATGAGATGCCCAAGGTTCAACAGTTGCATCCACATAAAAGCCAGCACCAGTGCCAAAGTCCCAGTCGTCATTTTCACCAGGAATACCAGCGTTGCGGGGGCTAGTATCCGGTGCTACTAGCATTAAACCGTATTTTGCTGCATATTGCTGTGCTCCGGATTTTACCATAAAGTTTTCTTCCGTGCAAGCTAAGCCGGAAAGGAAATAAAGAACTGGTATTGGTTCCTGAGTGGCTTGGGGTGGTTGATAGACAGCAAAGCGCATTTCTCCGTTGCAGGTAGAGGAGGGATGACTGTAAAAGGCGAGTTTACCACCAAAGGATTTATATTCTGAGATGAGGTTGAGGTTAGTCATCGGTATGCCTGCTTTCGGCGGAGCCATGTTTCGTAGATACCCTTCCAACGGCTAAAGTGAGTACGAGTTTCCTCATACTCATCATAACGGGCGAGATTGCTAGCAAGCAGAGCCTTGTAGAAGTCTTCACTAAGAACACCATATTTTTCCTCATAGAGAGTCAATCGGCGCTCTAGCAACTTCATCTCAACAACAAGTTCATGAATCTCCATCATTTGCACACAAAAGCATTTCAGAGTAAGAGGTATCTATCTCAAACCAAGCAGGATGGGTTAACACTATCGTAACCCACCCTGCTTGGTTGAGGATTATAGTTAGGACTTACGCACCATCTGTCAGAAACCTGTCAGAAACCCGGTTTCTTCGTTCGTATTTTGTTGCGAAACAGACGATTTTTGGTAGAAACCGGGTTTCTTTGCGTAAGTCCTGATAGTGTGAGACGTATCCAGCAGTAGCGATGACTCACTACAGAATGAGTATTTATTATGTTGAGCAAGGGATCAGTTCTGGCGACATGTATTTCCACCGCCGCTAAGATTATTGCCATCCGGGCTTTGATACACGCTACCCCATCAAAAGATATAACTTAAATTAACAGAAAAATTACAAACTTTGTGGCATTCAAGACTTTAAAATCCTTCCAACAATTTTGCTACCTGTTCCGGTGCAGGAAGTTTATCCTGTAACTCTTGTGGTAATGTTGAAACTATCCGATAAGTTGCCACGCCAATCGGTTTATTAGACTCCCTCAGCGCATATTCTACAATCGTTTTATCTTTTAACTTACAGAGAATAATACCCACAGAGGGATTTTCATCCTCTAACCTGACTTTGTCATCTAACGCCGCTAAATAAAACTGCATTTTGCCCACATATTCCGGCAAAAACTCACCGATTTTCAACTCAATTGCTATCAAACACTTCAAGCGACGATGAAATAATAATAAATCAATAAAATATTCTTTATCACTAATTTCTAAACGATACAGACTACCTATAAATGTAAACATTCCACCCATCTCTTGCAGAAATGGTTCCACCTTCGCTAAAATTGCTTGCTCTAATTGACGTTCACTATGTTCATCTGCTAGTTCTAAAAAATCGAATGTATACTCATCTTTAACTGCTAAGAGAGCTTGTTGACGAATCTTTTCTGGAACAGTTTGGTCAAAATTAGTTTGATTTAGTAAAGTTTTCTCATAACTTTGATTTTCAATCTGGTTAATTAAAACATTTTTCGTCCAGCCAAACTTCTGCGTCATACGGATATAAAATTCTCGTTCTAGGTCGTCTTTACACTTCTCCATAATTACCAAATTATGAGTCCAGCCAATTTCTGCCACCAATGGTTGCAGTTTTTCGTTCTGGCTGTAGGTAAGATAGAAGTTTCGCATATTCCAAATATTACGAGCCGAGAATCCGCTAATACCTGGAAACTCATCTTGTAAATCTCTTGCTAATTGCTCAACAACTGATTTTCCCCAAGTTGCCCCTTGTTGACGACTAACAATTAACCGTCCAATATCCCAGTAGAGAGCAATTAATTCTTTGTTAACCGCCTTCAACGCTTCATACTGTGCTGGACGAATACGCTGTTTAACAGCAATTAGCAATT
This sequence comes from Iphinoe sp. HA4291-MV1, assembly GCA_019359415.1. Taxonomy (GTDB): domain Bacteria; phylum Cyanobacteriota; class Cyanobacteriia; order Cyanobacteriales; family Nostocaceae; genus Brasilonema. Next base: position 2,752 of record JAHHHH010000084.1, on the reverse strand, counting down.
CACTATAATTGCCTGCATTGAGTTCACTCATAGGAATTTTTTTTAATGATGGCAACTATCCGCCGTAGGATCCAGCACCAGGAAGAAACCCCGTCTCTTTAAGCAGCAGCCGTAGTTTTGCATGAGGAAGTTTCGTGTCCTTCTTGTTATTTCCCCAGATATCAGAAAAGAAGTCTTGCATCAGCGCAATGATGCTGCGGTATTTGACGATACTGGCAACATAGAAATCATCTAACTTCATGATCTCGTCAGCATGTATCTGCTCGATGTTGTCGAGTAATATGGACCCCACTTCATAAGGTTGTAAGCCTTCTTTTATGCCATATTTTTCTATTATCCTGCGTTTATCGTTCTCCGAACATGAATCATACGACGGTCGAATAAGGTGGCCAAGATTCCGCAGGACTTCTCCGTAGTCGTAAAATGTGTTCTGCTTAAAGAAAGACTCTTCATCTTTCGTCAACGTAAAACTCTTGTCAAGTACCAAACCAAAATCGGTCAAATATGTCTGCTCGCCGTCGGTGAGGATGTTGCGAAAATGTGCGTCGAAGTGGATGATTCCCTTCGTTCTCAAAAAGTCAATTGTCCTGCGCAAGTCATCCAAGGGTTTCTGGAGTTTGTTGGGGTTTTCCCGCAGCCATGTTTCTAGAACATGCGGTATATATTCCAGGAAGAGTACCAACTCATAGTTGGCGTTCGCTCTATCTAACATATACTTCCCGACGTTCGCACTATTGCCCCAGTACTCCACAAAGCCTTTTAGACGTTCCATATCCACATCCGCACGCCGCCCGGAGAAGGGAATAATCCGATAGTGGTACATCAGTGGGAAGGTGGCGTTAGCGAAGCGGCTCCGGAGGAGCATCGCTCCCTCCAATACCCAGTTGGTTGTCTTGATATGTGTCACGAGTTCACGGAAGACCCCTAAACCAGCGACCCCTAAACCAGCGGAACCGAGGCCATAATTAAAGTAGGTCGGCAGGTCATAGAGGTTTTTGGTGGAGAACAGGTTGTTATATTCGATGTTCGTAACCGGAACGCGTTTCACAAAGACCTTGGATTGCCCAAGGACTATGGTGTGATTTATCCCCCAACCCGTGCTCGACTCACTATCGTCAAACAGAGAACGCAATTGTACATTATCCAACTGAGCGATTTGTGAACTGAGCTTGAAATACCTCTTCCTTCTAAGTTCTATATGATTCTTAACCATTTTCCTGGTGCGGCTCCTTGGGAGCATCCCAAATGTGTAAATTTATTTGATTTTGTAGTGGGGACCGGACTGCCCGCTTCGGTTATAAACTAGGGAGCAATCCTCGTCTCCCATTAACGTTTTTTTGCATGCATTGGGATGCTCCCCGGTTCCTTAATTAAGGAAACGTCACCACACTCCGAATTGATTCGCCCTTGTGCATCAAATCAAAAGCATCATTTATTTGCTCAATTGGCATCACATGGGTAATCAGATCATCAATGTTAATCTTCCCTTCCATATACCAGTCAACAATTTTCGGCACATCAGTGCGTCCTCTTGCTCCACCAAACGCCGTACCTTTCCAAACGCGTCCAGTCACAAGTTGGAAAGGACGAGTACGAATTTCCTCGCCAGCACCAGCAACGCCGATAATCACGCTGACTCCCCAACCTTTGTGACAGCATTCCAAAGCTTGGCGCATCACATTCACATTACCAATGCATTCAAAACTATAATCAGCACCACCTTTAGTTAAGTTAACTAAATAAGCAACTAAATCTCCCTCAACTTCCTTGGGGTTGACGAAGTGAGTCATGCCAAATTTTTCTGCCAAAGCTTTTTTGTTGGGATTGATATCTACCCCCACAATCATATCGGCTCCTACCATCCGCGCCCCTTGGATGACATTCAAGCCAATACCACCCAAGCCGAAAACCACCACATTTGCTCCTGGTTCCACTTTTGCCGTATTGATGACTGCACCAATTCCTGTTGTCACGCCGCAGCCAATGTAACAAACTTTATCAAATGGCGCATCCTCCCGAATTTTTGCTACGGCAATTTCCGGCAGTACTGTATAGTTGGAAAAGGTGGATGTCCCCATGTAATGATGAATCATCTGCCCATCAATAAAGAATCGACTGGTTCCATCAGGCATAACACCACGCCCTTGAGTAGCGCGAATTGCTTGACAAAGATTGGTTTTGAAGCTAAGACAATATTCGCATTGACGGCATTCTGGGGTGTATAGGGGAATAACATGATCCCCAGGCTTCACGCTCTTTACACCTTCGCCCACCTCTACAACAATACCAGCGCCTTCGTGTCCTAAAATTGCTGGGAATAGTCCCTCGGGATCGGCACCAGAAAGAGTGTAAGCATCGGTATGGCAAACTCCGCTGGCTTTTATCTCGACCATCACTTCCCCAGCGTGGGGTCCCTCAAGTTGAACTGTTTCAATACTCAACGGCTTACCGGAATCGTAAGCCACTGCTGCTTTTACTTCCAAGGTCAGCCCTCCTCATTAGGAATTCAAAATATGTCCTACAAAGACGCACTTTACCACCTACTCTAGAACTGAAAATCAACTTGACAGACGAGCAGTTCTTTCAGTTGTGTCAGAATAATCGCGATCGCTCAATTGTTCGACGTTTCTAGAACTTACGCATTGACAATCAAGACAAAAAGTGCGTAAGGAGAATTCAGAAAAAAACTAGCGATCGCTATTTACCAGAGGCGTGAAAAACAGATAATTTACTTGTTTGTGTTTAGGGTTCG
>JAHHHH010000001.1 GCA_019359415.1 Iphinoe sp. HA4291-MV1 | reverse complement strand
ATTTCAAACAGCCATTTCTCGCTTTATAGATACAGCACATCAAACGCATACTCAGGAATTAAATTCCTTGCTGACGTTGCGATTTCAGACTTTTTCTAAAGCTCAGTTTATGACCATTTAAAGTATACAAATTCATTCTGAATTATGGACCCCTACTCCTGACTGCTTTCTTGGTCAATTTTGAAAATCATACCTATATAAGTCTTATTTCAACTCCTTCGCTGGCGGTAAAATACCAAACTTATTTAAACCTTTATCAAGTTCCCTCAATAACTGAAAATCCTCCTCCGGTAAAAGATAACTGCTACTGCTCAACCCCGTACTACCAGAAGTCTGCTCCAGAAAAGAAAACGCTTGTCGAAACTGATGCGGCTGTGCCTTGATTGGTGAGTCAAAATGACAAGGAATAATCCACTGAAAGTCCCAACTCGCTACCTTATCAGCCCAGTCTATAGTTTCCTTGGGTGCTCGATTGAGAATAAGAGTTTGTAAAATTGGTGCGACAAACAAACGACCATTTCCTCGCAGTGCATCGAATGAGCGCTTCCAGTTTGAGTCCCATTTGAAGGGAAATAACCCAAAATAAGCTTTCTTGGAGCGATCTGGTGCTTGAAAGGCATTACGAAATACCTCACCCCATGCAATAATCTCCAGCATACTTGGTCGGAAGTAAAAAGCAAACAGGGAGATGCGTTGCCATCCTTTACGGCGATTTGCCGGATTATCTTCAACGATGTCAGACGCTTTGTCTTTTGCGTGGAACAGCAAGGGGTATGGATCTAATTGGACGATCGCAGGTGGTTCTTCTGGTACGGAAACCACTGAATCTGTGACGAGTAGTGTGTGCGATCGCCTATGAAAAAACGCAACTTCCGCAAATCGACCTGGTCCAAGGTTTATAGAACCTAGTATCGCATAGTCAAACTGGTCGGCAAAGGGAGTTTTGCTGCTGTCTTCTGGGAGTACTTGAGTGCGTTTGGGAGGTAAGCCAAGCCAGCTCAGCGGAAGATTGAGCGGAAAACTCCACTGGTTGGGAGCAACAAAAACCTGTGCATTCGGGAAGCATCTCGCAAAGGGACCAACGAAGACTTTGTGTTCTAAGCCAGAGATTGTTGGCAGGATGATATACTTAACGTTACCGTGTTCTACCACCAATTCATTGACAAGGCGGATACACTCGGTCGTCGGCGCGACAGGTGCATAGATGAGCAAACCCCCTTCATCTAACTTCACAACAGTCATGCGAATGGGCACGACAACATAGAAAATGCCCTGAAGCTGGTCAAAAGTCCAGATTGTATCCTTGAGGACTTCTTTGCGAATTGTCCGCCGCTTGCCAAAGGGGTAAAGTGGCAGAGCAAGCCAAAAAGACCATGAAAAGTCTCTTGGATGAATCTCTTGTCCTTGCGTTCCTCTTGCATTTCTCTTGGTTTGAGCCACTTCACGCCCCCTTGCCAATCTAGAGTGCTCAAACTGTTTTTATCTAACTTTCCAGAATTTGGAGTTTAGTAAATTGTTGAGCCTATAAACTATCTTGCGAGATTTCTGGCAAGATTTTATTGAGTTTGAAAAATATTTTGCACCATTTTTTTGTCTGTACTCGCAGCCGCTTTATCCAATTCTGCTATCTCACCAGAGTCTAGTTGCCAACCCAAAGCACCAATATTCTCCTTTGCTTGTTCTACAGTCTTCGCTCCAGGAATAGGAATAGCTTCTTTACAAATACACCAGTTTATGGCTACCTGTGACATCATTTTGTTTCTTGATTGTGCTACTTCTCGTAAGCATGCCAAAAGTGGATGGATTCCTGGTAATATCTGCCTAAACAGCAAACCTCGAATGCCTTTTGGAAAAGAACCTTTCTCAGAGTACTTTCCTGTCAACAGCCCCAATGCAAGAGGACTGTAGGCAATCAGTTTGATCCCAAGCTCATCGCAAACATCTTTAACCCCCAATTGAGTGACAGGATATGTGGACAGCAGTGAGTATTGGACTTGTAGAGTCGCGATTGGAACTCCTCGTTCAGCAAATTTTTGATGCACGCGTTTGAGCCGTTTTGGTCCATAATTAGATAAACCCACTCCTTTAACAAGTCCTTGCTCATAAAGGTCCGCAAGACCATTCAACAGCGATCCCTCTTGCCAAAGAGCATAGTTTGCTGTAGACCAGTGCATTTGTACGAGATCTACATTTCTTCCCAGCCGCTTAGCAGATGACTTGCAAGCCGACACCATTGATTGGCGTGTCCATCTCCAGGGATAAGCAGCAAGCTTGGTTGCAATGCAAATATTTTCTTTGCCTGAAACGAAATATTCTCTAGAGAATCGTCCTAGGAGTAACTCGCTTCGCCCATTCAATCTCCCCGTTCCGTAAGAATCACCCGTATCAAACAAGGTCACACCATTGCTGACACAAAGGTTAAAGACGGCTTGCAACTGGTCATCCATGCTTTCGTCATATCCCCAAAGCAGTCGGTTACCCCATGCCCAAGTTCCGCAGCCTATAGTTGAAAGGGAGAGTTCTTGACAAATTTGCATTTTTACTATCTCTTGCCTGAACTAATTATCCAGTGTACTAAAGTGTAGAATCACGAATAGAGTAAAAGGAGCGCTTCCTGGTGACCTTAACAACTGCGAAATGGACAATTGAAGACTAAAGAAAGATAATTTCTTCTTTGTATAGCTAGATTGGGACGGGAGATTCGAGGTAGAGAGTTGGTTCTTGCATAGTAACTTCTATGCCATGACTCTGAAGCCTTTTCGATATAGATTCATTGGCTAACTCTAATAAACGCTTGCGGAATTCAAGCGAATTTTCATTTGATCCCAGGATAAAGAAACTCACCCTAGCACGAACTCTCTTTGAATCATCCTCATAAGGAAATAAACTAATCTTTGTACTGTTTGCATCTATTCCAAATAATGTGTTGGTACTTTCCTTGACTACTTTTTCCAACAACGCTTGTTCAGATTTTTCTAAATGCCGATAAAAATCAAGATAGAGCAAGACCATGACCTTTTTCCCTCGTGTCACGTTTTCGAGATCTGCTTCCGCCATCACTGAGTTGGGAACAACTACGAGGGTACTTTTCGCAAGTGTCCGGAGCTTTGTTGAACGCAAACCAATCGCCTCGACACGCGCAAATAAAATTCCTTGGGAACTTAAATGAACACGAATGTATTCTCCAGGAACATAAGGACGGTCTAAGTATATGACAATTGTTCCAAAAATCTGTTCCAGAGTTTTTTGAGATGCAAAAGCAATCGCTATACCCCCAATCCCCAAACCAGCAATTAAACCAATTAAGTTCACGTTCTGGCTTTGAGCAAATGCTACAGCCACAATAAACCCAATGACAATATTAGCAATGGTTTCAAAAACGAGCAGTAACTCATCAATTTCAAAACCTAGTCTGCGAATCAATTCCATTCCGTAAACACGCAAGAAGTTACGAAATAAACCAGAAATGAATATCGCAACACTGACAGCTATTGATAGATCTGAGAAAAATTTCAAGAATCGGTAAAATCCCGTGTATTCTTGAATAAAGTTTAGACAAACAGAAACGAGAATTAATGTTGTGACAATTCCAAGCGTCTTTTCTAGTGGATTGACTAAACTTTCGTAAATTCTAAAAACCAGTTGGGGTGTAAATCTCCGAATAATCAGCTTGAGAAAGCGGGGAATGGATTTCCCAACTATCAAAGCTAGGAATAGAAATAATAAGAAAATGGCAAGTTTAATTCCAATTGCAATCAGAAGCTTTTGCGTCGCTTCGTCCAGCGAAAACCAAGATTTTCTGCTCAGTAGAGTCTCCATTTCAGCCCAAGAGTTAAATTAGATAGTTAGATAGTAATGGGTGCATCAACATCAATCGGTCTTTCTTCTAGATCGAAAGCAATACCATACTCTTTTAATCGCACAGCTATGCTTTGTTTCGCCATATCTAGCAACTGGCGGCGCATCTCCATTGACATCTCACCAGAACCAAGAATGAAAAAGTTTATTTGAGCCTGAGTCATATTGGCTTTTCCCTCTTGGATAATATCTTTAAATGTCGCATCCGTGTTGCGAGAGTCAATACCGAAAATCTCTCTGGTACTTTCTAATATGACTTGACGAATCAAAGCTCTTTCATCTTCCAGCACTTCTCGATAGAAAGTTAGATAAACCAGAGAAACGACTTTTTTAGCTCCCGTGAAGTTCTCGATACTCATGTTTGTAAGAGAACTATTGGGAACTATAGTTAAAGTTCCTTTGCCAGAATTACGAATCTTAGTGGAACGTAACCCAATGGATTCGACTCTACCAAATGTGCCATCCGGTAAACCGATATAGTCATCAATGACAAAAGGTCGGTCAATATAGAGTACGATTCCACCCAACAACTGTTGCAAAGTCTGTTGTGCTGCAAAAGCAATAGCTAATCCCCCAAGTCCTAAACTTGCTGTCAAACCTAAGACGTTGATTTGGTGAGTCTGAGCAAAAATGAAGAAAATAACGAGAAAAATAGCTGTATCGGCGATGATATTACCTACAACCAGTAACTCACCGTTGATTTTGCGGTTGAGAGCATTTTCTTGCAAGTAAGCCTCATAGAATTTCTCAAACAAGCGAGAGGTTAACCAGCCAGCTGTAATCGCAACTAACAACGCCAGAGGAAATTCGAGGTAGTTAAGCCAATTAGGTTTGGGAATCAGTAACAAAGTCAAGTCAATCAGAACTAAGACGACAGTTAAGACCAACAAATTTTGATAGGAAGAAACAACTTTGTTATACATTCTTCTTCCTTCAGAAGATAAGAAGCGAGTTGTCATGAATTCAGTCATTTTCTTAAATAAGAAAGCTAAAAGAAATAACAGAGCAAAAAAACTGACTGCTACCCCTATGCCACAGGCAATAATGACCAAAGGAAGAAAATTATCTCGAACTGTTTCAGAGAAGAGAGTGATATCCAAAATCTAATCAACTCCTTTACACGTAATTCTTGTTGGTTCAAAGTTGTATGACAATAAACGATTTCAGATAGTAAGAAAAAAGGCAATCTCAGTTATATTACGACTGAGATTTCAATTCTGCAATGTACTTGACCTGCATAAGCAGTCAGGAGCAAAGACGGCTCCCCTCCGCCAAGGAGTCATTCTGACTGCTGTGCTAGTGACGGATGACTTGGGGCTTTCTTCTTGCCCCCATGCTCATCTCTGATTCAAACTCTTTCACGAAAATCATGATACATTTCACTCCCCCTACTCGCCCTTCCCCAGTGCCTGCCCATGTTATATATCAACATTAAAATGAAATGGTATCAGTGGTCAACAATAATGTGGTGAATCCCAAGCCCCTACTGCAAGCATTACTGAATTCTATTTTCAAGTTAGTAGTCCGTCACAGCAACGCCTGACAGGTAGTGAGGGCTAGAAACCGGGTTTCTTTAAGAAACCCGGTTTGGTGATAACTTATCAAAACTTGTGTGGTTGAGTACTAGTACGTCGCAGCGGAAATAAAGCTACCATCCGAAAGATATAAAAAGCTTGCAGCATCTTGATTCTTTCTTTTGACTTTTGAATGAGTGACTTTTGACTTCCGTCTTGCGGTACTAGCCTCTAAGATTTCAGTATTTGAAAATAACCAATCAAGCTATTTCTCTCTCTACTGGAGATAAGTGGAAGTAGCAACAACACAAAAGACAGGTAACGGACTGTTTCGTTGACTGTACTCAAAATCAGAACAGCAACTGATATAGTAAACCAACTAAGAGCTACTGTGTAATTTGGACTACCTATCTGTTTTGCCGTGTATATATGAATGACGATATAACTCGCTAATGCAGCAATCTCAGCCCAGCCATAACCCACCATCCCCAAGTACGGTACGAGTAAAAAAGTACTTCCTGCAAAAAGTGCTATGTGTGCTGCATGAAACCAAGTAACCAGAAGATTTTTACCCAGAAGATAGAGGACTGACGAATGTAAGTTAAAGATGGAATTGAAAATATAGCCAATAGCAATTAACGGAAAGATGTACAGCACTGGAGTCCAATCTTTCCCAAAAACGAGTGGTAATATAACAGGAGCTGCTATTGCAAAAGCAGCCATCGGCAAACCAACAGCTAGTGCTTGTAGACGCATTCCCTCTTCAATACTCTTGCGTAGGCGAAATGAATCATTTTCTAACTTAGCAAGCGCTGCCATAGCCAAACGCCAGGTGACAGACTTAGCAAAAGCAAGCATTTCTGCTAAGCGAATTGCCAAAGCCACAAAACCAACAGCTTCAGCCCCAGCAAAACGTCCTACAATAACTGGATTGACGAGCGATCGCAATTGCCAAACCCAAGTTGAGCTTGAGTAACTCAAACCATACGCCAACATCTCCCGTATTAAACTGGGCTTCCAGCATAAGCGTGGGCGCAGATTGGTACTAAAGAAAGTTAGCACAACCATCGTGATTTGCTGTAGCCACAAACCACTAACAGGAGCCCAAGCACCAGCCCCTTGATGTGCTAGGGGTAACGCTATCACATAGTAGCTAATTTGACTGATTAACTCAATGTAGGCGACACGCTGGAAATTTAAGTCTCGATCCAGTTTGATTGTCAAAGGCAGATTTAACAGAGAAATAGGTAGCGTTAAACCCAATGTTGCCAAGAGTGGTGCGACTTGTGGAAGTTTCAACATCTGGGCAATAATGTGTTGTCCTAATACAAGACTGAGTGTAAAGACACTGCTAATACATAGCAACAGAGTAAAAACTTGGTCATAATCCTGTTGCTCTGGGGTAGATGTTTTACGTAGTAAATAAACATCTAAACCCCATATACCCAAACCACCGAGGAAGCTTACAATCCCATAACCCACTCCATAAAGTCCGTACTCGGTCGGTCCAATGACTCTAGTGATGAATAATACACCAATTAAGCTGAGTAAGATACCTAAAGCTTGACGTATAACCATCAAGGCTCCGCCTTTGATGACTTTAGTACGCAATCCCACGACGACTCCAAAAATGAATGAGTTTTACTTTTGCAAAGTATTCAGAACACAAAATTCTTCTGCATTCTGAATCTTGAGTTCTTGCTTAATCATGTTGTTGTACGAGCAAACAAGCGTCGGCGTAAGTTACGATTAAAAGACCTTATTGTATCGTATCCATTGGGTCCCAGCAACCAAAGCACCGCGATCGCTATATTTAGGCGAGTAAACCACGGATGGAAAAGTAGTTGAGGGTAAATTGCAAATGCTTGCTTACTATAATAAAAAGCCTGTTGATAATCTTTTGTGTCTATCGATCTCCAGGCTAGAAAAACATACAATCGTCCATAGCTTCGAGGTCTGAGATACAGAATTTCTGTAGGTAGAGATTTATAGGTTTTCTCAATTAACTGCCGAAAACCTCTGAACATTGATTGGCAATCTTTTGATTTGTTGTTTGGGTGCATACGATATTTCACTAAAGGCTCTTTAACCACTGCATAGTGATAGCGAATGGCAATACGTATCCACATATCCACATCTTCAATGTAGCTCTCCCGGTCAAATAAGCCAACAGTGTCGAAACAAGAACGACGTATCATGGGTGAACTTCCACAACACACCGTGCTATCACATGTTTCCACAACCTCCTTGTAGACATCACCCTCGGTATCGTGCTTCATCACTAAACCTGTGGAATTGCCATTCTCCTCTATAAAAGCTGTCCAAGCATCGACAAGACCTACCAAGGGATTATTATCTAAACATTGGACTTGTTTTTCTAACTTAGTTGGTTCCCAAATGTCATCAGCATCTAAAAAGGCAATGTATTCGCCTTTAGACTCAACAATACCCTTGTTTCTTGCCGTAGCTGTGCCTTGATTTTCTTGGGAAATTAATCTGACTCGCGAGTCTATGATTTGAGAAGCCCATTCAACAATTCCATCAGAACTACCATCATTAATAATCAAGACTTCAAAATCTGTCAGTGTCTGCTTCAAAACACTCTCCACTGTTTCTGGGAGATATTTCATGGCATTATATGCCGGGATAATAACAGTAACTTTAGGCATATTCTTTAACTTTTTAACAGTTATTAGTTATCAATTTGAGGAAGAATTCACCAATACAGCAATTCTTGATTCAGAAGGAAGAAATAAAGAATTTAGTTTCCTGACTTCTGACTCGGTGACTTCTGACTCCTTCACTGTTCACTGATTTCCTATTCCCCATTGCCCATGAGTCCTTGACGTGCGTCGTCGTAGTGCTTGGATAAGTGTTTTCACTCTGTCATAAGTTTGATGACCAAATCTTTTTAAGAGTGTTAAAGCTATGGTTTGGCGGATGAAATCCCAAGAAAAGATAAGTTGCGGATAATGAGCGATCGCTTGATAATTAAAATGCAGCGCTTGGTCGTAATCTTTATTGTTGATAGCTCTCCAAGCTAGGTAGAGATGAATACGACCATATCCTCTTTCTCTTAAAGGTAGTAATTCTGCGGGAACTGACTCAAAAGCTTTCTCGATAATTATACGAAAAGCCTCCAAAGTTCCTTGACAATTTGTAGACTTACTACCTGGATGCTGACGATACCGAACTAAGGGTTCTTTAATGACTGCAAAACGATATTGCCAAGCAAGGCGAATCCATAAATCTAAATCTTCAAGAAATGGTAATTCTCGGTTAAATAACCCTACCATTTCAAAACAACTGCGACGAATTAAGGGTGTGCTGTCACAACAGCATACTGTTTTAAACTGGATAAGCTGCTTCCATACGTCGTCTCCCTCTGCATGGGAAACAACAATTCTCCCTGTGGACTTACCTTGCTGATCAATTAAAACTGTCCAGGTATCAACCAAACCTACTGATGGGTTTTCTTTTAAGTAACGTACTTGCTTTTCCAGTTTGGTTGACTCCCAAATATCATCAGCGTCCAAAAGCGCGATATACTCACCAGTAGCAGCAGTAATCCCTGTATTACGTGCTCCAGATGAACCTTGGTTTTGTTGTGAAATCAGTCGAACTCGTGGATCTTTTATTTGAGAAACCCACTCCACTGTTCCATCAGAACTTCCATCATCAATAACTAACACTTCAAAATCTGTGAATGTTTGCTTCAGAACACTCTCCACAGTTTCTCTTAAGTAAGCTACAGCATTGTAAGCTGGGATAATAACAGAAACTTTTGGCATATAACCCTCCTATTTAATTTTTGCTCAGCTAGGTACACCTTTATTCCTTCTTAAGAGTTCCTTGTTCAATGAGTTGGTAATGGCAATTCTTTCTTGGATTGCAAAATCGTTTCTAAAATCACATCGCGATAACGCAATGCTATGATATCCCAACTAAAGCGAGCAGCATTCAGTCTTGCACCTACACTCCAGTGACCACTGAGCGTGTCTTTAATGGCGGTTGTGTAGCTATCTAGATTAGTGACATCACATAGAATTCCACTATTATTGACAATATATTGCCGCATCTGGTCATCAGTAGCGACAACTGGCAAACCACTAGCCATTGCTTCTAAATAGACAAGCCCAAATGGCTCGTGAATAGAAGGGAGTGTAAAGACATTCACACTACGGTAAACTTCAGGCATCTGGTCATGGGAGAAAGTCCGAATGGCAAACCGTTGTGGTCCTAGCAACTGGTCTCCTAGCGCTTGAAAGTATGCGCGATCGGATCCGTCCCCACATATAAAAAGACTAACGTGAGGTAAACGAGCCACTGCTTGAATGGCTAGTTCAACTCGCTTATGATTCTTCCGGCTTAAACTAGCGACACACAGCGCTATTGGTTTTGATAACCCAAGATTAATAGTTGTTCCTTCTGGTGTAAATCGCTCAAGATTCACACCATTGGGAATAACACTTATCGGTTGTGTTGGTTTTAAGTTATGGGCGAATGCAGCTGTCGCTTCATCCAACACAACAAGGCGATCCGGACGAAAACGAAGATTCCGCTGCAAACATTTCCCATCTGCATTTAAGCTATTGTGTTCAGTAAAAAGTATCGGTGTACCTGTCAGTGCTCTGACACAAGCTGCCATTGCCAATCCACCATAATCATTGTGAGGAAAAATGAGGTCAGCGGGATGCCTAAGCAAGCGGAGCAAGCAAGGGAAGAAACTGGTTAGATGTTCCAACACAATCTCAGGAGTTGAGAATTTACGCACCAAGGGCGCAATGAGAGGGTGACGTACAGCATGATAAGCATAGGAACGGGGAATACATGGAATGGGGTGGCTAAAAGATCCACAATCAGCGCCACTAAGCAGCTCGACTTCAAAGTAGGAACTGAGGCGGCGAGTCAGTTCAATTGCCATAATTTCTGCTCCACCACTCCAGTTAACTCCGGTACTGGGATGCACTAGTGCAATTCGGTATTTGTGCCTGTCCTCGACATTCATCAATTGAGGATTACTAGAGGAACTGATAGACTGGTGCGTCATAGTTTTTTAACAATGCAATTTACAGCAGAATAGAGGCGTCAGAAGTCAGAAGGGCTTTCTGTTTGGCTTTTAGACTTCAGCATTGTACTTTACGCACGAACAATGTACTGTAAAAGCGCATTAGCTTACGATCTTGGTACTTGGTGTCTTAAAAGTGAAATCACTGGTTTTTCTATATATAGATACATAGTTATTCCAACAAAGACAGCAGCGATCGCATTGACAATGGCAAACAAACTAAAGAGCAAAGGATTTTGAGTGAGGAAATCTACTATTTCTAACTTAATAGCAACTTTGGTGAAATTATTCATTACAAACCCATGTATGAGGTAAATAGAGTACGATGCATCACCTAACAAAATTAGCACAAAGGGAATATTGATTGATTTCGTCATTTCCAAGGCTGCTGCACCAACGACAAGTGTGGTTGAGGGTATACCAAAGGTTATAATTTTAGATAATGGAAAAATTTTGTAATAATAGTTGATTGCTGCTAAAGTATACAAAAAAAGACCTACAAAAAGTAGCTGTTTGCCATAGCTAATCCTATAGTGGGAGACAAAATAGGCGGCTAAAACTCCCAAGAAAAATTCTATGTGCAATTCGCTCAAAAGAAACTGAAGAAGAACGCTATTTTGAGGAGGCTGAATAATACCTATTAAATTTAAAAATATTCCTGCAAACCATGTCAGAATTATCGGTGTGTAGAACTTGGGCTTCAGGAAAATTAACAGGCAGAAAATCAGATAGAAAAAAATCTCATAGCTCAGTGTCCAGCTAACCCCAAGGAAACTCTTAGATAAAATAGTTCTATCTTGGGGAAAGAGTAAATAAGCTTTGATATAATCAATTAGGTTAAGTTCCTGCGTGTTTGAGTAAAGCGAATTCACAGAAGCTAACAGCTTACCCGTCAACACTATCCAATAAATTGGGTAAATACGCACAAATCTTTTGAAGAAAAATTCTCTTAATTTAAAGGGTTTACCAATATCATTTTGGTTAACATAAAAAATAATAAAGCCGCTTAAGACAAAAAAGAAATCTACGCCTGAACCACCAAAGCCAAATATGTCAAATAAAAAATCTCGATTAAGATTTTGATGAAATATGAGATCTCCGTGAGCTAGCACGACAAGTAATGCAGCAACACCTCGAAAAACCTGAATGAGATTGAGCTTCTTTTTTGTCATATATCTTGATTGATTATCAGTATTTTCGGTCAAATCGTAACTTGTCATAAATTTACTGTATGCCCTTAGTATTTTTATGTTTCAAGATAGAAAACGAGCCAACCAAATCTTCAAATCATTTTCCCGGTCATGTTATTTCTACTTCTAGTTCCTTCACTTGCAAGTATACCTATTTCTTAGCTCCGCCAATTGAATACATAAATATTTGGCTCCTATCTTTGAGAAAATTATAAATTATTAGAGGTCCGACAACTCCCATAAAACTCACTACAATAAAATATAAAATCGGGTTAGGTAGATGAAATAACTTAGTCATCAAGATTATTGTGCTACGCGTAAAATATCCATGAAATAAATAAATAATCATACTAAGCGTTCCTAAATAAACTAGATAATTTCTAGTTCTGTGCACCAATTTCTCAACTTGCTTAGGAAAAAGTACTCTTGTTCCTAGATTTAAGACTATGTATAGAAAGAAAAAAGCTATTGGTCCATTAATAATTCTAGAAATATCAATATTTTTAACTGCGAGCATAGTATGACTGTAAATCATTGTCATGATACAAACAGAGCCTAATAATAATATATGATAAAGTGGAAGCTTCTCTAAAATTAATTTAAGTTTCTGTAAATAAGAGGCGCTCAATACACCTAAAGCATAAAAAAAATTCCAATAACCAAAACCTAAAACAAATAAAATAATTGATAATGTAAAATAAACTGATTGTAATCGGAAAATTTTCAAACAGGTAAAAGATAAAAAAGTAGCAAAAATAAGAGCATGGAGAAACCAAAAAATTTCATATGGATAGATTATGACTTTGATGACATCCAAAAAACTAAAATGCTTACCTTTAGACAAAGATTGAAAAACAAAATAAATTGGTGACCAGCAGATTAAAGGAATAATTAGTTTTTCAAACTTAGACAAAAAAAAACTTAAAAACTTGGTATCTTTCTTACTAAAGGTAGCAAAAGCTATACCAGAAGCAATAAAGAATATTGGCATATGAAAAGTATTAATAAAATCACATAACCATCCCAGAGCGGATAGGTCTGAATTGTAAATTTGGCGCATACCATACTCACGGTTATAGCCAATAATATGACCGAGAACGACAAGAACTATAGCAATTCCTCTAATAACATATAAATCCTGGGATAAAATTCCTTTAAAATTCACATCAACTTTCATCTTGAAAACCTCTTAAGCTAAAGAAAATCTTGAATCAAACAACTTATGAAATCAACTTTTCAAGACGTTGGTATTCTCTTTGGAGTTGAGATTTACAGGTAATTTTGCTTGCTATTACTCAAAGTTCCAAACCTTTAACAAGTTCAAGAATTTACCAAGTTTATGTTGGAATCAAAGGCTCGCTAGCAAAAGAGTGTCATAAGAATTTTTTGAATTCATGAAAACTGCATTGGAGGACCAATAGACGCAGGACTCTTTGAAGGTGACTGCTCGTTCCAATTCCAACCAGCTACTGCTGATATAGTGTACCAGTATAAGAAAAGCATTGTATGGCTCCAGATGTTCTCGGTAATCATTGCCACAGGTAGAGACAGAAGAATGGCTAATAGAACCAAGCAAAGGTCACGCTGTTTACTCCCACGAGCTGTATGCTGGATTAACCAAACAAGACGCAAACCTTGAGCAACGAGAAACGCAATAAAAATCACGAAACCCACAATTCCTTCTTCTACTAGAACACGTATGTAATCATTGTGGGGAAGAAACCCGTTGCCAGCGGCTTGGATACTTAACCCCAAACCGTAACCTAAAATTGGGTACTGTTGCCAGGCCTTAAGTAGTAAATACCACTGGGAAATCCGCCAGTTAAAACTATTGTTGTCTCCATTTGACAGCAAAATTGCACGTGATATATCGATGTCTGGATTGAGTAACGGTGTGTTAGCTATCGAGTTGAGGCGTTGTTGTCCAAATTCTGTACTAGCAAACAGCCCTACAATAATTGCAAACAGGAGTATCCCACCCAATAAGTTGATTAAATTTAATTTAGGAGCAATCAAAACTAGGACAAATACGGCAAGCATCATCAAGCTAAACAGAGACTTGGTACTCACATAGAAAAAGGCGACTAAACTTAGCAAAATAAGCCAAATCCAGCGTCGCTTTGAGTGACCTAGCTTCCACCAAATCAAACCAATAAACAGAAATAGAAAGGTTGCAAATCCATTGGGATGACCGATAGTACCTCTAATTCGAGTTCCTTCAGATGTGACAAGTGCACCGCTGATATCTCCTCCACCAGGCGAGAGATCAGCAGGTAATAGAGAAGGTAGGAACATCTGCATTAGAGCTACTGTGATTGGTACAACAAGACTCAAGAAAAGTGTAGAGATGAGCTTCTCAGGATGGAGTTTTTCTTTAAGTTGCATCACCAGCAAGTAGATCATCAGCCAAGTAAATAGACGTACCCACTCGCGGACGCTGTCCTGCAAAAACCCACCACCCAGCCCCAGTCCCCCCAAAGGCAGAAGTATAACCCATAAGCTCTGTAGCGCTACCCAACAAGCAAAAAACCACCAAAATCGATCAGTTTTTACAGTTCGCCCGACGAGTAACATCACTGTCACATACAGCAAAGTCAAAGCGTCAATACTGATGGCAAACACAGATGGTAGCTGTATGGACGTAATACTATCGATAGAGCTGCGCAAAACTAAAAGTCCGAGAACAGTTTGTTCAAACTTGGTAAAAAAGCAAAAAAGAAATGGTATTGCAGCCAAAGCTAAGCCCAAGTAAATAGGTTTGCTACTTCCTATCAGGAACCCTGTTACCAAACCAACCATCACACCTGCTAACCCAATCAGGAGTCCCAAACGAGAAGAACGACTTGAGCGTTGTTTGGTCAACATTGTTACCTCTGCCTTATACCGTTTGCAGGATTTTTAGTACTATCTCCCACACCAATCAATTGCTTGTGAGGCTTGGGTAGTCGAGGTTGGTAACCCTGAATAGGATATCGGTAATATTTGTGTGTCAGATGTGTCATTCCATTCACTACGACTCCTTGGATAGGTATCCGATTTTGTGTTAACTCCCATACACATCTTGAGAGAACTTCCTTATCGGTAAAGCCAGGACGTGTCACCAGCATGATTCCATCGCTTTGTTGAGCCAATGTTGAAGCATCAGCGCAAGCAGTTAATGGAGGTGTGTCTATTATCACCAAATCATAATTTTCAGCAGCTTCTGCCATCAAAGACTTCATAGCGATTGACTCTAGCAATTGCGAGGGATGTCCATGCAGTTCACCACAAGTTAATACGTCTAAGTTTTCAATCTCTGTTGGCTGTACAGCATCAAGCAAGGATACATCTCCTTCCAGGACATCGGTCATTCCTGGACCTGAAGCTAGGTTGAACAGCGTATGTTGGACAGGTCTTTGTAAATCTGCATCAATAATCAATGTCCTCCAAGAAAGCATACCTACAACGGCGGCAAGGTGTGATGCTACTACAGATTTCCCCTCTCCTGATATGGTACTACTGACAACAATGAGCCGCAATTGTTCAGGACTGCGAAACTCCAAATTTTTGAAGAGTGTGCGGTAAGGCTCAACCAAGCCAATGTTATCCAGAAATCGATTGGCTGGCTTAAGAATAAGCGTCTTACCAGGTAGACGTGGCAAAATTCCCAGCAAGGGTAGTTGTAGCAGCTCCTCTGCTTCGGAAGCATCTCGCAGTGTATTATCCATCACCTCCAAGAGCAACACAACGCCAACAGCTAGCATAGTTCCAAACGCGGAAGCAAGTGCTAATATAACTTTTAGCTTTGGCTCAGATGGTGATGATGGTGGTACAGCATTTTCAATCGCACGAATATTGCTCACCTTTTGTGCTTCTGTCAGCCGTGCTTCTTCAAATTTGCTTTGTAGGAGCTTTAGAGATGCTGCAGCTTCTTCCCGTTTGCGGGTAAGTACACTCAGCGTTTGCTGTTTACGGGGTAGTTCTTCAAGACGCTTCTGGAGGTCGTATTTCTTATCCTGTAAGAGTTTCTGCCTCTCATTAACTGCGGATTCTTCAATCCTATTGAGGATAAATTTGGAGTTCAGTTCTTGAGAGAGTTGATCACCAGCAAAATTGTTTGCTGAGACGTTTTGATTTTCAGAGGACACGCGAGCTAGTTGTTCTGACAAGACTGCACGCAAGGCGTCCCGTTCTCCAACTAAGTTCACCACAGTTGGATGCTCGTCTGTTAAGCGCAAACGAGCCTCGATTATCTTATTCTCCAATTCTGATAACTTAGCTCGCAACTTCTTGATTTCGTCGTCTTGTCCGCTGCGAACGGATGAATAAGCATTGTTCAGGTTTCCGGCGTTGGTAATTTGCCCTAAGGATGCGTCTTTTGCTTTTATCTCTTGAAGTTGAGCCAACAGAGTACGCTCTTGGTCTTCTACAGTAGCTATACTCTGCACTAAACTTTTTGTTTGCTCTTCAACGGAGACAATACCGCTTGATTTTCTGTATCTGTTTTCTTTCGCTTCAGCCTGTAGCAGTTGATTATTAGCCTTAGGTACCTCTTTTTCTAAAAATTGCCGTACTTTTGTCGCCTCAGAACTGATAGCTTTAATATTTTCTTCAACCATCGCTTGAGAAATGGCATTGAGTAGCTTAGCTGCGAGCTGAGGATCTCGATATTGATAACTCAGTTCAAGAATATTGGTTGCTGGGACAATTTTGACTTTTAAATTTCGACTGAGTTCCCAAGTCGATACAGGACTTCGAGATAAATGACCTTTTGTCTGAGGATAAGCAATGGTAATAGCTTGTTCGAGAACACGTTGCGACTTGATGAGTTCTGCTTGATCAGCCAAGGGGCTAATTCCTGGTGCGTTTGCAGACACTTGGGTGAGATCACGACCTAATTCTGAAACACTCACTCTTTTGTCGTCCAGCATCACTCGTGCATAAGCTTCATATTTACTTGGGGTAACCGCAAGGTATGCGATCGCCCCACCAATGACAGCAACAAACGCAGCGATCGCGGGAATACTTCGCCGCTTCAACACTGCTAGTACTGTTGATACTCCTTTTTCCATCACGTATCCCCCCTTGTTTCATGAGTCATTAGTCATTTGTCATTTAAATGTGAACACAGGACAAATGGCTAATGACTGCCCTTACTACCTATTTTTTGCCTACAACCTCAGCAAGTCCAGTTTGGCTTTGTCCGTAAATATGTACTGGTTCGGGCGAGGTGAGAAGTGTTGTATAGAGTTTTAGGGTTTCAGAAGTGATGTAATCCCAGCTATAGTTCAGTTGTACTTGCCTTTTTGCATTCACAGCCATCGCTCTTAGTTCTTGTGGGTGATGTATTGCCCAGTCTAGGATGTGAGTACAAGAGGTGAGGTTTCCTGCTTCAAACAGCATTCCCCGACCACCGCTCATCAATTGCTTGTGGGGTGGGATGTCGCTTGCTATGACTGGTATCTCTTCCTGCATCGCCTCTAACATTGCTAGAGGTAGTCCTTCTACATCAGAGGGAAGGACAAATAACCCTGCTCCCCGGACTATTTCCCAAAGACGTTGTCCCCGAAGTTCGCCTGCAAATATGATATTTGGATGATTTGAAACTTTTTCTAATAGTTGTGAGGTGAATGATTTTGTATCACTCACACCGCCTGCTAGAACCAGTTTCCATCCAAGTGGATTCAAAGCACTAAAGGCGTCAACCAGCAAGTCAGGACGCTTTTCTGGTACAAGTCTGCCCAAAAAAAGAATATAGCGCTTTTGCTGAAGACCTAATTGAGTACCGTAACCAAAGTTGGGGTCTGACTCACCATACCTTGCAGGACCATTGGGGATATAGACTGTGTTTCTACCATAAGTTTGCAAAAAGTAAGTTTGGAGCGCATTAGATACGACAATCAGTCCATGAGCGAAACGGACTGCAGCCTTTTCCCCCATTTGAATGATGCGAGTTGAAAAACTGCCCCACTTGGCACGTTGCCAATCTAACCCCTGACAAGTTACAACAACCTTGGCAGTATTGACAAGTCTTGGTAAACAAGTAAATAGAGATGGACCAAGAGCGTGGAAATGAATGATATCGTATTTTGTCGCAGAGGCTGCAACTGCTCCTAGTGCCGAGGTTACAAAAGCATCCACTCCTCTTAAACTCAAGCCAGGTAAGGAAATGACTTGGACGCCTTGATAGTCATAACGGTCTTGCCAAGAACAGTCAGTATAAGAGGAGCGGGCAAATAAATCAACAGAGTGCCCCTGTTTTACCATACGAGGATACACTTCTGCACAGTAATGCTCAATTCCACCCTGCTTGGGAGGTAGACCTTTTGCTCCAATAACAGCAATTTTCATACGAGTTGAGTCGTGCTATTTTTGCTCTGGAAAAGGGTGTACAAATTGAAACCCAGTAGTATTAAGTGAAAGAAATTGAAACAAGAACACAGCAGGCGGGAACACAAAAGAGCTTCCGTTTCTTTGTTTCAAATGTTATGAAGTCTAAAAAAACATTGTTTCTCCCCGATAACTATAAATTGTTCGTCTTTTCTGTTTTCTTTTGTATCAAGTTTGACTGCCAATTGGTGCTCACATTTAAACAGCCATGCTATTCCGCTGTTCCCAGCGATTTAACATTTCGCTGTAAACTTGTTGAACAACTGTACGAGCTGCGTAAGGTTTTGCAGTCTGCACGCAAGACTCTGTTGGATAGTCTCCTGGATGCAGCAGTACTTTGCGTAAAGCATCTGCTATACAAACAGGCGTTCGTTGAGAACAAACCACCCCACTGTCAGCAGTCAGTAATTTTGGTGTTTCACCACATTGAGTCGTGACTACCGGAGTCCCGCTTGCTAGCGCTTCAAGAACCACTAAAGGTAGACCTTCGTATGCACTGCTGAGGACAAAGACGTTGGAGACACGATGGAGTTGTGCAAGTTCGCCTTGGGTCACCGCTCCTAGCAGCTTAACCCTATTTAACAGTCCCAATCTCGCAATTTCCGCACGGACTTCTACTGCTAACTCGCCATCACCCGCTATAAGTAGGTGAATATTAGGCTCATTCAAAGCAGCAAACGCACGTAACAGCAGAATGGGGTCTTTTTGAGGATGAAGCCGACCAGCAAATAAAATAAAACGAGTTTGCTCATCCACACCTAGCCGAGATGCTAATTCTCGTCTTTTTACTTCCCGTTCATCTTCTCTTAACGGAAAAAAAACTCCATTGTCAAAAGAATTTTTGATGTACGCTATGCGGTCTTGCAAGCTAGGATAACGTTGTTTATAGAGTTGTGTTGCATCAGTATGACACGAGAGAATTTGGCTAAACTGACGAACTAACAAACTTTCTAATGCAAAATATGCAGCAGGAAATCTTCGCCAAAGAATAGCTTTCTTATTACCCACAGCTTGCATTTGCGTCCGTATATCGTTGTGGATAAACAGAGTTTTCTCTCCCTGCCAATTTAGAGTTGCTATTGTTGGCTCTATCCTATGAAAATGCATAAAGTCAGAGGCAAAGCAATGCCCTAAAAGAGCTGCTGTGTATTTGAGTGTTGTTGGTATCAAACTTCTGACATTGTCATTTTGCAATGTAAATAGAGGCAAAAAATTAATCTCTCTACCTGCAAATTCTGCTTGTTGCCATTCACCAACAGGCTTGTTTGCATCGATACATGTTCCCACAAGTCTGATCTCAAACTCGCTTGGAGCGTATTTGATAAATGTATTAATGAGTGTTTGTATACCTCCGATTGTGGCGTTCCAAGGATTGAATTGGTAAAAAATCGTAAGAACAGGTTTACGCATGGCGACTACCCTGCACAACTTCAGTACAAAATCTCAAATATTTTTCAATTTTCAAAAACACTCAAAAAACTTTAAAATCTGCCCTCCTACAGGTTAAAGATATTTAAGAGTATTTGCATTCCTCCGATAGTCATAATCATCAGAATGAACTCATAAAAAATCATCAGTATCATATTTACACATTGTGAGATATCTTACAACTTTCGTACAAACACCGAGATATTTTTCTACCTTTTAAAAAGGCACAAAGTTTATATGTGATTCTTACACCGAAGCTTAATTACACCAATCAAATCGTAGTATTTCTGAAGCCTATTTTTACTTAACAAATCTAATCTTTATAAAATCTTAATATTTATAGTATAAAATTTGTCTTATAAATATTAAATTTCTGATAGAATAGTAAGTAAATATACATTTAAAAGTAAAGAAATGTAACAAAAATACTTTATAATAACTTAATATACAGTAGTTCAATAAATCTAAATATAAAAAAAGAACTTAAGAAGAACGCACCAACACAGAATATCCTTGGGAATTGGGCATTGGGAATTGGAAAAATGTACTCATTCCCTATTAATTCTGAGTTCTGACAACTGTGTTGGTGAGTTCTTTTTTTTCGGTAAATACCTCTATCTACGCTCAAGTAGGGAAAGATGCGTGAATGGCACAGCAATATTCCCTACTATCTGAAATGAGCAAATAAGAAGCACTGTTGTATCTGTTACGACTGAGATCTTGCTTCCAAGTTTTCTAAACGGCTTCTCAGTTCTTGGTTTTGTTGTCTGAGTTGGTCAAGTTCAGAACGTAACTGACGAAGTGCATTTTCGGAGCCAATGTTGTTTTGTACCTTGGAAATCTCTTCCTCAGCATAGCGACGTACGCGTCCATCTGGTGTTTGGTCAGCCAAGGCTTGTAAAATCCCAATTGCTTTGGGAATTTCCATTTGTCCTAGGGCTGTTACCACTGCTATTTGAGTTAAAAAGAACGTTTCGGTGGAAATTTCTGTTAATCGCTCTAAAACGCGTTCCACATTGGCACTACTTTGACCAGTAGAAATCTTCCCAAGAGCACGAATTGCTGTTAAACGTAAAGGTTGCGGTACACCAAGGTAAGTGTATTCCATGAGGAGATTTAAAGCGGCTTCTGAGGTTTTGAGTTCGGCTAGACCAGCGATCGCACCACTCCGTACAACCTCATTCCAACCCGCTTTTTCTTCCAAGACGGATCTTAGCAGCTTGATAACCTTTTCTTCGGTGGGTTTCTCTTGTGTTGTCGCAGCCGCAATTTTTCCTACAGCACGAGCTGCTGCGGCTTCTACATAGTAGCTGGGATCGCCCATCTCCACCAGTTCTTTCAACGCTTTGTAGCTTTCATGGGTTTTGATTTTTGCTAGTGCTTCCACCACAGCACGCCGTACATATGGACTTTTATCTTTTAAGCCAACAACTAACTCATCAAAAACTTGATCTAGTTTGACTTGAGCTAGTTGTTTAGCCACTTCGACGCGTACACCCCAGAAGGAGTCATTTTTGAGTGCAGCAGACAGCGCTTTTAGAGCCTCCAAACTTCCTTTTTTCGCCAAAGCTCCTGCTGCTAAGATGCGGGAGATGGGGTTGGGATCAAATTCCAACTGCGCTTTCAACTCTGGTACTGGATATTCCAAGGACACCGTTTTGAGGAAATGATTCCCCACATCAAAGCTTATAAATTGGGGTTTTTCCTTAAGAGGGAAGTAAAAACTTTGTTCCCGCTCATTCACTCTCACTGTATAAGTCTTGAATTCTGAGTCCTGAGTTCTGAGTTCTGAGTTCTGAGTGTACCCAAAACCAATAGGAATTTTTAAGTCAAATAAATCACTACTATTTCCTACATTTGCTTGGGTTTGAGTCACGGTTATCTTAGCCAGCTTGCTATCTCCATCCCAAGAGTAAGCCACTTTAAAATCAGGATGACCACCTCGATAGACATACTGATCAAAAAGGAACAAGAGATTGCGCCCAGTTGCTTTTTCGATCGCCCGTAGTAGATCAACTGTTTCCACGGTTCTGTGGGCATTATCCTGCACAAATGTCTGAATTGCTTTCCAAAACAATTCTTCTCCCAATTCTGCTCGAATCATGTGGTAGACACAAGATCCTTTCTCGTAGATGTGGCGATCATAAAGTTCAATAGCTTCCCGGTAAACGTGCGTGACCATTGGACGGCGATAGCGATCGCTATCTTCAGCCAGATAACTACGAGCTTCTAGTAAACGATAGTATGCTGCTTCTTGAGCACCATATTCATGTTCTGTCCACATAACTTCGGAATAAGAAGCCATCCCTTCCTTGATCCAAGCATGCGACCAGTGCTTGATTACTATCAAATCCCCAAACCACTGGTGTGCTAGTTCGTGAACAACCAAGCTTTCTGTATTGCGGTTATCTAATGCTGCCTTTTCATCCAGCAAACATCTATCGGTTAACAGTGTAGCAGAAGTATTTTCCATTCCCCCAAAGATGAAGTCGTCAACACAGATTTGAGCGTATTTGGGGTAAGGGTATGGATAGCCATATTTTTCACTCAAAAATTCCATCATCCGGGGAGTTTTCCCCATACTACGTTTGGCGTCTTCTTCACGACCTTTTTCAACGTAGTATGTAACAGGTATACCGTTCCACTCATTGCGAATTTCGGCAAAATCGCCTACTGCTAAAGTCATTAAGTAGGTTGGATGAACTTGCTGCTGTGACCAGTGGTAGATTTTGTTATTACCTTGTTCTTCACTCTTGGTGAGTTCGCCGTTGGAAATTGCAATCAGTGGTTTGGGAACGCGGACGCGAATTTCAGAAGTAGAAAGTTGTCCAGGGTAGTCAAAGCAAGGGAACCAGAATCGAGAATCTTCGTCTTCTCCTTGCGTCCAGACTTGGGAGGATTTATGACGATAGTGTTTGTCTGGTTGTATAAAGTAAAGGCCACGTTGCGGTTTGTCTGCTGAGTAAGCAATAGCAATGACAATAGGCTTGTCAACCTGTGTAGGAGGATCGAGTTGGATAGATAACTGTCGTCCATCGTAGTCAAAGTTTTGCGATTTCTCATCCACCTGCACGGATTCAATATCTAAGTTGACAGCATCTAAATTTAAACGGTCAAGACCGTCGCGGATTGGTGTAAGCATTATGCGACAAAGACCTTGGTATCTTTTGTTAAGGATATCCAGGTTGAGGTCTAGAAAAATATGCTCTACCTGTCCAGGACGGTCAGGATTGTAATGCGGTTTTGCCCCAGGTAACTCAAAAGATTTATACCGATTCTTTTCTGTATCAAAACAATACTGCGACATTGATGTTTACTGAACCTTGGTAACCCTGAAAATTCCTCATGGATGTTGTCAGGAAAAACAGCTTTATTGCGTATTATTCCCACGTTAATCTAGGATACACCCTGTACATTTTGCACACTGTTGTCACTGGACATACAATGTTTTGTATTTTGCGTTTTGCGTTTTGCGCCTAAGCAATTAAAATTTTGTAATAGTACCCCGATGATTTTACATAGCTTAGAATATCTTACGACTACCAAAAGAAAGATTTTTCAGATTTTCAGATATTTACGGATTTGCTCTTGACGCCTTT
Organism: Iphinoe sp. HA4291-MV1; assembly: GCA_019359415.1. Lineage (GTDB taxonomy): Bacteria > Cyanobacteriota > Cyanobacteriia > Cyanobacteriales > Nostocaceae > Brasilonema. The sequence goes on along the minus strand of JAHHHH010000001.1, from coordinate 283,814 downwards.
GAAGTCATACTCGGAGTGCTATTGTACCCATAATCTATAGAAATAACCATTCTATCAGTAAATTCCGATAAATTAGTGGAGATAGGTAGTGAATCCAGTCCTGTAGGCGGGTCTCTCACGCCCAAGGAACTGGTGTTGGCGCAGCCTCTGGGGAGGAGACACCCGTAAGGGTGAATCCGAAAACTCCACAATGACATTCTCACGAACCTCTAGGACAATTTGTTGAGGAAAAGAGGATATTGACAATGCCTGAGAGTAAATCAAAATTTTTAATTCCTGCTGTTAGTACTGCCGTAGTTGTGGCAGGAGGAATAGCAGCATATATGTATTTTAAGGGTGGTCCCTCTGGAGATATCTCTAGCGCTCTGGGTGCTGCTAAAATCGTTCCAGATGAGGCAGTATTGGCAACTTACATTTCTACTGAACCAAAAGTTTGGGCAAAATTGGAGCAGTTTGGCACTCCCGAAGCGCAAAAGATAGTCGCACAAGGTTTGCAAGACTTAAATAAAAAACTGTCAACTGACAGTAACATTTCTTATGAGCAAGATTTAAAACCTTGGATAGGTGGTGTCATGATTGCCATGCTACCCTCAAGTCCAACGCAGCCTGCTGCACAGAATACTCCGCAAACAGCACAGGAACCTAAAATCTTAATGGTAGTGGGGATCAAGGACAAATTAGCTGCTTTGAATTTTGCGAATAAGTTAAAGTCACAAAAAGATGTCAAGGTACAGGAAACTGACTATAAAGGCGAAAAAATTATAGAAACGACTGGTAAAGGTGAACTTAATTATACTACAGTTTTAAATACAACTTATGTTGTCATTGCTCCCCAAAAGCAAGCTGTAGAGCATGCAATTGACACTTATAAAGGAGAACCTTCCTTTGCAAGTAAAGAAGGTGCCAACAGTATGCTGGCAAGGGGTGTCAATGTAGACAATACCTTGGCACAAATTTATGTGCCTGACTATGGCAGCATGATACAGCAATTAATAGCCGCAAATCCGAACGCAACGCCGCTCTCTCCAGAAACCTTGAAGCAATTAAAGCAGATGAAATCTATGGTGGCGGGTGTCGGAATTGATAATGCGGGTGTGCGGATGAAAGCCATTGCCAAGTTAGACCCAGAGTTGGTCAAATACCAGTATCAAAATACTTCTGCTGAGGTGGTATCCCAATTACCTGCTGATACAATCGCCTTAATGAGCGGAAAGGGGATCAGCAGTTGGTGGTCAGCACTTGTGGAACAATCAAAAGACGTTCCTGAATTGAAGCTTACGCTCGAACAAGCTCGATCGCAACTCAGATTAGTCAATATTGACCTCGATAAAGAGATTTTCGGTTGGATGGATGGAGAATTTGCTTTTGCAGCCATTCCATCAAATCAGGGTGTGTTGGCGCCGGTTGGTTTTGGGGGAGCGTTGGTTTTCCACACGAGCGATCGCAAAACAGCCCAAGCCACCCTCAACAAATTAGATGACTTTGTTAAAACACAATCAGTCAATGTAGCAAAAAGAAATATCGGTGATAAAGAAGTCACTGAATGGCTAATTCCTCAACAAGGAGCTTTATTAGCACACGGATGGCTAGATAACGACTCCGTATTTGTCGCCATTGGTGGTTCCATAGCCCAAACGCTTGCAGATCGCAAAGGTCAGTCTTTAGAAGGTAGCGATAGCTTCAAAGCCGTAACTGGCACTCTGCAAAAGCCTAATGGTGGATATTTTTACTTAGATATGGACAAAACCGCACCTTTGTTAAATCGTTTTGCCATTGTACAACAGCAGCCGATAACTCCTGAAGCAAGTGCTATCCTGAGTTCCATTCGTGGTTTAGGTATGACTGCTACTAGTCCCGACAAAACAACTACCCAAGTTGAGATGTTGCTCGCACTGAAGCCGAAAAATGGGAATTAGCAGGACTCTAAGGAATAGGGACTGAGAAACCCATTCCTAGTGCCATAATCATAAATCTCAATAACTCAATAAAAAGAAACCCAGTTTCTCCCAGAAACCGGGTTTCTTTGCTTTTTGGTCACTGGTTCACTTTTTTTCGCTGTTGACTTAAAATGTAAAATAAAGTTTTTCAATCAGCGATTGGGCAGACAAAATCGTAATAAAATACCCATAATCGTCAACAAAGAAAATACAGATACTATGGCTGTAAGACGAAATGGACAGGCTCTCTCCTGATTCCAAAGGTAGACTATTCACATTTAAGCACTATTACTGATGAGTAAGGCTGTAAAAAATACTTCTGGATTAGCTTCGCGTTTCATAAATGGGGTACTGGCAATCAAGCCTTTAGCCAATCTAGCCAAGCATCAAGCTAGGCAGATGATGATTAAACGTGCTGAGAAAATAGGGGTACATTGGCTCAAAGAAGCACAAACGCTACAAGCGCGTGATTGGCAAGCTGACTTAGCTCAAGTACAAAATCCCAAGCTTTCCTATCCAGAATACTACCTGCGCTCATTCCACGCTTACGAAACAGGAAATCTCAACTGGCAAGCCGCTTTTGAAGTAGAGTCGGCTGCTTATGCCGTCCATGCCAAGATTTGGTCTAATACTGGGGCGAAGGGTGATCCTATGCTGCGCCAGAGTTACCACGACATCCTGAAAAAGCAAATTCCTCAAGAACCACAAGACATCCTAGATATGGGGTGCAGTGTGGGTTTAAGTACTTTTGCCCTACAAAAAGTTTATCCCCATGCCAAAGTTGCAGGCTTAGACTTATCTCCCTACTTCTTAGCCGTTGCCCACTACCGTAGTAAACAGCGCCATGCTAGTATCAACTGGATTCATGCCGCAGCTGAATCCACTGGACTACCAGATGCCTCGTTTGATTTAATCTCCATTTTCCTAATGTGTCACGAACTGCCTCAAGCAGCAACGCGACGGATTTTTGCTGAGGCGAGACGTCTACTGCGTCCGGGTGGACATCTGGCAATTATGGACATGAATCCAAAATCTGAAGTGTATAATAAAATACCGCCGTACATTATGACGCTGCTCAAAAGTACTGAACCGTATTTCGATGAGTATTTCACTTTGGATATTGAGCAAGCCATTGTTGAGGCGGGATTTAACGCTCCCACCATCACTCCTAACAGTCCCCGTCACCGCACTATTATTGCTCAAGTGTACCAGACGTAGATGCTACGTCCTTACACGGAATTGTTGTGGGCAGCCATACCACCGCTACTGCTTCTAATCTACTACTATTACCGCATCTTATCTGTCCCTTCTTTGATGCGGCTGCTGTTTTTCTTTATGTTAGGAGCAATATCTGGTTTTCTTGCTCTTCAGTTGGAATTGGTTTTTGAAACAGTAGCCAATTATGTTGTTGACTGGGAGAGAATGCAGGGAGTTTTCGCAGGTGTTGTTCTGCGACAAGTTATAGAAGTCGGTCCAATCGAAGAAGGCTGTAAGTTGGTAGCAGTCATTGCCCCAATTTACTATCTCCAACGTCGATACCGATTTCGCCCTACTTCTGTTTTTCTCTTCAGTATAGCTGTTGCTCTTGGATTCACTGCCCAAGAGAATTGGATTTACCTTTTTCATGACACAGCATCAATTTTTGAGCGAATCATCAGCACGCCAGTCCACGCTATGTTTTCTGCCCCTTGGGGGTATGTCTTGGGAATATCCATTGGCTTCAATATTTATTTACATCGATATTGGCACCTTGTTCCTAGAGCTTGGCTCAATGCTGTGATTTGTCATGCCTTAGTGAATATTTTATCTATTAGTGGTAGTAGTCGCTATCCAATACCACTGCGTTTGCTCAGTTATGGCTTGTTTCCGTTTCTATTGTGGATGTTTTGGCGACTAGAGCAGTTACTGCGAAAGTTGGAAGGCAAACTTCCAATGACTCTTATCTCTGGATTTACACCGAAACAGCGCTTGAGGCAACGTACCTTGGTGCTATTAGTTTTGTTGTTAGGTGGAAATGCTCTTTTTGGGTTATTTATCTTAGTCAAAAGTCTGAGCTTGTTGAGTCTGTCTGAGCTTTTTTACCCTGATATTATGTCATTTCTACTGAGTCGCTTATTGCTATATATAAGCTTTGGACTCGTAGCAGTAGTGATTTATAGCTCTTTGCGACGTTCAGCAGGTCGTCGGTATTTTTAATGTGCAACAATTTACGTGTTAAAAAACGCATCTGTGCAGCAATTTCTCGTGCATAGACTGGTAAAAGTCATTCGTGACAGGTTAAGGTTATGGTGCATTTGTCAATATGTAATAGGACTGAAAAATATTCAGAAAACTGTGGTCGAAAACATGATTTTTGGGTTAGCGATTGCGCAGAGCGCAGTGCCCTTTGGGCAATCGCTTAGTATTTAGACGCATCATTCATTCTTGCCCAAAAAAGCCAGTATAAAACTAAATTTTATACCTTACATTTTCCTCAATATTCAGGATAATTACTAATTGACAAAAGTAGTGCTGTCTTAACCTGTCACAAATGGGTAAAAGTAGCCCATTCACACCGTTCTCTTTTAACTCGTAATCATCACCCTTATCTAATCTTTTATTAAGGTATGGCTCGCGATTTATTCCACAATATTGTTAGGTCTGCACTAGAGAAAGATGGATGGATGATTACAAATGACCCGTTAAACATTCGTTGTGGTGGAGTTGATATTCAAATTGATTTGGGTGCGGAGTACCTTCTTGCTGCCCAGAAAGCTGGAGAAAAGATAGCGGTTGAAATCAAAAATTTTGTTAGCGCCTCGAAAATTTCGGAATTCCACATGGCGCTGGGGCAATTTATTAACTATCGCACTGCGTTGCGTACTGAAGACCCAAATAGAACTTTATATTTAGCTATTCCGCTCGCGATTTATAACGATTTCTTTAATTTGCCGTTTACCCAAACTGTAGTACGCGAAAACCAATTGAAACTTATCATTTACAACGTTGATACGGAGGAAATTGTGCAATGGAGCAATTAGATGAATACCGAACGAAAGTTAAGCAACTGCTAACCAAATATATACAGTACAAACCTAGCTACGGAGATGTTGAAGTCGAACAAATCTTTGATACCGAACGCGACCACTATCAAATTATTAGCGTTGGATGGAACAATCAAAAGCGGGTTTACGGTCCGATAATGCACCTTGATATTAAGAATGATAAAATTTGGATTCAGCAAAATACAACAGAAGCTGATATTGCCTCAGAATTGATGGAAATGGGCGTACCTAAACAAGCTATTGTTATTGGGTTTCATACACCAAAAATGCGTCAGCTATCGGGTTTTGCTGTGGAATAAAGCATGAAAAGGGGCGACTAGTGAAACTAGAACGCCCCTTTTCATGCTTATGAGCGGATGTGAATCGCGCCATTTGCTTCGAGCTAGCTACACGCGTACTAATATAGGTTCATTCTCTGCAGCGTTAACTGAGTTGGAATCTGACTCAGTACAATAAATTTCGCAGGAGTTATTCTGACTTTCGATTAATTTCACTTTGTATAGCTTGGCTCCTAATTCCTGGATAGGCGATCGCAACAAGTCAGTAATCCGAAGTGCAATATTCTCAGCAGTGGGAACAACTTCAGCAAAGTACGGGATATCTTTATTTAAAAAGGTGTGGTCGAATGGCTCGACAACGTAATCTTCTATAGCTTGATTCAAAGCACCCAAATCAACAATCATCCCAGTGCGTGGATTAATCTCCCCTTTCACAGTCACTTCCAGATGATAATTGTGCCCGTGACCGTTGGGACGAGCACACTTACCGTAAATCTTGAAGTTTTCTTCGCTACTGAGGCGAGGATGAGCTAGCCGATGAGCGGCGCTAAAATGAGTGTTAACAGTGAGGTATGCTTCCATGCCGTTTCCTAAATAATCAGCCCAAAGTTCAGGATGTTCAAAAAGCTGTATGCAGACTAAAGGTAAATGGGGTGCAAGCCGTTGCCAAATTACCCGTGCAATGTTTTCTGTGGTGGGTAGAGTTTGTTGAAACTCTACCCACGCATCATTGAGATAGGAAAAGTCCAGTTGGCTAATCACTTCTTGCTTAATGACGTGTTTCACGTCGGACAAGTTGAGAACCATGCCATATTTATCCAATTCCCCTACGAGGGAGACGAATAAGACATAATTGTGCCCATGTCCGGGAAATTTTGAGCAAACACCAAATTTCTCAATATTTTCTGCTTCACTCAGTTCTGGCAACCAATAGCGATGACTTGCTGAAAACTGAGCGCGACGATTTACAATACATTGCATGAGTAAGCTGGGAGCAAAACTTAAAATTTCTTAAACTTTCACTGCTTTCAGCATAGCGTAAGTCGTAAAAGTATATATATAGTGTGTATAAATCTCTATGAGGCTCTAAAACAAAAAAAACAGGGCTTTAGTAGCATTTTTATTGATAAAGACACAACTTGAGGAGTAATTTGATGACAGGGTTCCACCGTTACAAAAGCTTCTTAACACAAATTGACCCTAATGCAGCAAGTGACTCTAAACAGACAGAGAACCTAGTTTTACCCAATAAACCAATAGTAATTGGACGAAATACTAGTTCTTGTGACATCGTTTTACATCCCACAAAATACCAGGAAGTGTCCCGTCAGCATGTAAAAATTTCTCCACTCTCGTCTCAATCTCCAAGTGGTATGCCTCTTTGGGAGATATGCGACTTGGAAAGCCGTAACGGCACTTATATCAATGGTCAGCGCTTACAGGGTTGTCAAATTTTGCAAGTACATGACAAGATCAAACTTGGTCGCAATGGTCCAGAATTCATTTTTGAGTGTGAACAGCCTAGCTTTATTAGCGTGAGCGAAATATTTCCTGTCGTCTCAGGAAAGCTGGATTTACACCAGAAGGGTTTCCTTGTTCCAGGCATTGTCACAGTGATATTTGTAGTAGCAATGTTAGCTACTCGAAATAGTAATAATTTTCTCTATATCTTGGCAGCTTACCTAGCTATTGCAAGTCACTATGTTATCCACAAACTCTGCCATAAACATAAGCCCTGGTGGTTGCTAGTTAGCTTAGGTCTGACTACTAGTCTGCCGCTTTTAATTGGCTTTCATGAATTGACAGCTATTTTCTCCGATATTTTACCAGGAAATTTCTTTAAGCACGAAGAAAATATTTTTGGTATAACTGTCAAAGAATTTTTTAAAGCAGGCTTATTAGAGGAACTTTTCAAAATACTACCAGTGCTATTAGTTTACTTCCTAGGCAGACAACTTCAATCACCCAAACGGGAACTCATTGGAGTTTGGGAACCTATAGATGGAATCCTTTTAGCGACGGCATCTGCCACTGGATTTGCATTAGTAGAGACTATGATGATAGTGCATCAAGAAACGCAAACCAAAGGTAGTTTTGCAGGGTTGACACTTTTAATACCCCTCATCTTAGGAGATATTTGTGGACAGGTGGCATATAGTGGCTACTTTGGCTACTTCATTGGATTGGGTGCAATGAAACCTTCTAAACTTTGGCGGCTTCTAGGAATCGGCTACCTGACTTCAGCAGTTCTACATACCCTTGGAGCTATCATCTCTGAGTTGCAAAAGGAACAAAAACTAGATTTTCTCATCGGTAACGTACTTTTAGCTTTGATAGGCTCTCTAGCTTACATATTTTTGATGGCAGCAATCCTCAAAGCCAGTCAACTTTCGCCAATTCGCTCACACAAATCTGCCAATGGATAGAACAGTAAGCTCTGTGGAGCTACGGGAGCATCCCAATGCATGCAAAAAAGACGGGTATGGTGTGCATCTTGCTCCCTACTTTATTACTACAAAATAAAATAAATTTACACATTTGGGATGCATTTAACCGCCTTCGCCCAAAGGGCGACGCCTTCAAGGGCGAACGCGAACGCGAGTGCGTGCGCTTTGCGCTCAGCGTCTCGTCCCTTGCGCGTCTGGTGACAGGAGAAGAGAAGACGCAGAGGACGCAGAGAAAAAATGGGATTTTACCGCCTGAACCAAGATTTTACGACTCACATTGACAGGCTAGTCCTATCACTAACCATTAACCACTACACAGAAGCACCCACAGACTGTTGTGCCTCACGATACATATGATGGGCAGTGCGAAACATTTCTAGTCCAGCGTGCAAGTAGCTTTCGTCATAGTTGAGAGGGAAATACGCTAACTGATCTAGCCCATCGCCTACTTGATTAAGACAATAGTAGAGATGAGCTGCTGCTCTTGCTAAACTAGGGGGATTTGGTAGAGAACGAAAAGTTATTTGCGCCCGCTTAAAGTCATCTTGACAAGCGTGTAAATAATCCTGAAATTCTTCTAAGAGGACATCATCAAAGGGATCAGCGGCTAGCTTATCAATTTGCTCTCGTAGAGAAGCGAGAATGCTAAACAGCAGGCGATTTACTGGCTGATAAACTTGGTGCAGCCATTCCTCTATTTGTTCATCTGCATCTTTTCCTGTTTTTCGTGTCGTCTGGTATTGCTGTTGAGCAGCAGCTGTACGTTGTTGTCTATTGCTAGTTGTTTTTTGGGAGTGTTGACGCAGTTTTTGGTCGTAATTTTGGCGATTTTGAACGTCGCCCAAAACCTCATACGCTGCATTAATACGGATGATTTGCTCAGGGTCTGAGGTGTTCTGATTGCTATCAGGATGAAACATCTTGACCAAGCGACGATAAGCTTGCTTAATCTCCGCTTGGCTTGCGTTTGGACTGACTTTAAGTGTTTCGTAGTGGTTCGTCTTATCTGCCATTCTTTCAATGTACTGTTAGCTGATGCTAACTGCTACCTTTGGCTCCAAGTCCTGGAACAACGGCGTACTCAGATACCTTTCTCCAAAACTAGGTTGAATCATCACTATCAAGCGCCCCTCGTTCTCTTTGCGTTGAGCGACACGGACAGCAGCACACAAGGCTGCTCCACTGGAAATGCCAGATAGCAGTCCTTCTTCTCTTGCTAGACGCCGACCGTAAGCGATCGCTTCTTCATCGGTAACGGAAATCACTTCATCTATGAAGCTGACGTTCAGCACTTGGGGAACGAACCCTGCGCCGATTCCCTGAATTTTGTGAGGTCCTGGCTTTCCCCCAGATAAAACTGGGCTATTTGCTGGTTCAACTGCGATCGCCTGAAAACTTGGTTTGCGTGCTTTGATAACTTCAGCAACACCTGTAATTGTACCACCTGTTCCGACTCCAGCGATCATTATATCGACCTGTCCGTCAGTATCCTCCCAAATTTCCTCTGCTGTTGTTTCCCGGTGTATTTTTGGATTAGCTAGGTTACGGAACTGTTGCAACATATAAGCATCTTGAGTGGTATTAACGATTTCCTGCGCCCGTCGAATTGACCCACTCATGCCTTCAATTCCTGGCGTGAGTTCTAATTCGGCTCCATACGCCCGCAACATTGCCCTTCGTTCAGCGCTCATTGTTTCAGGCATTGTCAGAATTAATCGATAGCCCTTTGCCGCTGCAACCATTGCGAGGGCAATTCCCGTATTTCCAGAGGTGGGTTCCACTAATACCGTTTTCCCTGGAGCAATCAACCCTTCTGCCTCTGCGGAGTTAATCATACTTATACCAATTCGGTCTTTTACTGATGCCGCTGGATTCATACTTTCCAGCTTCACCACAATCTGTGCCACACAGCCTTCCGCTTGAGGGATACGGTTGAGTTGCACCAGAGGAGTACGACCGACAAGTTCTGTAATATCACGAGCGATTCGCATACTGAAATCCTTAGTTATTAGTTAGTAATTAGTAGTTAGTAGTTAGTGGTTAATGGTCTACAACTAACAACCTACAACTAACTAAATGTAGTACATTATGTCCAATTGTCGTCGAGAATCTCGTTTTTCACAGAGTTCTGCAAGCGTGTATTTTTGCAAAACTGTGTTTGCTGCCAGCCTTGCCTCTTGCCAGATATCTTCCACAACGGCACCATCTACAGTTTTAGGGTTGATGTCTTCCTCACATGTCCGCACATCTAACCCTTCTAAACAATTCAAAATCTCGAAAAGAGTAATTTTCCACGGTTCTCGCGCCAACAGATAACCGCCCCTTGATCCGCGCTGGCTTTTGACTATACCTCCACGCCTCAAAGTCGCTAGCAGTTGTTCTAGATAGCGGTCTGGTATATTTTGTTGTGCCGCAATTTGTCGAATTTGCAGTGGTTCCCCGCTTTGGTAATGAATTGCTAGCTCTAGTAGAGCAAGAATCGCGTATTCTGATTTACAAGATAGTTCCACTGGTCGCATTTGAAAGAGGTGATGGGTTTAGAAAAGAGGGAGATAGAGAGAAAATAAAAAGCCAAAAGATTCTTTGCTTTTTTCTTTTTCTTGTCCTCTTTCGCTATTATACTCCGGTTATCCACTAGGGTTTTTTATTTTATTGTTTAAATTTGAATACGTAGCGAGCAAGTATTTTATGAGTCTCCGTTAAATCAACAGTTCCCACAAAATAGTATGGCGAACACTTTAATCTTAGAGTTAGTGTTCTATTTACTTAGATTAAACAGTAATAAATATAACTAAGATACTAAAGATAACTCATTCTGAGGCGTTATGCTCGACCTGACTTTTCCCGTTATCTCCGCGCAGGGAGCGATCGCTTACTATACCCTTAGCCCAAAGCCCTATTCTCTCGTGATTCATTATCATTAAAATTAAGTTTTTGAGAATAAGATAGATTGTGAAACCCTTGCTATTTCGTTGTTTCACGACTTAACGGGAAAAGTCAGATGCTCGACAGAGTTAGTCCAAGGATTAGAGGTTCTATCCTCTATCTTTAGAAGATTTTGGGAAAATATGGGTAATGATGAGTCGTTCAGATTGGGTGGCTACATTCTAAAAATATGAAAAGCTCCGCTGCAATGTGCGGAGCAATTCTTGTATATACAAAATCTTCTAAATATTGTCAACTATCTAGAAGGTGAACGTTGTTCTCAGGGTTCCAATAATCGCATCATCGTTGTCGCTGTTCTGACCAGGAGACATCAGATAAATAACACCAGGAGTGATGGAGATGTTATCACTCACGCGATACTTATAGAAGCCTTCAAAATGCAAAGGTATATCTCTAGCACCTGATTGTCTACCAATCGCATAGGGTTCAGCACCTGCAAAAAGACCTAAGACGTTACCTTTCTTTCCAAAGTCAGGTAAAGCGATTCCACCTCCGTAACCCCAAGCTTCATAGTCATCATTGGAACCAAAGCCTGTGACGTCGTGATAGGAAACGAAGCCACTAACAGAGATTTTGTCACTTGGTCTAAAGGCTGCTGACAAACCGTAGGAGTTACTAGAAGATGCGTTGGCCGCACTGAGAGCGTTGGCTTGTGGAGTACCTACAACAGGGACGTTTGCTCCTTGGAATCCACCAGCATCAAATAAAGCACTACCAGCACCGTGATATCCGTGAACGTAGGTGGCTGCTAATGCAAACCGTTGACCAAGATTAAAGTTCAACTGTCCTAGAGCAGCATAGTTACCGTTGAATATACCTGAACCTATACCAGGATCATTTGGTTCAGATCCCAAGTAACCTAGAGTTAATGAACTTGGTTTGAGGATACCACCACCCTTACCAAAGTTAATGTTGAGCGCTGCACCTGCACCCCCACCAATGCGATAGATGGGGTTTTCAGAAGCGAAGGTGGACAAAGCGCCATTACCGCCATCATAGTCCTCAAAGTAGGGGTTGTTAGTGGCAGCATAATCGCTGTGAACACCACCAGTAGCTGCAACGTAAAGTTGGGCACGTTTTCCTAAGGGGACGTAATAGGCCAGCCAATCTAGGACAATATCATTACTGTTGCTGCTATCTCCTGTTAGGTTAAAGGTTTGAAAGCCTTCAGCACTTTGCTCTGAGGTGTCTATTCTTCCGTTTCCGTTGGCATCTATATTTCCACCTGTGTTCAATCTTCTGGCATTACCAGTTGCCAAACGGGTGTGCAGAACGTCTTTACCTGTGAAGCTGGTTTGCAAATCTAAACGTACCCTGTTTTGGAAGACCGTGTTATTGTTTTTACCTACTGTATCGCCGAAAGCATCACTTAAGGCAAAGATTGCTTCACCAACGAGTTTGGTAGTCGTTGAGAATTGGTTAGCTTCTAATTCTGCTGTCCGTGCTTCCAAGACATCCACACGACCGCGTAAAGTTGCTAGTTCTGCAGAAAATTCTTCCTGCAAGCGCTGCAAAGTCGCCAGGTCTTCTTTTCTGACTAAGTCAGATGTTGCTGTAGCAATGAGTTCGTTGACCCGGTCAAGACATGCATTTAAGCCTGCAGCAAATTCATAACGAGTCAAAGCACGGTTCCCACGGTAGGTACCATTGGGATAACCAGCAATACAACCATAACGCTCAACTAAGGACTGTAGCGCTTGGAAAGCCCAATCTGTTGGCTGTACGTCGGAGAACTGGGAAACCGATGTCACTTGGGACTGAGAATTATTTTTCCCCTCGTTGCTGTAGCTATTCACTTGCTGCAAAACATTGACATCAGTTTGTTGTACTTGAGCCAACGTTTCTGGCTTGGGGGTGACTTCAGTCGCAGTTGTTGTCGTTGAAGTTGCTGATATTGATGCAGAAGCTTCTTGATTTTTGCTAGTTTGTGAGACTTGCGTTGTCACAACTTCATGGGTGTTATTCTGAGCAGCCATCGCGGTTGTAGACACCAACAACGTTGCTCCTAAAACTGCTGGACTGACTACTAGAGATTTCCACAAGAGATTAGACATGTTTCCTGTTCTCCTCACACCTTTGTATAGATAACTTTTTTGCTGCAAATATTCTCGAAATTACGAGTTTTTATTGATACTTGTGGATGAGGCATAGTCGCCCTCTATACTATTTTAGTTTTTGCCAAGCTAACAACCAGCTAAGTTTAGATAAAGAAATAATGCAATTAACTTATGCAAAAACATATTTGTCTTTACTCGTAATTATAATTTATGGAAACTGGCTGACAAGATTGAAGCGATCACCTTATAAACTGTCACACATCTTTTATCAGTACGCAGAAATAAATTCAGAGATGCTATGAGGTCAAAAAGCTTCTTTGTAAAGGCTTTTCTCCACTCAAAATACCCCTGCACAAAAAATGCGACTCTCTTATACAAATAGCGATGTGAGCAATCGCTTAACTGATTTGAGAAATCACCCTTGCCAAATCAATATCTTTCTGTGTCAACCCACCTGCATCATGGGTTGTGAGTGAAATTTTGACTTTGTTGTAAGAAATCTCAATATCTGGGTGATGTCCTGCTGACTCAGCAGGTTCAACAAGCCTATTCACAAATTCTATAGCTTGAATAAAGTTTTTAAACTTGCGGGTACACTGTAACGTTGACCCCTCCACTGTCCAATCTGGCAATTGGCTTGTCTTTTCGTGAATTTCTGCCGACATTAGTAGCTGCGCCATATCAACAAATCCTAAATACTGAAAAAAGACTGTGACTATAGTCACTTACACTCTACTCTTCAGTTTGTACAGGGGTTAACTACTGTTTCCTCATAAAAGCCCTTTACAAACCCTAGTATGCAATAGAACTACTAGTCTGACTTTTCCCGTTATCTCCGCGCAGGGAGCGATCGCTTACTATACCCTTAGCCCAAAGCCCTATTCTCTCGTGATTCATTATCATTAAAATTAAGTTTTTGAGAATAAGATAGATTGTGAAACCCTTGCTATTTCGTTGTTTCACGACTTAACGGGAAAAGTCAGAACTACTAGTGTCTTCACTCCTTGTTTTTTAGGCTCTGTTTAGTCAGTTGTATATTTTATCTCCTCATAAGCGCCCGCTGTAGGCGATGGCGTCGAGCGATCGCAAACACAATTTTCCATTGCTCTTGCTTCTTCAGCAAGGTTGTATCTAGTGTGAAACTGCCAATTTTATCATATTGCTCACAGAAGGCTAAAGCCTTCGCAGTCGAATTTCATCCCCGGTCTAAAGCATGAAAATCGCAACTGCGTTGCTGTTTCTCCGAGGTTTTCATCCAGACATCTTTATAAAACTATCCACATAAAACTATCCACATAAAACTATCCGCTCTTACTTTAGATTCAGATGATCTAGGTAAGAGCGGTCTAGCGGGTCTTCAAGTTGCAACCAGACTGCCGGAAGGAACTTCAAGCTAGCCTAGCCAGTTAGTTGATCTTAGTCTTACTAGAAGACTAGAGCTAACTTCTAGAGAACAGCCCCGGCGCACAGCCGGCTAACTGCAACTTGATGACCCATGGTTTTACTACTATCTATCATGGGCATCACCTCCTTGTTGCCTAAGCGGTCTTAGTCTCAAAAAGGCAGAGCTAAAAGCTCTGGGTTATTCACCTTTACTCAATATAACACAACTTATTAATTATTTGTCATTAGTAGAAGGACCACTAGCTCACAAATAACAAAACCCCGCTATGAAGCGGGGATAGTTTCAGTTGTAAAACGCTAAGAATAAGACAACTATTACAAAGCGTTACCGCGAGGTAGTACCTCTTCAGGGAATACAAATTGTTCGTGAGGCTGATCAGCAGGAGCCATCCAAGCGCGCAGCCCCTCGTTGAGTAAAATGTTCTTGGTATAGAATGTTTCAAACTCTGGGTCTTCTGCCGCCCGCAATTCTTGCGACACGAAGTCGTAAGCCCGCAGGTTGAGTGCTAAACCCACAATCCCTACCGCACTCATCCACAACCCTGTCACTGGCACAAACAACATGAAGAAGTGTAACCAGCGCTTGTTGGAGAAGGCGATTCCAAATATTTGTGACCAGAATCGGTTTGCCGTCACCATTGAGTAGGTTTCTTCTGCTTGCGTGGGATTGAAGCCACGGAAGGTATTGGAACCTTCGCTGTCTTCAAACAGGGTATTTTCTACTGTTGCTCCATGGATGGCGCACAGCAGCGCTCCACCCAACACTCCTGCTACTCCCATCATGTGGAAGGGGTTGAGTGTCCAGTTGTGGAAGCCTTGTACAAACAGCAGGAAGCGGAAAATCGCCGCTACCCCAAAGCTGGGAGCAAAGAACCAACTTGATTGTCCCAACGGGTACATCAAGAACACACTCACGAAGACTGCTATGGGAGCAGAAAAGGCAATGGCGTTGTAGGGACGAATTCCTACTACTCTGGCGATTTCAAATTGCCGCAGCATGAAGCCTATGAGTGAAAATGCTCCGTGCAGCGCCACAAATGGCCACAAGCCTCCTAATTGGAACCAACGGGTGAAGTCTCCTTGTGCTTCTGGTCCCCACAACAGCAATAGCGAGTGTCCCATTGCGTCTGCTGGGGTCGATACTGCTACTGTCAAGAAGTTGCACCCTTCCAGGTAGGATGAGGCTATCCCATGGGTGTACCAAGAGGTGACGAAGGTGGTGCCGGTTAGCCAACCGCCTAGTGCGAGGAAGGCGCAGGGAAACAGTAGTATCCCTGACCAACCTACGAACACAAATCGGTCTCGCTTTAACCAGTCATCCAGAACGTCAAACCACCCTCGGCTACCGGGGGCACGTCCAAGTGCAATGCTCATTACAACGAATCTCCAAACTTTTATTATTACGGGTTTCCTCTCCCTATTCTAAGATCGACATTTGACTGCCTGCTTAGAACAGAAAGTTAACTGGTTTGTCAATCCAGTTTACAAATTTTTACAGACTCTAATCAAATTCTATACAAAGTTCTCAGATTTTTCCAGTATCTTTTTCATTTTCTTAACCTAAATTCTCCTTGTCACCCATCTCATACTCTCCCTACGGCAAGCTAACGTTAAAATGAGTCCTGCAGTTAAATTTAATTAAGGCTAAATGTTTACCATCGACTTAACCGTAAAGAACACAGCTTTCCCTATATCCATAGAACGTAAAACAGCTGAGGATGCTGAGGAGGTTTATCTGCTTATTGTGAAAGCTATGCAAACTGGCAACCCTAATATTGTGGAACTTAAAAGCGAGGGCAAGATAGAAAAAAAAGTCGCCGTCCGTACTAGTGAGATTTCTGGAGTTCAGTTGACTCAGAAAGAGGGTTCAGCCGCTGGAAGTGGCAGACCACCTGGTTTCTTCGCTGTAGCAGCTGAATAATCAGCTGATGGTATACGCATGGCGAAACTGGGCATAGAGGTTAAAGATTTAAGCTTTGACTGGTCATCCGGAGAGAATGTTATTAAGTCTTGCTCTCTAGAAGTGCCCAAGGGTGAATTTTGGATGCTCTTGGGTACAAATGGCAGTGGCAAATCCACCTTACTTAGACTACTTGCGGGTTTATTAACCCCTCAGTCTGGGGAAATTCAACTTTTACATCCTGTAGGCTTTGTCTTCCAAAATCCTGATCATCAACTCGTCATGCCAACAGTTGGTGCTGATGTAGCTTTTGGGCTGGTGGAAGAAAAACTCCCACCAGTTGCTCTGAGAACTCGCGTTGAGGAGGCGCTGGAGGCGGTAAATTTACTATCACTGCAAAAACGCCCGATTTATGCTTTGAGTGGTGGACAAAAACAACGGGTAGCGATCGCTGGCGCTTTAGCCCGTCGCTGTGAAGTCTTATTGTTAGATGAACCCACTGCTTTACTTGATCCGGATAGCCAATTGGAATTAGTAGCTGGTGTCCGCCGCCTAGTCAAAAATCGTGGTATAACAGCCCTCTGGGTAACCCATCGCTTAGACGAGTTAAATTACTGCGACGGCGCTTTGCTACTAGAAAAGGGTTCTCTAGTGGATCGGGGTGAACCACAGCGCCTCAAACAACGGTTGATGGAATTGCACGACGAAGTTTCCTGAAATTTAGGGATGCAAGGACGTAGGGGGAATTTTGAATTGATTCCCTCTATACCCTTATATGCATTTTTATTTCTGTAACATAATGTTACACGCAATGCTTCAAGTACTATAAATCTTATGAATGAATTTTGTTAACTCTAGAAAATGGTGATCCAAAATCATGCCCCGTTCCTCACCCCAAGCCGTCTTGCTTGTGGACGGCTACAACATAATAGGCGGTTGGTCCTGCTTGAAAAGAACCCGTGATACTGCCGGACTAGAGCCAGCGCGTTGCGAATTGACTGAAGCTTTGACGAGCTACAGTGCGTTTCAAGGCTATGAAACTCTAGTTGTATTCGATGCTCAATATCAAAATACCTGTAGTAACAGAGAAATTGTTACTGAGTTTCTATCGGTTCATTATACAGAGTTTGGGCAGACAGCAGACACTTATATTGAAAAAGTCTGTGCGTCTTTACGCTCTTCATTAGCCCAATCTCTTATTTCTCGCATGATTGTTGCCACATCAGACCGAGCACAGCAGTTGATGGTACAGGGATACGGTGCTGAATGGATGTCAGCACAGCAACTGTGTTACGAAGTACAAGCCAGTGTTTGTCGGGTGCGGCAAAAGTCTAAAGTACGAAAACACTCTAACACAAGGTTTTTAGCTAATTCTATCGATGCTAAGGCACGTCAGCGTTTGGCTGAATTGCGGATGTTATAGTGCTGAGTTTTGAATTTTGAGTGCGACTGGCGTTGCGGAGTGTAAGCTCAGGGAGAGTTTTCCTGTGCAGATGAGGTGGTGTTGGGGTTCGCCTCGTTAAGTGCGACTGGTGTTGCTGAGTAGAATCACAGATGATGCTAATCTAAGAAACTAAATCATTACTATGCACTACTACCTATATTTTTAAGTATAGTCGCTGTTTTTCAGCAAAATTTATTCATCACTTTCCTAGATCACCCCATACCTAACTCTTCCTGGGTCGCCGCAACTTCTTGGAACCAATAGGTCCTAAAACTTGGTTGAGTGTACGCAATTGTTCGGCTGTCCCCATAGCGATGAGAACATCTCCTGGCATAAATACTGTTTCAGCAGTGGGACCACCGATGAGTTCACCATTGGCGCGACGGATAGCCAGAAGTAATGCTCCGGTTTGCGATCGCAACTTTGCTAGCCCTAACGTTTGACCCACAAAAGGGCAAGTCGCAGGGTTTAACAAAAATTCTTCCATGTACAGCTGTCGGTCTGTACCAGAGATAATACCATCTACAAAGTCCATCACTTGGGGTCTCAGGGCAGCTGCTGCCATACGCTTCCCTCCAGTTATGTAGGGAGAAACTACGGCATCTGCTCCAGCACGTTGTAATTTTTGCAAAGCTTCCTCTGTACTCGCGCGGGCGATCGCTCTCATATTGGGATTAAGTGTTTTCGCTGACAATACTACGTATAAATTTTCAGCATCTGAAGGAAGCGCTGCTACAATACAAATAGCCCGGTCAATGCCAACTTTCCATAATGTTTCATCTAAAGTTGCATCTCCTTGGTATACAACATAACCCTGAGATTGAGCCATCTGTACAGATTCCAGATTGGAGTCAATAACGACAAAAGGAACGCCTTCTGCCCGAAATTCTATAGCAATTTGGCGACCAGTCCGGCTAAATCCACAGATGATATAATGCTCTTGTAAGGACTCCATCAAGCGCCTCTGTTGTCGTATTCTAATTCCTTGTTGAAAGTAGCCTTGAATAATGGCTTCTGTAAACCTATTGACAATGTAACCAATACTGACAACGCCCATCAAGATTAAGGCGATGGTAAACAATCTTCCTCGTGCTCCTAGTGGTCGAGTTTCACCGTAGCCGACAGTAGCTAAGGTGATGACGGTCATGTAAGCTGAGTCCTCCCAAGACCAATTCTCCACAAACTTGTACCACAAAGTGCCGATGAGAAAGACTCCAGCAAGGGCAATGATCCCTGCCTTTAACTCTTTCTGGATACGTTGATACTTTTGCTCAAGTGTTGAATACACGGTTTTTTTCCATCGTCACTCGTTTGAGACTCGTTTGAGAATATCTGGGTGCTGGCTTAAGATGAAGTTTGTAAGAAGATTTTTGTCAAGATTTTCATAAAGACCAGTCACCAACGGTAAGATAAAAAATTTTAGGAGTTAGGCAGTGAGCATACAAACTCTTATTGGACAAGCGACGATACCGTCTAGCCCCTTTGATACAGATAGTTTCAATCAAGTTGTCATGTCCACCTATGCACGGTTTCCTATCGCCCTAGAACGGGGTGCTGGATGCCGTGTTTGGGATACACAGGGGCGAGAATATCTCGACTTTGTAGCAGGAATTGCGACTTGTACCTTGGGACACGCCCACCCTGCTTTGGTGGAAACGGTGACACGACAAATACAGAAACTACACCACGTTTCTAATTTGTACTACATCCCCGAGCAGGGAGAGTTGGCAAAGTGGATAGTGCAACATTCCTGTGCCGATCGCGCATTTTTCTGCAACTCTGGAGCAGAAGCAAATGAAGCTGCAATTAAACTGGCACGGAAATATGCCCATACAGTGCTACAAATTGACAAACCAATCATTTTGACAGCACACGAGAGTTTTCACGGAAGGACTTTAGCAACAATTACTGCTACAGGTCAACCGAAGTATCAAAAGAACTTTGAACCTTTAATGCCCTGTTTCCACTACGTACCTTACAATGATATTGACGCAATGGAAGCAGCGATTAGCGAACTTGATGAAGGTGACTACCGCGTCGCAGCAATTTTGATAGAACCATTGCAGGGAGAAGGCGGTGTACGACCAGGGGATATTGCCTACTTCCAAAAGCTGCGGCAGATTTGCGATGAAACTGGCGTTTTGCTGATTTTTGATGAAGTGCAAGTCGGTATGGGACGCAGTGGTAAATTATGGGGTTATGAATGTCTTGACGTTGAGCCAGATATCTTCACTAGTGCTAAGGGTTTGGGCGGTGGTATCCCCATAGGAGCAATGATGTGCAAATCATTCTGCGATGTTTTTCAACCAGGAGAACATGCGAGTACCTTTGGTGGAAATCCTTTTGCCTGTGGAGTCGCCCTGACAGTTTGCCAGACATTAGAACAGGACAATATTTTGCAAAATGTACAGGAGCGGGGTGAACAGTTACGAGTTGGTTTGCGGGCGATGCTCCAGCAGGGAGCCGCGCAAGGCGCTATCACAGCAAAATACCCCAATCACATCACTGAAGTACGCGGCTGGGGTCTTATTAACGGTATGGTGTTGAATGCAGATATTGCGCTCACAGCAGCTGATGTCGTCAAAGCTGCGATCAACGAGGGCTTATTGCTTGTTCCTGCTGGTCCCAAGGTAGTACGATTTGTACCACCCTTGATTGTGACAGAACAAGAAGTTGAGCAGGCGTTGCAAGTCGTTGATAAGGCAATGGCGATTGTCACAAAAGAATGAAGGAAGGAGGAAGGAGCAAGAAGGAAGAAACATAAAACTTAAAATTTTAGTTTTCCTCTTCCCTCTTCCTTTTGATATTTGCAGTACAACGATTGTGGTCGCTTGCAACAGTCTGCCGCATCACGGTTTTTATACTGCTGGGCGCGTTAACTGCTCCTCAATCTGAGCCACACACTTTAGCAAATCATGAACTATATCACTACCTGAAATTCTAAGAGAAGTAATACCAAGAGTGGTAAGCTTGTCACTAATATTTTTGTCCTTACGCTTTGCTTCATCAGAACTATGATACTGCTTAGAATCACAAAAAACTGCTAACTTCTCTTGCTCAAAATATAAATCTGCGGCTGTGATCAGATGATGCTCCTCTTTCACATTAAAGGCTGAAACCATATCATAGAAATTTGCATAGACAGATCCGTCTCTAAAAATAGATGTTTGAATTTTTGGGAAAAGTCCTCTATTTGCTAAAGCATGAATTAAAAATAGTTCAATGGGAGAGTCTGCCCCCCAAAGCTTACGAAGCTCCGGTTTTGAAAAGGGTGTGTAATAACGCTTGATTCTGTAATCTCGGTATTTCCTTCGAGTTTGATTGTCAGCAGAAACTATATCTGTAAGAAGTATATCTCGCTTACTATACTTGTTTGCTAAGAAGTATATGCCAATAATAAATCCAATTGAGTCAGTGTAAATATCTAGCTTACTTTGCGAATTGAAAAAAGTACCAAAGCTTCCAAATAAATCCCATTCTCCTTTAAAAGGATTAAAATTTAGATATATTGGCTCTTGTTCAAATATCTTTTCTATAGAAAAATTTTTGAAGAAAGCAGGACTTATTTCTTGCGGTCTACCTCTTTTTGAAGCTGGAATAAGAGAAATGCTGTAAGGTCTTCCCTGAAGAATACCATCTACACATCTCAGGTCATAGAAGTTAGCTACTACAAATACCATTTGAAATTTGATTTCTTGTTTCAAATAGTAATCAATAGCTTTTTGAGATGGCTGTAATGGAATTCCAGAAGGATACAGTTTAGCAATATCCAATGTTATCGGCTCAATACCATCCAATGTAAGAACATCAACTTTAAGAACCTCTGGCAAAGCAGAGAAATTCGGAGCAAAAGGTAATCTTGGCAGTTTTTTGTAGTACGGTATCTCTTCCAAGATGAGCGGACGATTGACAATCATTTTTGCTGCTGAATCAACTTATGAGAATTTTGAGTATTAGTAGTCTGTCAAGCTAACTTTGCAGACCACTAGACTTAAGTTGTAGGTTCTTTCTGACCTTTCAGGAATAAATTAAATATTACAATTTCTTGCAATCTCTGCTTAGAGACTACTATAGTAAAGTCATATCGACTACGATATAAATACAAACTCATAACGAGTATGATTACATTGCTGTTTATGAGTTCAAGCTCGACTGATTGAACAGATATTGCAACGTCTTGTGTAAATTGATGGAGAAATCGCCCACTATGGCTGACCCCAAAACATTGACAACCGCTGATGGTATTCCAGTTGCTGATAACCAGAACTCGTTAACAGCAGGTGCTCGCGGTCCTGTGCTGATGCAGGATTTTCACCTGATGGAGAAGTTAGCTCACTTCAATCGGGAACGAATTCCAGAGCGTGTCGTCCATGCGAAAGGAGCCGCTGCATTTGGTACATTCACTGTGACTCACGATATAACTCGTTACAGTAAAGCCAAAGTTTTTTCAGAGATTGGCAAGCAAACCCAGGCTCTCCTCCGGTTCTCAACTGTGGGAGGTGAAAAAGGTTCAGCTGATGCTGAGCGTGATCCCAGAGGCTTTGCGGTCAAGTTCTATACAGAAGAAGGAAACTGGGATTTGACAGGTAACAATACGCCTGTCTTCTTTATCCGCGATCCGCTCAAGTTTCCTGATTTCATCCACACACAAAAGCGCAATCCGCAAACAAATTGCAAAGATGCCAACGCTATGTGGGATTATTGGTCACTGAGTCCAGAGGCTCTGCATCAAGTCACAATTCTATTCTCCGATCGCGGGACTCCCAAAAGCCATCGACACATGAACGGCTATGGTAGCCACACCTTCAGCTTGATCAATGCCCAAGAAGAACGGGTGTGGTGTAAGTTTCATTTTAAAACCCTTCAAGGCATTGAAAACTTTACGGCCCAAGAGGCAATACAAGTTAAAGGAAAAGATCCAGACCATGCAACCCGTGACTTATTTGAAGCGATCGAGCGCGGAGATTATCCTAAGTGGCGAGTCTGTATTCAGGTGATGACTGAGGAACAAGCAGCGCGCCATCAAGATAATCCTTTTGACCTGACGAAGGTTTGGAAGCATTCAGAATATCCCTTGATTGACGTAGGTATTCTCGAACTCAACCGAAATCCTCAAAACTACTTTGCAGAAGTTGAGCAATCGGCGTTTTCTCCTTCTAATGTCGTTCCTGGTATCAGCTTCTCTCCGGATAAGGTTTTGCAAGCTCGTATCTTGTCCTATTCTGATGCTCACCGCTACCGTCTTGGTGCGAACTATCAGCAATTACCCGTCAATCAACCGAAGTGTCCGGTAATGCACTACCAGCGCGATGGTGCTATGGCATTGGGTAACAATGGAGGTAATACACCCAACTACGAACCCAACAGCTATGAGGATACACCAAAGCAAAATTCTGCTTATGCGGAGCCAGCTTTGGATTTAGGGAACGTCAAAGTTGATCGCCATGACCACCGTGAAGGAAATGACGATTACACTCAAGCAGGAGATCTGTATCGGCTCATGACACCCGACCAACAGGAGCGTCTCATACAAAACATTGTAGGCAGTTTGGGTCAGGCACGATCTGATATTCAGATGCGTCAACTCTGCCATTTCTTCCGCGCTGATGTCAATTACGGTCGTCGTGTCGCAGAAGGGTTAGGAGTTGCGATTGATCCATCTATGATACCAACGTCTGCTCAACCCGTCGGTGCATAACAATTGGCACTACAAACTTAATCATAAACCAGAAAGTCTCAGGGGCTTTCTGGTTTATGATGCTAATTTTCACATCTCCACCGGATGTTGCCCATAGAATGGTAATGCTTGTGACCAGTTAGGACATTGCCCTCGTTGCCAATCTAAATATGCTAGCTGCAACACGCTTGTCACTGTCGCTGCTAATCCAGATTTTGCTTCAATAAGTTGATAATTGGTATTCCAGCTAGCTAGTTTTTCCTGCCATGCTTCAGGTGTCATCACAGCATCTGGCAATATGACGCTAAGTTCCGAAGCATCGGGTGTGGGTTGATAAATAGCACCGAAAATTTGACCTCGTTGGGCGGGCATTTGTACGGCTATAGCAGTTTCTGATCCATTTTGTGTTGACAGGAAGGGAGTATGGGAAATTTGTGACCACGCGACAGCTGCTAAAGTAGAAATGGCAAAAACAGGAAAATTTAGCTGTTGTCCCAAAGTACGTGCAGTAACGACTCCAATACGAGTTCCAGTAAAGCCTCCTGGTCCTTTTGCTACAGCAATAAATGCTAAGTCTGACCAATCTTGGGGTTGGATAAACTCAATTAAATATTGATGTAAATGGCTAGATAATTCACGCTCCAAATACCAAACTTGAGAACGTGTATCTTCTACAAAATTACTTACTGCCAAACCCAATTCACGAGTTGTGGTGTGGAGTGCTAGTCCGTATTGTGTTGGTTGGAGATATTTTAATTCAGTGGTCAAAGCTCGTTCAAATAGTAGTTAAAAAAAGAGAAATAATGGGCAATGGGCAATGGGCAATGGGAAGAGGTATTTTCATGCGTGGTGGTGTACCCAGTTCATGATGGCTGTTGGCGTCTTTCATGAATGATTTGCTCAAGTTCCTCTATTGAGTAGAATTACAAAAATAGGCACGACTACCACACTAAACAGTAGTAGCCGCGTTTAACACACACAACACAACCAATTATCAAGTAGGTACTAACTCACCAGGACGCAACTTCGACCACTTACCCATTTCGCGCTTGAAGCTGAGACAGCCCACCACATCCCATTCCATTTCAATCACATCCTCACGTGGACGGATGTTGACATTAATGGAAGGTTCATTCGGCTCAAAATCTGGCGTTTCGGTCAAGTGTGGTTGTTGGTGCTGCGTTTCTACCGCATGGTAGGTGATACAGCGGTCTACATAGTGGCAATTTACACAAACACACATAATGGAACCAACTCCGAGGACCTTTATTGATAATCTAGCTTAAGCGCCATTGTTATTCACTAGTCGCTGGGTTTATTTTTATTACGATGGACAATTCAGTTCCTTCTCTCCTGTCACCCGAAAATTGGCCCTTTAGTTTAGAATTATTGCCACAACCTGCTTACATAGTAGGTGGTGCTGTACGAGATGCCATTTTGGGAAGGACTCGCGAATATCTGGATCTAGATTTTGTTTTACCATTTGACGCTGTAAAAGTAGCCCGCAAAATCGCGACACACTACAAAGCAGGCTTTGTTTTATTAGATCCAGAAAGACAAATTGCTCGTGTTGTCTTTCCCCATGCTACAGCAGATTTTGCTCAGCAGGAAGGCGAGACTCCGCAGGAGTCGCTGCGCGATCGCTTAGAAATAGACTTGCACAGGCGAGATTTCACAGTCAATGCTATAGCATATAATCCTCACACTCAAGAAATCATTGATCCTCTGCAAGGTTATGTTGATTTGCAACACCGTCTTTTGCGAATGATATCACCCGCTAACTTGGAAGACGACCCATTGCGGTTAATGCGGGCATATCGCCAAGCAGCACAACTTGGTTTTACGATTGAGCCAGATACCCAGGCTGCAATTCGCTCTCTCGCATCACACATAACAAAAGTTGCGCCTGAAAGAGTGCGAGTAGAATTGAGTTATATGCTGGCTAATGCTCAAGGAACTCCTTGGATTGCACATGCTTGGGAAGATGGTTTACTTGCCCCTTTCTTTAAATACGCTACAAAAGAAAGTGTAAATTTATTGCCAGTGCTTGACAAAGTCGCTGCTCAACTTGCCGAAATTTGGCAGCAGTTTGGAGTAGAAATTGCCCAATGCGTACGGGATACAGTCAAAACGACTTGGTTAGGTATTGCAAAACTCGCTTGTCTTGTCAACCCAAAACCAGAAACAGCAGAAATAGAGTTGACAGAATTGACCTATAGTCGTGCTGAAATTAAAGCAGTAACTACCGCTTTAAGACTGTTACCGCAATTCAAAACACCCCTTATGTCTTTACGAGAACAATATTTTTTCTTCCAAAAAGCGGGATTTGTCTTTAGCGCGATCGCACTTTTAGCAATAGCACATGGAACAGCGGTGGAGGGGATGTCTGACGACAAACTGCTACGAACCTATGCACCATTAATCACCCGCTATCTTAACCCTGATGATCCAGTTGCTCATCCCACACCATTACTAAGTGGTAAGGACATAATGTTAGCATTGAACGTTCCTGCTTCGCCATTAGTCGGCAAACTGCTTACAGAAATTGCTGTAGCACAGATTGAGGGTAAGGTTTCCACAGCAGAACAAGCGATAGAATTCGCCGTTGGATTATTATAAGCTGAAAATAGCTGTAAGGTCTATTTAGTACATTGGCACTGGGGGAAGTTCAGATTAACTACTACGATAATATTGCACAAATCTACGACCAAACGCGCTGGTTAACAGAGTCAGTAGCAGAAGAAGTGGCAGATTTTATCCTTAAACTTGTTTGTGCAACACCTGAGACATCTTTTTTAGAACCAGGTGTTGGTACAGGCTTAAATGTTCTTCCTTTTGTTAAACGTGGTTATTCAGTGACAGGAATTGATATTTCTGAAGAAATGCTCGATCAGTTCCGTCAGAAATTCAATGAAACTCCCCCAAATTTGAAGTTGATTCATGCTGATGCTTCACATTTGCCTTTTTCAAATCATAGTTTTGATGTTGTCATGACTGTTCATATGCTTCATACCGTTTCTGATTGGAGAGTATTTTTAGATCATATTAATCGAGTACTGAAACCTGGCGGCTTTTATCTTAACTGTCAATGGATTACGCCGCCAGCCCGCAAAGAACTTGAAGATTATTTTCGAGCAATCCTGGCTAAATATGAGGATGCTAAGCAAAAATCGAAGCATATCAATGCAGTCATCAAAAAAATAGATGTAGAGGAATATTTCCACAGTAGAGGGAGCAAGTCAAATTATTTTGTTGCCAAAGAATGGATAGTTAAAAACACAGTCAAAGAGTTACTAAGTTTTTTTAGAGCACGAGCATACGGCTTATGTTGGCAAATACCAGATGAGACATTTAAGATAATCATGAATGAACTTGAGGAGTTTTGTATTAAGCATTACGGCTCTTTAGAGGAAGTCCTTTCTTCCAAAGCTAAGTTTGAAATATGGGCTTACAGAGCGGTCTAACGCCGCTGCATCTGTAGTTCACCTCACATCAAATTCTGATTTTTCGTTTTCACTCGCTGATATAATTCCTCCATTGCTTCAATAAAAGAATTATCCTTTTGCCAAAAAGCCGGGAAATCACCCTGTTTCTTAATCAAAATTGCTGAGACTGCGCTTGGAGTTGCAACTTCAATTGTTTGAGGTAATCGCTTTATACCTAACCAAAATTCTCTAGCACTTGGCTTTTGGTCAATTTGCTGTGTAGAAAGCTTTGTATATAAAGAAGTTGAAGCTTCTATCTTAAGTTCTTTGGCATCAAGTTCCTCAGAAAGGAGTTTACCCAAGGGTGATTCAGCTAATTTTTTCTGAAGTTCTACTTTTGATAATCCCCGCAGTTCAAATAGCAAAAATGGGTTCTGGTCCAGTTGAGAAGCAACGAGATAGTAAACTCCGGCAATATGCTTACAGGGATTAGCATAATCTGGACAAGAGCATGAAGTTTTGAAGTCCTTTCTACTATGAGGTAATAGGTGTACTCCTAATTCCGAAAAAGAGTCTTCAATATTTTCTGGAACTTCGTTAATGAGCAGTCGAGAAACAACACTCGCTTTTGATGAAAGTTGCTGGATAATTTCATTCCACCGCGCTTTAGCAATGGGTGTAATTTCTATTGAAATGTTGTATGTTGGTTCTTTGTAAACACCAAAGTAAGGATTAATCGACCCTTTGACCCTAGCCGTGATGTGATTTTGCTCAATCTCAAAGCTCAACACTTTACCACCACGAGCATAAGAACGTCCACGTTGTAGTCTGGCGTCATCGGTAAAAGCTTCCAACGCTTGAATAAAGCGATCGCCCCACCAAGTTCGACTAAATTTTGCCATAAGTTACTCCAAAATCGCGCTTCTGTTTAGTGCAATAAGTTCCTTAAATGCATCATTGTCCAGTTCTGTCAACCACGATTCATCACTACCAACAACAGCAGCAGAGAGTTTTTTCTTATCTTCAATCATTTGGTCAATTCTCTCTTCTAGAGTACCGATCGCAACAAATTTATGAACAAAAACATTCTTCTTTTGACCAATACGAAAAGCGCGGTCTGTTGCTTGATTTTCTACTGCTGGGTTCCACCAACGATCAAAGTGGAAAACATGGTTAGCTTTCGTGAGGGTAATACCAACACCACCCGCTTTCAGAGAAAGTATAAAAATAGATGATTCTGTTTCTGGCTCTTGGAATTCTGCAATCATTTTCTCACGTCTTTCGCGGCTAGTACCTCCATGTAAATAGTATGTATTGCAATGCAGAGTGTGTTTCAGATATTTCTCCAGACTTTCGCAAATCTCAGTGAATTGACTAAAAATGAGGAGGCTTTCTCCTTCTGATAATGCTTCCTCTATCATCTCTGCTAAACGACTTAATTTATGAGAACGTTCTGGTAAAAATTCACTACCATCTTGTAAGAATTGTGCTGGGTGGTTGCAAATCTGCTTCAATTTCATCAACGTAGAGAGGATTAATCCTTTGCGTTGAATTCCCTCTGCTGTTTTTAGTTTTTCCTCCACATCCTTGACAACAACTTCGTAGAGTGATGCTTGTTCTTTTGTTAAATTCGTGTAGAGTTTTTGTTCAATTTTATCAGGTAAATCATTGATAATAGATTGGTCAGTTTTGACACGCCGTAAAATCAATGGTTCAACTAACTTCTTGAGGGTTGTTGATTTTAATTTATCATTCTCTTTTTGAATTGGAATCTCAAAAGACTTACGAAATTGTGCTTCTTTCCCCAAGTAACCTGGGTTAAGAAAGTTAAAAATTGACCACAAATCTAGCAAACGATTTTCTACAGGAGTTCCCGTCAAAGCAAGTCGGTGTTTTGCTGATAATTTCAAAACTGCCTTTGTCTGTGCAGCTTTGGGATTTTTAATATTTTGTGCTTC
Source organism: Iphinoe sp. HA4291-MV1 (assembly GCA_019359415.1). Classification (GTDB taxonomy): domain Bacteria; phylum Cyanobacteriota; class Cyanobacteriia; order Cyanobacteriales; family Nostocaceae; genus Brasilonema. The sequence continues at coordinate 255,297 of JAHHHH010000001.1, read as the reverse complement.
ATCCAGTACCACCCGCTGCCATTTCATGCTACTCAGTAGCTTTTCATCTTTGCGAGCTAAGGTAAAAGAGGTAATCACCACATCATGCTGTAGACTCGCTGCTTTAAAATCTGCCTCCTGCTGAAGACGGCTGCTACCGTGATGAACCATCGTTTTAAGATGGGGTGCAAATTTGGCAATTTCTTTCTGCCAGTTCCCCACAACTGAAGTTGGGGCAATTAATAGTGTAGGCGATACAGAGGATGGGAAAGATGAGGAAGATACTCCTAATTTTGAACTTTGAATTTTGTTAGCGCAGCGGGACGCAGTCCATTTTGAATTACTTTCTCCCTCATCTCTCTCCTGCACAAGTCTAGCAATGACTTGCACCGACTTGCCCAAGCCCATATCATCTGCCAGACAGCCATTTAATCCTAATCTTTCCAGGTATTGCAACCATGATACGCCACGCTTTTGGTACTCGCGGAGATTTCCTTGCAATTGTGACAGTTCAGAAATGGGTTCCAACCGACTTTTGTCTTGCAACTTCGCCATTGTCTCAGACAAGAATTGGTCATATTCAAATTCCCACTCTTCGCCAACTTCAGCATTACGTTGCAGGAACTCTAGCATTGTCATTTCTGATTTTTCATCAGCGTGTGACTGCCAAAATTCTAGGAACTGCTGCATTTTGTCTCGGTCTAGTTCCATCCACTGACCGCGAAAATGGACTAAGGGAGCTTTAGAATTAATAAGTTGTTGCCATTCTTGTGGAGTAACTGCTTTGTCACCAATTGCCAGTTCATATTGATACTCCACCAGCGAATCAAAGCTGAAATAGCTTTTTGTCTCGCTTTTCGTTGCGGATAGTTTGCTAGCAGAGGCTTTGAGGCGAATTTTTGCCCGACGGCGACCTGCGGGGGTATACCAAGCAGGTACAATGACCTTAAAACCAGCATCTTCCAGCACCCAAGCACTTTCTTTGAGGAAGTCAAAAGCCTCTTCTAAGGTGAGTTGCAATCCGGTGGGGTGTTGTGTTTCTAATCCCCGCCATAACTGAGGATACATACGTGCTGCGTAGCCCAGATTAAGAAGCAAATCCGTTTCAAAGCTCTTACCAAATTGCTTGTGTACCCCAGTTTTGGTTTTTTGACTCATTGTCCAGTAGTCAGCCAGCGCTAGTTTCAGGGAGGGATCTTGTTTGCTGGCGACAAGGAATTGAATCTGCCAGTTGTCGATCGCCTCTGAAGGAGGAGAGTACAACTGAAAGCAGAGATGAAAAGGGGAGTCGCTTTGGGTACGAGCGATTTTGGTTTTCCATGTTAACCATTGCTTGTATTGTTCTAAAGCAGCATCCGTTGTTTGTGGGTTGTCACTGTTTGGACGTAAGCAATGGTGAATAAGGGAATCAGCAATTTGTTTGTCAAAAGCAGCCGTTGAGGGTGTGTGGGTAACTATATCATTAAGAAGAGACTCACTGAAGTGACGTAAAAGTTTTTCTTTATCAAAGAACTCTACCAGATGAGTCGGTGCGACTGAACCCGCCACACAGATTAGCGGCATATATTCGATGTATTTCTTCAGATTCAATTCATATTGTTCAGAAATAATTTCCCAAGAGGCATAGATTTCAAATGGCTGCGTTGCTCCCGTTTTTGTCTTACCTTTTTTATTCGTTTTAGTAACAGTAGCTTCTAACTGACGGTATTTCAGTCCTGGAATGTATTGGTCTTTGAGAATGAATTGTTTAAAGGCTTGAGTATAGTGATACCAAAACAGCAGGTCTGATCCAAGTTGAATGTCACCTGAGGTGTATAATGCTAAAAAGTGGATTTCGTTGAGGAGTTTGATAACATTGATAGCTTTTGAGGCTTGAGAATAATCAGTTTTGACAGACACTATAGCCTCATAGCAATCTACCTGCCAGTATTGAAACCCTTTATATTCTTCAGGAAGATCTATTTCCAGATACTTAATTAATTCTGGTGAGGGGATGGGTTGATTGTTAGCAGTTGGTAGAGCAAAATATTTAGGAGATATACGTTCGTTTAAAGTAGCTGCTGGTTCTTTGATTCCTAACTCTTGGAGTAAAAAGGCTACTAATTCACCTTGTGTTAGATGTCTGGGGTGAATTTGTTGATTTTTATTACGACGTTCTTTGAGTTCAGGGGTTTCTACCCACAGATAAAAAGACCCAGGTTGAATAAAGTCAGCCACTGCGTTGGGTATCCATGTACCATGAATAACTTTCATGAGTCCACGCTTTTGGTTTGTCTAGAATTTCTAGAGGGTCTAGACTACTTTACCAAAAGTAGGTATGGAGCACGACATAATTATGCAAAAAATTCAGAATTTTCTCATTCTTCTGAAATTTCATCCCAGCCTAGTGGTTTGTCAACTTTGAATTGACGAGTTTAGGTAGGACAAGGGGAGTGGGAGACAAGGAGGACAAGGAGGACAAGGAAGAAATTATTAAAATTTACCCCTCAAGTCAACCTTGATGCTCTACTAGTACATCTAGTGCGGAAATAAAGCTACCATTCAAGGAGGAGCGAAAAGCTTGATAAACTTTTTGACTTTTGAACGCCAGTTGCTTCTCTTTGCACAGATGCTCTTGCAACAACAGGGGAAACCACGCGCTTGTGCACTCAATGTTCAAAGCAGCGTCTGGTGACAGGAGAGAGAACCTCCAAGGGCACACTGGCTCCTTTTGACTTTTGACTTACTCGGTAGCGGTACTAAGGTGTCGGATTTTGGCGAAGGTCTTTAGTAAGAAAAATATTAATTAGATTACCTTGAAAAGGTATCGTAACACTAGTTTATTGCGACGACATCGGATATAAGATCATGGAAAAGTACTTACTTTAATGTTAAGAGGAGTGACCAGTTAAGATGAGTAAGCTTATTAGATCCGTCGCAGCCTCCCTAGTTTTTGGCATGGCACTGACCATACCTGTTGCTAGCTTTCCATCAGTAGTTCAGGCACAAACACCGAAACCCACAACTACAGCTACACCGAAACCCACAACTACAGCTACACCTAGATCCGCAACGACAGCCACGCCTACACCCACAACGACAGCTAAACCACCTAGAAGTAGAAAGAGACCCCAAACCAAAGTTTCACCAACACCTACTCCAGGTACGTCTGGTACATACAGCACACCTGGCACAGGCACAGGTACATATAGTACACCAGCACCAACACCTAAAAAAACACCATAAGGCAAAAAGTGAGTTTGGTAACAGTTTTTTCCCAACTGTTTCCTACAAATCTTAGCCGTAAAACAGAGCTTAATTGACACTCCCACACCTTTTAGGCGGTGGGAGTGTTAATCGTTATTTAAAAGGGAAGTATCCGATTGTACCTACGACACTAATCACAACGTCTACAAATTTAAATGGTCAAGAAATTAATTGTTCAACTACTAGGAATCGCAATTGGCTGTATCATTGCGATCGCACCTTCAATATTAGCTCATGGTGAAATAGCTCGTCCGCCTGTTTAAAATAATAATTTTCTCTTAGCTCAAACAGGTTCGCAAACTGAAACTTTTAAGAATCCTAGTATTGGAGGTCAACGGTTAGATTGGTGCTATACGTGGGAGCGTAATTGTGGAAAGCCCGCAGCAAAAGCTTTTTGTGAATTAAATGGATACAGTAAATTCGTAGAGTATGGTGTAGATTCTCGCCCTAAAATAACCCGGGTTATTGGTGATGGAAGAATCTGTCAAGAAGGGGTAAATCATCCCAATTGTGATGGTTTTAAATTCATTATATGCTCAAATAGGACAAAGCTTCCATCCTCTCAAACAACTGTACCAAAACGAACTCAGCCTACTGCGCCACCGCGAAGAGATGAGCAAGTACCAGAGAAACTCCAGGCTGCACGCGAGAGAGCACGTCAACTACGAGAAGAGTTCCCTGGTTGGAAAGAGAACCTTCCCAATTGCCCTTGCACTGAGCAAGACATTATTAAAAGATCGTCTGGTTTTGAAAGTGCTAACGCTCGACTTTCGCGCTATCATCCGGGAGCAGAAAGAGGTTATCGACAGCGTAAAGACACAATAAAACCTTATACTAGTCCTCGATCAGGAAACGTATTACAACCTGGTCAGCAGTGTACTTATGCTCAAGGCAACTTAATCACGGGTGGAGCAGGTGCAGGAACACCTGATGCCTACTCCTCTAATGCAACGCGTCCTTTCACCAGCATAAGCGACCGTTTACACTCACACACATACTGGGATGTTGAGCCTTCTGAAGCTATGTCTTTGAAGGAATACCACCAAACTTGGACTCCAAATAATGGCAATAACTGTCCGTCTAATGTTGTATCAAGAGGCGAAAGAGGTGGTTGAGATTTTGATGAAGTGAAAGTTGAGCTTAGATAACAACACATTTTCCTGATTTATAGCAGGGAACAGGGAACGCTTAACTCTTAACAGGCTTGAAAGTCTCTTGGTGTCCATGTTTTCTCATTAGTTCATGTCCTAATCTACCTGGCAACTGCTGTATCAATCATGCTATTTGAGGGTAGATTTATGAAAAGAGATTTTTGGGGAATAAGAACATCAATAGCGATCGCAAAATGAAATTCTTTTTTAAACCCAGCATGGTTTTCAAGTAAAAACTCGTTTAAGTAACGCCCTTTAATACTCAAACACAAACCCCTTGTGCATTACGCCTTGGGGCTTTGTCATTTGTCACTAGTTTCAGTTATCATCACAAGGATATTCTCGCAATATTATATGGAAAAATCGGGCTACATCCTGGCATTAGATTTGGGTACAACAAGTAACCGTGCGTTTGTGTTTAACGCAGATGGTAATATTGTTGGTCAGGCATATCAGGAACTGACACAGTACTATCCTCTGCCTGGATGGTTAGAGCATGACTCCCTAGAAATTTGGCAGGCGACTTGCTGGGTTATGCAAACTGCGATTCAAAATGCCCAGATTGCCGCTAATGAAATTGTTGCTCTTGGGTTGACGGTGCAGCGAGAAACTTGCTTAATTTGGGATAAAATAACTGGGCAACCTCTCCATAGAGCAATTGTTTGGCAAGACCGCCGCACTGCTCCTCTGTGCCATCAACTGCAAGAGCAAGGATATGCTCAGGAAATTTGCGATCGCACAGGACTGATTATTGATGCTTATTTTTCCGCCACAAAGTTATCATGGCTGTTAGAGCATTTTGCAGACGTTGACCTCAAAAACATCTTAGCTGGGACGATTGATACCTGGGTGCTGTGGAATCTCACGGGTGGAAAAGTTCACGCCACTGATCACAGCAACGCCAGCCGCACAATGCTCATGAATCTGGTAACTTGTGAATGGGATGAGACGCTACTGACTTTGTTTAAAATACCTGCTGATATCTTGCCCCAAATTCAACCTAGCTTCGGAACATTTGGAATGACCGATGCTAGCTTATTAGGCGTTGAAATTCCTATCACTGCTATTTTAGGAGATCAACAAGCTGCTTTGTTTGGACATGGCTGCCATTCTCCCGGATTGATGAAATGCACCTACGGCACTGGGAGCTTTTTAGTTGCTCACACTGGCTCTCAAATCGTGCGTTCCCAGCATCAACTTTTGAGTACTCTAGCATGGACTCAAGCAAACGCCAGCGGAACTTTAGACGTGAGCTATGCATTAGAAGGTAGCATATTCACGAGTGGAGCTTGCATCAAATGGTTGCGCGATCGCATTGAAATCATCACAACAGCTGCTGAAACTGAAGTGCTAGCAAATCGCGTTACAGACAATGGCGGAGTTTACTTTGTCCCTGCATTCAGTGGATTGGGTGCGCCTCATTGGGACATGAGTGCAAGGGGAGCTTTTTTCGGTATTACCGCAATGGTACAACGTGAGCATTTAATACGTGCGGTACTAGAGGCATTGGCTTATCAGGTTCAAGAAGTTGTGCAAGCAATTAATGCATCCAACACTATTCCCATTGAACGACTGAGTGTAGACGGTGGTGCTTGTGAGAACAACTTCCTCATGCAATTCCAAGCAGACGTGTTGGGAATACCAGTTGAACGTCCGACGATGCGTGAAATGACTGTGCAAGGTATCGCATTTGCGGCAGGTTTGGCTGCTGGATTTTGGGATAATGATGAGGTACTATTGCAGCAACGACAGATTGACCGCGTATTTGTCCCTAGTGTGGGGAGAAATAGCGCTTTGGAAAACTTTGCAACTTGGCAAAAGGCAGTAGAACGCGCTAAGCACTGGGTTGATTAACAGTTATCATATCAGTTACCAGTTATCAGTTATCAGTTATCAGTTATCACTGTTCACTGATTTAACTCCCCAGGCAGGATTCGAACCTGCGACCAATCGGTTAACAGCCGACCGCTCTACCACTGAGCTACTGAGGAATGTCACGATTAATCATCTTAGACTAAGATGAAGAATTTGGCAAGTACTTTTGGGAAAACTTTTGGTAATTTTTTTGAGAGACGCAAAACACTAGTAATTGCAAGTCTTGGCACTCGTCCTTTGAGTATCAAACACTCAAACGCGAGCAATTTTTGTAGGGTGGGCACTGCTTATCGTTCGCGCTCAACTCCTATTTTTACGTTGTGAGCAGTGCCCACCTGTTCGCGCAGCGTCTCCCTTAGGAGAAAGGTTTTGAGAATGGTGCAAGATCTCAGTTACGAAAGTCAATTGCGAAACCATATTGCTCGTGGATGAGTATCAAACACTCAGCTATGAGTATCAAACACTCAGCCGCGAGTATTAAACGCTCTCCCACGAGTATCAAACACTCAACGACAAGTATCAAACACTCAAACGCGAGTATTAAACGCTCTCCCACGAGTATTAAACACTCAACGACAAATATCAAACACTCAAACGCGAGTATTAAACGCTCTCCCACGAGTATCAAACACTCAACGACAAGTATCAAACACTCAAGCGCGCAGGGGAATTGGAGGAGAAAGAGTTCAAGAACAATACGGATTTATGAAATGCAGTACTAAGAGCGATCGCCAATAAGAACGATTCAGTTAAAATGCAGGTATCTCTTTCTTTTGTGATTCATTTTGTGGTAGTTGTATATTAAGACTGCGAGTAAAGATAACCGCTCCAATCACCACAGCTATGAACAGTGTAACAAATCTTATCTTAATATTTAGTCACTAACCCAGGACTAAAGCCACTGGGCTTGCAAGAAGGAAATTTACCACTTCCGCTCATCAAGTTAAACAAGTGTCTAGCTAATTAAACTGAATTGTCTGGGCGTGGTAGCCCAAAGCACGTTAAGAATGCCTCCCTAGTTTTTAACCTCTGTGGCAGTCAGTAGCGAAGGGATATATACACCTAGCAATAGGACTTATCGTAAATGTTTGTTCCAGTAGTTGACCAAAACAACCGTCCCCTGATGCCAACGACCTCTAGCAGAGCCAAGCGTTGGATTAAATCAGGTAAGGCTACACCATTCTTTAAAAAAGGAGTTTTTTGTGTTCGGTTAAATCAAGAGCCATCTAACAGAAACACTCAACCAGTAGCAGTAGGAATTGATCCAGGAAGTAAGCGTGAAGGGTATACCGTGAAATCACGCTTTGCAACTTATTTAAACATCCAGACTCATGCCGTTGATTGGGTAAAAGACCATGTAGAAGTTCGTCGAAATATGCGACGCGCTAGACGATTCCGTAATACTCCATGTCGTCAGAATCGCAAAAATCGACTTGTAAATAAACAAAAATTACCACCATCGACTAAAGCGAGATGGCAATGGAAATTGCGTATTTGTAAGTGGCTTACCTTGATGTTTCCAATCTCAACTTTTGTAGTCGAGGATATTAAAGCTAAAACCTGGAAAAGTGCAAAGAAATGGAATGTAATGTTTAGTCCTCTAGAGGTTGGCAAGAAATGGTTCTACTCAGAACTAGAACAAATTGCCAGTTTAGAAACTAAAACGGGTAACGATACTTGCGAGATGCGTCAAAACTTAGGTTTGAAAAAATCTAAGAACAAGTTATCTAGCAAGTTTGACGCTCATTGTGTTGATTCTTGGGTATTAGCTAATTGGTTTGTCGGTGGGCACAACGCACCGGACAATACAAAGTTGGTTGAGATTGTTCCATTAGAATTTCATCGTCGTCAACTCCACCGATTACAACATTCTGCTGGACATATTAGATCTAGATACGGTGGAACGATTAGCGCGGGACTTAAGCGCGGCTCGCTGATCAAGCATCCTAAATTCGGCTTTTGTTATGTGGGTGGCTGGCAGGAATCACCTACTAAAAAAGACCCGAATAGGAAAACGATTAGTTTACACAGTTTAGAGACTGGTAAACGATTAACTCAAAACGCAATACCAATAGATTGCAGTTTCAAATCTTACGGCTCATGGAGAACCACGGCAGTTAAAACTGCCTGAGTCGTGTTTCCTCTTAGCGCTGAAGCGACTGAGTTTCCACACATCCCACGAGGTTTTATGACGCTGCGCGAACAATTTTGAATTTTGTTAGCGCAGCGGGACGCAGTCCATTTTGAATTTTGAATTCCCCAAAGGGGCGACACCTGCCTACTTATTCCCAAACCGAGTCAATAATTCTTCACGAGACAATTGAGGTAGCTGTAGGAGAAATGAAGTGTATTTCTCAATAGAGAATTCCACTAAAATGGGAATGATGCCAGTTAACTCTTCGTCAAGAGAGCCAAAGCGAGCTTTGAGAAGATTTTCAATAGTGGTTGTACGCTCTGTTTGAATACCTCGACGTTCTGTTTCTCGTTCCCACTCCAAGTAAGCTTGTGATAGCATCATAATTAATCCTTGCTCGTCTTTGTCAATTTCTTTGCTTGTTTCTAGTGTAATCTTCCAGTTTGCCAGTAATCGTAATGCTTTGGTACGACTTGGCTCGTCTCTGGGAAAATCTAGCAATTGTGTAATCGCCTGTTCCTGAGTCGTTCCTTTACCTAAAAGTCTTAGCCAGAGGGTTTCTTGAGTTTGAGGTAACTGATTAATACAAATAATTGCACTTTTGAAAGACTCGCCCATCAAATAAATACCAGGAAGCCAAGTATCGTTCGGTGTTGCGGCAAAATTCTTGAGGAGGCTAGCTGAAGCTGAAGACGCAAGAATCCATAATCGGGGTAATTCTGCTTCTAAAATTCGACGTTGCTCTCGGTGAGCTTGGCGCTGCAAGTCTGAGTGAACCCAAAATAACTTAAGTATACAGTCACGGACTTCAGTTGCTGTAGGTGGATTGCGAAATGGTTCAAATAGACAGGGAGTTGCAGCAAGTCTTCCTAATAAACCAAGAATTTTTGGATTTACGGTTGGTTGAGCAGAAGGTGCAAAGTAAATGTCAACTAGTTTAGATTCGCCAAGAACCTCCAAGCTCTTTTCGACTTTACCTAAAGGGGTTAAAAACTCATCCAAAAATTGCTTAGCAAATTGATCGAACGGGATTCTTGTCATTAAATAGTCATTATGTACTTATATAGCAATCCTATCTTCTGCTAATGACTGATGATATAAAATCATCAAATTGTCAGCTTCTAATGTTTCCATCGCATAAGTGCGACCATGAGTATCGCTAAACTCTACTTCAAATACTCCAGGCTCATACTCTTCAACAATTGTTCCAACTTGTCCCCTATACAAATTGATTTCTGGTAAATCTTTCAGCAATGCAACAACATCAAGTAACTTAATTTGTGAATTCATGCTCAGTTCTTATCCAAAAGAATATAACAACTCACTAAACGAGGAAAATTTTCTGTATATCGTACAATCCACGCACTTCTCACAACAGTTCGTTGTGTACCTCTAACCATCATAAAATCAACGACATATTTCTGTCCATATTGATTTCTTTTAGTAGGAATCGCATCACAATTTTTAATAGCTTGCTCCAAGGCTATCTCTAATTCTTCTTCGTCATCTAAACCAATTCCTAAAACAGACTTAAACAACCGCGCTTTGTGTCGCCCCTCTGGATGTTCTGGATTCAAACAATAACCAGAAAGTTTTTGCCTGCCAATGACTGCCTGTTCGGGATTAGGAAGTTTCATATATTGGAGCGATCGCTAATGATGACGAATCAGTTTGAAATCATGGATCAGATTTTATCAGTATCAAAACAACTGCACCTAATGAGAAAGTCTAAGAGCGATGGCACGGAGTGCCGCCAAGGGCGATCGCTAACAATAACAACCCCGTTAAAATGCGGGTATCTCCTTCTTTTGCGGTTCATCTTTAGGTAGCCGTATATCAAGACTGCGGGTTAAAAAAACCACGCCTATCACCACAGCTAGAAGCAGCGTAATAGATATACCAATTAGCTTTGGATTGATTATTGTTTTCGGTTTCTTTTTAGAAATTATTGTTTTTTGTGTATTCTTTTGGTTTAGGTTTGTAAATGCTTGCAACGCTTCTTCTGCTGACTGGTAACGTTGAAGGTAGTCTGGTTGCAGCAACTTATCCAGAATAGCTCCCAATTGCTGACTCACAGGTTGTTTCAAATATTGCCGCCAACCAGTAACCCAGCCATAACCATGTTGCTGCCATAATTCAAAAGGGTGAATCCCTGTCAGCAGATGAACGCATGTTGCACCCAAACTGTATAAATCACTTGTCGGATAAGCTTTGCCATCTTGCATTTGTTCTTGTGGCGCGTAACCAAAAGAACCAATCATTGTTCCTTGTTGAGTCATCACCGTTTGACTCAACTGTTTGGAAGCGCCAAAATCAATGAGTACCAACTTACCATCACTCCGGCGACGAATGATATTCTGGGGCTTGATATCCCGGTGAATCACTTTATGCTGATGAACAGTCTTGAAAATTTCTAACAATTCGAGCAAAAATTCTTGAATCTTTTGCTCACTGTAAGTTCCCTGCTGTTCTAACTCTTCCAATAAATTCTGCCCGTCAATAAACTGCTGCACCAAATACAGGGAATTGTCTTGCTCAAAATATGCCAACAGCGTTGGAATTTTTGGATGTTCCCCCAACTGCTGCAATCGCCTTGCTTCTTGCTCAAATAGTTCCGTAGCCTTTATGAGTGCGCCAATTTCCTGTATTTGGGGCGCAAACTTCTTAATGACACATACTTCATTGAACTTTTCAACGTCTTCAGCTACATAAGTTTTGCCAAATCCCCCGCTACCCAAGTGTTGAAGAACTTTGTAGCGATTCCGGAGCGTTTTTCCAATTAAAGGATCTTGGCTCATTGTTGTTAGTCTGTAAGTAGTTAAAATTTTAACTTCTTGGCAAGATAGTCAACTTTATTCTCATACTACTGTGCCTCACCAACTAAAGTAAAAGCTGCCCAGTTAACTGGATCGGGATGCTTTTTCATCGTTGTCAGCATTGCCTGACGTAAGGCTTGCGCTTTGTCAGGATTTGATTTGAGGTTCTTGTAAAAATCGACCATCAACTCTGAAGTGGGAGAATCTGGAATCAACCAAAGTGAGACTACTACACTAGGGACACCACTTCCCAAGAAGGGAAGAACTAAGCCAATCACTCCCTCAGTGCCAATGTAACCTAATCCAGTTTCACAAGCACTAAGGACAACTAATTCTGCATTATTTAAATCTAGATTGGCAATTTCATGCACATTGAGTAATCCATCATCTGGATTGTCATCTTGTTTATTTTCTCCTAAAGTAGTGAAAATAAGTGCGTTAGCTCTTAAAATTCCGTGAGTAGCAAGATGGATAATTTTCGCTTGCTGCATTTCCTTAACTACCAGAGACTCGGTTGCTTGCTTACCAACAATAGCTTCTGTGTTTAGCAATTGAGCCACTGCTTTTGCTTCTTTTTCTGCACTGGGTAGATCGGGTAAATCCACATAATCTGTTTTTCCTCCAGGAACATCTACATAAACTTTTACTTTGGAAGGTATCACGGGGTTCCCTACAACCAAAGCCTTGGTAGCTGAGACGTAGCGTTGCTGAATTCAAACACTAACTCTGGTGCGCCTCTGTTGTCTCTGCGCAAAATTCAATTCATACTGTCGATAAGCAACGCCACTTGCACTCCACGAGGCAAACCCCAATACCACCTCACCTGCACAGGAAAACTCTTCCGGAGCTTACTTCCCCTACTCTCTCCGCTGACGCGCCTGCCAATCAGTGTAGAAAAAGAGAATGGCTAGTAAAATGTAGCCGATAGCCCAAGGCGTTCCAGTTCCCAAACCTAAATTGACAACAGTATCTGCGACAGTCCAGCGGTAGCTATGCATCAAGCCAACCCAAGAGAGTAAAGCTGCTGCGATAGACCAATAGGCAGCTTTGCGGAAGTCTCGCTCAATAATATAAACTGTGATACCAGCTAAAATCATAGCTGAAAAAATAAACCCCTGCTCCAAAGCAAAAGCACCATCAATGAATGTATCGCTTAGCTTAAACTGCTCAATTAAGGCAGATGTTATGGGTTTTTCTGGTGTTCCCAAACCTGCTGCGCGTAGTGCATTTTTGGCAATTAAAGCACCCCAACCTGCAATACCTGGTAACAAACCGACAACAACAGCAGGGGCATGGTGAGGAGGAGTTGCTGTGAAGCTTTGAGCTACAATGACAATGCCAATCCACAACACAATTGCCATCCCCGCTTCAACAGGGACAAAATAAGCAAGCATTGCAACGGTTCCAGTTAGACACAGCAAACCCATAAAAATACCATTGAGAATGGAGTAGCCCACTCTTGCTCCTAAAGCTTTCCAACCGGGATGTCCAATATAAATGGTTGTTGGAAAACAAGAACCACAAACAGCTGCAACCAACGTACCAATACCATTCGCTGCAAGACTTGGGGTAGCAGGATAAGCATCTCCAGCAGCTTCAGCACTTTCTAAGTTTTGCAGGCTACCGACAAGGCTAAAAAGCCCCATTGGTAAGATGATGCTGAAATAGTCCAGTAAGACTGCGCGACTATTCCATAAATCTCCCAACCATAACCCTGGTATGTAAACTCCTATCGGTTGCAGTGCAGTGACGAACTTAGTATTATCCCAAGTTACCAAACCTGTACCCCATGCTAAACCAATTCCCAAAAGCACTGCTAATAACCCACCAGGGATGGCAAATCGAACTTGTCCAAAGTAGGTAATCAGAATAACGCCTAGGGGAACCAAACCAACTACGGGATTGGCAAAAGTCCGAAATAGAAAGCCAATGGCAATGAAGGTGATGGCAATACCACCTAAAGTAGAAAGCAGCGCCGCACGGGGAGCAAGGCGACGCAAAGGATTACCAACCCATGCACCTATTAATTCAATTAAACCTGAACCTAAGCAAGCTACCAAACCTGCTTGCCATGCTAATTCCGCAGCTTGTTCTGATGATGCACCTTGAGCGATCGCGCTCAACCGCACAGGTAACATGACTAAAAATATATACGCAAAAAGGCTCACAGTATTAATGCCGTAGGGCAAAGCAGTGATATCATCCCGTTGTTCCCGTTGACCTTTTTGGTACGCTAACCATCCATAATAAAAGTTACCAACAATTAAACTTAAAGCAATTCCTGGCAAAATACGCCCATACACCAGGAAGGAAGGGAAGCCAAGCACCCCTTGACACAAATTGACAATCAACAAAATTTGAATCAAGTTGTCGAGGAAAAGCCCAAATAAACCATCTATATCTCTGCGAACAAACCAGCGGGGAGTCTTAACTGTTGAGATTTCCATCGTCTACTTTTACCTTGACAATTTTTTTGCGATCGCGTTGGCGTTCGCGAAGCGTCTCGTCCCTTGCGCGTCTCCGACGGGAGAAGGACTCAGCGGGCGCTTTGCGCCATCGCCCTTGGCGGCTCCTAAAGGAGCATCGCCTTGTTGGTTTTAGGATATCAGTAAGAGTATAGTTTGGAGTTGTAGATCTTCAAGTATCTTTGACTTAAGATGCTGTAAATAAAAATGCTGAGCATGGGAACGAGAGAGCTTGAAGATGTTGTCCGACTTGACTTTGCTCTTAACTTGCACATTTTAGAACCGTTATACAGTAAGGCTTTGATTGAATGGGAACAAGTACAACGGGAAAAAGTTCAGTCTCCTGTTTCTCCATTTGTTGTGCGAATGAGGGCAAAAGGAATTTTGTAGGTGACAATTCGTTTATATAAAGATTTATCTCGGATTGAAACTGTATGTCAAACTTACTTGAAAGAATTACAGTTAACCCTAGACAATGTGGTGGTCGTCCTTGTATTCGAGGGATGAGAATTCGGGTGTCAGATGTGCTGGACTTGTTTGCGGCTGGACTGAGTGCCGAACAGATCCTGGAAGAAATGCCCGATCTCGAGGCGGATGATCTTAAAGCAGCACTTATGTACGCTTCACGTAAGCTCAATCATCCGGTTTTGGTTGCATGACGATCTGGGTAGATGCACATCTTTCACCTGCAATTGCTACTTGGATCACCACCACATTGAGCGTAACGGCATTAGCTTTGCGTGATATTGGGCTGAGAGATGCTGAAGATTTTGAGATTTTCGAGGTGGCGAAAGCTCAAGGAGTTATCTTCATGACAAAAGACAGCGATTTTGTTGACTTAGTTGATCGTCTTGGAGCACCGCCACAAATTATCTGGTTAACGTGTGGCAATACATCAAATGCGCGATTGAAAGAGATTTTGAGTGTAACATTACCAGAAGCACTAGAGCTTTTGCAAGCAGGTGAAGTGTTAGTTGAAATCACTGGGGATTAGCGGCGCAAGCTAACAAATCGCTTGAAAACCTCCAAAAGTAATTATCATGCAGGTACTTGAATACTCTGATTACCCGCAAGCCCAAACGCCGTGTGAATGACTTGCAACGCCTTAACACCTTCTTCTTGCGCTACAACACAGCTAATTTTAATTTCCGAAGTGGCAATCATTTGGATATTAATTTGGTGCTGCGCTAGCGCTTCAAACATTGTAGCTGCAATGCCTGGTTGTCCCACCATGCCTGCTCCCACAATACTGACTTTAGCGATCGCGCTATCTAACACGACTTCACCCCAACCATATTTTGCTGCTGCTTGCTGAAGCATTTTTTGTGCGGCTTGTGCATCTATTCTGGCAACAGTGAAGGCAATATCTCGTGTAGGAACTCCATTGATCATATGACAGCGCTGCGACTGAATAATCATGTCTACGCTGATATTGTATTGTGCCAACAGTCCAAATAACTTCGCCGCCGTTCCAGGACGATCCTGTACTTGACGAATTGCCAAACGCGCTTGCTTCATATCCAAAGCGACACCCCGTACGGGGGGGAGGGGGGGATGGGGGGATAATTTTCCCCTTGTCCCCTTGTCCCCTTGTCCCCTTGTCCTCCTCTCGTCTTCAATTTCAAAGGCGGCGCGCAGGGAAGCAACAGCGCGATCGCAATCTGCATTGTCAATCACGCAACTCACTTTGACTTCGCTGGTAGAAATCATCTGGATGTTAACTCCAGCTTCTGCGAGGGTGGTAAACATCTTTGCTGCAACACCAGGACGTCCTATCATCCCCGCACCTGCTATACTGACTTTGGCAATATTCTGCTGTACCATCACTTCAGCTTCTCCATTTTCTGTAGCCTTTTGACTACGGAGAACAGGAGCAATGGCTGCTGCTACGGCTTCTGCTTGTTTTAATATAAGTGCCATCACTGTAAAAGCAATGTCATTTGTATTACCTTCGTGAATTGATTGAATAATCAAATCGACATCCACATCCTGACGAGCAATTTCTCCAAACAACCGTGCTGCAACGCCTGGTTTATCTGGAACACGCAACATTGCCACTTTCGCTTGATTGGTATCAAATTCAACATCATCAACGGAACGAGCAATTTCCAAGTTGACAAGTGGACGCGGACGTGGTTTTGGTGAAATCACCCAAGTTCCAGGATCATCCGTCCAGCTAGAGCGTACTACCAAAGGAACGCCATAGTTCCGAGCAATTTCTACAGCACGAGGATGCAATACTTTGGCTCCCAAGCTTGCGAGTTCCAGCATTTCATTGCAGGTGATTTCATCCATCAGTTGTGCTTCTGGAACCAAACGGGGATCTGTCGTTAAAATTCCTGGTACATCGGTATAAATTTCACAAAAATCTGAACATAATGCAGCTGCCAAAGCTACTGCTGAGGTATCTGAACCGCCACGTCCCAATGTCGTAATTTCCAATTCCTCAGTTCTGGTAATACCCTGGAAGCCAGCTATAACAACGACTTTATTTTGATTGAGATGTCGCTTAATGCGTTCTGTTTCAATATGTAAAATCCGCGCCCGAGTGTGTTCTGCTTCGGTAACAATCCCTACTTGCGCTCCTGTCAGAGAAATTGCTGGCTGTCCTAGTTCTTGCAAAGCCATACTCAGTAAGGCAATGGATACTTGTTCACCAGTGGAAAGTAACATATCCATTTCCCGACTATTGGGATTTTGTGAGATTTCGTATGCTAGCTTAACGAGTCCATCAGTGGTTTTCCCCATCGCGGAAAGTACAACAACAAGAGAGTTTCCTGCTTTAACAGTTTTGCACACGCGCTGTGCAACCGCTTGAATACGCTCTACTGAACCGACAGATGTACCACCATATTTCTGAACTATGAGCGCCATAAGTTTAATGTAGTCAATTGTCCCTGATGAATTCTATTTGTTAATTATATTTCTTGTGGTGTCTCTAATTTCATATAATCCCAGTAAACTTGCTGCGACTAGCAACGCCAATAAGTCGTAAATTGCCCTGTAAGCTAGCGTTGCACCTAAAACTCTTACAGGAGAAACTCTCGTGCCCAGAAAATGTAAAACAATAATCTCAAAAACTCCTAACCCGGCGGGGACGTTGCTCACCACACCTGCAAACATCGCTAATGAGTAGATTCTCAATACATCCAGAAAGGATATAGATGTATTGGCGGGAAGCAGCAAATAAAGAACTGCTGCAGCAATTATCCAGTCCAAGCTAGAAACTGCTACCTGAGCAAGAGATATCTTGAAAGAAGGAAAACGAAACTCTTGCCCACGAATAACTAACGGTTGTTTAATAAAAATACTTCCCAATAAGTAAGAAACAACCACTAGTAAAAAAATAACGCCGATAGAACGTGTGGTTGCAAAAGGTAAATGTGTGAGGGCAGGAATTTGCAAAGGGTGGAAGAGAAATATGACCCCAGATACAGCAAACACTCCCAGCCAAAAAGTGAAATTAGCAAAAGCAGTGACTTGAGCGATCGCGAGTGCTGAAACCCCCCAACTCGAGTAATAACGATAACGGATAGCACTACCCGTCAGCAGAGCAAAACCTATAGTGTTGCCAAATACAGAGCTGATAAACCCAGTAAAAGCAACTTTTTTGAAAGCAAGAGGACGACCAATATATCTAAAGCCCAGGATATCATACCATATCATCACCAGATAACCTAAGGCTGACAACCAAATTGACAAACTTAAGCGAGTTTTAGGAATTGTTGCTAAAGAGTTGAACACATCATGGTAATTATACCCACGTAGCTCGTGACTAATCGCCCACACCGAAAGTACCAGAAGCAGCAAGCCAAACAAGGAACTGAGGTTGAGTCGGAGTTTTTGAAGCATAGTGCAACGGAGAAGTCGGGGAGATACACACGAGAGTGAAAGTAGAGGACGTACTTTTCCCACAACCTCTATCAGTTTAATGGCAGCGCGAGGAAGCGCAAACTATGATTAAGCTAAGTATAGTCAACAGTGTTATATTGAAATACTTTATTGGGTTCATCAATCAATATTCTTTATGAACTGCTTGAAATCTAAAACTGTACTGCTAGTTTCACTGCTCACTTTATTTAGCTGTCATTCTATAAAAAATGTACAAGCACAGACACCACAACAGGTACATCAAGAAAAGCCAGCTTCACTGTTACCGCCACAACCAAGTACTAGCGACCTGGCTACGCCTCTAACCTATAAAATTGAAACTTACAATAGCCAAGTGATGGGGGGAAGTCGCACTTACGGCGTTGCTTTACCTCCTGGTTATGATCAAAACCCAAATCAACGCTATCCTGTCATTTTTCTTCTTCACGGCGGACATGGGAATCCAAAAGATTGGTGGTTTGAAAAAAAGGGAAAAGCTTTAAAAACCCTTCAACAACTTTACATAGCAGACAAACTACCACCTAGTATAGTTATTACACCAGATGGTAATGATAAACGTGGTTCTAGTCCCTACTGGGACCCCGAATATATTGATGGTCCTAATGGTAAAGTATCTACAGCGATTGGTGATGAATTAGTCAAAGTCGTGCAAAGTCGCTATCGTACACTTCTTAATCCCGATTTTTGGGCAATAGGAGGATTATCTTCTGGAGGTTGGGGTGCAATGAATGTAGGATTGCATAACTTAAATCACTTCTCGATTTTATTTAGTCATAGTGGCTACTTTAAGGATAAGAGTGGACCTAACAATAGCCCAGTCACCTATATAAATACCATTTCGCCTCAAAATAAAAAACGGTTAAAGATTTACTTGGATTCTGGTAAGCAGGATATTGAAGAACTCCAAGAAGCTCAACAATTTAGTCAAGTGCTCAGCCAATTGAAAGTTTATAATATGTTTCGTCAGTTTCCTGGAAGCCATACATGGAAATACTGGCGTACACATTTGGCAGATTCGCTAACATTTGTAGGGGAACAATTTAAAATCTCCCAAATAGCACATGCGGGTGATAATTTGGGTTTTGATAAACGATGAAATTATCTAAAGTCTTAATTGGCGTTGTAGGAGGTGCAATTGTAATTCTTAGTGCTGTAGGTTATTGGTATGTTTTTATCTTAGGTGCGCCGCAGCTAGATCCGCCTCAAGAACAGGTAAATACTGGGTTAAAGTTTCAGCTAGAAACTTTCAGTAGTCAAGCGATGGGTACGCAACGACAATATGGCGTTATTTTACCCCCAGGCTATGACAATAATCCCCAAAAGCGCTATCCTGTGATATTTTTACTACATGGCGGTCATGATGATGCCCGTGCTTATGTTAATAAATATGCAGTCTCAAGTGTACTATATGAACTTTATAAAAGTAAAAAACTACCCCCTTCAATTGTGATTACACCAGATGGAAATGATCAGCG
Organism: Iphinoe sp. HA4291-MV1; assembly: GCA_019359415.1. GTDB lineage: Bacteria > Cyanobacteriota > Cyanobacteriia > Cyanobacteriales > Nostocaceae > Brasilonema. Next base: position 236,265 of record JAHHHH010000001.1, on the reverse strand, counting down.
GGGTTCGAGTCCCTTATTCGATCCCGATTATTATGATGGACTTCATGGTAAAGTTGGAACATTGATTGGTTCAGAATTAGTACAAGTCGTTAAGTCACGCTACCGCACATTAGAAAATCCAAAGTTTTGGGCGTTGGGGGGTCTATCTTCTGGAGGATGGGGCGCGTTTAATATTGGATTACGCTATCTCCAAAACTTCAACATTCTCTTTAGCCATAGCGGCTATTTTACCGATGACAGCAGTCCACGAAATAGCCCTCAACAAATTGTGCAACAATTATCAATTCAAAAGAGAAAGGAGCTGCGCGTATATCTTGATGCAGGAAAAGGCGACTTCAATTTACTTGCTTCCACTAAAGCATTCCACGAAACCCTAGATAAATTAGGTATAGAAAATGTATTTTATGCCTTTCCAGGGGGACATGGTTTATCAGGTCCAGATGTTGGTTGGAATTACTTTCACAAGCATCTCAAGGATTCGCTATCTTATGTGGGAAAACAGTTTCAAAATTCAAAATAAAAATTGAAAACTTATCATAAAACTTATAATTAAGTGACTAATGACTCTTGACTTAAGAACTCGGATTGGGCTTTGGAGTGCAGCTTTCCTGACAGGTTTAGTCGGAGTGGTAAACTTAGTATCAGCAGTGACGTCTAACCTACATGAGCGAAATCACTGGTTGAAGCAATTGTTACCCTTTGATATTCGCGCTAGCGGTCATATATTTGCAGCACTGACTGGGTTCGTTTTGCTGACACTGGCGACTAACTTGTTGCGTCGAAAACGAATTGCTTGGCTACTCACTATTGGGTTACTAATTATTTCTATCTTCAGCCATTTAATTAAAGGACTGGATTATGAAGAAAGTCTCTTGTCTAGTGTTTTGCTAATGCAATTACTCTTGATGCGCCATGTCTTTACAGCAAAATCAGACCGTCCTTCTATTGCACAGGGAGTACGAGTGTTAATTGCTGCTTTGCTGTTTACTTTAGCATATGGAACAATTGGATTTTACTTGTTAGATGGCAAATTTTCCGAAAATTTTAATTGGGGCGAAGCCATAGCTCAAACTTTTGCTATGTTCTTCACAGAAGACAACGCAGGACTGCAACCAAAAAGCCGATTTGGGGAATTTTTTGCCGACTCTATCTATATTATTGCAGCAAGTACGATCGCCTATGCACTGTTCATGCTGTTAAAACCAGTTTTTCTACGCGATCCGACAACTCTAAAAGAGCGTCAGCAGGCAAGAGATATTGTAGAAAAATATGGATGCTCTTCGTTAGCAGCATTTACCTTGTTAAGTGATAAAAGTTACTTTTTTAGTCCTTCTAGTCGTAGTGTGATTGCTTATGTCCCAAAGGGACGGGGTGCGATCGCCTTAGGTGATCCCATTGGACCAATTGAAGACCATCAAGAAGTTATTGTGAGTTTCCAGCAGTTTTGTCAACGCAACGATTGGTATCCTGCATTCTACCAAACTTTACCTGATAACATTAACCTCTACAAGTCGCTAGGATTTCAGGTACTCAAGATTGGCGAAGAAGCAATAGTTGACCTCAATGCCTTCACTTTACAAGGAAAAGCAGGTAAAAACCTCAGAACAGCAGTTAACCGCATGACTAAGCTGGGGTACGAAGTTAGATTTTACCAACCGCCGATCGCTGATGATTTGTTGCATCAAATGAAAAGCGTCAGTGACGAATGGCTGCAATTAGTAGAAGGTTCAGAAAAAAAGTTTTCTCTAGGTTGGTTTGACGAAACTTATTTGCGAGAGTGTGAGATTCTAACAGTGCAGTCTTCCCACGGCGAGGTTATCGCTTTTACCAATATTGTGTCGGAGTATCAACTTAATGAAGTGACTAACGACATCATGCGACACCGAAAGTCCATTGAAAATGGAACAATGGACTTTTTGTTTATTTCCATGTTCCAGCACTACAAGGAACAAGGTTACGATAGCTTTAATATTGGTCTTTCCGCTCTTGCTGGAGTGGGTGAAACTCAAGAGTCACGCCGCTTAGAAAAAGTATTACACTATCTTTACAAGCATTTAGAGCGCTTTTACAATTTCCAAGGCTTGTACGCATACAAAGACAAATTTCACCCTCGTTGGGAATCACGTTATCTGGTTTTTCCCAGTTTAACCGCCTTACCCGATGTCGTTGTGGCATTGATTCGTGCTGATTCAGGCGATCGGCTTTTAGATTATTTTAAGGGGTGATACAAATGGGAATGGGGCATTGGGAATTGGGAACCCAGAACTGGGAACTCGGAAATCGAGCATTGCCCATTGCCCATTGCCCATTGCTCATTGCTCATTCCTTATCAATAAATCTCTCTGGAACTTCTACTCTTTTTCGCCGTCGCTTCCGTAATTCTGATTTTGGGTGATGTATTCATCAATTGTAAGAATTCATGCAAAAATTGCTTAAATCTCCTAAATAGGAGTTGAAAGTTTCCTCGTTTTTACGAAAGCTAGGAGTTTTATTGCATCAGTTCACATATTTATACAAATTTCCCAACAACCTGTAACAATGACAGAATACAAACCTTCAAATCTCCCAACTATCGTTCGTCAGACTGCGATCGCCCGTATACTGCCAACCCTGTTCTGGAAAAACAGGGTTCTCCGTTCCAGAGGAACGGAGCAACCAAGCAGAGCTTGGTTGGGCACTAGGGCGCGCTCCGCGATCGCCTCCCAGATAGCAATCGCCTTATTATGCGTTTCTTCACCCTTGGTTGCAACTAGCGCTGCTTGGGCGCAACAGTCGGTACTGAATGGGGAACAGCAAAATACAGGTAGCACTGCAGCAACTCTTGGTCAAATAGCTGTACCTGTTTTGATTCAGACATTACAAGGGAATAGGTCACAAGGTAATCCCAATTCTGGCTCTGTTTTGGACAATATCGGCAGAGAAGCTGTCTCTGCTGCGGTACCTGCTTTGATTCAAGCTTTGCAAGGCGGTAATAATCGTTCACAGCAGGTTAGCTCTAATTCTAATTCTACATCTGATGTGGGTAATATCGCAGAAAAAGCGACTTCAGCTGTACCTACCTTGATTTCGTCTTTGCAGGGCACAAATTCTCTGCTCAGCCTTGCTAATGCTTTTGTTTCGGTTCTTACTGCCAATGATGGTAGCGTGATTCCTTCCTTAATTGCAACTTTAAAAAGCCCAGATGAATCTGTTCGTTTAGTTGCTGCCTATACTTTAGATAAAATTGGTGTAGGTCTTCAGGATAAGGCAAAGCAGCTATCTAGTATTGATTTAGATCAGGCGATATCATTGTTCGACTCAGCTTTCAAACTGGTTAGTAACCCGACATCTAAGTTCCCAGATGATATTATCGCAGGTATATCGAACCCTCTGGCATTTCTTAAACAAGAAAGACAAGACCGCTCACAACAGCAACCACGACAACAGCAACGACAACAGCAATCACAACAGCAATCACAACAGCAACAATAAGTGGTTACGCAAAATTATTTATATCATTGCGAACGGAACGCCTAACGGCGAACGAGAACGCCTTGGCGCTAGCCTCTCCCTTTGGGAGAAGGGCGAACGCTCCATTCGCAATGACAAATGTATATTTAATTTTGCATTAGTACTTAGATTGATGTCATATCGCTTCTTTCCAAGAGTATATTTAAGTAATATTACTTTTGACAAAAGTGCTAAAACCTTAGCCTCTCACGGACGCCCATGAACAAATAGCGCCGACTGATTACCAACTGATTGAAAGTCTGCTAATTCCCCATTAGGGGAATAACCAGCGATTTTATCAGCTACTACTGAATTGCTTGATATGGCTTTGTGCAAGTGCGGGAGAGAGAATCACAATGCGGCGAATAGGAAATTGCCTACGGAATTTGGCTAGTCAACTCAGTGCGGCGCTCAATTTCCCCTCGCAAAAAGCTCGAAAACGTAAAAAACTTTTCTCTGTCACCTCGCGAGATTTAGAGGCTTATGAGCAATTTTTACTAGATGTACTGCAAGCAACAGCAGATAGTAATAGATAGAGCCGAAAATATAGAGCAAGCGATCGCTGCTTATACTGCTGCACTAGAAGTTAATACCCGCAAAGCCTTTCCCCAAAATTGGGCACAAACGCAAATGAATCTGGGGGTTGCTTACTGTAAAAGAATCAGGGGAGATAAAGCCGAGAATATAGAAATGGTTATTGTTAGTTGCACTGCCGCACTAAAAGTTTACACCCGCAATGCCTTTCCTTATGATTGGGCAATGGCGCAAATGAATCTGGGGGTTGCTTACGGTGACAGAATCAGGGGAGATAAAGCCGAGAATATTGAACAAGCGATCGCTGCTTATACTGCTGCACTAGAAGTTAATACCCGCAAAGCCTTTCCCCAAAATTGGGCACAAACGCAAATGAATCTGGGGGTTGCTTACTGTAAAAGAATCAGGGGAGATAAAGCCGAGAATATAGAAATGGTTATTGTTAGTTGCACTGCCGCACTAAAAGTTTACACCCGCAATGCCTTTCCTTATGATTGGGCAATGGCGCAAATGAATCTGGGGGTTGCTTACGGTGACAGAATCAGGGGAGATAAAGCCGAGAATATTGAACAAGCGATCGCAGCTTTTTCTGTCGCAATGGAAATTTATACCTGCAACGCCTTTCCCCAACAATGGGCAATGACGCAACATAATCTGGGGAATGCTTACCGTCACAGAATCAGAGGAGAGAAAGCCGAGAATATAGAACTTGCGATCGCAGCTTATACTGCCGCACTGAAAGTTTACACCCGCAACGCTTTTCCCAAAGATTGGGCAGATACGCAAAATAATCAAGGCAATGCTTACTGTGAAAGAATCAGGGGAGAGAAATCTGAGAATATAGAACGGGCGATCGCAGCTTTTTCTGTCGCAATGGAAGTTTACACCCGCAACGTTTTTCCCCAAAAATGGGCAATGACGCAACATAACCTGGGAGTTGCTTACTGTGACAGAATATTGGGTGATGAAGCCGAAAATTTAGAACGAGCGATCGCTGCTTATACTGCTGCACTGGAAGTTTCTACCCGTAGCGCCTTTCCAGATGATTGGGCAATGACGCAATCTAATCTGGGTGCTGCTTACTTTTACAGAATCAGAGGAGATAAAGCTGAGAATTTAGAACGAGCGATAACTGCTTATACTGCTGTACTGGAAGTTTACACCCGCACTGTTTTTCCTTACGAATATATCGAAACTTTATTCATGCTGGGTATTGTCTACCAAGAAGCAAATCAATTTGATTTAGCTTACACTAAGTTGGCTGCATCCATAAAAACAGTGGAATCTTTGCAAGCAGAAATTGTTTCTGATGATGAGGCAAAGCGTAAACAAGCAGAAGCATGGCACAAACTTTATAGACGCATGGTAGAGGTTTGCCTAAAATTGGGCAACATTAAGGAAGCGATTGAATACGTTGAGCGTAGTAAAACCCGTAACTTAGTTGAACTTATCCTCAACCGTGATCTTAAAACCTTCTTCCCTCAACAGGTTGTTACTCAACTAGAACAACTGCGAGACGAAATAGCGATCAGTCAGTATCAACTCCAAAATGGCAAAGCTGAAAATCCAACAGCCCTAGCCCAATATCTTCAAGAGTTACGAAACAAACGCCAAGAATTACAAGACCAATACTTGCCTATTGGTTCTGGCTTCAATTTTGACCTATTCCAAGCAACTTTGAATAACAACACAGCAATTATAGAATGGTATATCGCTAGAGAGAGAATTTTCACCTTTGTTATCCAGCCTAACGGGCAAGAAGTAAATTTCTTACAATCTCAACCAGAAGACTTAACTTCCCTCATTGATTGGCAAGTTGAATATATCAGGGACTACGCCAAAAATAAAGAAAATAACCAAAACCATCAATGGCAAAATCAGCTAGAAGAACGCCTAAAAAAATTAGCACAAATTCTACATATAGAAGAAATATTAGCCTATATACCCAAACACTGCAACAGATTAATCCTCATTCCCCATCGCTCTTTACACCTGTTTCCTCTCCATGCTTTACCTGTAGGAGAATCATATCTACTTGACTTATTTCCCAATGGTGTAGGTTATGCCCCTAGTTGTCAATTGCTGCAACAATTACAACTTCGTCAATGCTCTGATTTTCAATCTCTGTTTGCCATCCAAAACCCCACAGAAGACTTATATCAAGGCTACGAAAAGGATTTAGGAGGAGTTGCAGCTATCAAGAAACAGTTTCAGTAGACCGAAAACTTTTGTCAGTCAACGCAAGAATGAGGGTTTGGGGCGATGTTTTGGGCACAGGGTCGAGCGATCGCTTACCTTAGCAGGAGAACTCATCTACAACCCTATTGCTCAAAACGCAGATGATACGGGCATTCTGGCGGATTGTATACAATCCGCCAGAATGCCCCAATGGTAAGCCTTCTAGAAATCTTTTCGGTCTACTGAGTTTGCTAATGCTTATATTTTAAAGCAAGCTGAAGCGACAAAATCAGCGATTCTTGGCTTTGATGAAAATCCTAACAATGTGACGATACATGAAAAATTACTCCAGGCTAACTGTATCTTTTTCTTCTGTCACGGTTACTTTAATCCTTCTTCTCCCCTAGATTCTGGATTAGATTTAGCAGACGAAAGCCTCACATTGACAGATATCATTGCTCACCTCAAGCTAGAAAACTGTCGCTTAGTCACTCTTTCAGCTTGCGAAACTGGTTTAACAGACTTCCAAAATGCGAGTGATGAATATATTGGTTTGCCCAGTGGTTTTCTCTTAGCTGGTAGTACCAATGTGGTTAGTAGCTTCTGGGCTGTGAGTGCGACAGCTACCGCTTTATTGATGATGAAATTTTACGAAGAATTACAGTAGCAAAGTAATATTACATTAGCTTTAAATACAGCGCAACGTTGGTTAAGAGATGCGACAGTCAAAGGATTTCGAGATTGGCTGAGTAAGTCACCACTAAGTTTGGTTTGGCAGATAGAACTGGATAAATACTTTAATGAAATTGAGATAGATAAAGGTACAACTTATAAACCCTTTGAATCGCCTTATTATTGGTCTGCTTTTTGTGCCATAGGTAAAGGAGTTTAAACAATGTCTATTTATGACAATAACATCCAAGCTTTCATTAAAGTCATTGAATCTCAATCTCATGTGATTTCTACTAACGATTGGGCTAAACTCCATCAACTTTCTGGTAATTTATCAGAAGATAAGGAGGAAATTGCAGAAAGAATTGAAAATTGGTTGCAACCAGAATCTCGTCGTCAAATTTTACAAGCTTACAGCAAGGAATTAGAATTACTCATTTCTTCAAACCCTATCGATTTAGATGTCAATTTGGGAATGGGAGGTAGTAAATCCCCAACTCCAGCCAATCAACCTAGTCCATTTTTAAAGCAACTCTTAGACAACGCTATTAAAAAGAACTCTCCCTTATTAGACAACACAAAAAACAACCAAAAACAGTGAAGAACTTCACCATTAGCCTCTATGCTTTTCATCTGCGTCATACTCTCACTGATGCTCCTGGAGAAGTGGTTGTAGATGCTAATCTCTTATGGGAAAATCTCGCAAAATTGGGTGAACATTCTCTTCTTTTGGTTGGATTGAAGGATTTACGAGCAAAATTAATTTGCTATCAAAATGGTGTATACCAACCCAAGCGCGAGCAAGGAAGACAAACCGAATGGTTAACGGATGTTGGAGATTTAGATTTAGGGAGTCTCGCAACAACAGATGGTTTTAAAATTAATGCTAATCTTCAACCTTTTTTACTGAATGACACCTACGTAGCTGATTTCACTCTTTCGCCAGAATCACCAAACATCTCGATTGATGTCCCACAACTGCAACATTTTCACCCAAGTTGCTTACTACCATCTCATATTCAAGCATCTTTAGGACAAACTTTATGGATTTACGGTGAAGTAGATCCAAATGAAAACTGTAATGTACTGGCTAATAAGTTTGCAACCGCTTTAGTTGCAAGCACAAATTTAAACCCTGTGCAGATAAATCAGGGAGAACTTTTTGGAAGTCTGTTATTTGAATACCAAGCAACTAACCCTAGTGAACCAGAGAACCCTACTAAACAATGTCAGATTTTCATAGTTATCAATAATAGTCAGTCTCCCACGATACAGCTTGCCGAAAATGCTTATGACTGGTTGCTCAATTTACTTTGCTCGTACCATAAAATCCTTTATATTTATCATCAAGCACGTCAACGCTATGGAGAAGCTAGAGCAATTTACAGTTATTTAGAAAAAAAGATCCAAGAATTTAACAACCTGATATCTAAAACCCAAACACCAATATCTGACTTAAAAAAATTACTGGCAGAAATACCTCAGAACAAACTTGATTACACAAGATGTCTTCAAGATTTACAAACGCATCAAATGAGCATTAACACAAATATTACTAATTACAAAACTTGCTTGGATGAAATCACAGCTATTGGCGGTGGGAATAGTCCTCAATTATGGCATAATTTTCTAAACAAAGACTGTAAAAAATTTCAGGAACAAATACAAACAGATATTAATTATCTTTCTCCTGCTCAAGAATTATTTGGACAGATTGTTGACACTATCCGAGGTATTGTAGAAACATAGCAAGCCGAGAGCGATCGCTCTTTAGAACGTACAATTCAAGTATTAGGAATAGGCTTTGGTGGCGGTGCAATTGTTTCTGGTGTAGTCGTCCAAAATATTGACAAAATCAACCAACCCCTAACTGCGATATCTCCCAACAACCCACCCCATCCATTTTATGCATCCTTGTTTTTGAGTATTGTCGCTACTTTAGGGTTCATCATTTTGGGATGGCTGTTCACTAAACGTAAGTAACTTGCTTTGAAGCCAAACTTCAAGTCGGTAGGGAGGCAATACTGCTCGGTTAAGAATAGTTGAGGTGCCAGAAACCCGGTTTCTTTAAGAAACCGGGTTTCTAATTTTTGCTTATCCGAGCAGTATTGGGTAGGGAGGTGTTGTAAAGATGTTAATACTCTCGTCAGATGAAATTTGAAACCATATTTTTACGAAAGCAGGAAAAGAAAGGGGAGAAAAGTTAATAAGTTTTGCCTTCCCTGTAGCAACTTCCGCCTTCCCTATAGCAACTTCCGCCTTCCCTATAGCAACTTCCGCCTTCCCTATAGCAACTTCTGTCTTTCTTGTAGTAACTTCTGCCTTATACCAATTCTCTGTGAAGCTGCACATTATTTTTACCCCTCCTAACCTCCCCTTAGCAAGGGGAGGTGCCGCAGGCGGTGGGGTTCTTTCTATGCATTTTCATATAGAAACGGTATTAACGTTTCCGTGTTTTGCGCAGTCTGTAGAAGCTTCCGTCTTGACGTTATCAAAAACAGACTTGCGTTACGGGAGCATCCCAAATGTGTAAAAACATATTTTGTCATTGCGAGCGGAATGAAATGGAGCGTAAGCGCAAAGCGCAGGCTGCGCTTACGCGCAGCGTCTCGTCCCTTGCGCGTCTCCGACAGGAGAAGAGAAGCAATCGCAAACTTCTGGGATTGCTTCACTGCGCTTCGCTCCGTTCGCAATGACAATTCATAACCTGGGTTTATGTCCTCTAGGTTCAAAACTCCGACAAAGTTGAGGTGATTTATGTCTATTATGGTAATAATCACACAATCAAACTTTTGTCAATGCGTAAGTTATAGATATACTAATTCAGATTTTTGTCAAGACTAATTAAGATGCGTTTGCTCTGGGTACAGAGTATGAGGTTTTGACAATTCAAGATACAAAATTATAAATTCCAAAAAATAATTTTGAATTTTGAACTTTTCTAGACCCTAACTCCCACTTCTGCTAGTATTCTTGTTACATTTTCCATGTATTTACTTAAAAAATGGATCACGAAAAGAGTCGCTCTTATTGGCGTGCAAACACTGCTTTAATTCGTAACCTTTTAATAGTTTGGGCGCTAGTGTCTCTCGTTTTTAGTATTTTGCTGGTACAACCATTAAATGCTGTACGTTTTTTCGGCGTACCCTTTGGCTTTTGGATGGCACAGCAGGGTTCAATTCTGATTTTTGTGGTGTTGATTTTCATCTACGCCTTTCAAATGGACAAGTTAGACCGCAAGTACAATATTAGAAGGTGAGGAAAAGCTGTGTCAGTTGAAATTTGGACTATTTTAATAGTTGGACTTTCCTTTCTGGTATACCTCTACATTGGTTGGCAATCACGAGTCAAAGATAGTAAGGGCTTTTTTGTAGCGGATCAAGGAATTCCCTCTATTGCGAATGGCGCTGCGACTGCTGCTGATTGGATGTCTGCAGCCTCTTTCATTTCAATGGCGGGGCTGATTAGTTTTATGGGCTACGACGGCTCTATTTATTTGATGGGTTGGACTGGAGGTTACGTACTGCTGGCACTTTTGCTGGCTCCTTACCTCCGCAAGTTTGGTAAGTACACAGTGCCCGATTTTGTGGGCGATCGCTACTACTCCAACATAGCCCGTCTGGTAGCAGTTGTGGCAGCCATTTTTGTCTCCCTAACCTATGTTGCTGGACAAATGCGGGGTGTCGGCATTGTTTTCAGCCGCTTCCTACAGGTAGATATTAACACAGGCGTCATCATCGGTATGGTCATTGTGGGCTTTTTTGCTGTGCTGGGCGGTATGAAAGGCATCACTTGGACACAGGTAGCACAGTACGTCATCTTAATTATTGCTTACCTGATTCCAGCGATCGCAATTGCTGTATTGCTCACAGGTAACCCCATTCCCCAGTTTGCATTTACTTTTAGTGACATTACTGACAAGCTCAACCAAATTCAGGTTGACCTTGGGTTTGCAGAGTATACTCAAGCATTTGTCAACAAGCCCATGCTAGATGTGCTGTTCGTCACTATTGCCTTGATGGTGGGGACCGCCGGATTACCCCATGTAATTGTACGCTTTTATACAGTTCCGGACGTGCGTTCCGCTCGGTTTTCTGCTGGTTGGGCACTGTTATTCATCGCCATTTTGTATACTACAGCTCCAGCCCTCTCCATGTTTGCCCGTTACAACTTGATTAATTCCTTACACAATCATACAGTTGAGGAAGTGCGGCAGTTAGACTGGGCAAACAAGTGGGAACACACTAAACTACTGACCTTTGAAGATAAAAACGGTGACGGACGGCTACAGTTAACTCCAAAAAAAGACACGAATGAGATTACGATTGACCGAGACATCATTGTACTTGCGACTCCAGAAATTGCTAAACTGGCTCCTTGGGTCATTGCTTTGGTAGCGGCTGGTGGATTGGCAGCCGCTTTGTCTACAGCATCAGGGCTATTACTGGTCATTTCTAGTTCCATAGCTCACGATGTCTACTACCGCATCGTTGATCCGGGAGCATCAGAACAAAAACGGCTATTTGTCGGACGTTTGATGGTAGGTTTGTCCCTTGTTGTGGCTGGATACTTTGGGGTGAATCCACCAGGGTTTGTCGGTGAGGTTGTGGCTTTTGCCTTTGGATTAGCCGCCTCTAGCTTCTTCCCAGTTATCTTCCTTGGGATCTTCGACAAACGTACCAATAAAGAAGGAGCGATCGCTGGTATGCTGACAGGTTTAATCTTCACCTGCGCATACATTGTAGGCGTTAAGTTCGGGGGTATGCCACCTTGGTTCTTTGGGGTTTCTGCTGAAGGAATTGGTACTGTGGGTATGGTGCTAAACTTAATTGTTACCCTTGTGGTATCACGTCTGACAGCACCTCCTCCAGCAGAAATTCAGGCGCTGGTGGAGAATTTACGCAGTCCGGATATTGACGACACACAACCAATTAGGACTGTGCATTAAGTAGGAAGACATAATTAAACATCAAATGCGCTGCGTCAGAAACCCGGTTTCTTAAAGAAACCGGGTTTGTGTCAAGCGTGCTTATCCGAACCGTATTGCCTACACTCACCACAAGCGGCGGATGTAGGGGTGTAGGGGTGTAAGAGATGGGATACTTAGTTCCGTAAGCGCAAAGCGAGCACGCTTTGCGCTTACGGGAATTTCAAAATTCAAAATAAAGAGTTTTTTGAATTTTGAATTTTGAACTTTGAATTTTGAATTGTTAATGATGGGGTTCCCCTACACCCCTATACCCTTACCTCCTTATACCCCTTTTGATAACTTGGGAATACTCCCTACCTCTGCAAACTGCGCGGATCTAACGCATCCCTTAGCCCATCACCCAGCAGGTTGAAAGCCAACACCGTGAGAATAATCAACACAGCTGGAGGCCAGATCAGCCAAGGTTGCAATACTAAAATTGAAGCGTTGGTCGCAAGAGATAACATATTACCCCATGAAGGATCTGGTTGTTGAATTCCTAATCCAATGAGACTGAGTATCGCTTCTGCTGCAATAAAGCTAGGAACGGCAAGCGTAGCAGAGATAATTATATAAGTAGCGGTTTGCGGTAATACGTGACGGATGATAATGTATAACGGATTGCCACCCATCGCTTTTGCTGCTTGAACGTATTCCCGCTCTTTAATGGAGAGGACTTGTCCACGAATGACTCGTGCTAATCCAGCCCAGCTGATGAACGAAGTAATCGCAATAATCAGCAAAAAACGTTCTGTACTGGATAACCCTGGCGGTAATACAGCACCCAAGGTTACCAAAAGATAAATACTAGGAAAAGTCATGAGCACTTCGCTGAGGCGCATAATAATGCTGTCAGTCCAGCCACCGAAATAGCCAGAAATTCCTCCAACCAACATCCCTAAGGGAAAAGTCAGGGCAACTCCGATAATACCGATGAATAGACTTATACGACCACCATGCAGCAAGCGACTGAGTTGATCTCGACCTTGGTCATCTGTACCTAAAAGGTTATACTTTGCGTCACCGACAGCACCAAACAAATGTATGTTTAGCGGGATACCACCAAATATTTCTACCTCGTCCCATTTTGGAGGTAAAGGTAAATTCAGCTGAAACAGACGATATTCTGGTCCTTTGACAAACAACCTCAAGGGATTTGACTTTTTATAATCTACAATGATTTGGCGATCGCCCGTTTCTATATTTGTGTCTCCCTGAGTTGTTGGATAAATGTGAGGACCAATAAACTGTCCTGACTGTTTAGAAACCCAGTAAACACGAGTTGGTGGTAATAGAGAACCATTTTGTTGTGAAGCGTAAGGGTTGTAAGGGGCAACAAAGTCAGCTGCAATAACCGCCACATAGAAAACTAAGAGTAGAATAGCCCCAAATCTTGCCAAAGGATTTTTCTTGAGTCGATGCCACCAATTCATAAGAGTTACAAGTTATAAGCTGTAAATTATGAATTATAAATTATAGTGGTGCATTCGTTCTACTTCTAAAAGTTTTTGCATTTTTTGCCAGCGCTCAATATCTTCAACGCTGACAAAACCTACTAGCACTGGCTGATATGTCAATTTATAATTATTCATCTTTAAGCACGGAGTTTTTCAACGAGATACAAGGGTTCTTCCTGAGGTTTTTCGTGTTCTACAACAAATACGTTTGAGTAGAGATTAGCAATAATTTGCTTTCCTTGCTGTGTTAGCGAAAGGTAGCGCAATCCATCCTTGGTATAAGGATAAACAACATTCCAGTAGAACTTGGCATAGTTCTTGCGTAAGTCGCCAGGGTTTTGATAACCCAACACCTTATTCGTTCCAGTCTCTTCAAACTCGTAGAATAAAGAGGTAATCTTCTTTAAGTAACGCGGGTCACTCAATTGTCCAATCAAATCAGCAGCACGCACTAAACCTGCAAAATTATTTGTCTCTTGGTGGTCTTCTGCAGCTGGTACTGGAAAGCGAGTCAATTCAATATTGCTCTTAATCACCTCTGAATCTATCAATTTGTGACCGCCAAAACGCTCATCAATAAAGAGTTTTGCTCGATCAACATGATACGGTGTGAGACTAGCATCAGAAGCTCCAGGAGGTAGAGGAATCATGTTCCCATCTTTACCAGTGGCGTACAAATCTTCGTCCTCTCGATCTTGTCGGCAAACTCCTTTGACATAACCAATATCGTGACACACTAAGGATATAATGAAATGTAACCAGTCTTCACTAGAAACACCTCCTTCACGGATATGTTTGCCGCGTAAAATTTCTTGTCCAACCAAAGTGACTAGAATAGAATGTTCTACATTATGATAAAGGGCATCACTATTAGCAATATTTTCTAATGCCATGTTACCTGCCCAAGCTATAATATCTCGATAATCGTTTTTGAAACAGCCATAGGTACGACGGTAGCCTTCGCGGATTTGAGCTACAAACGCATCAATCAAGATTTCAGTTGCATTAAACATATTAGTGACTCAGTTGTATACCAAATTATTTATCATCGCTTTATCTCAAATTTGCATACTTTTGGTGGTTGTTGGAGTACTTAGAACAAGGCAAATAATTCCTTATAACTGTTCATCCTATCAAGGAAGCTTCTCCCTATCTTCATCCATGAGAGGTTGATTTAGGAGTAGTCAAAACGCTGCGAAAGCCAGTCTCCAAATTGGATTTATCCCCTTTTCCCGTACCCTCTTGACAAAAGTGCAATTACTTTAACCTCTCACGAATGCCCTATCTTGGTAAAATCATGACGAAAGTCATGGGTAGATTTGAGGAATGTTAGAACCTGCGTCATAAAAATACGTCATAGTTAATGTACAGTATCAATTTCAAACTTTCTTAAGCACAACTGCCTAATGGTGGTTGGGAGAGTGGAGGCATAACTGTGGGAGAGGAAAGTTTTTCAGAACTAGAGGTGCAAGAACCAGTGGCATTTGATGAAGATGCTAACTGGCAGAAAAAAAGAGTGTATAGAAAGCAACATTCATGGCTGATACCACTGTTCATTGGTATTGTCTTGGGAGGTGGTATTGCCTTTGGAGTCATGCGTGTACTGAATCACCGTGTATCTGAAAAAATGACAGTGGCTGAAAATCAACCAGCACAAAAAGCTGCACCGACGATGACAGTCACCGTCGCCCCTGTAGAAACGACTCGTGTTGCGCAAACCCTTAGCACAACAGGGACTGTTGCAGCACGCGATTTGACTCCAGTTTTGCCTCAAGCGAACGGCTTGCAGATCAAAAAAATTCTTGTCAATGTAGGAGATTTTGTCAAAGCAGGTCAAGTGATGGCTGTGCTGGATGATTCTTTACTGCAAGACCAAATTAGGCAAGCAAAAGCGGATGTGGAAGCAAAGCAGGCAGATGTCACTTCAAAGCAGGCAGATGTTGCTTCAAAGCAAGCAGTTATGACTTCCTCTCAGGCATCTGTGGTATCAAATCAGGCGATCGTCCAGCAAAAACAAGCAGATTTGGCTCAAGCGCAAGCTAAGTTACGAGAGGCGCAAATCAATTTCCAACGCACTCAAGGACTTGTATCTCAAGGAGCGATTAGCCAACAACAGTTGGATACTGCTACCACAAATTTAGCCACAGCAACAGAAGCAGTGCGCCTTGCCCAAGCAAATATCAAGAGCGCCGAAGCTAATGTTAGTAGTGCTCAAGCGAATATTGGTAGTGCCCAAGCAAGTGTCAAGATTGCCCAAGCAAATATTGGTAGTGCCCAAGCAAGTGTCAAAAGTAGTACCGCCAAGATGGAACAACTGAAAACTCAGCTGAGACAAACATTAGTTCGTGCTTCAGTTTCGGGTGTTGTGGCGGAGAAACTGGCAAGAGTGGGAGATGTCACGGGTGTACCACCGCAAACACAGATAACGACTGTAGTTGGTGGGACACAAAAGCTATTTTCGATTATTCAGGATGGGAAACTGGAGTTGCAGGCACAGGTTCCTGAAGTTCAGTTGACACAGGTCAAAGCTGGTGCATCTGTGCAAGTTACCTCTGATGTTGATAACCGCGTGAAGTTGCAAGGACGAGTTAGAGAGATAGAACCTCTGGTAAATCAGCAAAAACGTGAGGCGACGGTAAAAATCGACTTACCAGCAACAAGTTTACTGAAACCAGGAATGTTTGCTCGTGCTGCGATTACTACTGTAATCACAACAGGTTTAGCAGTACCCCAAAAAGCTGTGCTGCCTCAACCAGATGGGAGTGCGATTGTCTTCATCCTATCGGGTGTAGACACAGTTCGCGCTCAGAAAGTAGAACTAGGAGAAATTCTTGTTGGTGGCAGAGTGGAAATAAAAAGTGGATTGCAACTGGGCAATACCTCACAGCAAGTACCTTACTATCGTCTACGTGTAGTCGTTGACGGTGCTGGATATCTCAAAGATGGTGAAAAAGTACGAGTTGTCAATAGTCAATAGTCACTAGTCACTAGTCACTAGTCAATAGCAACTCTGAACTTTTGATTCTTAATTCATAACTCATAACTGATTGCATGTCCTCCAATATTTCAGCTTGGTCGATCAAAAAACCTGTTCCAACAATACTTTTATTTTTAATTTTGACTGTATTGGGTTGGTTTTCCTTTCTTTCCTTGGGAATTGATACGAACCCAAATATTGATGTTCCAACAGTCGAGGTTAGAGTGACACAACCAGGAGCAGGTCCTGCGGAACTAGAGTTCCAAGTCACAAAAAAAATTGAAGATGCTGTTGCTGGGTTGGGTAATATCGATGAACTTCGCTCAACAGTTACCGATGGCGTCTCGACAACCACGATAAATTTTGTGTTGGGAACAAACACCGATCGCGCCACTAATGATGTTCGTAACGCAATAGCACAAATTCGCCAGAACCTTCCACAGGACATTAACGACCCAATTGTGCAACGCATAGAATTTTCCGGGGGTCCGATAATGACCTACGTGGTGAAATCTGACAAACGTTCTGTAGAGGAATTAAGTAACATCGTTGACCAAACCATTAGCCGCGCTTTATTAGCTGTCAAAGGAGTGGCACAAGTTAAGCGTGTGGGAGGTGTGAACCGAGAAATCCGAATCAACCTCAGTGCAGATCGTTTACAATCCCTAGGCATCACTGCTACCCAAGTCAACGACCAAATACGGGCTTCTAACATTAACTTACCTGGCGGACGTGCCCAAATCGGCGGTAGCGAACAAAGTATCCGTACCCTTGGCAGCGCTGCAAATGTAAAGATTTTAAAAAACTATGAAATCGTCTTACCTAACGGTGGTTCTGCCTCCTTATCTAGCTTAGGTACCGTAGAGGATAGTTTTGCTGAAGTGCGCCAAAGTGCACGACTGAATAACCAGCCTGTGGTGGCTTTCCAGGTGTTACGTAGCACTGGTAGCGTTCTGGTGACGGTGGAAGAAGGAGTGAAAGTAGCGGTAGAACAACTGCAAAAAACACTTCCTCCAGATGTCAAGCTGGAATTAATTTTTACCAGAGCAACTTTTGTCCAAAAATCTTACCAAGGCACTATAGATGAGTTAATTCAGGCTTCGGTGCTAGCAGTAATAGTGATTCTCTTGTTTTTACGTGACTGGCGAGCAACATTAATTACAGCAGTTGCGTTACCACTGTCGATGATTCCTACCTTTGCCGTGCAGTATGCCTTAGGTTACACCCTCAATAACATGACCTTGTTGGCATTAGCACTAGCAGTGGGTAACTTAGTGGATGATGCCGTTGTAGAAATTGAAAACATGGAACGGCACATGGCAATGGGGAAATCTGCTTGGCAAGCTGCTTTTGACTCGTCTGATGAAGTGGGTTTGGCAGTGATAGCCAGTGCAGCAACGATTATTGCTGTGTTTCTGCCCGTTGCTTTTATGGGTGGTGTTCCTGGTCAATTTTTCCAACCCTTTGGTGTGACTGTTGCCGTTTCCACCATTTTCTCAACCTTGGTGGCGCGAATGATTACGCCAATGATGGGCGCGTATTTACTCAAGGATAAGCAGCCAAAGGGACAAGGAGAAAATGGAAAATTTTTCCCCCTCTCCCCCCCTCCCCCTCTCCCCTTGTCCTACTCCCGTCGCCGCTTTCAACCTTATAAATCCCTCCTTAAATGGGCGTTACGTCACAAGTTGACGACTTTGGGTATTGCTGTTGCTTTCTTCGTTGCCAGTTTAATGCTTGTTCCTTTGATTCCCAAAGGGTTAGTAGATAGTAGTGACATTGGAATTTCCGTTATTTCTATAGAACTTCCACCGGGTTCTACCTTGGAAGATACCAACAAGGTCGTTACTCAAGCGACAAATTTTGTTAAGCAAAATCCTAATGTCGTCAGCGTACTAGCCACAGAAGAGATCAACTCTGCAACGCTCAGTGTTAAACTCAAATCAAAAGAAGAAGGGCGAAAAATTTCTCAACTAGAGTTTGAGCAAAAAGTACGTTCTCTGTTTGAGCAAATTCCCGGAGCAAGAATTAGTTTCCAAAGTGCGGGTTCTGTTGGTGGTCGTAAGGATTTAACGATACTCCTACGGAGTGATAACCCCGAAGCGTTGAATCAAGCAGCAGATGCACTCGAAAAGCAGATGAGGACGGTATCCGGACTGGTGGAAGTGTCTTCTAGTGCGAGTTTGGTGAAACCAGAAATTTTGGTCATTCCCGATCCACAACGGGCAGCAGATTTGGGGGTAACGGTGCAATCAATTGCTCGTACAGCCTCCCTTGCCACAATAGGAGATAACGATGCAAATTTGGCGAAATATAATCTTCCTGACCGCCAAATCCCCATTCGCGTGCAAATTGACCCGAAAGCGCGTCAAAACATTAATACGATTGAAAATCTCCAAGTTCCTAATCAAAATGGTAACTTGGTTCCCCTTGTGGCAGTTGCAGATATCCGTTTTGGCAGTGGTCCTGCAACCATCAATCGCTATGACCGTTCCCGTCAAGTTTCCTTGGAAGCAAACTTGCAAGGCATTTCTTTAGGGGATGCACTTAAAGTCGTAAACCAGATCCCAGCCTTGCAAAACTTGCCGCCAGAAGTCAAGCTGCAAAACTCAGGTGATGCCAAGATTATGTCTGACATATTCAGTCGCTTTGGGGGCGCACTGGCACTCGCACTCATGTGTATTTATGCTATTCTCGTCCTGTTATATAACAACTTTCTCCATCCCCTAACGATTATGGCAGCGTTACCTTTCTGTTTGGGTGGCGCACTGATAGCCTTGATGCTAGCACAAAAAGCTTTAGGAATATACGCTTTGATTGGTATCGTGTTGTTGATGGGGATTGTGACGAAAAACTCTATTCTCTTGGTGGATTACACGATTATTAACCTTGAGGAAGGCAAAACCCAACGTCAGGCGTTGATAGAATCTGGAGTGTCTCGTTTACGTCCAATTCTGATGACTTCTTTCGCAACGATCGCGGGTACCCTTCCCCTTGCATTAGGAATTGGCGCAGGTGCGGAAGTTCGCCAGTCGATGGGCATCACCATTCTCGGAGGTTTTACAACTTCCACCCTACTGACACTCGTGGTAGTACCAGTACTGTTCTCTTACGTTGACAACTTCCAATGCTGGATTATAGATGTAGCAAAATATGGCTTTGGCAAGAAACACAGACGTAAGATTGTCCGAGAGAATGGAGTCGTAAATCTACCACCTGCTAATTAAAATGCACAAATAATGATATAATAGCCGATAACCTTATTTTGGATATCTGCTATTTGCGGGTGTAGTTCAGTGGTAGAACGTCAGCTTCCCAAGCTGAATGTCGTGGGTTCGAGTCCCATCATCCGCTTTTATTGTACATTGAAGAAGAACTCAGTTGTCAGAACGCAGAACTCAGAATCAAAAGATGATACAATTGGTCAAAATATTTTGGAGCAAGTAGCGATCGCTAGCTCAGATGCGAAAGTTCAATCAGCAAAATAGCTGATTGCTTTCTCAAAATGCTCGTTTGCTTTCTCATTTGAGTAGTTCACGCATTCATTTTGGTGTTTTCCGTAAGCAAAATAGCTGATTGCTTTCTCAAAATGCTCGTTTGCTTTCTCATTTGAGTAGTTCACGCATTCATTTTGGTGTTTTCCGTAAGCAAATTGGCTGATTGCTTTCTCAAAATGCCTATTTGCTTTCTCATTTGAGCATTCATGACAACTACCGCGCTTGTAGCAAAAGCTATTGGAGATTTACCGGAATTAGCTAAGCCGGCGAGGATGTCAATCTCTCAAAATATGCTCAAAATACCGTTGTCTGCATCTAAGTGAACTGGGACTCCTACAGGTAAAGCCGCATTGGGAGCTTCATGACCAAAAGGCAAGTTTGAAACAATAGGAATACCCAAATCACCCAAGCGATCGCGCAATACTTCCTCAACACTAAAGCTAGGAACATTTGGCGGCGGTTCACAACGGCTAAAGCTACCTAGTGCAATTCCACGAACTTTTGATAAAGCACCACTCATCCGCCACTGTGTGAGCATTCTATCAATGCGGTAGGGAGCTTCTGTCACATCCTCCAACGCCAAAATCACACCATCCATATCTGGTAGCATTGGCGTACCAAGCAAATGAGTTGCTACCGTAAGATTACCTGGTAACAGGATACCAGTAATCACACCTCCACCCCAACCACAACCTTTTAAAGGTGCAAGAGGACGACCTTCCACCAAATCAAATAACCTTTGAATTGACCAATCTGGTTCTGAAGCAAGAGTTGTGAGTACCGGAGCATGAACGCCAGAAATTCCTACTGTGTAAAGACTCCACAAAAGCGCGGTGATGTCAGAAAAACCAATAAGCCACTTGGGAGTGGGGAGTGAGGAGTAGGAAGGATGAGGGGGATGAGGAGGAAAGAAATAATTGTCCGTTAACTCTTTCTTCCCCTGCTTCCCCTGTTTCCCCTGCTTCCTCATCCCCTCCATTTCCCAGGACCAATTTTCCAAGATGCGGGTACTACCGAAACCACCTCTAGCACAGAGAATACCACGACACTCTCGCTCTTTCCATGCTGTTGTTAGCCGATCGCGCCTGTGTTCATCTTTACCTGCTAAATATCCCCATTTGTCTTCTATCTCTGGATAGAGTTCTACTCGATAGCCACGCGATCGCCAAATTTCCACCCCTTTTTGGAAAGCCTCAAATTCTCGCAAAGCACCACTAGGAGCAATCACTTGTAGTAAGTCACCAGGCTTGAGAGGTGGAGGAACAATTTTAGATTTGAGATTTTGGATTTTAGATTGCATCAATAATCTTGTTTAAGAACAACAATACAAAATATTGATTGAGTATTCGCTATTTATATCTTCTTAACCGTGCAAAAATCCAATATCAGAGCAAAAATTTGACTCATTCACTCAAAAGTCTAAAATTTTCATAAACCATTGTTCAAAGCGATCGCCCAAAGCTTCCAGAGAAAATTCAGTTTCTGCTGAGGTACGACAGGTTTGACGGTTGATTTCATCCAAGCGGGAAATAGCGTTAACCAGCCCAGGAACACTATCAGGTTCTACCAAGAAACCCATTTTCCCATTTTTGATGATTTCTGCTGGACCACCACGCCAGTAAGAAATCACGGGAACTCCACAGGCAAGTGCTTCTATTGCTACATTTCCAAATGCTTCCACCCAACGGTGTGTCATCAACAATGCCCGACATTGTCGCACAACTTGCTGCATTTGGGAAGTTGATAGAAATCCTAAATATTCAATAGGTGCATTTGGGTAATCCTTGCAAATCTGCTGCCAGTATAATTCATCTTGGAGTTTCCCCATAATTTTCAGCGGGATGTTAGTCATTTGTGCCACAAACACCGCATCTTCCAAACCTTTCTCTGGGGAAATTCGACCTACCCAGGCTAATTGTTGCTTTGGTTGAGCACAAAACTCATACAGTGAGATATCAATTCCATTACTCAAATAAAAAAACTGTTGGTCAAGAACAAAAGTGGCAGCTTGTGCGAAACTATGAAAACCAATCGTACCAGGAAACTGCTTGGCAACTTGTCTGATAATTTGGTCTAAAGCGTCACTGAGTGAACCCATGCTAACTAAGTGGGCAATGGGACATCGAAAAAAAGGTGTTAAGTAGAACGGTAACCAATCATAAGCAAAGTTGACAATCAGGTCGTACTCTTGTTGAACTTGACGAGCATAATCCCACATATTCGCCAACACAGAATTTTCTGGCATAGTAATAGGGGCTGTGCGTTCCTGACTCTGAGCAACGATTTGTAAATTACCGGGAATTTGTACAACAGGTAAAGAATCCCATGTAGAATCAGAAGGAGCAACTATTTGCAATTTATGACCGCGTCGGATCATTTCTTGAGCAGTGTTATGCAAGGTTAATTCCACACCACCGCCAAGTCCAGTACCGAGTGGTCCTACGGGTGTGGAGACAAAGAGTAATTTCAAAGATTTAGAAGCAGCAGTCATATTTAATCATTCCGCAAAAACAGCCAACCTACTTCATTCATTTTGCAGGAAAAGACTTGCGGAACATTTTGATGTGCCTGTGACATTTTTTAACGTTGTTCTGTTTCTTCTTAACAAAATCTTACCGGGTTGGAATGTGATCGCTTCTGGTAGTGATATAGTTGTGTTGCTGAAGGCGTGGAGCGTAGCTCTGCCGTAGGCGATCGCTTCATGACTCAAAACATTGACACAGTAGCAAGTGATTTGAAAGAGCTGCGATTTGGAGGCGGGGTATTTTTTTGTGGGCGATCGCGCAAAGCGCAGACGCAATCATGCGTATCGCGTTGGAAATTTAAATAGTTGCTTTCTCTACGTATTTGTCGGACTTGCACAGCTTATTGTCTTTATCACTGGTTTTGTGGATGTGGTGCGATGGCGCAGAGCGATCGCTGAGTCCTTATATAGCAATCCTAAATCATTTGTAAAATTCTCTCTTCTCTCTTTTCTTGGCGCTCTTCTCCTGGCGGAGACGCTGCTTTGTAAGTCCTGCGGACAGGCTTGCGCCAACGCCTCTGGCGTCGCCCTTTGGGCGAAGGCGTCTTGGCAGTTGATAATTTTTACAACTCAAATAGGACTGCTATATATAATTAAAAGAAATTAAAAATAGCAGCTTTTTATAGAAAAAAGTGTAGTTGATCAACTTTTAAATTAATTTAAATCGAGTAAGGAAACGTTTCATGGTAAACTACGACCCTATATCTAAATTACCAAGCAGTGCTGAACTACCTTGTTCAGATGACACTCCTGTGGATAACGAAAATCAAAATTTTATCCCTAATTTATTATTATTCTTGCTCAAGTTTATCTGGGCTAATCGCTTAGATTGGTTTTTTGGAGTCGATATGGCAATTTATCACACAACAGGTGTAAGTCATCTTGTACCAGTTGTGCCAGATGGTTTTTTAAGTTTAGGAGTAGAGCGATTTAAAGGAAATGTTTTACGCAAAAGCTATGTTCTTTGGGAAGAAAACGATGTTGTCCCTATTTTTGCTTTAGAAATTGTCTCCCTCACCTACGGCGGCGAATATGATAAGAAAATGTCGATCTATGCTCGCTTGGGTGTTTTATATTATGTTATCTACAATCCTGAATATTGGCGACGTGACCAACATCAGCCATTAGAAGTTTATCGCTTAGTTAATGGAGAATATAAGTTACAAATTGGAGAACCTTTGTGGATGCCAGAAATTGGCTTGGGAATTGGTAGAGGAAGCTATATTGATGGAGAACTAGAACTAGAGGTGCTGTACTGGTATGATGAACGAGGCGTGAGATATCAGACACCAGAAGAAGTAGCTCAACAAGCGCAACAACAAGCAGCAGAAATGGCAGAGTTACTTGAGCGCTATCGTCAACGCTTTGGCGAATTACCAGACGGTTAACTCAGTGAACAGTGAACAGTTATCAGGGAACAGGGAACAAAACAATTCAAAATTCAAAATTCAAAATTCAAAATTAAGAATCCAATTCCCATTGCCCATTGATAATT
This sequence comes from Iphinoe sp. HA4291-MV1, assembly GCA_019359415.1. Classification (GTDB taxonomy): domain Bacteria; phylum Cyanobacteriota; class Cyanobacteriia; order Cyanobacteriales; family Nostocaceae; genus Brasilonema. The sequence goes on along the minus strand of JAHHHH010000001.1, from coordinate 212,476 downwards.
GATAACTGTTAAAAATTTTCCTCGTTCTCCTACTCCTCGCCGTGTGCATCCTTCTGTTCCTCACCTGCATCACCAGGCAAAGTACGGATACGATTCATCTGTGAAAGAGCATATTTTGCTGTTGCTTGCACGTCTGCATCAGAGTCTCGCAGAGCATGAGATAAAATTTGGCTCATTTGAGTCATCATGTCATATACGCGAGTCAAGTCGCGAATGGCATTTTGTCGCACTTGTGGACTTTCATCCTGTAGTGAAATTGCCAAAGCACGGTTCATTGGCTTAAGTGTGCGGGTGCTAATTTCTGCTAAAGCAGCTAAAATCAAGCTGCGTTGCTGAGAATCTGCATCCACCATGAGATCAACCAACGGCTGAATTGCCCGTGAATCACCTTTTTGACCCAAATCCCAGATCGCCTTACGTCGCTGTGTTGGATCAGAACTGCGTAAGTCTTCTATCAATTGGTCAATGATGTTAACTTTGGCAAGGCGAGAAGTTGTTTCCATTGGCAACAATTGTGTAGAGGGTGGTAGCGTTGTTTCTTGTGTACTAGTGACATCAGTATTATGAGACTGTCCATCGTTCTTTGCGTGGAACTTTTGTACTGTTTGCGGAACTGGACTGGTGTTTACCTGACTATAATTTCTTGGGTATTTTGCAACTTTTGTACCCTTCTCGATTCTTCTGACTATATAAAGCAATGCCCCAATACTTCCCAAAACACCAATACCTACAAGTAACCACCAAACTATGTCTGTTTCTGTCTCTTTCTTGATTGTGGATTCAGTGGTAGAACTAATCGCAAGAGGAGAAAGCGGTAATTTCTTGCTTATTGCTGTCTGAAGGCTCTGTCTAGTTGTATTACCAAAGATACCGTCTACAGTTAAACCTTTTGCTCGTTGAAATTTAGTAACAGCAAGGCTTGTAGTTATGCCATACCGCCCATCTATCTTACCATCGTAGTATCCTAACTTTTTAAGTAAGGTTTGCAGCGACTTCACATCTGCACCTGTGCTACCAAGTTTAAGAGTAGACTGCTTAGCAGCGTCTTTGGAGCTGGCTTGAGCAAGTCCTAAATTTCTTAAAACTGGGTCAGGTGTAACTGTGCTTGCTGGATGTTGGTCGAATCCTAAGCAAGCAAGGCAAGCAATAAATAGAATTGAGGAAAAGCGTAGCCTCATATCGCAAGTCTCAGCCAAAACGTGCATTGGAAGCCATTGATACCACAATAACTATAAGCTACATAAATATCAAATGTCTTCTTGGCTTGCTGCAAGTTGAATAAACTTTGACCGATACTAAAGTTAAGGCACATGACTGGTAATTGTTGTGCCTGAGTCAGTTATTTATTTTTTATATATAGCGATTCTCACTTGCATAAAATACACGTATACGGTAGAGGCAAAGGTTACCCGTGCCCCTACAAACAATCTATATTACACTCAATTGAGAACTGCTATATTTCTTCACTACCTTGTTCAAGGCAACATCTCTGGTTCAGATTCTCTCACAGGTAAGGTAACTTTGTTTATCTTATTTGCAGACGCTTCTGAAACTTGTTGTTGCTGTGTTATGGTTTTTTCACTTCTTACAACTTTCTTACTTGCTCCTGACAGGGTTTCGCGTTGGTTGATGAGATAGATACTAACCAAAGTCAGGCTGACTCCTACCCACTGCACTGGGCTGAGAACTTCTTTCAGTAACAAATTGCCAAATAGCAAAGCAAATACAGGTGTGAGGAAGGTGAGGGAACTGAGACTGGTGAGATTACCGCTAGAAGCAAAATAGAAAAATAATCCGTAGGCGATCGCACTACCAAACACCGTGGCGTAACTCAACGCGATCCAGTCAGACGGGACAATGTTCGGCAACTGTCCAGATTCTACAATTGATGAAATCCCCCACAACGGCAAGCCACCCAAAATCATATGCCATCCTGTAGCCATGACAGGGTCAGCATAGCGACTGACAAACCGGATCAATACTGTTCCCACTGCCATACTTAGCGCTGCTAGCAGCATCAACCACTCACCGCTGGTAAACAGTTGTTGTATGGATGTTGCAGACAATATCTCTATAATCGTATCTGAGTCTAGAAAATGCAGAATCCACTCATCTGGCAAGCCAATCAAACTAATGCCTGTGATTCCCAATCCTAGTCCTAACCATCCCCAAAGACCAATATGTTCCTGAAATAACCACAAAGATAACAACGCCACAACCAAAGGTTGAGAGTCAATCATCACAGATCCTAACCCAGCACTTGTTCTGAGTAATCCCTCTGCCAAAAAGCCTTGAAACAGTGTTCCATCCACCAAGGCAAATAAAGTAATCCACAACCATGCTTCCCAACCTTTGGGTTGAGATCTACCCATGAATGCTGCTGCTATCAGAATAAGCACCCCAGCCGGTATCAAACGGACTCCCGCCATAAATAATGGTGTCGTGTGGGGTATCACTCCTTTCATCGCCACCATTGCTGTACCCCAAAGGAAAAAGGGGGCTATCAAGAGTAGTGGTGCGATGGGTAATCGAGATGCACTGATTTTCAGTTGCATGGGATTGCTGACGCCTTAGTTCTACAAATGTGAAAACCGTTTTAACTAATTTTACCGAATTATTTCGATTTGTGAAGGAAAGAATACTTATGTTGTTATGGCTGAAACATAGTATTACTCGCTTACTAACGCTTACAGATTGCAGAGCGATTTACTCAGTTGCCATAGTTTTTGGCGGGCTTTGCGATCATATGCCTGCGCGATCGATTGAGCCTCCTGCTTTTGGTCAAAATACTTACCTGTCACACCTTCTAGCTCATGAGATGTTGCAACATATATGATTTCATCTGCGCCTGACTGTACACTACCTCTATACTCTCCAAACATCTCACGCACCATCTTTGTATTCAGACGCGATCCAGGATTCAGGCAGTTGACGGTGATCCCCTTGTTTTTGAGTTGCTCAGCCAAATCAAAGGTAAACATCACACCTGCTATTTTGCTTTGGCAATAAGCTTGCATAGGGTTATACTGTTGCTCCTGCATGACATTTTCAAAATCGATTGGCTGCTGTCCAACAGAGGCAACATTAATAATCCGTGAGGGTACGGCTTGCTGTAAACAAGGCAGCAATAGGTGAGTTAGCAAAAACGGAGCAAGGTAGTTAACTGCCAACCTCAACTCATAACCATCCTGGCTCAATGCACGCTGTTTATTTGTGAGATTACCCGCACCAATGCCTGCATTGTTGATTAGAATATTTAGACTACGGTGTTTAAATCGCACAGCTTCTGCCAAATGCCGCACATCGGTAAGCGATGAAAAGTCTGCTAGATAGTATTCCAGCCGGTTGTTCCCAGTTGCAGCAAAAATCTCTTGCAGTGTGACTTCTGCTCGTTCTCGATTACGTCCGTGCAAAAGGACAGTTGCTCCCATCTTGGCGAAGTCATAAGCGGTCTGCTTTCCGATACCGTCTGTTGAACCTGTGACCAGGATAACCTGGTCTTGAATGGCTGTCATAGCTTGATAGCCTCTTCTAAATCTCACTAAGATCTCTGAGACATCCTCTTAGAGGTTATCAGGTTATCTGTATCTATTTGAGAAATTTCTGGCAACAGGCTTAACCCCTCACTACACTTCTTAAAAACTTCTCCATTGCATAATTAGTGAAAGTTTCTCCCCGATGATTCACTTGTTGTTCTTTCACAACTGAGAATCCCATATACTGGAAAAATGGCTTTGCAGTAATACTCGCCTCAGTAAACATGTAATCCAACCCTAATTCAAATGCTTTTGCCTCAATGACCTGATAGATTTGACGACCTACCCCGCGACGCTGATGGTTCTTATGACAGTAAAAGCAATCAATATGACCATTAGGTTCTAGCTCTCCAAAACCGACAATCATTCCCTCTTCATCTGCAACATAGGTAAATTTGTTTAAACAAACTTCTGACCAGTTTCTAAAGTAAATATCATCTGGTGCCCACGCTTTGACTTGATTGTTTGAGTAATCGCAGATGTTGACTTCACGGACTGTTTTATGGAATAATTGTGCTATTTGCTCGGTATCTTCTGTACGAAACAACCGTATTTCCATTAAAATTACCCTGCCTGTCATATATTTATTTTTTAAAATAAATTAAAATTTTTAACTTTTCTCCCATTCCTACCCCAAGAGAGTAGGAAAAAAAGACGGTTAACGATAAAAATGTAGACATAGATAGTTTGATGAACTGCTTTGAGTCTATAAAATTATCGGTATTTTATCAGTGAATGCAAAGAAACCTGTGACCGTTCAAAAAACTTCTGCGACAGAAAATCATAATTTTTACAAAAATAACACAAAAAGTTGGCTAGGGTTGTGGTTGGGTTTGACCGGGATTGCAATGGTTTCAGTAACAGTGGGAGGACTGTTGACAGTTTCTTTAAACAGTAAACCTTTAATGCAAGCAGATTTAAATCCAAAGGAAGCGGCTGTATTTGATAGCGATCGCATCTCCGGACAGGGACCACAATTTAGCGAGTTAACTCGCCCCGTAAATATTTTAGTTATGGGAATGAGTGTACTATCATCAGATATTCAAAGTCCTGCTAAAGAAACTAAAAATCTCAAATACTTGCCCCAGGTGAACTCCTTTGATGGTCTTTCAGATGTCATGCTCTTGCTGAGATTTCATCCACAAAACAAAAAAATAGTCATGCTTTCTATTCCCAGAGATACCCGTGTTCCTATTGAGGGACATGGTATGAAAAAAATTAATGCCGCTAATGTTGATGGTGGACTTGCTTTAAGCGCCAAGACTGTTAGTCAATTGTTGGGAGGAGTGGGAATTGACCGATATGTGAGGATTAACGTTTTAGGAGTTAGCAAGTTGATAGATGCTTTGGGAGGAGTGACGGTTGATGTCCCAAAAGATATGAAGTACCGAGATGATTCCCAGCATTTATACATTAATTTGAAGGCTGGGAAGCAGCATCTTAATGGTGACCAAGCACTGCAGCTGTTGCGATACCGAAATGATGGGCTTGGGGATGTTGGTCGGGTTGGGCGACAGCAAATGGTCATACACTCACTTATGGAGCAAACCTTCAATCCTAACACTCTAAGACGATTACCTGAAATTATCAAGGTCATTCAATCCCACATTGATACTAATCTGACGGTTGAAGAATTGATGACACTCGCAGGCTTTGGAATGCAAACCAATGGCTCAAATGTAGAGATGTTAATGGTTCCAGGTAGGTATAGCGAAAAAGGGGAATTTGATGCTAGCTATTGGATTCCAGATAGCGATCGCATCACTGCGGTGATGACTCAACACTTTGATTTAGAGCCTCCTCAGACATCACAAGCATCTGACCCAAGTACTGTGCAAATAGATATTCAAGATACCACTGATAGCGATAGTAGCAGTCTGCAAGGTTTAATAACAACACTGCAACAAGCTGGTTATTCCAACGTTTATGTGTCTAACTCTTGGAGTGAACCTGCTAGTGTCACTGAGATTGTCGCCCAACAAACAGATAGCGCAAGTGCCGAAGTCATTCGCAGTATCCTGGGATTTGGGGAAATTCAAGTACCAAGCACTCCTTACCTCGACTCGCACATCACTATTGTGTTGGGAAAGGATTGGTTGCAGCAACAGCATACTTTTGATTTGTCTTATTTAGAACCAACCCTTTCAAGGTGAACGTTTGTACTATAAGAAAATAATGTTTTTAACCCATTTTTGGTATTTTGGCGAATGCGATAAGCGGAGCTTGACGCCTAAAGGCGTATCGCTCCATTTACAGTCCAAAAATTTGGAGTTTAATACATAAATTCTTTGTTCAATTCCAGTCGATGCATTAAACTCTTCCAACATACAAACATACATTCTTAGTTTTAGATGCGACTTGTACAAGGTAAAGGTTGTATTCTGTGGTTCACAGGACTCAGTGGTTCCGGCAAGACTACCATTTCCATGGGAGTGGAGCACGAGCTAAAAGCACGTAACTGTCTAGTTGAACTCTTAGATGGGGATGTGATCAGAAAACATCTTTGCAAAGAATTAGGCTATAGCAAGCAAGACCGGGACACAAATGTTCGGCGCATTGGATTTGTTGCAAATTTGCTCAGCCGGAATGGAGTTGTTGCAATTACAGCTGCTATCAGTCCCTATCGGGCGACTCGAGATGAGGTGCGGAGGATGACTGAGAATTTTATAGAAGTATATGTGAATGCACCACTGGAAGTTTGTGAGGCTCGAGATGTAAAAGGACTCTATGCTATGGCTCGATCAGGGAAAATTCAGGGTTTTACTGGAATTGACGATCCTTACGAAGAACCTCTCAATCCAGAAATTGTTTGTTACACTGCACAAGAAACTGTTGAGGAAAGCGTTGCCAAAGTAATTAACTATCTCGAACGTTTAGGGTGTGTTCTAAACTTGTCAGAGGCTGTATCGCTAGACAGTGAGATAGTCTGTTAGTCGAGATGATGTGGTTTCCATAACTCAACACTTTGATTTAGAGTCTGTTAAGGCAATTCATGTGAAAACGACTGTAATTTGCACAATTTGATTGGGCAAGATGCTCACCCCCACAAAAGTTTTATCTAAATTAAGAAAATGTGGCATTGAGCCGAGAGTTACAAGCATTGACAATACAAGAAATGACATCGTTTGCCAATGTTTCGCTTCTTTCTTGACTAATTGAAGGCTTAGAAAACGTAAAATTTAAAAGCATTGTTCCTTTAAATGTTGTCACAGCAGTAGTGAAAACTCCTCCAAAAACTGCTTTTCCTGGTACAAAACTGATTTCTTCAAGTTTAAATAAACCATAATCATCAGAAATATCTATGCGACCAATATTAGTAACACCCACAGTTACAGATGCTTTATTTAGTCGAGACAGAAAAGATTTGTTAATCTTCCAAGGCATCAACAGGAAACGGAAGATATTTTCACTTTTTAAACCTACTTCCAATTGTTGTCTGACATCTCGTGCTAAATTCCAAAAAGATGTATTTACATCTAAGGTATGAAATGAGGTGATGGACGAAGCTAATATACCTAAATTCTCGTGATTTACTTCTGGTTTGAGACGTTTTCGTAAATCGATATACGAACGACAACTAAGGCGTAAGTTTGCTCTACTCTCGCTCTAATTTTTCTCGCTACAGCAAACAGCATCGCTGCACATAAAGCACATTGTACAGTTGTTTTTTCTTTTCTACAAGCTTCTAAAAGCTGTGTAGTGATTTCTTGATCTAGCCTTCTGTGAAGCATACCACAACGTCGTAATTCAATAGGTACGCACTTCTCAAAATCGAGAGTTTCATGACGGTAAAAAAGAAATTTTAACTGAGAGCGTAACAAAGATAAAATACCTTTTATTGCAGCTATTTTCCCCAACATTGATTTCGGCACCAATTCTTGAAGAGGAGGAAGTGGAAGTAAGCTAGGAATATCATCTTCTATTTTACCAGCAGCTATTTTCTGACAGTAAGTCAAGATTTCTGAATGCAGCTGAACATTTGACAGTCCATCTGATATTGCATGATGTAATATTGTCAGTAAATAAGTTATATTTTCATCATGAAAAGTAATTAATACGGCTCGCGCTAGACCTTTATCACTCTCAATTGGTTGGTTTAATTCTTCCAAAACTACTTCTTGCCACTGTTCGCTATGCTGCTTACAGATTAAACGTAAAGGAATTTTTCCTACTCCAACTTCAAAACAAAGACTATCTAAAGTCTCAACGATACGAGAGTTAAGACGAGGATGGCGAAATTGAATTAAGTCAAGAGCCTGTCTAAGTATTTCTTCACTTAAAGCTCCTTTGACACGGCTAATCGTTACTACATTAAAAGAACCAGAACAACGGTTTAAAACTTCTATGTTGTGCTCGACAGCAGTAAGTTCTCTGTTTACTATCATGATTTCACCTGATTAAATAATTTATCAAAAAGAACTCAGGAGTCAGAAGTTAGAAGAAAAGAATAGAAAACATATATACTCCTGTACTTTTGACTCCTGAGTATATGGTCTAAAATACCCGAAATTACAGGAGGGAATTGATTTGGAAGGGGTCTGAATCCTCTCTCAAATCTTATTTCTGACGACCGACGTCACGACTTCTGACTTCTTCTTTCAATTATTGTTTTTCAATAGCCCAAGCTATACGCGCCGCCACCTCCAGTTGATCATTTGCAATAGGAATGGCGACCATTGGTACACCGTTACTCAAAGATTCCAAGATGGTATTTAGTCCGGCGTGGGTAATTGTGAGATTGGTTTTTCAGCAATTCCAGTTGGGGTGCATCTTCTACACCAGTCTCTTTGATTGCTTCTGGAATATCTCACAGGAATAGAGCAGTTAACTCTTTAAAAGAAAGAATTCAGCACCAATGAGGTCAGAAGTCAGAATTGATAAGGAATATATAGGACTCCTATTTGATTTTTGAAAAAAACTCAGTACACCTTTATTCCTTCTTCCCTGTTAAGAGTTCCCTGTTAAGAGTTCCCTGTCTCTACGAGTGATTCAAGAATCAAATCGGATTGCTATATCACTATTAGTATATTCATTTCATCAAAATTTCTTCTGATTCTTTAACGATTCTGACTCCTGGATTCTGGCTCCTGAATTCTTACCTTTAAAAAAACTAACAGTGTAACGTAATGCCGCAAGTCCATTCAGTTTCCCTAGCTGGACAAACACTTGTGCCATTAACTCTGGTGGATATTCAGATTCTGCGTAGGCGTAGCCCGCCGTAGGCATCGCCCAAAATCCCAATCCCGCTCCTAGGGTATTGGGTTGAGCCTCCAGCATACCTAAAACTATGACTTGATGACCACCACGCCGTTGCAGTTCTCGCCCTAACGCTGTTATCGGATTAAGGTGTCCAAATAAGGGTGGACAGATGATGCCAAAATGAGTCATAGTAAATGCTGTTAATTAATGTAAATTAAGTAACTTCAGATACACCAAATATAGTCATGCAACAGTTAGCTTCAACAAATAGGACTCTATCCCTAAATAAACGTCAGAAAAATCAAGTTATGAACTTTTCACAACGCATGCATGTAAAGATAGTGTAAATTTTTGGATTTTTACTACTGAGTTTGATGTTATTATATTTTACCAAGTACTAAAGTAACTAATATACTCACTCTACTAAAAGTACGTATGACTATCAAAATTGCTGAAAAGAGAATAATAAATTTGCACTTAAGTGGCATCACTATCTAAAAACAAGCTCCTATTGAAGGACTATTGACAAAATTAATAAAACTTGAAAAACAATATACTGATGATGTATTGTGATTTATAGAGCAAAAACGCTCGTTACAAAAAATACATAATTAAGCCACACTTATTACGAAAATGTAGGCTAAAATGTCCCAGACAACTGTTTTAGTTCAGAATTAGGGTGCAGTGACTGGTGTACGTGCTCAGTTTCTGAGGACTGCCTAACATGACGTCTACCAAACTCTTCCAAAATACAAACATACATTCTTAGTTTTAGATGCGACTTATACAAGGTCAAGATTGTATTCCATGGTTCACAGGACTCAGTGGTTCCGGCAAGAGTACCATTTCCATGGAAGTGGAGCGCGAGATGAAAACACGTAACTGTGTAACTACTTTAATTGATCTGTTGAGCAAAAGAGTGCTCCATCAACCAAATCAGTTGGCTTATACTTTTCTTGTAGATGGAGAAACACAAGAAGTTAGTTTAACTTATCAAGAATTAGACCAAAAAGCGCGATCGCTTGCTGCAAAGTTACAAAGCATGAAAGCGACTGGAGAAAGAGCGCTGCTTTTATACCCGGCTGGACTGGAATTCATTGTGGCTTTTTTCGGGTGTCTGTACGCAGGTGTTACTGCTGTGCCCGTGTATCCACCACGCCGCAATCAGCGCATGACAAGACTGCAAGCTATTGTGAAAGATGCCCAAGCTAGTTTCGCCCTCACAACAACATCTGTTCTTACCAATATTGAACACAGCTTAAAACAAGAACCAGAACTAGCAGCTTTGCATTACATAGCTACCGAAAATCTTACGAACAACTTTGCACAAGATTTGCAGCCTTTAAAAATAAGTATGCACTCTCTGGCATTTCTCCAGTACACCTCGGGTTCTACAGGGACACCGAAAGGAGTGATGGTGAGTCATGGTAATTTGCTGCACAATTGTGCTTTAATTAACAAGTGTTTTGGGCATCAACCTCACAGTCACGGTGTCATCTGGCTTCCTCCCTACCATGATATGGGGTTAATTGGTGGAGTGCTACAGCCCCTATATGGGGATTTTCCTGTGACACTGATGTCACCACAGACTTTCCTACAAAAGCCTTTTCACTGGTTAAAAGCTATTTCTAAATATAAAGCAACTACCAGTGGTGGACCCAATTTTGCTTACGATCTGTGTGTTGACAAGATTACCCCCGAACAGCGCTCCCAGCTTGATTTGAGTAGTTGGGAAGTTGCTTTCAGCGGTTCGGAACCTGTGCGTGCCCAGACTATTGAGCGGTTTTCAGGCACCTTTGAAGATTGTGGGTTTAGAAGAAATGCTTTTTACCCCTGCTACGGAATGGCTGAAACAACTTTAATTGTGTCTGGGGGTTTGAAGACAGCTCCACCAGTTATTCGCTCCCTTAAGGATAAAGCTTTGAAGCAAAATTTGGTAGAGACTGCTACACAGGAAGAAAAGGATACCAGGGCGATTGTTGGTGTTGGTAGAAGTTGGTTAGACCAAAAAATTATCATTGCCAACCCTGAGTCATTAACTAAGTGTCCAGATGGACAAATAGGAGAAATCTGGGTCTCGGGACCGAGTGTGGCTGGTGGCTACTGGAAAAAACCTCAACAGACTCAACAGACTTTTAATGCACAACTGCAAGACACGGGAGAAGGACCGTTTCTCCGCACGGGAGATTTCGGATTTTTGCTTGATGGCGAGTTATTCGTCACGGGTCGTATCAAAGACATGATTATCATCCGGGGGCAAAATCATTATCCCCAGGATATTGAATTAACAGTTCAGAAGAGCCATTCAGCACTGCGACCGGATTGCGGGGCAGCATTTTCCGTGGAAGTAGAAGGTGTTGAACGGTTAGTCATTGCTCAAGAGGTAGAACGGAGTTACTTACGTCAACTAGATGTAGATGAGGTAGTTAGGGCTATTCGTCAAGCGGTATCCGAGCAGTACCAGCTACAAGTTTATGCTGTTGTGCTACTCAAGACAACGAGTATCCCCAAAACATCTAGTGGTAAGATTCAGCGCTATGCTTGTCGGGATGGTTTTTTGAATGGAAGTTTGGATGTCGTCGGAGATTGGACGGTGAGTTTTCAACAAATAGACTTACTACAACTCCAAGAACAAGTAGAAGCCCTTTGGGAGGAATTACGAAATTCAGATGAGTCGCAAGCCGATGGGGAATCGTTCAAACCAGCTTTGACAGAAGAAGCGATCACAACCTGGCTGGTTTCTCATCTCGCCCTGTCCCTGCGAGTGTCCCCGGATGAGATAGATATTCAGGAGCCTTTTGCTGCATACGGTCTAGATTCCTCGGTAGCGGTTAGCATGACTGGTGAATTGGCGCAATGGATTGGCTGTGAACTTGAACCCACTCTTTTCTGGGAGTACCCCAACATCGAAACGCTTGCTCAGCACTTAGCAGCCCAATGTTTGTTATTGCAATCAATAACCTCTCCAGTTAGTGTTTAAGGAAATCTATGTAATGGAGACAATTAAGAATACCAATAACATGAACAAAGACGTTATTAATACTGATAATCTCCAAAAACTAAGGTCAGCCAAAGCATTCAAATTCAATCCTTTTGACAAAGAGTTTCACGCTAATCCTTATCCAATTTACCATCGTCTCCGCTGCGAAGATCCCGTACACCAATTCTTTGTTGGAGGTGATTGGGTTCTGACTCGTTATGCCGATGTGAAAGTAGTTTTGAGAAGTGGACGTGTTCGCAGTCACGATCAATCAGAATTGATCCAACAAAAGAACCAATACCTCCAAGATCAGGGGAAGAATCTGAATGCTCTTGTCCATACCAGCAACAAATTTTTGTTTTATATGAATCCGCCAGACCATAGCAGATTACGCGGATTGGTAGTTAAAGCCTTTTCTCCTACAGTAGTTGAGCGTATGCGTCCCCGTATCCAGGAGATTGTGAATGATTTGCTGGGTCAAATTCAGAACAAGGGTACTATGGACATTATTGCCGATCTTGCCGGTCCACTACCTGTGACTGTGATTGGTAGGATGTTGGGAATACCAAACGAGGCTCAAGACCAGCTTCATCAGTGGTCTAATGTTTTGTCCCGTATCTTGGATTCTCTGGTGTCGGTAGAAGAATACGAAGTCCTCAATAAAGCGATTGAAGAGTTTCAAGAGTATTTACGCGACCTGGTTGCCAAACGAGAAAAAGATCCACAAGAAGACCTAATTAGTGCCTTGATTGCAGCTAGAGAGGAAAATGAAAGACTGAGTCAAGAGGAACTATTGGCAACTTGCATCTTGTTATTTATAACAGGTGAAGAAACCACAGTGAATACAATAGGCAATGGCATACTAGCATTGCTACATCACCCTGAGCAAATGGAAACACTCAAAAGAGAACCAACAATTATCCAAATTGCTGTTGAAGAAATACTTCGCTACGATAGCCCAGTTCAGATGACAAAACGTATTGCCATTGACAATATAGAAATAGGTAACCAGACAATTCAAGCAGGCGAAAAGATAATTCTTTGTCTAGGGTCTGCTAACCGAGATCCAGCTCAGTTTTCTAACCCCGATCAGTTAAATCTTAATCGATGTGAGAATAACCATCTTGCCTTTGGTGATGGTATTCATTATTGCTTGGGATCTGCGTTAGCACGCGCTCAGGCTCAAATTGCTATTAACACATTGCTTCAACAATTCCCTGATTTAAAGTTAGCTTCAGACAAACTAGAGTGGCGGAAGAACATGGTTTTACGGGGTTTAAAGACTCTCCCCGTAACTTTTACTTGTAGGTAATTTATCTGAACTCAGAATGAATAGAGAACCAATCGCGATCGTTGGAATAGGATGTCGTTTTCCTAAAGCTATTAGTCCAGAAGCTTTTTGGCATTTGCTATGCGACGGGGTGGATGCTATTACAGAAATATCTCCTTCTCGGTGGGACTTAGATCCAAACGTAGAAAAATTAGACAAAATAAATACTCGTTGGGGCGGTTTCCTGGAGCAGATAGATCAGTTTGACCCCAAATTTTTTGGTATTTCTTCACGGGAAGCCGCTAGTATGGACCCCCAGCAGCGGTTGTTGTTGGAGGTTACCTGGGAAGCATTAGAAGATGCTGGGCAAATACCGAAGTATCTAGCAGGTACGCAAACAGGTGTCTTTATTGGAATATCAAACCAAGATTTTTCTATGTTGACATCGGGCAATTCGGGTCAAGACATCTATACGATTATTGGGACTTCTTATTCCATAGCAGCTAATCGCATTTCCTATGTGTTTAATTTCACTGGACCAAGCGTTGCGTTTGATACAGCTTGCTCCTCTTCACTTGTTGCAGTTCACTATGCCTGCCAGAGTTTGTGGAACCAAGAGTCTACTCTTGCCGTAGCTGGAGGAGTAAATGTCCTGTTGTCGCCAAAAGTTACAACTAACTTCGCCAAAGCAGGGTTCTTGGCTCCTGACGGTCGTTGCAAAACCTTTGATGCCCGAGCAGATGGTTACGTTCGTGGCGAAGGGGCAGGTATAGTGATCTTGAAACCCTTATCGCAAGCTTTGGCCCAGGGCGATCGCATTTACGCTGTCATTAGGGGAAGTGCAGTCAACCAGGATGGGCGTAGCAACGGACTTACGGCTCCAAATCCACAGGCACAGTCTGCTGTTGTGCGCTCTGCCTACCAACTCTGTGGGGTTTCACCTGGTCAGGTGCAGTACATTGAAGCTCATGGTACAGGTACGAGTCTCGGAGACCCTATGGAAATGAAGGCTCTGGGAAAGGTGCTCTCCCAGGATCGACCTCCTGGAAACTACTGTGCTGTAGGTTCAGTTAAAACTAATATTGGACACCTAGAAGCAGCAGCAGGAATTGCTGGGTTGATTAAAGTGGCGTTGTCTCTTAAACATCAACAAATTCCACCAAGCCTGCATTTCCAACAGCCAAATCCTTATATTCCCTTTGATAAACTACCGCTACGAGTTCAACAAACCTTGTCCCCTTGGCCGCAAGGAAATGGTTTAGCATTAGCTGGGGTAAGTTCCTTTGGATTTGGCGGCACAAATGCTCATGTGGTTTTGGCAGAAGCACCTCCACAAATTCAAAATGGACTGCGTCCTTGCACTCTACGAAAATTCAAAGTTCAAAAGGATGATGTAATTGAACGTCCGGTACATCTTCTGACCTTGTCAGCTAAAAGTGAGAAGGCACTTGGCGAGGTGGCGCAAAGTTATCAAGAGTTTCTTTTGAACCATCCTGAGGTGTCGCTAGCAGATGTATGTTTTACTGCTAACACGGGGCGAAGCTCCGGAAAAGCCGCAACGCTTACGCATTTTGACTACCGCCTTTGCGTAGTGACTGAGTCTAAGGTGCAGTTGCAAAAGGAACTATCTGCTTTTACGGCTTTGGGGGAGACTACCACAGTTGTCAGTGGTCAGGTAAAAAGCAAGAAGCGTCCTCTAGTAGCATTTTTATTTACTGGACAAGGTTCGCAATATATTGGCATGGGACGCCAACTCTACGAAACTGCGCCTATCTTTCGGCAAACCTTAGACCGTTGTGATGAAATTTTACGTTCTTATTTAGGCAAGTCACTGCTAAGCGTTCTTTACCCTGCACCGGGAGAGACTTCGCTATTAGACCAGACTGCTTACACCCAGCCTGCTTTATTTGCCATTGAATATGCACTCTCTGAGTTATGGAAATCTTGGGGTGTCGTACCCACCGCTGTGATGGGTCATAGTATAGGAGAATACGTTGCTGCAACCGTAGCGGGCGTCTTCAGTCTGGAAGATGGACTGAAGCTGATTGCCCAGAGAAGCCGCTTAATGCATAGTTTGCCGTCTGAGGGAGAGATGGCTGTAGTGTTTGCGGCTTCAGATACTATACGTGCCATTACTGAAATAAACCATAAAATAAATAATAAACAAGTAGCATTTGCTGCTTTCAATACACCACAAAATACTGTAATTTCTGGAGAACGGCAAGCAGTTTTGTCAATTTGTAATACCCTAGAAGCAGAGGGAATTAAGACAAAACAGCTACAGGTTTCCCACGCCTTCCACTCACCACTGATGGAGCCAATGCTGGCAGAATTCCATCAAATTGCTGCTAGTATCACATATGCTGCTCCTCAAATTGACTTAATCTCCAACCTGACAGCAGAAAGATTAACTAAAGAATATATTACGCCTGAGTATTGGTGTCGCCATTTACGGTCTTGTGTACGATTTGCTGATAGTTTAAAAACGCTTCACGCCTTAGGTTATGAGATATTTGTTGAGATTGGACCAAAACCTACCTTATTGGGGATGGGGCGCAACTGTCTTCCAGAAGGAGTGGGCGTTTGGCTCCCTAGTCTGCGTCAAGGGCAGGATGATTGGAAGCTTTTACTCCAGAGTTTAGGAAAATTATATACCAGGGGAGTATCTGTAGACTGGTCTGGTTTTGACAGGGACTATGGGCGAGAGTTAATAAGTTTGCCAACCTATCCTTGGCAACGGCAACGCTATTGGATTGAAACTTCTGAACAAAGATATCAACAAGCAGAGTCTTTATCTGGAGAAAATAGCCAGAGTCCTATCACTAAATTGCTTGAGGCGGGTAATACTAAAGAGTTAGCTCAGCTAGTGCAAAAGGCGGGGAATTTCTCACCGGAACAGATAAAATTATTGCCCGAACTGTTATCAGTCTTAGCCAGAGAACACAAGCAACACTTGATACCAGACTTCATGCAAGACTTGTGCTACGAAATAGTATGGCGAGAGCAAGGGAGTATACAGCAACACCCACTTGGAAATTACATACCTGTTCCCAAAGAAATTCGTGTTAGCGCAGCCTCTTGGCACGAAAATCACCTAGAGCCTCAAGCAGAGCAGTTGATGTCGCAGCATAACCAATTATATAAGGAAACGAAAACAGAATCAGGAAGTTGGTTAATTTTTGCTGACAATCAAGGAATTGGTCAGGAGTTAAGTGTACTTTTGCGCTCACAAAAACAAGCTTGTATCCTCGTCTTCGGTGGTACGGAGTATAAACAGATAGCAGAGCAAGAGTTCAGCATCAACCCTACTTTACCAGAAGACTTTCAGCAACTACTTGAACGAGTGGCTTGCGATAAAACTCCTTGGCGTGGAGTAGTTTATTTGTGGAGTTTAAATACAGTTTCGGCAGACGCCCTAACAGTAGCAGACTTGGAGGTTGCCTCACAAACAGGATGTGGCGGTGTCTTGTCCCTAGTCCAGTCTTTGATTAGTAAAGAATTTTCTCCGCCTCCTACCTTGTGGCTAGTGACGAAAGGAGCACAACGAGTGGGTGTAGAATCTACTCTTGTTGGGGTAGCCCAATCGCCTGTGTGGGGATTAGGAAAAGTAATTACAAATGAGCATCCAGAATTTAACTGTACTCTGGTAGATTTAGACCCAGTAGAAAATAACAATGCACAGAGTCTTTTTGCAGAAATTTGTTCACCCAAGCCAACAAGTGGTGAAACTCATATAGCTTTTCGCAACGGGCAACGGTATGTTGACCGATTAGTACGCAGCGATAAAATTGTCAAAAAATCTCTGCAGCTAAAAGCCGATAGCACCTATTTAATCACAGGTGGTCTTGGTGGAATTGGTTTACTGGTAGCACAATGTCTGGTAGAGCATGGGGCAAAACACTTAGTTCTGGTAGGGCGTAGCAGTCCTAACGAAGCTGCTATAGCAACCCTTAGGGCACTTGAAGAGGTAGGAACTCAAGTTGTAGTCATTCAGACTGATGTATCACAAGAAGAGGAAGTGACTTCTTTACTCACTCAAATCAAAACATCGATGCCACAGTTAAGGGGTATTATCCACACTGCTGGTGTCTTTGAAGACCGACTACTGGTGGATCATCAATGGCAACTGTTTGCCAAAGTTTTTGCACCCAAAGTGAGCGGAGCATGGAATTTGCATACTCAAACACAAGACTTACCTTTGGACTTCTTCGTGCTTTTTTCTTCAGCTGCATCCATACTCGGTCCTGCAGGTTTAGCAAATTATGCCGCTGCTAATGCCTTTTTAGATACTCTGGCTCATTATCGCAGGTCGCTGAGTTTGCCAGGGTTAAGTATTAACTGGGGACCGTGGTCGATGGTAGGGATGGCAAAGGTTGTTGGTAGCAGGGGTGAGGCTCAATGGGCAACCAAGGGGATAAAGCCTATAGAATCACAGCAAGCACTGAACATCCTGGAAAATTTGTTACTACAAGATGCGGCTCTCTTAGGGGTGATGCAAGTTAACTGGTCGAAGTTTTTGCAGCAATTCTCACGCTCATCTTACCCCAACTTCGTTTCTGAAATAGCTCAACAGGTACAGGAATCGCTTACTGCACAAGAGCAACAAAAAGTCAAGCTTCCACAACTTTTAGACCAAATAAAAGCCAATTCAAAAGACCAAAGCCAATCACTGTTAATGACTTACCTTCAGGAGCAGATTGCCAAAGCTCTAGGAATAACTACATCTGAGCTAAACATTGATGAGCCGTTGAACCAAATGGGACTTGATTCTCTGATGGTTATCGAACTTAGAAATCGTCTGAGAGCAGAGTTAGGAGTGGACATCCCGATAACAAAATTCTTGGATGGTCTGAGTATCGTTCGTTTAACCAAACTTGTGAGCGAGCAAATTTTCGAGGTTAATTCTACTTCAAAGGCATTTGTTGTACCTACGACTACATTTAATAAAAACAGCAGGATTAGAGGTGAGTTATGAATTTAGTAGAGTTCCTCCAAGATCTTTTGGCAACAGGTATAGAATTGTGGGTTGATGGCGACAAACTGTGCTATGAAGCTCCCGAAGATGTATTAACCCCTGAGTTATTGACCCAAATTAAGCAATATAAGCAAGAAATTATCTACCTGCTGCAAAAGCATACTGACACTGCAAAAACTGGTCCTCTTTCCCATAGGCAAAAAGCACTTTGGTTCTTCTATCAATTGGCACCCAATAGTGCTGCTTACAACGTTACATATGCAGCACGCTTAGTATCGAATGTAGACATTCCAGCATTGCGACAGGCAGCGATCGCCTTAATTAAGCGCCATTCAATTCTGAGAACTACCTACACCGCACAGCACGGTGAACCAGTGCAAACAATTCAAGAAAATGAAGAAGTCTGCTTTAGTGTACAAGAAGCTGTTAATTGGAGCACTGATGACATCCGCAACTGGGTTGTAAGTGAAAGCGATCGCCCCTTCGATTTGAGCAACGGACCCGTAATACGCTTTAATGTGTTGCTCCAAAACACCTTAACAAATGCATCGGTGGCAAAGGAAGTGATTCTGCTAATGACGGTACACCACATAGTGGTGGATTTCTGGTCTTTGGAATTGCTTGTTAGTGAACTTAGGGTGTTTTATGAAGCAATTAAGACAGGTCAACAGGTAGCACTCCCACCCCAAAACCTGCAATACAAGGATTACGTGCGGTGGGAAAACCAAATGTTAGCAAGTCAACAAGGAGAGCGGCTGTGGAACTACTGGCGTCATCAATTAGCTGGTGAGTTACCGATACTGAATCTGCCAACAGATCGGCCCAGACCAACAGTGCAGACTTATGAAGGTGCTTCCTACTCTTTCGTTTTGGAAGAAAAACTAACCTACCAGCTCTTGGAACTAGCAAAAGCAGAAGGCGTAACTCTTTATACAATTCTCCTAGCAGCGTTCCAGGTACTGTTACTACGCTATACAAATACTGAAGATATCCTAATTAGCTCTCCAATGGCTGGTCGCAGCCTTGCTGAATTTGAAGAGATTGTTGGTTTCTTTACTAATCCTGTTATTTTGCGAGCGGATCTTTCTGGAAATCCGACGTTTCGAGATTTACTTTACCGAGTGCGCTCTTGTGTGTTAGGTGCGTTAGAACACGAAGACTATCCCTATGCCCTGCTGGTCAAGCGACTGCAACCGTTACGCGATCCAAGCCGTTCACCACTTGCTCAAGTGGCACTCACCTGGGAGCGCTCTCACCAGAGTGAAGGACAAGTATCACTCATGGATAGTGATGGATTAATTGTAGAGTCCATGATTACAGAGTCACGAGCAACTATTTTGGATTTAAATTTGCTCATTTTTGATGTTACAAGACCACTCAGAGGTATTTGGAGATATAACACTGACTTGTTTGATGAGCCTACTATCGAGCGGATGGCAGAGCATTTCCAAACATTGCTCGCAGGGATTGTGGCGAATCCTATTCAGCAAATTTCTACCTTATCCCTGTTAACAGAAACTGAACGTTACTATTTGAAAAGCCGTGGTAATGTTGTCTGTCCATCCAACCCCTTCATTACCTTCGGCAAACAAGATATTGAACAATCAATCCCAGCTAGGTTTCAGGAGCAAGTTAGGAAACATCCCCATAATATCGCTGTCTATACAAAGAATTATCATTGGACGTATAGTGAATTGACCTGCCGTGCCAATCAAGTAGCACAGACAATCCTGCAACAATGCACATTTGGAGAAGAAAGAATCGCTTTATTGTTTGAACATGATGCACCAATGGTTGCTGGGATTTTGGGAGTTTTGCAGGTTGGGAAAACCTATGTTCCGTTAGACCCAAATTATCCCACTGACAGAGTTGTTTACATTCTAGAAGATTCAAAAGCTAGTGCTGTTCTCACTAACAACAAGAACTTAGCCCGTGCTCAAGAATTAACTAAAGGTATTGTCCCGCTCATTAATATAGATAATATAGATGACATCAGTTGGACTGGCTCTTATAATGAAGTCAAGCTGGAAATATCACCAGATACTATTGCTTACATTCTCTATACATCAGGT
Organism: Iphinoe sp. HA4291-MV1; assembly: GCA_019359415.1. GTDB lineage: Bacteria > Cyanobacteriota > Cyanobacteriia > Cyanobacteriales > Nostocaceae > Brasilonema. The sequence continues at coordinate 192,444 of JAHHHH010000001.1, read as the reverse complement.
TCTACAGGACAGCCGAAAGGGGTTGTTCAAAACCATCGCAATGTTCTGCATTTCATCAAAAACTACACGAATAATCTTCACATCAATAAGCAAGATGGATTGACACTGCTGTCATCCTACAGCTTTGATGCTGCGATCATAGATATCTTCGCTGCTATCTTAAATGGTGCAACCTTATACCCAATCAATATCAAGGACGAAGGTTTAACTCATCTATCCCAGTGGTTGCGACAGCATCATATTACAATCTATCACTCAACACCAACTTTGTATCGGCACTTTGTTAGCACATTGAGTGGGGATGAGCAACTGACTAATATTCGTCTAGTTGTTTTAGGGGGAGAGGAAGTTGTCAAAACAGATGTTGATTTGTATAAAGAACATTTCTCCGACGAATGTATCTTTATCAACGTTTTAGGACAGACAGAATCTAGCGTTACCTTCCAGTATTTCATCAATAAGCAAACAGAAATTACTCGTAATACCGTCCCAGTTGGTTATCCGGTTGAGGAAACGGAAATTTTCTTGCTGAATGAAGCTGGTGAAAAGACTGATATCTACGGGGAAATTGCGATTAGAAGTCCTTACATTGCGCTGGGTTATTGGCAGAAACCTAACCTGACACAAGCTGTCTTTCTTAGCGATCCAGAATGTAATTACTTGCGAATTTACCGCACAGGAGACTTGGGTCGTTTAAGACCAGATGGTAGCATTGAATTTTTAGGACGCATCGACAACCAGGTAAAGATACGCGGCTTCCGCATCGAATTGGGTGAGATAGAAGCAGTACTAAGCCAACACTCCCAAGTCCACTCAGTCGTCGTCACAGCTAGAGTTGACACTCCAGGTGCTCAACGCTTAGTCGCCTACATCGTACCACAACAGAACACAGCACCCACCATCAGCGAGTTGCGACAATTCCTGAAAACAAAGCTGCCAGAGTACATGGTGCCATCTGCAATAGTCATGCTAGAGTCGTTGCCGTTAACTCCCAACGGCAAAATAGACCGCAAAGCACTACCAGCGCCAGAGTTAGACCGTGAACTATTAGACAAATATATCGCCCCACGCACGCCCATCGAAGAAATGCTTGCCGCTATTTGGGCTGGTGTCCTCAAAGTAGAGCAAGTAGGTATTCATGATAACTTCTTTGAACTTGGGGGACACTCACTACTAGCAACCCAACTAATTTCACGCATTCGCAGCACCTTCAAAGTAGAACTACCATTGCAAAGCGTCTTTGCAGCAGCAACAGTTGCACAATTAGCGCAACAGATTCAGCAATGGCAGCAACAGCAGTTAGAACTGACAATACCACCACTTTTACCAACCCCAAGAAATGCAGACTTACCACTGTCATTTGCTCAAACAAGATTGTGGTTTTTAGACCAATTAGAACGCAACAGTGCTTTCTACAACATACCAGCGGCGGTACGACTGCAAGGGCAACTTCAACTAACAGCCTTAGAACAAAGTTTAGGCGAAATCATTGCTCGCCACGAAACCTTACGCACCAACTTCGTCACAGTTGATGGAATACCGAATCAAATCATTCACCCAGTCACAAATTGGACACTATCAATTGTCGATTGCGAAGATCTACCAAGGGGCGAGCAACAAACTGCAACACAGCAATTAACGCAACTACACGCACAGCAACCATTTGACCTAGCAAATGAGTCATTATTCCGAGCAACATTAGTAGTATTATCCGACACAGAACACATATTGCTAATCTGTATGCATCACATAGTCAGTGATGGATGGTCAATGGGTGTGTTTGTTCAGGAACTAACAGTACTGTACAATGCTTATTCTCAAGGTCAGCCATTACCCCTTGCACCGTTGCCAATTCAGTACGCAGACTTTGCAGTTTGGCAAAGACAGTGGTTGAGTGGGTCAGTTCTGCAAACTCAACTGACTTACTGGCAACAACAACTGGCGGATGCACCAGCTTTGTTATCACTGCCCACAGACCGGCCCAGACCAAGTGTGCAAACATTTACTGGGGGACATCTGAGCTTTGAGGTGTCTTGTGAGCTAACTGCTGCACTTACTCAACTGAGTCAGCAACAGGGATGTACCCTTTTCATGACACTGTTGGCAGCATTTGATGTCTTACTTTGCCGCTATACTAATACATCAGACATTCTCGTAGGTACACCAATTGCCAACCGCAATCAGAGTGAAATAGAAGGGTTAATTGGCTTTTTTGTCAATACTTTAGTGATGCGGACTGATGTTTCTGGCAATCCCAGCTTTGGGGAATTACTTAATCGTGTCAGGGACATGGCAATCGATGCTTATGCTCATCAAGACTTGCCGTTTGAAATGCTGGTGGAGGCATTGCAGCCAGAACGTTCTTTAAGCCATACACCACTGTTCCAGGTGATGTTTGTCCTCCAGAATGCTCCGATGTCTGTTGTAGAACCGACTGGGTTGAGTGTCAGTTTATTGCCAGTAGAAAGCACAACGGCAAAGTTTGATCTGACTTTATCAATGCAGAACACTGCGTCGGGACTGGTGGGTGTGTGGGAGTATAACACTGACTTGTTTGATAGCAGCACCATTGAGCGGATGGCGGGTCAATTCCAGACATTGCTATCTGGAATTGTTGCCAATCCGATTGGGCAAATTTCCCAATTGCCCCTGCTTACAGAGCCAGAGCAACAGCAGTTACTCATAGAGTGGAATGATACTACTGTAGACTATCCTACTGATAAGTGTATCCATTTCTTATTTGAGTCGCAGGTAGAGCGTACCCCAAATGCGGTGGCACTGGTGTATGAAAATCAACAACTGACCTACGATGAGTTGAATTGTCGTGCGAACCAATTGGCACACTACTTGCAGTCTTTGGGTGTTGGTCCTGAGGTGCTAGTCGGCATTTGTGTGGAACGTTCATTGGATATGGTGGTGGGACTGCTGGGAATTCTTAAGGCGGGTGGAGCTTATGTGCCGCTTGACCCAGAGTATCCAACTGAACGCTTAAGTTTTATGTTAGAAGATGCGGCTGTGTCGGTGCTGCTGACGCAACAGCACTTAGTTGAGAGGCTACCACAGCACGAGGCGCAGCTTGTTTGCTTGGATAGTGACGCTCAGCTTATTTCCCAGTCTCCTCAGGACAATTTCATCACTGCTGTGCAAGCAACTAACTTGGCTTATGTGATTTATACCTCCGGTTCTACGGGAGTGCCTAAGGGAGTTGAAGTTGTTCACCGTGGCGTTAACCGTTTGTTGTTTGGGGTCGATTACGCTCATTTAGATGCAACACAAAGATTTCTGCAGATGGCCCCAATTTCTTTTGATGCTTCGACATTCGAGATTTGGGGAGCTTTGTTGCATGGTGCACGATGTGTTCTTTACCCAGGAAATATTCCTACATCTAAGGAACTTTGCCATGAAATCCACAAACATGGCATTACTACCTTATGGCTGACAGCTGCTTTGTTCAACTCTATAATTGATGACGCCTCCCAAACGTTGTCAGGAATTGAGCAGCTACTGATTGGCGGGGAAGCACTTTCGGTTGCTCACGTTCAGAGAGCTTCTGAAACTCTGCCATCCACGCAGATCATTAATGGATACGGTCCGACAGAAAGTACGACTTTTACTTGTTGTCACCCTATCGGCAGACCACTTGAGACAATCATACAGTCAATCCCCATTGGTCGCCCAATAGCCAACACGCAAGTTTACATCTTAGACTCGCACTTACAACCAGTGCCGATTGGCGTACCAGGAGAGTTGCACATCGGTGGTGCTGGTTTAGCACGAGGCTACCTCAACCGCCCAGAATTGACAACCGAAAAATTCATCCCCAACCCCTTTGACAATTCCAAATTCCAAATTCCAAATTCCAAATTATATAAAACTGGGGACTTAGCACGCTATTTGCCCGATGGCAACATCGAATACCTGGGACGCATCGACAACCAGGTAAAGATTCGCGGCTTCCGCATCGAATTGGGCGAGATAGAAGCAGTACTGAGTCAACACCCATCGGTTCATTCCGTTGTGGTCACAGCAACAGTTGACACCCCAGCAGAGCAACGCTTAGTCGCCTACATCGTGCCACAAAACCAGTCAGCACCCACAATTAGCGAGTTGCGGCAATTCCTGAAAACAAAGCTGCCAAATTACATGGTGCCTCAGGCAATAGTGATGCTGGAGTCGTTGCCCCTGACACCAAACGGTAAAGTAGACCGCCGTGCACTGCCAACACCTGAGTTAAACCGTGAACTGTTAGACAAATTTGTTGCCCCGCGTACCCGAATTGAAGAAATGCTGGCGCACATTTGGGCATCGGTCTTAAAAGTAGAGCAAGTGGGCATACATGATAACTTCTTTGAACTGGGGGGACATTCCCTGCTAGCGACCCAAGTAATTTCTCGCTTGCAAGAAGCCTTTGGGACTTCGTTGCCGTTACGTTGTCTATTTGAATCACCAACGATCGCTCAGTTAAGTGAAGTGATCTCAAGTGAACTTCAAACTGGTTCGGGTTTAACAGTTCCGGCGATTTTGCCTGTTTCTAGAGACACAGACATACCTTTATCTTGGGCACAGGAGCGTCTGTGGTTTATGCATCACTTGGAAGGCGAAAGTGGTGCCTACACAATACCTCTTGCCGTGCGTCTGGTGGGGAATCTCAATATCAAAGCTTTGGAACAAGCGCTTGGGGAGATGGTGCAGCGCCATGAAGTTCTGCGTACTCGCTTTGAGATCAAGGATAACAAGCCAGTACAGGCGATCGCTCCAAATATAACCATAACCTTGCCAGTGGTGGATCTACAGAATGTGCCAGATCTCTGGAAACAAGTGAAGCAACTGGCGAAAAAAGAAGCCTACAAACCATTCGATCTGGCTAATGGTCCTGTGCTGCGAGTCATGCTTTGGCAAGTTTCTCAACAGGAGTACGTACTGCTGTTAGCGATTCACCACATTGCTGCTGATGGTTGGTCAGTAAGCGTTTTGACCCGCGATCTGTCAGCCTATTATCGAGCCATTTTAACGGGTAGTTCTGTTGTGTTACCAGAGTTATCTGTGCAGTATGCCGACTTCGCCGTTTGGCAGCGCCAGTGGTTGACAACTCAGGTACTGGAGCGTCAGTTAAGCTACTGGAAGCAACAGTTAACTGGAGCGCCACCTCTATTAGAACTACCCACAGACCGCCCCCGGCCAGCTATACAGACTTTTCAAGGAAGTACAGAGCGATTTCAACTAGATGGCAAGCTGACACAACAGATCACAAAGCTCAGCCAGGAGTCTGAAAGCACTTTGTTTATGACGCTGCTGGCAGGTTTTGTCGTGTTACTGTCTCGCTACAGTGGACAAACGGATCTTGTGATTGGCTGCCCGATCGCTAATCGCAACCGTAGAGAAATCGAACCATTGATTGGATTTTTTGTCAATACTTTGGCACTGAGGTTCGATTTCTCCAAAGAAGCGACCTTTGAAGCTCTACTAAAGCAGGTGCGACAGGTGACTCAAGATGCCTATGACCATCAAGATTTACCTTTTGACATGTTAGTCGAACAGTTGCAACTGGAGCGAAACTTAGATCGCAACCCACTAGTGCAGGTGATGTTTGCTCTCCAAAATGCTCCCTCCTCCCCTTTGGATTTGCCTGGTTTAAGGGTCGAGCAGATGTTTTGGGGGCTTGACACGGTGCGGTTTGATCTAGAAGTTCACTTCTGGGAAGTCCCCCAAGGTCTTGAGGGCGTTTGCTATTACAATACTGATTTATTTGATGCGGCGACCATTGCCCGCATGATGAAACATTTCCAAACTTTGTTAGCGGCGATTGTCACTAACCCAGAACAACCAGTTGCTTTACTCCCCTTGCTAACACAGCGGGAGCGCCATCAACTGTTGGTGGAATGGAACTCGACTCAAGCAGACTATCCCCAGAATAAGTGTATTCATCAGTTGTTTGAGGAGCAGGTAGAGCGTACCCCAAATGCGGTGGCACTGGTGTATGAAAATCAACAATTGACCTACTATGAGTTGAATTGTCGCGCTAACCAATTGGCGCACTACTTGCGCTCGTTGGGTGTAGGAGCAGATGTGCTAGTGGGCATTTGTGTGGAACGCTCACTGGATATGGTGGTGGGACTGTTGGGAATTCTCAAGGCGGGTGGGGCTTATGTGCCGCTTGACCCAGAGTATCCTCAACAACGCTTGAGCTTTATGCTAGAAGACGCGGCTGTTTCAGTACTACTGACCCAACAGCACTTAGTTGAGAGACTAGCTGAGTATAAAGCGCAGTTTGTTTGTTTGGATACTGATTGGCAGGTGATTTCCCAGTTGAGTGAGGAGAATCCAATCATTGGTGTGCAAGCAACTAACTTGGCTTATGTGATTTATACTTCCGGTTCTACGGGAGCGCCTAAGGGAGTGCTGATTGCACATACCGGATTGCTAAATCTGGTGTTCTGGCATCAACGTACCTTTGAAATCACTCCATTAGACAAAGCTACTCAACTAGCAGGAACAGCATTTGATGCTGCGGTATGGGAATTGTGGTCAAACCTTACTGCGGGAGCAAGTATCTACTTAGTAAAATCTGAACTGCTTAGTGAACCACAACAGCTGCGAGACTGGTTGATCTCACAAAAGGTTACTATCAGTTTTTTACCAACACCACTGGCACAGAGGTTATTATCTCTAGAATGGACACAAAGTTTAGCAATGCGTTGCATACTGACTGGTGGAGATAAGCTTCATCAGTATCCATCTTCTTTAGTTCCCTTCCAAGTAGTGAATAATTATGGTCCAACTGAGAATACTGTTGTCACAACTTCTGGGCTAGTAGTTGCCAATGGACCAGAGCATATCTCACCTCCCATCGGTCGCCCAATAGCCAACACGCAAGTTTACATCTTAGACTCGCACTTACAACCAGTGCCAATTGGTGTACCAGGAGAGTTGCACATTGGTGGTGCAGGTTTAGCACTCGGTTACCTCAACCGTCCAGAATTGACACAAGATAAATTTATCTCCAACCCCTTTAGCGATGAGCTGCATTCCCGGCTTTACAAAACTGGGGATAAGGCACGGTACTTAAGTAACGGCAACATCGAATACCTGGGACGCATCGACAATCAGGTGAAAATTCGCGGTTTTCGCATCGAACTGGGGGAAATTGAAGCAGTTTTGAGCCAACACCCCTTGATACAGGAGAGTGTCGTCGCCAGAGTTGACACCCCTAACGATCAACGTCTGGTGGCTTACTTGGTACCTAGTTTTACAAATAAAAAAGCAATACCTCAGCAGTTTGCCCAGTGGCAGAGCGAGTATGTTTCGGATTGGCAAACACTCTACGAACAAGCCTATAGCCAACCTCAAGCATCCACAGATGACGTAACGTTTAATATTGCTGGTTGGAACAGTAGTTATACCAGACAGCCCATCCCAGATGGGGAAATGCAGGAGTGGGTTGAGAGTACGGTGAGCCGAATTAAGGCCCTGTTCCCGAAGCGGGCGTTAGAAATTGGTTGTGGAACAGGGTTACTGCTATCTCGCATTGCCAAAGACTGCCAACAGTATTGGGGAACCGATTATTCCATCGCCGCCCTACAGCACGTTGAGCAACTATGCGGTGCAGTTGAGGGTCTAGAACATGTGCGGCTACTGCACAAAATGGCAGATAACTTTGAAAGTATTCCCAAAGCAGAATTCGATACTGTCATTTTGAACTCAATCGTGCAGTATTTCCCCAGTGTTGAGTATTTGTTGCAAGTTCTAGAAGGAGCAATGGCGGCGATTAGCCAAAAGGGCACGATCTTCGTGGGCGATGTCCGCAGCTTGCCGCTACTGAAGCCATACCATGCCGCCGTGCAGTTGTCCCAAGCCGGTGAATCAAGAACTATTGAGCAATGGCAGCAGCAGGTACACTCTAGTGTAGCCGCCGAAGAAGAATTGGTCATCGACCCCAGTTTCTTCATCGCCTTGAGACAACGCTTTCCCCAAATTGCTTGGGTGGAGATTCAGCTCAAACGCGGTCACTCTCAAAATGAGCTAACCCAATTCCGCTATGATGTCACCCTGCATGTGGGTACTGATGTCCAAACAACGGTAGTTCCTTGGTTAAACTGGCAACTCGACGGGCTTTCGTTCAGACAAATTCAAAATCAACTGCACGCTCGACAGCCAGAACTGTTGGGAATCAGACGCGTGCCTAATCAACGGGTGCAGCAAGCATTACAGATTTGGCAATGGTTGGAACATCCCCCTAGTGTCGAAACAGTGGGGCAACTGCGGCAGTTGCTAGCACAACAGTCAGCAGTTGGCATCAATCCAGAGCAGTTTTGGGAGTTGGGGCAGCATATAGACTACACTGTCCACTTGAGTTGGTGGGAGAGTAGTCAGGATGGTTGCTATGATGTGGTGTTCTGCCGCAACAGTTCCACGCCCGGATCTGACGCACAAGGGGCGATGGCGCTACGCCCATGCATAGCGCACGCTTTTTGGGATACTCAGGCAGTCACTACCAAACCCTGGACTGACTACACTAACAATCCCCTACACGGCAAGTTAGTCCAGAAGCTAGTGCCCTCGGTGCGTGAATTTATCCAACAAAAGCTACCCAATTACATGGTGCCCCAAGCTTTCGTCCTCCTCAATGCCCTGCCCTTGACACCTAATGGCAAGGTGGATCGTCGCTCTCTACCAACACCTGATGCAGCTACTAGAAATCTTCTTGCCACTGGCTTTGTTTCACCTCGAACACCTATTGAAGCTCAACTGGTTCAAATCTGGAGTGAAGTTTTGGGAGTTGAACGCATTGGTGTTAAGGACAATTTCTTTGAGCTTGGTGGTCATTCCCTGCTAGCTACCCAAGTGGTGTCACGGATCAACTCAGCTTTTGGACTTGACCTATCTGTACAGAAAATGTTTGAGTTTCCCACAGTAGCAGGGATAACATCCTATATGGAAGTAATGAATTGGGCAGCAGAAGATTTATCAGTTACACAAGTCAGTGGCGAAGTAGTGGAGTTTTGAGTAATGGATACTAGCACCTTTGAATTCCTTTGTCAACTCAGGAATTTGAGTATTAACCTAGAAACCGATGGCGATCGCTTGCGTTGCCACGCGGCTGAAGGGGTTTTAACTCCAACGCTGCGCCAAGAAATAGCTAAACGCAAAACAGAAATTATTTCCTTTTTACAAGAGGCAAAGCAGGTTAAAGTCTCCGATCATCTTTCTATTCAACCCGTGCCACGGGACGGTGAACTACCACTGTCTTTTGCTCAACAGCGACTCTGGTTTGTACAGCAACTCTCACCGGACAATGATTCTTACCATATGCTGAAGGCGCTGCGACTAGATGGGTCACTGAATATAATTGCACTGGAGCAGAGCCTGAGTGAACTTGTCAGCCGCCACGAGGTCTTAAGAACAACTTTCCCAACGGTAGACGGAAAACCTATCCAGCTAATTGCCCCTCCTACTGCCTTAATTTTACCCATCCATGACTTGCAGGGGTTGTCAGCCGAGGAGCAAACTGACCAAATTCGACAAATGGCGAAGTCCGTTGCATCCCAGCCCTTCGATTTGGCCGTTGGGCCATTAGTACAATTCACTCTACTCCAACTAAGTCCCCAGGAGTATGTACTGCTGTTGAAGATGCATCACATTATCTACGATGGCTGGTCTTTTAACATCTTCAACCGTGAGTTATCTCAGCTATATGAGGCTTTTACTCAAGGATTGCCCTACCCACTAGCTAAATTACCCATCCAGTACGCTGATTTTGCCTTTTGGCAACGCCAGTGGATGACAGACATTGTCCTCGAACGCCAACTGAATTACTGGCAACAACAGTTAGCTGGTGCCCCTAGCGTACTAGAACTGCCTACTGATAAACCGCGTCCCCCAGTCCAGACCTTCCGGGGTGGAGCTGAGTCTTTTCTACTTGATCACGACCTAACGCAACGCCTCAAGCAACTGAGCCAGGAGTCAGACGCAACGTTGTTTATGACCTTACTGGCAGCTTTTTTGGTCTTAATTTCTCGTTATAGTGGTCAGTTAGACATTGTTGTTGGCTCCCCCATCGCCAACCGCAACAGCCCCCAAATCGAGCAGTTAATGGGGTTTTTTGCTAACACTTTAGCATTAAGGGGCGATCTCTCTGGAAACCCCAGCTTTCGAGACTTTTTAGCGCAAGTGCGGCAAACAACGTTGTCAGCTTATGACCACCAAGACTTGCCCTTTGAGATGTTGGTGGAAAAGCTACAGCCAGAGCGAGATTTGAGTCGTAATCCCTTGGTACAGGTGATATTTGCCCTCCAGAATGCGCCCCAGTCTTCTGGCAATTTGTCAGGTTTAAATATCCAGAATATGCGCTTGCCAATTGATGTTAGAGCCAGGTTTGACCTAGAAGTACACTTCTGGGAAGTTCCCGAAGGTTTAGAGGGCGTTTGGTGCTACAACACTGATTTATTTGATGCGACCATAATTACTCGCCTAGCCCAACATTTTCAAACTTTACTCAAAGCAATTGTCGCCAATCAAGAAGCGCGAATTGCAGAATTACCACTGTTGAGTCCAGCAGAGCGTCATCAATTGTTGGTAGGGTGGAACTCGACTCAAGTAGACTATCCCCAGGATAAGTCTATCCATCAGTTGTTTGAGGAACAGGTGGAGCGGACGCCCAACGCAGTAGCAGTGGTGTTTGAAGATGAAATTCTTACATACCATGAATTGAACACAAAAGCAAATCAATTGGCGCACCATTTGCAGTCTTTGGGTGTGAAACCAGAGGTGCTAGTTGGGTTGTGTTTGGAGCGCTCCTTAGAGCAGGTAGTGGGACTGCTGGGTATTCTTAAGGCAGGTGGCGCTTATTTACCGCTTGATCCAGCATATCCTACTGAGCGATTGGCGTTTCTGCTGGAAAACGCAAAGGTGTCGGTAATACTGACGCAACAGTATTTGTTGTCAGAGCACTTTCCAAAACATAAGACGAAAGTAATTTCTTTAAACTCAGACACCGAGAAAATTGCACAACAAAGCAAGGAAAACCCAACAAGTGGGGCAACACCTGGAAACCTTGCTTATGTTATCTACTCGTCGAGGCAAGGGATATTAGTAGATCATTGTGCGATCGCTCACCGTTTGGATTGGCTGCAACAGACTTTTGCCGTGTCTTTTGCTGATACTGTATTACACAAAGCCCCCTTAGCTCAAGATACAGCTGTTTGGGAAATCTTCTGGCCTTTAATTCATGGGGGACGTTTGATCATTGCTGCGGCAAACACTCAAGACGATCCAATCTACTTACAGCACCTGATTGCCAAACACAAGGTAAGTATAGTTGGCTTTGTCCCTTCAGTCCTATCATCTTTTATTGAGTCCAAAAGTGAGGATTTAACGACCCACTTGAATTCTCTACGTTTGGTTCTTTGCGGTGGAGAGCCGTTGCAAAGGTCAGTAGCTGAGGCGTTTAGAGCGCATTTCACAGCTAGGCTGTACAACCTTTACAGCTTACCTGAGGCAGCTGGAGAGGTAAGTTGCTTTGCTTGCTCCCAACTTGGCACTCAGCAGACTGTGCCAATTGGTTATCCAAGTTACAGACCGATTTACGTTTTGGATCAGCAGTTACAACCAGTACCAATCGGGGTGAAGGGGGAAATCTATATCGGCGGGACGGGTTTGGCTAGGGGATACCTCCAGGTTGAGGAAAAGACGGCACAACGCTTTGTGAAAAATCCCTTCCAACAGACTCCCGACGCTTATTTGTTCAAGACAGGTGAGTTGGGACGCCGTTTGTTCGATGGTACATTAGAATTACTAGACTCTAGCGTAAGGCAGACTTGGATTAAAGGTTTTCGGGTAGAACTCCAGGAGGTGGAAGCAGCGTTGTTGGCGGCTCCTTCTGTAGAGGATGCTTGGGTGCTAGTACGGGAAACAGAAACAGGAAGTCCGCAGCTGGTGGCTTACATAGTTTTGTCAGGAGCCTTCAATCCAGAGCAACTGCAATCTCACTTGCAAGCCCTTCTACCCGCTTATATGCTACCGTGCGCCTATGTGCCGTTGTCTACTCTGCCACTGTTGGCTACAGGACAAGTGGACGAACAAACCTTAACCCGTCTTGAGGTCATTGACTCCGAATTGGTGCAAAAATGGGAAGAGCAATTGCGATCGCTAAGCGAAATTGAGCAGGTGGCGGTGGTCGTTACTGAGCAGGTGTCTCGCCTACCCCTGCTACACATATCAGATTTGCTTCCTAATTGTCAAGTCGCCGCCGTTGAAAGGGGCGAGTCGCAAGCAGCAACAAGAGGGGAACCGGGGGAGGCTTTCAACGAGAAATCGGGGTCAAACAAGCCAGCCATCAGTCATGGTGAACCACTTCGACTTCCTGCTGATGCCCCGACGACTCTAGCACAAGCTTTAGTGCGGGCAGCCAAACACAGCCCAACCAAAGAAATCGTCTATATCCAATCCAATGGCAGCGAAATAAGTCAATCTTATCGGGACTTACTGGAAGAGGCGCAGCGAATTCTAGCGGGATTAAGAAAGCTGGGTTTGAAGCCACAGTCCAAGGTGATTTTCCAGTTGGAGCAAAATCAAGATTTCATCCCTGCATTTTGGGGCTGTGTGCTGGGGGGCTTTGTTCCAGTACCTGTAGCGATCGCCCCGACCTACTCGCAAGACAATAGTGCCACACGCAAGCTGGAGAATGCTTGGCACATGCTAGGGCGACCAATAGTGCTGACAAGTGCAACCCAAGTAGAGGCAATTCATTCCTGGTCAAAGGGATTGAAGAAAGAGAACTTTCAACTGATAACTGTTGATGACTTGCGCACTTTTGAACCAGACCGAAATTGGCAACCTTGCCTACCTGATGATGTAGCTCTGCTAGTTCTCACTTCCGGAAGCACGGGTATACCTAAAGGCGTCATGCTCAGCCATTACAATTTGCTAAGTAGAACCGCAGGCTCGATTCAAATGAACGGTTTTTCTAGTTCTGATGTTGGTTTAAACTGGATGCCTCTGGATCACGTTGCTGGCATTATATATTTCCATATCCGGGACGTTTATTTAGGTTGCCAACAAATCCAGGTACCCACCCAACTGGTTCTACAAGAACCTCTAAGGTGGCTGGATTGGATTGAACAAAATCGAGTCACCATCACCTTTGCCCCCAACTTCGCTTTCGGGCTGATCAATAACCATGCCTCAGAAATTAGCCAACGGCATTGGGATTTATCCTGTCTGAAATTTGTCTTGAATGGAGCTGAATCGATTGTCGCTAAGACAGCGAGGCGGTTTCTTGAACTGCTTGCTCCTCATAAGCTCAACCCAACTGCCATGCACCCTGCTTGGGGTATGGCTGAAGTGTCTAGTGGTGTCACTTACTCAAATAACTTTTCGCTCTTATCAACAGATGATGATGATTCATTTGTGGACGTGGGAGCACCTATTCCTGGGGTTTCCTTGCGAATTGTAGATAGTAACAACCAAGTCGTCTGTGAAGATACGATTGGCTCTCTGCAAGCCAGTGGAAACACTGTAATGTCGGGGTATTATAACAACAATGAATTTAACCGGGAAGTTTTTACGGAAGATGGTTGGTTCACAACTGGAGACTTGGGTTTTTTACATCAGGGATGCCTGACAATTACTGGTCGCCAGAAAGATATCATAATTATTAATGGTCTCAACTATTACAGTCATGAAATCGAATCGGCAGTAGAAGAGCTTTCAGGCGTAGAGGTTTCATTTACCGCAGCCGTTGCCGTTCGGGGTGCATTTGACCATACTGATAAATTGGCAATCTTTTTCAGTTCCGCGATCGCTGATGAGGCAGAAGTTGTCAATCTCACTAAGGAAATCCGCAGCCAGGTTGTTCAAAACATCGGCGTCAATCCAGACTATGTAGTTCCGGTAGAAAAGTCGGCAATTCCCAAAACTGCCATTGGTAAGATCCAGCGACAGCAACTGAGAAAATCTTTTGAAGCTGGTGAATTTAACGACATTCTCAAACAGCTTGACATCAGGACTGGCAATGCCAATACTCTTCCCGACTGGTTTTACCGCAAGATTTGGCGTCCCAAACAAGCAGCAACCGACACGAATCACCTTCATACAGGTTCTTACCTGGTTTTCCTAGATCGCTTAGGATTAGGAAAATTTATCTGTAGAGAACTTAATCGGCTCAATCAACCATACATTACTGTGGAAGCGGGGTTAAATTTCGCCCAACTTAGTCACGATTCCTATTGCATTAATCCTAATGAAAGAGAACACTATCGGCACCTGCTAGAGTCCTTAAAAGCCGATAATTTCCGTATCGCCCAAATTCTGCATCTGTGGACTTATGACGACTATGCTGGGGAAGTTTCCAGCTTAGAGGCTCTCGAAGATGCTCAACAACAAGGAATCTACAGTCTGCTGTTTTTGATACAAGCTCTAGCAAAAATCCAAGGTTCTGAGCATTCGGTTCAGTTGCAAGTCATTTCCAGCCATGCACAGTTTACCTCACCCGGTGACAAGATTGCTTATGAAAAATCTACGCTGATAGGATTTTTAAAGACAATTCCTTTAGAGTTATCTTGGTTGCAATGCCGCCATATCGATTTAGAAGTTGAGTCTTTTGAGGTGAATGCAGAGCATATTCTTCGAGAACTGGGCGTTGCGGGAAGCGATTCAGAAATTGCCTATCGTAACAATCAGCGTCTTTCCTCGTCTGTTGCCAAAGTGGATATGTTGCAGCAACAAACCCAGGATATTCCCCTCAAGCAGGGTGGAATTTATTTGGTGAGTGGGGGATTGGGCGGAATAGGTACATATCTGTGCCAATTTTTGATTAAGGAGTATGGTGCAAAACTTATTACTGTAGGTCGAACAGAGTTGCCGGATAGAACTGAATGGTCGAAGCATCTTGAGGGGGAAACACGTCTGGCTAAGCGTATCAAAAATTACCTTTCAATTGAAGCAGCAGGTGGTGAGTTTATTTACAAAGCCGTTGATATATGCGACCTTGATGGTTTGCTTGATGTTGTTGCTCACGCCGAGTCAATTTGGAATGAACCACTATCAGGGATTATTCATTTAGCAGGAGAGGAGAATTTAGAGTACCACTGGAAAGTTATAGATGAGCACTGGGTAACGGTGGAAACTCCCCAGACTTTCGATTCTATGTTGCGACCTAAGGTTCATGGTACATGGACGCTTTACCAACTCATTAAGAACAACCCTCAAGCAGTATTTATTTCTTTCTCTTCAGTAAATAGTGTATTTGGAGGGGCTACCTTTAGTGCATATTCTGCTGCTAATAGTTTTCTAGATTGTTGTTCTCTGTATCAACGATATCATTTACATTCGCAAACCTACTGTTTTAATTGGGCGCAGTGGGATGACTTGGGCATGAGTCAGGGAAATCCCGAATATGCCCGCGATGCTGCTCGCGGTATGGGCTACTATATCATCTCAAAAGAGCAAGGATTAAGCTCTTTGCTCGCAGCTTTGTATCGCAATCAAGCACACCTGATTGTGGGTTTAGATGACAGCAATCGAAACATTCAACGGTACACGGATAGCAAGTCTTATGCTATACAGACGTTAACTGCTTATTTCACTGCTAGCAATAACGATTCCTCATTTGCTAGCTTCACGGAATTAATGGTGCGCGATCGCTTCGGGACTAAAAGCAACAGCGATTTTGTCGAGCTGCAACAGATACCTCTAACGAACACAGGGGCAATTGACCGAGAACAACTGCTCACTCTGGATAGTCAAGGACGCTCTGGAGCTAGTAAGTGGGTAGCGCCACGGACGGAGATTGAACGTCAGCTTGCTAGTATCTGGCAACAAGTGCTGAGCGTCCCACAAATAGGCATTCACGATAATTTCTTTGAGTTGGGAGGACATTCGCTGCTGGCAACTGTGCTGATCTCCCGGGTGCAAGATGTGTTCCAGTTGGAGTTGCCATTGCGCTGCTTGTTTGAGAATCCAACGGTGGCACAATTGTCTAGTGTGATAGTACACAGACTAGTTGAGCAAACAGATGACGATATCTTGGCTCAGTTAGAAGAACTTGACGATGACCAAGTAAAAGCGATGCTAAAAGCCGAAAATACTTGAGCGTTCCTTCAAAGGCGGATGCAACAGACAACAATACTTTAGTGTCTTGAGTTTTTCGCCACAGTGAACAGGTATCTTTTGAAACTCCTGATTCAAGGACATTTCCAAATTAACCTTTCAAAGGTAGCGAAAACTTTTTAAAACTATCAAAATACTTAATCTTTTAATTCTAAAGAGGATACTCACTTGAGCAAGATCTCTAAAAAAATCGCAGATTTGTCTCCAGAGAAATTAGAACTTCTCTTAAAACTACGTAACAAAAAACAGGAAAACTTACAAAAACAAGAAATAAGCCCACAAAGTAGAGACACTGGCTTATTGCCTCTATCCTTTGCCCAACAACGCTTGTGGTTCCTAGACCAGCTGATGCCTGGTAATCCTTTCTACAACATACCTTTTGCATTGCGTCTTGTCGGTAGCCTAGATGTGTTGGCGCTTTCGCGCAGCCTTAATGAAATTATCCGCCGTCACGAAACCCTACGTACCTGCTTCCAGACAATTGATGCAAAGCCGACGCAGCTAATTGCGTCCACTTTTGAGTTAACACTTGCCACTATTGACCTGCAAGAGCTGCCTCAAGAAAAACGCTCAGATGAAGTCCGCAAACTGGCAAGCATTGAAGCCTCCCGACCGTTTGACCTCACTCAGCTACCGTTGCTGCGCGTGATGCTATTGTGCCTGACACCGACTGAACATGTGCTGCTGTTGGTCATGCACCACATTATATCAGATGGCTGGTCAATAGGAGTGTTGAATCGTGAGCTAACCTTACTCTACGAAGCTTTTGTCGCTGGCAAGCCTTCACAGTTACCAGAACTTTCAATTCAATATGCTGATTTTGCTGTCTGGCAGCGGCAGTGGTTACAACAACAAACACAAATGGAACAACTACAGTACTGGCAGCAACAGTTGGCAGATACTACAGTACTGCAGTTGCCCACCGACTACCCCCGAAGAGCAGTGCAGTCTTTTGCTGGTGCCACACAAATTCTAGAACTCCCCCTGAATCTGAAACAGGCGCTAGTGAAACTCAGCCAGCAACATGAAGTGACTCTTTTCATGACCATGCTTGCTGCTTTCAAAGTATTATTGCATCGCTACACAGGTCAAACAGATATTGTGGTGGGTTCCCCCATCGCCAACCGCAACCGCAGTAGTTGCGAAGGACTAATTGGCTTTTTTGTCAACAATCTGGTACTGCGTACTGATGTCTCAGGCAATCCCAGCTTTAGCGATTTGCTCACCAGGGTTCGCGAGGTGGCATTGGGAGCCTATGCTCATCAGGATTTCCCCTTTGAAAAGTTGGTGGAGGAACTGCAGCCACAGCGCAATCTTAGTCAAAACCCATTGTTTCAGGTGATATTTGCTGTACAGAATGCGCCAATCCAAGAGTTACAACTAAAAGGGCTGGAACTAAGTCGCTTAGAGTTGGAGTACAACACAACGCGTGTTGACCTAGAATGGCACATATGGGAGCATCCCCAAGGTCTTGGGGTCATGGTAGCTTACGCGACGGATTTGTTTGCTCCAGAAACTATCGAGCGGATGGTGGCTCATTTCCAGAGATTGCTTGAAGGTATTGTTGCCAATCCACAGCAACCGATTTCCCAATTGCCCCTGCTGAGTGAAGTTGAGCAACGACAGTTACTTGTGGAGTGGAACGATACCCAGGTGGAGTATCCCTTCGATAAGTGTATCCATTCCTTATTTGAAGAACAGGTGGAGCGCACCCCGGATGCGGTAGCACTGGTGTATGAAAATCAACAACTGACCTACAATGAGTTGAACTGTCGTGCGAACCAATTGGCGCATTACTTGCAGGCTTTGGGTGTTGGTCGTGAGGTACTAGTGGGCATTTGTGTGGAACGCTCACTGGATATGGTGGTGGGACTGTTGGGAATTCTCAAGGCGGGTGGAGCTTATGTGCCGCTTGACCCAGAGTATCCAACTGAACGCTTAAGTTTTATGTTAGAAGATGCGGCTGTGTCGGTGCTGCTGACGCAACAGCACTTAGTTGAGAGGCTACCACAGCACGAGGCGCAGCTTGTTTGCTTGGATAGTGACGCTCAGCTTATTTCCCAGTCTCCTCAGGACAATTTCATCACTGCTGTGCAAGCAACTAACTTGGCTTATGTGATTTATACCTCCGGTTCTACGGGAGTGCCTAAGGGAGTTGAAGTTGTTCACCGTGGCGTTAACCGTTTGTTGTTTGGGGTCGATTACGCTCATTTAGATGCAACACAAAGATTTCTGCAGATGGCCCCAATTTCTTTTGATGCTTCGACATTCGAGATTTGGGGAGCTTTGTTGCATGGTGCACGATGTGTTCTTTACCCAGGAAATATTCCTACATCTAAGGAACTTTGCCATGAAATCCACAAACATGGCATTACTACCTTATGGCTGACAGCTGCTTTGTTCAACTCTATAATTGATGACGCCTCCCAAACGTTGTCAGGAATTGAGCAGCTACTGATTGGCGGGGAAGCACTTTCGGTTGCTCACGTTCAGAGAGCTTCTGAAACTCTGCCATCCACGCAGATCATTAATGGATACGGTCCGACAGAAAGTACGACTTTTACTTGTTGTCACCCTATCGGCAGACCACTTGAGACAATCATACAGTCAATCCCCATTGGTCGCCCAATAGCCAACACGCAAGTTTACATCTTAGACTCGCACTTACAACCAGTGCCGATTGGCGTACCAGGAGAGTTGCACATCGGTGGTGCTGGTTTAGCACGAGGCTACCTCAACCGCCCAGAATTGACAACCGAAAAATTCATCCCCAACCCCTTTGACAATTCCAAATTCCAAATTCCAAATTCCAAATTATATAAAACTGGGGACTTAGCACGCTATTTGCCCGATGGCAACATCGAATACCTGGGACGCATCGACAATCAGGTAAAAATTCGCGGCTTCCGCATCGAATTGGGCGAGATAGAAGCAGTACTGAGTCAACACCCATCGGTTCATTCCGTTGTGGTCACAGCAATAGTTGACACTCCTGGGAATCAACGCTTAGTCGCCTACATCGTGCCACAAAACCAGTCAGCACCCACAATCAGCGAGTTGCGACAATTCCTGAAAACAAAGCTGCCAAATTACATGGTGCCAAATGCAATAGTGATGCTGGAGTCGTTGCCGTTGACTCCCAACGGTAAAGTAGACTGCCGTGTCCTTCCAGCGCCTGATACAAACCGACTCGCTGTAGAAACTAGCTTTGTCCCACCTCTTGACATCGTGGAACAACAACTAGCACAAATCTGGGCAGAAGTTCTGAAAGTCTACCCTGTTGGAGTAAAAGATAACTTCTTTGATCTCGGTGGCCATTCTCTTTTAGCCGTGCAACTCATGGCTCGGATTGAGCAGCAATTCAAGAAAAATCTACCCTTGGCAACACTCTTCCAAAACTCAACTATTGAACAACTAGCGACTATTCTCCGCCAGCCGATAGATGCTTCAAATTGGTCTCCTTTGGTACCTATTCAGCCTAATGGTTCTAAGCGACCTCTCTTCTGCGTGCCAGGAGCGGGTGGTAATACTATCTATTTATACAACCTGGCTCATCATTTAGGTAAAGACCAACCATTTTATGGATTGCAACCACTCGGTCTTGATGGGGAATCAAAGCCGCACACACGAATTGAGGATATGGCAGCTTATTACATTGAAGCAATACAGTCCATTCAACCCGAAGGACCGTATCTTTTGGGTGGTCATTCCTTTGGCGGTATGGTAGCTTTTGAAATAGCGACTCAGTTACATCAGCGGGGATATGAGGTCGCTCTACTTGCCATTTTAGACTCTGGTGCACCAGGTTATAGAACTAATGAACTAGATTTTGATGGCATTAATGATACTAGATGGCTAAACAGGATTGCCAGCTTATTTGAAAGGATCTACGGAAAGAGCTTAAACCTATCTGAAGAAGCTCTCAAAGTTCTTGATCCTATGGAGCAACTGAACTACTTCAAAGAGCAGTTACAAATAGTCAATTTACTGCCTCCTGATGTTGGAATAAAGCAACTTCGTGGTTTGATGCAGGTTTACAAAACTAACTTTCAAACTGTTTCTGTTTATATGCCACAGGCAATCTATCCGGCTCAGGTTGCGTTTTTTAAGGCTAGCGAGAGTAATGCAAACTCTGAGATTTTAGATGAATTAGGATTGGGTTGGAACAAGTTTTCTGCTCAACCTCTGGATATCCACCTTGTTCCAGGTGATCACATCACAATGCTGAATGAACCTCACGTCCAGGTTTTAGCCGAACGATTGAGAGCTTGTATCAAGCAGGTACAGGCGATGATTGAAGAACCACAGATGGCGCAACATCCGTAACTGGGAGCAACGCTTCGGAGCGTGAGATGAGACCACAAAAAAGCGATCGCTAACTGTAATACTGAGATTTATAGGAATCGAGAAACACAAACTGTTTGTTTATTGAATTAGATAAGTCTGGAAACTTGCCTATAATTAAGAACGGGTGCATCTACACCAATCACATTGCTCAAACGCCTCTCGATAAAGCGTTTCAGCCCTATACTTGGTCGAAACCCATCGTGTCTGAAGGCAGTTCAGAGCGCTAGAAATCAGTGTTCTGAACTACCTTGTCAAGAACACCAAGTAAGTCTTACTTATGAACTGGTGCGGAGTCTTGAGTTGGAGATTGCGACTTTTCTGTCTGTCTTTGCAAAAATCGATAAAGGCGATTCAGTGCATTCATGTGGGCGTAAGCTGCTGCTACTACAATATCAGTATCAGAAGCTTGTCCAGAGAAAATGCGTTCCTGATGCCGTAAGCGAATTGTGACTGTTCCCAGAGCATCAATTCCACCAGTCACAGACTGAACGGAAAACTCTATCAGTTGGTTGGGAATCTGCACAACTCTGTTGATGGCTTTATAAACAGCATCCACAGGACCAGTTCCTACTGCTGCATCGGTTAAAATTTCTCCATTGGGTGTCACAATTGTGATGGTTGCAGTCGGACAGGTGCAATCTCCACAGGTGACTTGGACGTGTTCGAGTTGATAGCCTTTGTCTACTTGAATTTGCGTTTCATCCCGAACGATCACTTCTAAATCCCAATCGGACATTTCTTTTTTCTTGTCAGCAATTTCCTTGAACCGCATAAAGGCTTTGTTCAAATCTGCCTCGCTCAACTCAAACCCCAATTCCTGGAGTCTGGTTCGGAAAGCATTCCGTCCAGAGTGCTTACCCAAAATAATTCTGTTTTCAGAAAGACCAATGTCAGCAGCTTCCATAATCTCATAAGTCTGCCGATGTTTGAGAATTCCATCTTGGTGAATTCCAGATTCATGAGCAAAAGCATTTGCGCCAACAATGGCTTTATTGGGCTGAACCAGAATTCCTGTGAATTGCAAAACCAAGCAAGAGGTTTTGTATATCTCTTGCGTCTTGATGTTTGTCAGGGGTGCATCGGAATCAACCGGACGACCAAAGTAGGGATTAAAATGAGGTTTGCGAACCTGCAACGCCATGACAATCTCTTCCAATGCTGCATTTCCGGCTCGTTCACCAATTCCATTCACTGTACACTCTACTTGACACACACCATTTTCAATTGCCGTCAAAGCATTCGCTGTCGCTAAACCCAAATCGTTTTGAGTGTGAACCGAAAGAATGACTTGATGAATATTAGGCACATTTTCTTGAACACCCTGAATCAGAGCCGCCATGTCTTTGGGTATGCAATAGCCGACGGTATCAGGAATATTGATGGTAGTTGCACCTGCAGCAATTACTCGTTCCAAAACCTGGTAAAGGAATTCTGGATCAGTCCGGCTAGCATCCATCGGTGAGAATTCCACATCCTCTACAAAAGACTTGGCATAGCTAACCATTTCTTCAGCGATCGCCAGAACTTCGCTGCGAGATTTTTTCAACTGGTACTTCAGGTGAATATCTGAGGTTGAAATAAAGGTGTGAATTCTCGTATGAGCCGCTGGTTGTAATGCTTCAGCAGCAGCTTGAATATCTTGTCGAATTGCTCTTGCTAAAGAGCAAATAATTGGTCCGCCAAGTACACCGACTTGTTGAGCTATGGTTCTGACAGCTTCAAAATCTCCGGGACTCGCTACCGCAAATCCTGCTTCAATCACATCAACCCCCAACAGAGCCAGTTGATGAGCGATCGCTAGTTTCTCTTCCACCAGCAGCGTTGCGCCTGGTGATTGTTCACCATCTCGTAGCGTTGTGTCAAAGATAATGACTTGGTCTGGTTGGGGTCGAATGCTCATAACTGTCTCCCGTGGTATAAATAGAGGGATTGTTAGACAAATCTTTTGAATATTGTATACATTTTTTTGTATACAATATAAATTATGAACTTAAATGACCTCGCCGCCAATGTGCTGCAACAACAACGCAGTACTCCAGATTTGATTGCAGACGCTTTGCGAGAAGCAATTTTGCAGGGAATTTTTCAGGAAGGACAATCCCTCAGACAGGATGAAATTGCCACCCAGTTTGGAGTTAGCCGCATTCCTGTGCGGGAAGCTCTACGTCAACTTGAGGCAGAAGGATTAGTGACGCTCCATCTCAATCGCGGAGCAACGGTATCAGCACTCTCTCCAGCAGAAGCACAAGAAATCTTCGAGATTAGGAGCGCGTTGGAGGTAAAAGCGATTCAACTAGCAATTCCTAAACTGACACCATCAGATTTAGAAAAAGCCACTGTGATTTTAGAACAGACAGACCAAACAACTGACGCGGGTTGTAGAGCACAACTGAACTGGAAATTCCATGAAACGCTTTATGAGACTGCTGAACGTCCTCGGCTACTAACAATGATTAAAACCCTGCACCTGAATATTGACCGCTATGTTCGGCTTCAAATGGCTCAGATGGATTACCTAGAACGCTCCCAAAAGGAACATTATCAATTATTAGAAGCTTGTCAACAGCACGATACTAAAGTTGCTGTTAAGCTATTAAAAAGACACATTGACACAGCAGGAGAGCAGCTAGTTGCATACTTGCAACAAAACGTTCACGGCTAATTTATGTTATACCAATCTTTACAGGTTCTTCATAATTGTTAGGAGTAATACATCTATGACCGATGATTTTCCTTGAAAAGGTTTTCAATAATACTTAAGTATTCTACTGACAACTACCGAATTAGATATATATCTAATTCGTGTTATCATTCTTTAGAGTATTTTCTTAAAAAGATTTTTATGTTCAATCAGCTTACTAAAATCGTGAGGAAGGTACACTATCCTTAATCGCAAAATTATGTCTGGTGAAAGCAGCTTGACATTTAGGCATAGACCTGTGTAGAGTGCACCAAATTTTGCACTTTGGACAACTTCCCACTCTTAGACTAAATAGACGGCTTGTCATTACCGCAGCTGCTTTGCAGGAGTATGAAGTCAGAAAACGACCGATTTCTACTTATGAGCATCAAAAAACCATGCTTAACGCTAACCATGATAATGAGCTAAATCATCAACTAGAAGCAAGTAAAAACAGATATGCCACATTCCCATTGCCGGAATATTGGGTGAAATCTGCTTTATTGAAGGAGTTTGTAAACTTGTTTCAGGATGCAGAGATTCAGGCTATGTTGCTTGAATCCCAGATGCAAGTCATGGAACGAGGTACTTTCAGATGGGTTAGCGTGATTGCTTACTACGACCACTTAGGAAAACGGGTTGAAGACTGCATCCATGAGAATTCTAAGTATTGGGCAGACTTTCGGGATCTTACAGGAGTGATTGAAGTGGAAATTTTCACTTGCCCCTTTACTGACCCGAAAAAGTGCCTTACTCGCGTGGATTTGAAGGTTTTACGCGGGTGGAATGACAGTCCTGTAAAGTATGGAATCCAGCCAGCCTTGATTTGAATAAGGTACAAAATAGAGCAGTTCCATCGCCATTGATAGGTGTAGTGGTTCGCTAACAAAAACGCTTCTACAAAAGGGCTGTATTGAACTTAGACATTCGGGCGATCGCAGACAAAGCAGAAAAAACTGTAGCACAATACGGAAGGCTAGATACTTGGGTTCATGCTGCTGCTACGGATATACTCACTCCTTTGTTTGAACATTACACCAGAGGAGTTTTAACGCATCATTGATGTTAACTTGATAAAGTAGCTAAAGAGGTATTTACTCACCCAAGTAGATCATAGAAGCTTTTAAATATTCGATGAACTTTTAAATTTCTTTATTGGAGTTTCTTGCTCTGGAAAAGAATTAGTTCCTGACACCATTTTAACAATATAGAGCGTCCCAAATAAAGAAGTTATTACCAACAACCCAAAAACCATTAGGAAAATGTTGTTTACAAGTGTGGAAATGCAAGTCTGTAGACGCTCTTTTGATCGCTTTTCCTTGCCCAGTAACAGCACCACATAAAAGCCTTGTTTCGGAAATGGGATAGAAAGCTTGATGTCCACAACATGATCCTTAGCAGTGCGATTTTGAAATACCTGTTTTAACGCTGCTAATTGGGTATCGGTAAAAGTCGTTGCTGTTTTAGGAGAAATACGAGCAAAAAACTGTTGTACAAAAGGGTCAGTTTTAGAAAAATCTTGGGTGAAACGATTTTGAGGCATATTGTTTTTTCTGTAAATGCAAGTATACCTTAGAACATAGGATTATGTTCATAATCCCAACACTTCTCATATCTCCAAATTCTGCCGGTGTGTTCGCATTCAAATTTACTGTAAAGCCAAGGAATTGATGTAGGGTAGAAAGAAGTAGATGTAGAAGAAAGTAAGGACAAAATAAAAGAGAAAGTAGTCAAGCCAGAAGTCAATAGAATGATGAAAAATCCTACGAGGAAAACGATATTACCTGGAGTCCGAAAACGATACACACTTTTTTCAGATTGCAAACGCTGTTTTGAGCGACGTTCTGGACCAGCTAATAATACCAGATAAAATCGTTGTCTTGGAATGGGAAGTGAAACTCGTAAATCTAAAGGATGACGAGTCCAATTACGAGAACCGAAAACCTTTTTGATGGCTTCTAGTTGCTCCTTTGTGAAGGTATCAGTGATTTCTGAGGGAATTTTAGCAAATAGTTGGTCAAAAACAGGATCTACGTGCTGTAGATATTTCATGACTTGCGTGTTTGACTAAATGTGGTTGATAAAATACAAAATTAGCTTTTAGCTAAAATCGCTACCAGCATAACTGCTAATATTTAAAGTTCTCATTAACTCGTTATTTAGATTGGGATATAATTTCTGCAAATATTTTGTTAATACTTAAGTAGAAAAGATTTTGACCATACGGTTATGGCAAAGCTCGCACTTCAATAGACCTCTTGCATAAATATTTTTTTGTCTCACGCATTCGGCGTACCCGTTCGCCGTTAGGCGTTCCGTAAGTCCTGCGGACAGGCTACGCCAACGCGGAGCGTCTCCGACAGGAGAAGGAAAGGGAGCGCTGGCGCAAGAGCCGTTCTCGCAGAGTAGGCGAGCCAGTACTGCACCGACGTCTCCCGAGTGTAGGTATCTGGCGTCGCAAAGAAGAGCGCGAAAAGAGCGAATGAGTGCAAGAAGTTCAATCATCAAGTATTTATGCTTTATATTCTGCACTATTGCTGTGTGTGTGGTTGTAGTTACATTTATAGTTAAAGGGTAAGTCGATATAACACAAATCTAAAAATTCGTCTTGAATAGATTTACGTATGGTAAATCCCATGAAACAGCTCCTCAATCGAGTATATAGCTGGGAAAAACTCATCCAACAGCTATTTCTGCCGCTAATAACGGTCATTCTAGCTTCTTTACTGTTTGCCACATCTGCTTGGGCAACTGGTGTGTATGATCTGCCAACTATTACAAGTGGCGATCGCACTTGGGTTGTGGATCAAGCTGACGTCATCAGCCGGACAAATGAAGGTCAGATTAGCAGCAGCCTGGAGAATTTGGCAAAGCAAACGGGTAATGAAGTAAGAATTGTCACA
The DNA here is from genome assembly GCA_019359415.1 of Iphinoe sp. HA4291-MV1. Classification (GTDB taxonomy): domain Bacteria; phylum Cyanobacteriota; class Cyanobacteriia; order Cyanobacteriales; family Nostocaceae; genus Brasilonema. The sequence continues at coordinate 166,410 of JAHHHH010000001.1, read as the reverse complement.
ATTCGTCGTCTTGACTATGGTGAAACTCCTGAGAGCTTCACCAAAGCGCTGTTTGAAAAATGGTTTCCCACGCAAGAAACACAAGCAAATCAGACGATATTAATGATTGACACCGCAGCAAACGGTACTGCAATTGTTACTGGCGATAAAGTGAAATCTTTAATGTCAGATGATATTGCTCTGAGTGTAGCTTCCCAAACCTTGACAGTACCACTGCGGGACGGCAACAAATACAATCAGGCGTTTCTAGATGCTAGCGATCGCCTGGTTGCTGTCCTATCTGGCGAACCCGATCCCGGACCTCCCCAAATTGTTGATAAAGTGCAGGTAGAAGGCACCTTTACGAAAGCAGAAGACACCGATAAAGGTAATGCAACTGCTTGGGTAGTAGGACTTTTAATTGCCGCCACCGTTATTCCGATGGCGACTTACTACATTTACCAAGTGTTTCAGCCATCCTCCAACGGATAATTATCAGTTATCAGTTATCAACTTCACTGTTTACTGATAACTGATAACTGTTCACTGTTTACTGTTCACTGTTTTAATCCTGAACATAATCTTGCCCTGTCACTAAGGAAATCTCCGCTCGGACAAACTCTCGACCCAAATAAGCCGCATGGGTTAACTGAGTCACTGGACACAAGAGCTGAGTTTCTTCAAAAATTTTCACACACAGTTCCTTTGCTGTTCTCCCACTAAACACAGTTGTGTGAGTGCGTTCCACCTTTCCCCGTGCTGGAATGACCTTCCCAGTTTCTGGGTCAACGGCTAAACCACGCTCATCAATCACATTCGTGAAATGCCTGGCGCAAATTAATCCTTCCTCCCGATTTAAATAAATAATGAAATATCCACCAGGATCAAGGTCAATGTGACGCTGAGAAAGTTTTTCGTCAATTGCTGCTAAACCTTCAACAGTCAAATTCATAATCACCGTATAAATCAACTTACCTTAAGGGTTTTTCCCCTTTTCTCAAGTGTAATTCTTATCTTCCTTGGTGTTCTTAGCATTTTGGCGGTTTATTTTCCTTATTATTTCTTTTGAGTGAACTACCTACACCTGTCTGAGTACAGACAAGGTGTAGGCTTCTGGTGCATTCTTAATACTCCCAGAACTTCCTTAGAGGTACTATTAGTAGTAGAGTCACCCACAACCGGATTCCCTTTACGGCGTTTTATCGTTGGGAACAGTCCCAGCCCAACGCGCTTTATGTTGATAGATGCGTTCACATCGCGGTCAACAAGCAGCGATTCTTTGTCCTCCCAATACTCTCGAATACCGCAGTCAGTAAAGATAAATTCGTCACGGTACGCAAGTAATTGAGATGTGTATGCAGGATTGACTGCAATTACCCTAGCCCCAGCTTTTCCAGCTATGTATTCTAGGATTGTGAAAAACTGTCCTAAAGCAGCGTCATTCCAGGATTTGTTCAATCCAGACTTAGCTGACTGACCATTGGGTAAATACTTACCATTTTCATCAAGCTTCGCTTTGTTCCGCTTAGACAAAACTTTCAAATTTAAATCTTCGTGTACAAAAACTTTTTTGTTAGTACGTAGCAGTGCGTGAACCGTCTTAAAAGCGTGGTCTTTCCTTGCTCTGGCAATACGTTGATGTTGCCGTGCTTCCGCACGGGCAAGTTTACGACGTGACTTACTTCCTTTTTTCTTGGTAGATTTTCGGTTAGAAACCTTAGCCAAGCTTTTTTCAGACTTCCTGAAAGACTTCAGTGCTGGTAGCTTCGCATTCTCTGAAGTTGCCAAGTAGTTTTCTTCATGAAGTACGGCATCCAAACCTAGAGTATTGTCCCAAGTCGGTGTTACATCATCTGGTTTGAAAACTGGTACGTTTGGGTCTTCTAGACAAATTGTGATATACCAACCGTCTGCCTTACCAGTAAGAAGTGCATTCTTTAGTTTGAAAGCATCAGGTAAAGGACGGTGCAAACGTACCTTAACCCAGCCTTTAAGCTTTGAAAAAGTCAAGAACAACCATTTTTTCTCAATGCGTTCAATGTTTATAGCCTTGCTACTTGTGGCAGCGTTACTATCTCGACCTTGAAGCAGTACATTGAATCGCAAGATCGACCGGAGAATGGCAATTCCGACGCTCGATGACTCGCTACCGCTTCGCTATCATCGACCAACATTGCTGATTGAACTGCGTTCAATGACGCTCGTCGGTCAATTCGTCATTATCCCAAAATTCATCCCACACTGCCTTTCAGGTCAGATGTGGGATGAATTTTGGTTTAAGCTAAACGGCAACTCGGCATTTATTGCCTCAATCTCCTGCTGTTCGAATTCATTCACCTCGCTGATGTAATGCCGCAAAATTTGTGCTAAGCGACCATTATAAAAGCGGTGCAAACTGTAATTGGGAGCCGCAGGGAAACCACGACGTTTTTTGTGGCGTCCGCCAGCACCTGGGTCAAAAATTTGGATACCGTTGGCGATCGCCCACTCTACTGGTGCATAATAGCAAGCATCAAAATGCAAGCAATCTATATCTTGAAAACAACCCCAGTAGCGTCCATACATTCTGTCACCTTTAAACAAACAAAAAGACATCCCCACTGGTTGACGATCATCCTGTTCACTGTATGCCGCGAAAAATACAACCCGATGGTGATAATGGGCGTGTAGCTGTTCAAAAAATCTCTTTGTCAAGTATTTACTACCCCACCAGCCAAATTTATCACAGGTATCAGCATAGAACTGATACATCAAAGGAAAAAGCGACTTGGGAATTTCATCTCCTGCAAGAGGTTGTAGTTTCAAACCAGCCTTTTGGACTGCTTTACGTTCACGCTTAATGTTGCGGCGCTGGTTGGCGTTGAACACCGCCAAGTAGTCATCAAAATTGTTAAACCCAAAATTTTCCCAGATGTAGCTGTGGTGCAGCCAAGGTGTAAAGCCATGGCGTTCTAGAATAGGACGCCATTTGGGATCGACATAGAGAAAATGACAGCCAGAGATTCGGTATTTGGTGCAGAAAGCATCAATCTCATGCACCATCATTGCCGTTATTTCATCTTCATCTTCCCCTGGCGCAACCAAGAACCGATAGCCTTCGGCTGGGGTAAATGGAGCCATTCCCAGCATTTTTGGGTAGTATTCTACACCAATGCGTTGTGCTAAGTCTGCCCACTGGTGGTCAAAAACAAATTCGCCAGAACTGTGTCCTTTTAGGTAGAGTGGAGCAGCAGCAATGAGCGTTCTGTCTCGCCATACAGTTAAGTGATTCGGTAACCAACCAGTCTTAGCTGTAGCGCTTTGGGAAGTTTCGAGATTTTTCAGCCATTCCCACTCTAAAAACGGAGTTTTGAGCGGTAATGCTAAAGCATCCCACGCCTCTTGGGGAATTTCAGCAATTTTATTCATCCAGGCGACAGAATAACGAGGCTTTAGTTGTTCCACCATTAGAGGTTTTAAAGATACAAAATTTAGCACAAGCTTTATTTAGCGTAATCTAATCTGTCGGTCGTTGCAGCCGATAATGTAGAAAGACTTCCTGCTCAACTGTCTGAACTTTGATAAGTTGCAGATGGGGAGCAAGCTCAAAAGAAAATCCGCTACCTTCCACTGGTGTGGGTGCAGTAGAACCGCCTATGATCAATGGACAGATAGTGAGCCAAAATTCATCAATCAAATCCAGTTCCAGCATGGAGGCGACTAATTCACCGCCGCCCAAAACAGTTAAGCGTTTTATACCCAAAGTTGTTAAGTGTTGTAAAGCTGCCTGAATGTCAAATTTTGTTGTTGGTGTTTCAAAAGTCAAAATTTGCTCAAATTCTACGCGTTCCTTCCAAAAAAGCGCTCCTGCTGTTGTAGTGAATAACCAACGCTTGACTGGCTGCTGAAAGAATCGTATTTCCGGATTGAGGTTAGCAGAATGTGTAATAACTATATGGACTGGTTGGGGAGGCTTTCCTGCCTGAGTCCGTTGTAGCAGCAGTTGTGGATGCGATACGGTTAGCGTAGTACCGTAGGCACGCAGAGTACTAGCACCGAATAAAACAGCATCAGCTAAAGCGATTTGTTCCTGCAAATGTACTTTGTCAGTCTTGGAGCCAAACCGAGCAGGCGATCGCTTAACATCCGCTATCTTGCCGTCTGCACTCATCGCCAAAACCACTGTGGTATGTGGACGATGTTGTACCATGAGGTTAGTCTGATAGTTTTTTGTTTTCTATACAAAGTGTGATTTTCAAAAATAGTGATATTAGAAACCTCCTCTGGTGGCAATTTCATCTTTAATATTTATATGCAACAACAGTCGTTCTATCAGCTAGTTTCTATGAGTATTTGTATCCTGGGTTTCTTTTCGATATTAAATTACTTTATATTTTTAATATGGTTATGAAATGAAAACTTTTATAACTCAATAACACTAGCTGCTCTAATTACCTAGGGTTGCGGTTGTGGTGGGCACATACTAAGAGAGACTACCGATGGCTAAATCCCGTCAATCATCCTTTCGTCGGATTTTAGTATCGAAAATTTTGCTACTGTCGGTTCCAGTTTTATTGATAGGAGAGATTGTAGCCTATAAAAAGGCACGTTCTAGCCTGCTGGAAACTGCCCGTCAAAATTTAACAGAAAGTGCCATTATCAAAGGTGAAAAAATTGTAGAGGCGAGCGCTGCCTTAAAAACAAACTTACTAAGTGCAAGTCAAACAACGGTTATTCAGTCAGGTTCGCCTATTGAAATACAACGATTTCTTAACCAGCTAGCCCAACAACTACCAAGGCAAGTAGAGTGCATTCAACTGACAGAACCACAAAGCGGTAACATTGTTGCAAGTACTTGCGGCGATCAACCAATTGGCGAATTAAAATTTCCCATATCCAATGATGGACTCAATGTTGAGGCAGCATTACCACCAAAGATAGGAACAACTGGTAGAAGAGATTTACCAAATCAACTGCGATTACTGTTATCATCTCCCATCTACGATAATATGGGAAATTTACGTTATGCCTTGATTCTTCGTCCAACAATACTGCAAGAAAAAACGAGAACTAAGCCTGGTTTGCTAACAGGCTCAACGATGGTTATTGCTGATGATGGAACAATTATGGCACACCCAATCGCTAATCGCGTTGGGACTAACATAGCTCAACATACAGATGCTTCGCGACTCAAAAAAATTGTGAAAGCGGCTTTAGCAGGAAGGAAATATTTTCTGCATTTCTTTTTTGAAAAAGAAGGTGAAGAATTACTTGCTGGCTACACTGCTATACCCAGTCCTCTAACAGAAGGGCAACAGAAAAAATGGGTTATTATAGCCGTTACAGATTTGGACAATGCTTTATATGGTCTTGAGGGAATCAAACTCATCCTCATTGTTTTAACAGTAGGTTTAATTGGTGCAAGTGTTTTGGCGTCACTGTATTTAGCTCGTTATTTGGCACGTCCTGTAGAACAATTGCGAGACTACGCTATAAATCTTCATTTAAACCAATCAGCAAAACCAATTCCTCACAACTTCAAAATTCGGGAGTTTAACCAATTAGCGCAAGCACTTGAGCAAATGGTTGAGCGATTGAAAGATTGGGCAGAAGAATTGGAAATAGCATGGAAAGATTCAAAAGCCGCCAATCAGGTAAAAACTCAGTTTTTAGCGACAACTTCTCATGAGTTGAGAAACCCACTAAACATCATCATTAATTGCGTTCGTCTGGTTCGAGATGGCATGTGCGATGATCGAGAAGAAGAATTGGAGTTTCTCAAACGTGCTGATGACACAGCCATTCACTTATTAGGCATTATTAATGATTTACTTGACATTTCCAAAATAGAAGCAGGCAAGCTTTCGGTCGTCTTGCAACCTATTGACCTTCGGCAAGTTCTTAAAGAGGTTATTAACATACAATCAGTTAATGTTCAACAAAAAGGCTTGCAGTTAAATATTCCTCCATTGAATGAGACAATTCCAGTTAATGCTGATGCAGCAAAGCTTAAACAAGTGCTGATCAATGTCATTGGTAATGCAACTAAGTTTACCGAAGAAGGAAGCATTACAATCTCGACAGAAATTCAACGTAGGGATGATAAATCTGAAGTTATTGTCTCTGTGACAGATACAGGTATAGGAATTGATCCCACTCAACAGCAAAAACTATTTCGCCCTTTTGTAATGGTGGGTGATTCAAATTCACATAAGTTTGGTGGTACAGGACTAGGACTTGCCATTTCACGAAATTTAATCGAACTTATGGGAGGTACTATTACTCTTGAGAGTGCAGGTCTTGACCAAGGCACGACAATAACAGTAACTTTGCCTTTAATTGATGCCTCACTGTTACTAGGCGCAGAAGGCAAAGAAGATTCAGAAAACCTCAGTATTTCCTCTGGGGATCAAGCAGTAAAAGGGATGAAGCAAACAGCAGAAGAAGCTGCCTTGAAAAAAAACCGCTTTCCATCTACCCTGAACAAGGAATTGCAGAATTCAACATTGAGTATGCAAAATGCAAAGTTGTAGAATTTCAGTCTTCATTTGCATTAAGAAAAACAGGCTTGCCACCTTTATTAAGAGATTCTGTTAAAGCAGCAAGAATTTGCACTAACTGCGTACCTATTAAGCCAGAGGAAATTTCTGAGGGAGTATTCTCAAGGACACAAGTGATAAAGTGATTGCATACTCGCCGTAATGGTTCACCTGTTTCTATTTCCAGCACTTGTTGCCTTTGATTCACAGGAACAAATTGGTTTCCCTGCCGTTCGAATTCGCCGTGTAGTACCGTCAAAGGTGAGGTAGGAGACATTTCATCAAAAATCAGACTGCCAAGATTTCCAACAATGCCTAGTCGTCGTTGTTTATCAGGATTGAGCCAACATAAGTGAATATACGCTTGAAAGTTGTTCGGATATGTGAGTGTCACCCAGACTAGGTCGGATAATCCTTGGGTTTGAGGTGAGGGGGATGAGGAGGATGAGGAGGATGAGGGGGAATAATCATTGTTTACTTGCTCCCTTATCTTCTCCTGCTTCCTCATCTGTTTGACTCCTGGTTGTAGCCACACTGTACCCGTTGCTTGCACTTTCACTGGAATTTGGTTTAGCCAAGAATTAAAGATGGCAATATCGTGAATGGCTAAGTCCCACAGTACATCAACATCTTGGCGAACTGGTCCTAAATGAGTGCGAGTAGCGTAACCATAACGTAAATCACCTAATTGACTCGCCGCCTGTACGACAGCTTTCCCTCGCTCAACTGCTGGGTGAAATAAGTAGGTGTGGTCAACTATCAGTTGTCGTTGCTGTTTTTGGGCAAGTTGACACAGTTCTCGACATTCTACTGGGTTGAGAGTTAAAGGCTTTTCTGCTAAAACGTGGTAATCCCAATGCAAGGCATCGGTAATTATGGAGTAATGCGTGCTGGCGGGAGTGGCAATGACGACTGCTTCTAAACCTGGCACTTGCTGTATTACTTGCCACTCTGTCGCCAGTAGAATTTCGTCATCTAAGTTATACTGCCGTTTCACTGCTGCTAAGCGTTCTGGGTTCGGATCTACTAGCGCCACTACACTCGCTTGCGGATGTTCTAAAAAATTTCTTAGCAAATGAACGCCCCAACGCCCAACACCAACTACAGCAATTTTAATTTTCTTAGTCATTGGTCATTAGTCATTGGTCATTAGTCATTGGTCATTGGTCATTAGTCATTGGTCATTAGTCATTGGTCATTAGTCATTAGTCATTGGTCATTAGTCATTGGTCATTAGTCATTAGTCATTAGTCATTGGTCATTAGTCATTGGTCATTAGTCATTGGTCACTGGCTATTCACAAATGACGAAGGATAAAGGACAACTAACAAGTTATCAGCTTATCATCTACCGTTTTATTTCAGGGCTTTTCCTGATTGTCAAGTGATAAAAAAGCAACTTTTGCAGCAGCTTGTTCAGCAGCTTTGATAGAGCGTCCTTTTCCTTCACCTAGCTTTTGTTCGTGTAGCCATACCTCAGCCAGAAAACGCTCTTGATTGTGCTGCGGTTGATGAATTTCCACGACTCGATATTCAGGTAAAACTTTATACTTTGCTTGAGTCCATTCTTGCAGAGCGGCTTTATAGTTAAATCTAGCCGGATCGAGGCGAATTTCTGCTGCAAGTTGTTTGAAGTGAGGGTCTAGCCAAGAGCGGATGAGTTCGAGATTGTGCGTACTCAAATAAAGAGCACCTAAGACTGCTTCAAAGGCATCAGCCAGTCTTGACTCCTGACCAATTCTATCAGCAGTCGCACTGCCTGCAACGAGTAAATATAATTCCAAGCCGTATTCTCTGGCTAATTGGGCGAGAATGCGATCGCTCACCAACACCGAACGAATAGCTGCAAAATCTCCCACTGGACAATCAGGATAATTTTCCCATAGGACAAGCGCTGCCACTAATCGCACGACTGCATCGCCAACAAACTCCAAATGTTCATAATTTGCTGACTCGGAGACAGTGGGATGAGTCAGCGCTAAGTCAAGCAGTTGCCATTTTATAGGCGCATCTACCGATAGACCTAATTTTCTGACTAAGCTTTCGAGCTGTCGTTGACGGCGTGGATAAGCAATGCTCATTAATTATTAGTCATTAGTCATTAGTCATTAGTCATTAGTCATTAGTCATTAGTCATTAGTCATTAGTCATTAGTCATTAGTCATTAGTCATTAGTAAAAAACAAAAGACTAAGGACAAATAATAAAGGACAAAAAGAGGGAGAGAGTCGGAACGTAAGCCGGGTTCTGTTCTCTTATCTAGAAACGCATACTACCTTTCTATACCAAGAGGGCGGTTATCTATCTGGGACGCTTGTTACCAAACGCCTCTAGCGGCTCTTGTTTAGCGGAACTGGTAAAAGATCAACCATAGTTCCTCTACCTTGCTCCCAACCGGGGTTTACCGAGCCACGACCTCTCAGTCGTGCTGGTGCGCTCTTACCGCACCTTTGCACCCTTACCAGAATCAATTCAAAAACATCATTCATTTTGAACTTTGAATTTTGAATTTTGAATTGATTCTGGCGGTATGTTTCTGTGGCACTATCCTCGCGATCGCTCGCACTGGACGTTATCCAGCAAGTTTGGTCTTTCGGGAGTCCGGACTTTCCTCAAACCAGTCTCAACGAAACTAGTCTGCAACCGCCTGCGCCTACTCTCTCCTAATATCCAGTGTAGTCTTTGAATGACCGAACCAGTCGTTTGAGTTTATCGTCGCATCTTATTCCAAGGCAAGGCATATGTCCAAGGTAGTTTTCTCACCGTGAAGGGACACTTGACAATGCAAAGGGGAGGTGCATTACTACCTTGAGCTACACCCACATTTGTTTCAGCTAGCCGGAACACTAAATCTAGTGAAAAATCAAAGTTGCGTTTCCTGCTCATAAATTTGTTAAATTCAAGTCTTTGTGCCCTAAGGGGGCTTGTTTTCCATTTGAGAACGTTGGCTATCGAGTTTTTTGTTGCTGTGTACGTTCCAGATAACTTATCGAACTGGAAAACACTTTCAGATGAAACTGATTCTTTAAGTGTTTTACCAAAGACGATAAGACTGGGAGTTTGGAATACGCCTAAGTCACGGGTGATATCTGGTGACATCCGAATGACTCGCTTTGAGGTTCCGTCAAATTCCTCAAAAGCACAATTGTCCCAATCAACGTATATTGCTAAATCCTCGGATTTATTTTGAATATTAATCGACAAAGATTGTGGTTTTGTAATGTCGAATGTACCTAACAGTCCCCCAAAACTAATCCCAATCTTGTCTTGAAGATTTTGATTTTTCAGTTGTTCATCTACAGATGCTTTATTGAAATCTATCTTTACTTGTTCAGCAACTGATTCGACCATTTGGTTAATGGTGTAAGTAATGCCAATTATATAAAGCGTTAAAATAAGTAAATTGTTATCACCGTTTCTCATAACTTAGTGTATGAACTCCCTTGCACTCATTAAGATTCAACTTGCTGATAATTTCAACTTTTGGAATCAGGATTAATTTTTGAGAAATTCTGAAACCAGCCTCTTCGCCAGAAGATAAAGACCAGTAGAAAGGCAATTACTGCCATAAATGCTAAACAAGCCGGATAACCCCAATACCAATTCAATTCAGGCATATTCCAAGGTGATTTTTCAGCGTTGAAATTCATACCATAAATTCCAGCAATAAAGGTAAGTGGAATAAAAATTGAAGACATAACTGTCAAAAATTTCATAACTTCATTCATCCTGTTACTGACTGCTGAAAGATAAACATCCATCAACCCAGATGCAAGTTCCCGGTAAGTTTCTAGCATATCCATAACCTGCACTGCATGGTCGTAACAGTCTCGCAGATAAATTCTCACTTCTTCACTAATAAGTTCATTCCCATCGCGAATCAAAGAATTAATTGCATCCCGTTGAGGCCAGATGTAGCGACGCAACTGTAGTAATTCTCGACGAACTTGATAAATTTTTTGTAGTGTTTGTCGCGAAGGGTTTACTATAACTTCTTCTTCTAACTCCTCAATTCGATCTCCGTAACGCTCTAAAACTGGAAAAAAACCATCGATAATTGCATCCAATAAACTATAGGCTAAATAATCTGCTCCACGCTTACGGATAATGCCTTTGTTGTTACAAATGCGCGTTCTTACCCCCTCTAAACAATCATGCTCTGGTTCCTCTTGTACTGTGAGCAAGTAATATTTCCCTAACACAAAACTCACTTGCTCACTATAAAATCCATATCTTCTTTCTTTTGGTACGACCATTCGGCAAATAATCACCAAATAGTCTTCATATTCCTCTATTTTGGGACGCTCTAGCAAATTGACTATATCTTCCAAAACCAAAGGATGTAAATCAAACACCTTTCCCAGCCGTCTCAAAATGTTTTCATCTCCTAAACCTTGGACTTCCACCCAAGAAACAGATTCCGTATCTAGATAGGAGGCGCATTCTTCCGGAGTTTTTATTTCTTTTCTGATAACATCGCTAGCATTATAGTCAATCAACGTAATCTCTGGTGGTGAAGCATCTGCGGGAATAATTATGGTTCCTGGTATGGTTCCGCTTTGGTGATAGAAGTTACCTTCGTTATAAGATTTAGTGACGATCTGGGGCGAGCGACGAAGTTTTCTTGCCATACATTTTTAGCTGATTTAATCATTGTTCATTTTCTTAAGACTTCGGACTCTTGACTTTTGATCATGCGATGGAACAATGTGGGCGAATTTATCTCATTAATTTATCAGGTGATTTATTCTGACAACAATGGCTTTTTAGCGTGAATGTGTGACCATTTACACTTAACCAAAAGTCTCCTTTGCAGCATTCTCGCATAGTTGATACTGCCTTTGGCAGCGTGAAATTCCTCGACGGTATACGCAAGCCGAAATATCATGTGATTATGAGCGTAGCTCATCGCTGACAGATTAAGGTTACCTCAAATCTTGCAGCATTCCCAACAAGACCAAAAAAACCGGGTTTCTTAACGAAAAACCAAGATTTCTAGATTGTATGAGTTGCACTCGTACCTGGTTTTTGAAGCTGGTGCAAGATCTCAATTACAATTCATTTGTCAATAAGTCAGGGATTGATTGTCAGAAGGACCGCACTGGCGGCTAACAGAGAAAAGGTATAAGGGAGATCCAAAAAATAAAATGTCCCGCCGTGTATTAAGTTAACGGGTTGGTGTAGAGGATCTGGGTTTGACGGCGGGACATTTTATTACGCTTAAGTGCCTAACTAACTTGCTCTGGCGTCAGATTCCGTCTTCCAAGCTGATTTTTAATGATCCAATCTATCGCGTCATCCCTGTCGTCTAACTCAATCTCTTCGACTTCAAACTTAAGATTGTGCTTTTGACAAATCTCGTAGCGATTGCCCAAGGGCACTGCCGAAGGCAATCGTCTGCAACGCGCCTATGGGCACCGGCGGTGTGATAGAGTATACCGCGAAAACAAGCCCCTCACAGCGTTTTCTGCAAGGGGAACATAGAAGAGGGTGTGGTCATAAGTAGTTGGTTAGCATTGGGCATTGGGCATTGGGCATTGGGCAATAGGCAATGGGCAATGTCCATTCCTTTACCAACAGGTTTTGACCACACCCCATAGAAGACGATAGAGGTATGAAAAACCCGCTTGTTCGGCGGAGCAGGCGGGGTAACTGTGTGTTTCGTACCTCTAACTAGGTGCGAGCAAATTCAACTTATGCACCTGTTAGGTACAACAAGTAAGTACGGAGTAGCAACCAAAAACAAGCCCCTCGCAGCGCATCCTGCAAGGGGTAATGTAATTTATACTTGTAAGGTACAGAGGCAACTTTCTATGACGAATCTAGGTTTCCCACGTGTCTGTTGACAAAAAACAACCCCTCACAGTGTATTTCTGGAAGGGGTTTATTTGAAATGAAAAACCCGCTTGTTCGACTCAGCGGGACAATTGTGTTTATCTTTATCCTTCTTTTTATTAGGTGTGAACAAATTCAGCTTATGCACATGAGGATTGCCTAAGGGGTAGTCGGCTAAAGCCCAGTCGCGCACAACGCAATATCCTTAGGGCAGTCGCCTAAGGGCTAGGATACCAACCATATGTAGTAGCGCCCAAAGGAACTAGACACCGTATAAAAACTGAGGTTATTTCTCAAACAGATTGAGTAAGATTGCTATACCACCCGGTGGTTCCAGTGGTGACCATTGTTCTGCGATCGCAATGGTCGCTGTTGTCTTTTCCTCAACAGTTGTAAAAGTCACATTCCCTTTGATAACGCCCACTGCTTGAAAGATTGTTCCAGGAGGACTCTGGTTCTTGTTTTTGTTCTTCTGCTGTAGCTATTGGCTCTGATGTCTCAGAAGATGCAGCTTCTGGGATAGCTTCTGGTTTTTCTGGTGGAACTAATGACGGGGTGTCATTAGCATTTGCTGGGGCGGCGGGTGGTGATGTGACTGGTAATGATGATTCTGTTGCTGGCGTTGATGGCGTAGGCGGCGTAACAGGTATAGTGATTTTTACAGAATTATTTCACAGATTGGTAAACCGGGACATTCTCCCAAAACCCGTGGAAATTCACTTGGAAGGGTGGCTGGCGACATTCAACCAAAGCGCTCTGTACATCCCGTGGTGAAAAAACACTCAAAATCTACACTGAATACAAAAAAAGTTGCGTAAATCTCCTTAGACTCTCAAGAAACACAGGGAACAGGGAACTCTTAACAGGGAACTCTTAACAGGAAAGAAGGAAAAGAGGTGTTTCTTTCATTCGTTGCGGGCGTGTAATCGCGCCCCTTGGGCGCTCACATCTTGCACCATAAAATTTTATATATATTTTACACTCAGTATGAACTTTGAAGCCCTTGTTTTATCGAGAAAAGCCAAGAAAAGAGATGTAACTTTATTGCGCTGCTTTTGACTAAGTCCAGGCTTCTACCCAGAGGTGCAAGATCTGAGTAGACTTTACCCATTTGACTCTCTCTCTCTTAGTTTGAAACATAACTGAGGTAATTTTTAGTGCTTAATTTTTGCTTCGCGAGCACTACTCGCTAACCACTTTTTTTGTCCAAAGTCCAATAAAAAACCCGGTTTCTTCTAGTTGAGTCAACGAAATTTCGGTCTTCGGTGGTAACACCAAACCGGGTTTTTGGGATTAGTGAATCGGTCTTCTAGGGAGTTGGGTGTAACACTATAGCGGTTTTGGGCTGCATGCACTACATCGTAGGGGCACAGCATGCTGTGCCCTTACAAACCATTTGTCTTACACTTAGTAGCTCAGTAGCAAAATACATTCACTGTTTATTTGCCACCTTGTCCGCCTTGTCCACCTCGTCCGTCTTGTCCGTCTTGTCCCCCTAATCCTCCTTGTCCACCACCGCCACCACCACCGCCACCGCCGCCACCGCCGCCGCCGTATCTACCACCGCCACCACCACCGCCTTGTCCACCGCCGCCGCCTCCGTATCTACCACCGCCACCTCCGCCGCCGCCTTGTCCACCGCCGCCACCGCCGTATCTACCACCGCCACCTCCGCCGCCGCCTTGTCCACCGCCGCCACCGCCGTATCTACCACCGCCACCTCCGCCGCCGCCTTGTCCACCGCCGCCACCGCCGTATCTACCACCGCCACCTCCGCCGCCTTGTCCACCGCCGCCACCGCCGCCACCAGTCGCAAAAAAGGTTCCTTGAAATTGCACTAGGTTACAGCACTCCACTTTTGCTCCAGTTGTGATATCATTCAAACCAACAGTTTGCAATAGAGTTACCCAAGACGTATCTTGTGGATTGGTGCGACGCAGTGCACCTACAGCGCTTAGTGCCTCATACCAAATACCATTAGCAGCATAAAGGGAAAGGGTTACGCGCTGGCTTGATGTCGCTTTTTCCAATTGAGTTTTCAAAGCTGAGTTCAGCGGCTCTGGTTTTACGTATCCCTCAACATTAGCAATCATTTGATTATCCTTTTGGTTTAATTGTCTCTTGGGGTTTTCAGGCTGTGCCTGCACTTGTGTACAGCCAAGAAGTGTTAAACTGATGGCGACGAAGGAAAGTTGAATCTTTTGCACAGATAATTTCATCTTTTGGGACTTTGACCAAATCATTGGCACTACAGCAGGATGTTTGCAAATTACTGAGGACCAATTTTACACAAAATTTGGGTAATTGTCACAAAAATTTACTTTTACCACAGCTAACTAAGTAGTAGGGTGCGCTAAGCAGTTGCTGTAACGCATCAAAATAAGCAAATCGCCTGTAGTGGGTTACACCGCGTTAACGCGCCCTACTTACTACTTAACGGTTACCTTGCACCAACGGCTTTTGACCTTTTTTTGAGAAAGCAAACAACAAGCACCAAACGCTAACATCCCAAGTATGGAGGTAGATTCTGGAACTGTTTTTGGAGTCTCCTTCAAGCTTTGCTGTCTTTTGATATTTAGCGACTTCATCCTTGCTCTTTTTGTCACTGATTGCGGTTGAGCAGCCACAGCAGAGATTTTACCTGCAATGGCATCATCAATAAATTGGGCATAATGTGATATTCGCGTTCTTGAGGAAAATTCGCCAAAACTGCTGTTGTTTTGCGTATCAATATCTGTACTGATTGCGTTAGCAGAAATACCCGAACCGCTCAAACTATAGGAAGTAATACCAGCAATCAAATTGTCAATGAATGCTGGTGCTCCTGAATCCCCCGGAGCTGAGTTGGATTCAGAAACTCCCAATCCTAAGTCATTGATATTGAAGTGAACACCAAAGGCATCATTTTCTGCTTGAGCGTTATCGAAATCAAAAAATAATTGACTTCCAAGAACGACTCCAGGAAAATCCTTAAATTCTTGCCTATACACCGAATCAAAAACATCTACCAAGGCATCAAACTGATTCTGACCAAAGTATGCTGTGTCTAAAGAACTTTGTGAGTCATACCCTGTAGATCCAGTACCTGTATAGCCGTATCCTACTTGTGTGAAAACTTGACCAACTTCATCTTCATCACGATAAATGTCATATTGTTCAGCTTCGCTTGGCGCTGGTGTCTCTAATCGCAAAACAGCAATGTCGTTGCCTTTATAGTACACACCGTCATACTCGGGATGCACAAAAAAGTCAACAACAGGTATTGAGACTGAACCTGTAGGCAAATTGAAAGTCGCTTGTGTTGTATTTACGTAGTTGGTTTGAAATTGACCATTTGTGTCTGTTAGACAGTGAGCTGCCGTAAGAATATGGGAGCCTCCTTTTAACAAGGAACCAGTACAAGAAGACTTTATATCATCTGTGACTGAAGTAATCAATGCAACACCACTAAAGTCTCCTGTCCCCACTCGATGTAGTTCTGGATCATTTGTAGTTACTATCGCTCTAGCTAATTGTGCTGTTCCTAAGGTAGTTAGGATAGCCGCAAAAACAGCTAGTGATGGATGTTTCAAAATTGTCATATACATCTGATTCAGAGTTTGATTTGGTTGTCTGCCAATAAGTGACACAAATCGTAAAACTACAAACCTTTAAAGAGAACTCCGAGCTACAACCGGAAAAATCTGAAAAATTTACATAATTGTTTATGTCTCTTGTTACGCAGCAGTTAACTGTAACATTCTTGTAGAAACTATGTCGCCATTATTCGAATTCTTGCAAAAATCCGGTTTAGAGATATTTGGAACCGCAGACAACACTATGAAGTAGACTTTCAAGATAGGTTGATTGACTAGAACCTACAAAAATATAACTTAATCATCTATCTTAGGTAGTAAATATAGAAAATACTGTTTTCTATTTGAAACAGCGTTATAAGTGCATAAGCTCTGTAAGTTACAGCTATTTTCAGGTAAATGCACTTGGTCAACTTTTTGTTCTGTGTTCCCGGAGGTATTGACTATGACTATTGATGTCTATTCTGTGACTAGCGAAAGTTCAGATTTGGGAGATAACATGATATTTGATCACAAATTTCATCTAGTCCAAGACATTATCACTTACGGAGCTAAAGGTCGAAATTTGGCTCTTGCAGATTTAAGTGGTGCAAACCTGAGTGGTACTGACCTGAGTAGTGCAAACCTGAGTAGTGCAAACCTGAGTGGTACTGACCTGAGTGGTGCAGACCTGAGCGGTGCTGACCTGAGTGGTGCAAACTTGAGCGGTGCTGACCTAATTGGTGCTTACCTAAGTGATACCAACCTGAATAGTGCAAACTTAAGTGATACCAATCTCAATGGTGCCGATCTCAGAGGTGCAAATCTGAGTGGTGCAAATCTGAGTGGTGCAAACCTCATTATGTCCAACTTGAGTGGTGCTAATCTAAGTAGTGTCAACTTAAGAGATGCTGATTTAAAATATGCCCATCTGAGTAATGCAGACTTGAATAGTGCCGATCTCAGAGGTGCTGATTTTAGAGGATCTAAGCTGAGCGGTGCTAATGTAAACGAAACACTATTCTGAAACACGTAGGCATCTAAACTAAACATAGGGTAGGTTGCTGAAGTGATGTTATCGAAGAAAGGAATAGGGAACAGGGAACTCTTAACAGTTTTCCTGTTCCCTATTCCCTCTGGGAGCCGGAGACCCCGATTTCTATAAGTGGTACGTTTCAAGTGGGGTCTAAATCCCCATTTGAAACAGTCTGTTGCCTGTTGCCTGTTAAGAGTTCCCTCTTTAATTTCAGCTTAATACCTGTCCCTTTCCTTATCCCGAACTCAGGTTTTGTAGAAACACAGCATGCTGGGATAATTTATTTCTTGGAAGTCCCTTACCTTGTCGTGCTACAGATTCTTCAAGTAATCCAAATTTTGTTGCTGGGATGTGAGTAATATTTGCTCCTATTATCATTGGATGGTGCTATTGCGATTCGTTGCAGTTGTGACATTTGAGTTTTAGATTTTATACCAAATTGCAATCTGAAAGATGTCATTCTGAGCAGAGCGTGCTTCCTGCTCAGGAGCTTAGATTAACGTCTTTGGCGTGGCGGAGCCTTAAGAAAGGGTGGCTACTGCCCACTTTCCTCAGATATGGCTAACAGTATTTATACTTCTTTAAAAGAAAAATAATGTATAATTTTGTGACAACATCTATCCTAAGGAGGAAATTATAGTTATATAATTAGAGTCATGATGATGAGTGCATCAGCTCTGTAGAGTTAAATGCACCTGATCAACTTTTGATCAATCTGTTTGTAGAGGTATTTATGCCCGTAAAAACTGTTCCCTTTGTGACTCGCGCAACTTCAGATTTAAAGGACAACATGAAATTCAATGAGAAATTTCATCTCGTCCAAGAAATTATTAATTATGGAGCTAAAGGTCGAAATCTGACTCTTGCAGATTTAAGTGGTACTGACCTCACTGGTGCTGACCTAAGTGATACCGACCTAAGTGGTGCGAACCTAAGTGGTGCGAACCTAACAGATGCCGATCTCAATGGTGCGAACCTAAGTGGTGCGAACCTAACAGATGCCGACCTCAATAGTGCGAACCTGATTGGTGCTTACCTAAATCATGCCGATCTCAATGGTGCAAACTTAAGTGATACTAATCTCAATGGTGCTAATCTGAGTGGTGCGGACCTAACAGATGCCAATTTGAGTGATGCCAACCTGATTATGGTCAACCTGAATGGTGCCAATCTGAGTAGTGTCAACCTAAGAGGTGCTGATTTAAAATATGCCCACTTGAGTGATGCAGACTTGAATAGTGCCGATCTTAGAGGTGCCGATCTCAGAGGTGCCAAGCTGAGTGGTGCTAAGCTGAGTGGTGCTAATGTAAACGAAACACTATTCTCAAACAAGTAGGACTTACGCTTGAGATAAAGCTATCAATGTGCATCAATCCCAATTTCTGTTTTAGATGTTTCAGTATGAAGTTGCAAGCCACGTGAAGAGACAAATTTCTTGGAACTTCATACCAGTTTTCGGTTAACTCTATAGCCTAACGGCTACGCTTCATAAATCATTAAGTGCATCTTCTTAAAACGCAAACATGATGGGGAGCATCCCAATTTTGTAAAAAAGATGGTAGTGCGAGCATCTTACTCCTTACTTTATTACCGAAGCGAGCAAGATGCTCGCACTACACAATAAAATAAATTTACACATTTGGCATGCTCCTAACATGATGTAGTGTCTTGTATCTTCGTTGCGTAAGTCCTACAAATATCACGGCTAGTGTCTTTGTGAGCAATGACCAAGGATATAGCCGTTTTCAATTAAGCAATACAGGTTTCTTTGTAGGGATACAGCATGCTGTGCCCCTACCTTGTGGTGCTTACAGATTCTTCAAGTAATCCAGAAGCGCCTCGTTTACCAAATAAGTCATCGGCTTGCCTTGACGCTGGGAGATTTCCTTCAGTTTACTGTAAACTTCATCCTGGAGAGTGACACGATGGCGTGTTTTGCTTGTCGCAGTCGTCGTGTTAGCAATTGCTACTTCTTGATGATCACTCTCTTCTGTAATTGGTGCTGTGATAGAATCTGCCATTGTCTCGACTAAACCATCAGCATCATCTGTGACTTCTGGCGGAGCAACAGTTTGAGATTCGTACTTGGCGGCGAACTCGCGGATGGCATCAAAACCAACGCGATCGCAAAAATCACCGAATTGTTCTCCAGGTTGGCGCTGTTGCTTGAAGTAGACAAAAATCGGTTCTAGCTGGGTTTCTATGTCATTATCGTGCAGCCGCTCCATATAAGGTAACGCCAGCCGTGTTTGATTTGGCGAACCTCCCAGCCAAACTTGATAAGATTCCGGAGCGCTACCCACAAAGCCGAGTTCTGCCATGTAAGGACGAGCGCAGCCGTTCGGGCAACCTGTCATTCTTACCACGAAATGCTCATTGTGTAAACCGACTTGATCCAAAAGGGTGCGAATTCGCTCTAAAATTCCTGGTATTGCTCGTTCCGATTCGGTGATTGCCAAACCGCAAGTAGGCAAAGCTGGGCAAGCCATTGCATACCGTACAAGGGGGTCGATTTTCTCTGGTTCAAAGACGACACCGTTACGGTTGAGAATTTTTTGAATAGCTTGTTTGTTTTTTGGTTCAATATCGTAGAGAATGACGTTTTGGTGAGGTGTCAGGCGGATAGGCAAGTTAAACTGCTCGACAAGTTCGCGCAAAGCGGTTTTGAGCTGGAAGTTGCCTTCATCCTTGATTCGACCGTTATCGATAGAAATACCCAAGAATAGCTTACCATCGCCTTGTTCATTCCAGCCAAGGAAGTCATCATATTTAAACTCGGGCAATGGCTTGAAAGGTGCGAGTGATTTGCCAAAGTATTCCTCGACCATCGACTGGAACTTGTCAACGCCCCAATCGTTGATGAGATATTTTAATCTAGCATGACGGCGGTCTGTGCGATCGCCATAATCTCTTTGAGTTGCAACAATCGCTTTGACGATATCGTAAACGTCATCTTTATCTACATAGCAAATTGGATCAGCCAGTCTGGCAAAGGTTTCTTCTTTATTGTGCGTTCGTCCTAAGCCTCCGCCAGCAAAGATGTTAAATCCCTCTAACTCTCCCTTGTCATTAGTTATGACTACCAAAGTGAGGTCTTGGCTATACAAATCAATCGAATTATCTCCTGGAACCGTTACACAAACTTTGAACTTGCGCGGCATATAATAAGTGCCGTAGAGGGGTTCTTCCTTGTCATGGAAGATTGTTCCAGTGCCATTTTTCTCTCGCGCCGCCTTCACCTGTGGATTTTCTTCGGCGCTCATTGCCATTTCCCCATCTAGCCAAATTTCATAGTAAGCACCTGTTTGGGGCGTCAGCAAGCCGGCAATATTATCAGCGTATTCCCAGGCATACTGATACTCAGGTTTATTTTTGAAAGGCGCTGGAGGTGCCATGACGTTGCGGTTCAAGTCACCGCAAGCTCCCAGCGTTGAACCCACATTATTGATAATGGCAGCAATTGTTGTCTTAAGATTTTTCTTTAAAATGCCGTGTAATTGAAAACCTTGACGGGTGGTTGCTCGTAAGGTATGGTTACCATATTCATTTGCCAGCTTGTCTAAAGTCAGATACAACTGTGGTGGGACAAATCCACCCGGATTTTTTGTCCGCAGCATGAACTGGTAGTCTTTTTCCTGTCCCTTAACCCGATTATCACGGTTATCTTGCTGGTAAGAGCCATGAAACTTTAGTATTTGTATAGCATCTTCACTAAAGTGGGTTGTATCCTGAAGTATTTCAGTTGCAACAGGTTCACGCAAAGAATTGCTGCGTTCCTTGATTGCTTCTACTTTGGAAGGCTTACGGCTTGTCGTTACGGGAGGAGCAGATTTAACCATTGGAGTGGTACAAAGTTTTTTCAAGAAATCATCTCAATGTGCCGAAGCATGTACTTAGAAGCACCCTATCGGCTTATTTATTACCGATAATCCGGTCGGAATTAAGAGCAATTTTATAATTTTAACACGGCAAAAAGCTGGGTTTTTCAATGATGCAACACTTAGATAAACCCAGCAATATTACTTATACTATAGTTATGAGTTATAAATTATCATTTGCCACTTTAAAATAGGCAAACGATTCGTCTATAATTCATGAATTCAAGACAACATGGCTCTTACGAGCACTAAGTTCAGCTGTATGTTCACCCGACATGAACTACAGCTTTACTTAAAACGAAAGCCAACACCACTATTGATACCGACAGCAGAAGCTGGGCTATTTTTGTAAGCATTGACTCCTACCGTTGCGTTGCTATAGATGAGGAAGTTTTTAGCAACTTCAGATTCTACCCCAGCGACGACAGCAACTCCGTCTTTGTTACCAGTTGGAGTTGGTTTACCATTAGACTCGACAAACTGGTAACCAACACCCACGTAAGCATTGGTATTCTTAGCAATTCCCACATCTGCAGAGACGTGTGGAATGATAGCACTTGTCTGATCACCAAAGGTGACTGTACCACGTGCAGACAAAGGAGTATCTCCCAACTTCAAGCGACCTGTAGCATTTCCGCCAAATGTCGCTGCATCACCACTTTGTCCGCCATTGGTTACACCAACAGAAGTACCAGCACCAATATAGCTAGCATCAGTGCCGTTTTTTGTTGGTCGAGGAAAAGCAGAAGCTTCACTAGATGAGAGAAGAATAGGAGCAACGACAACAGAAGACAATGCAGAAATTGTCACAAAAGACTTAAGAAACCGTTTCATAATCTTTACCAAATCTTGTAGGTATTGATTTTAGATCTCATGTCGAAAAACTAACTAAAATGTTCCAGATAATTTAGAAAAAATTTCCTTATTTGTCACTCTAAATGCAGAATATATCAAGTGTTTAGTTATGTATAAATAAAAGCTTTATATTTACAGGAATATTTTTTTTGACCCGGAACTCTTCTCTCTAAAGTAGACACTTATTCGACTGGCATATAATTCACTTTCTGCACCCTCAAGTATCACACTACGAATTTTTAGGGAACTCTTAACAGGAAGACGGATTTACGTACAAAATGATACGCTGTAAGACAGTCCATAAATCCAGTTGTGTAAGAGGAGAAGTTGGGCAATTTCTCAAAGCCAGCAGGATAAATACATAGAATGACGATAGTTTATGACATTTGTATTAAGTGATAAAAATATTTTCAACTACTTAGTTGAGCAGAGACTCTGTACTCAGTTGGAGGAAGCTCTGTATCAGGTTGAGCCGATAAGAGCAAAAAACTTTAACTTATTACTGACTTTACCAGACAGTCGTCAACTACTGATTAAGCAAGAACGACACAATCAAGAAGGCAAAACAGCGGGCGAGTTTTTGAGTGAATGGCGAATTCAAGAGTTTTTACAAACATTCCCAGAACTGAGCTATTTTCGACCTTGGATGCCGGAGGTGCTTCATTTTGAGGCTGAGCATTCCATTATTGTTTTCAGCTACTTGGATGACTATCGGGATTTAGCAGATTTCTACGGCAAGGAGAATGTTTTCCCAACTCAAATCGTCGAGGCGATCGCTACCGTCCTCGCTACCATCCATCGAGCCACTTTCAACCGCCAAGACTATCAGAAATTCTTCTCGGCAAAACCTAATAATCTCAGCCCTGCTCATGTGCCTAACTGGATTCGTAGTATAGAACGGATAGGACCAGAAATTTTTGGTATAGTGCCTGCAGATGGGCTGAAATTCTTTAAGCTGTATCAGCGATACGAAAGCTTAGGTCAAGCAATGAGAGAGCTTGCCGATGTTTTCCAACCCTGTTGCCTGACTCACAATGACCTCAAACTCAACAACATTCTCCTACACAACAATTGGGAGCAAGAATGGGAACAACAAAGTCCCAATATCATACGGCTGATTGATTGGGAGCGCTCTTGTTGGGGAGATCCTGCCTTTGATTTGGGAACGCTCATTGCCAGCTACCTGCAAATCTGGCTGAGTAGCTTAGTTATCAGTAAATCACTGACTATCGAAGAATCTCTGCGTCTGGCTATGACACCCCTAGAACAGCTTCAACCTTCTATTGCTGCTCTGACTAGCGCTTATTTCAATAACTTCCCGGAGATTTTAGAGCATCGTCCCAATTTTTTGCTGCGAGTCGTGCAATTTACGGGGTTGGCATTAATTCAACAGATTCAGGCAATGATTCAGTACCAAAAATCCTTTGGCAATAAAGGGATTTGCATGCTTCAGGTTGCCAAGAGTTTGTTATGTCGCCCGGAACAATCCTTGGCGACTGTTTTTGGAACTGCAGTTACAGAACTCACTCAATTCAGACCTTCTGCACAAGATTGATGTTTAATCGCGACGAAACTATATGCAACTAGAAAATTCTTCTCAAACTCAACAGCCAGATTCTGCTTCACAACAGCTGCTCGATACTTTGCAAGATATCGTCAGCAATGTGCAAATCCACTCCAACTTCTGTATTAGCCATCCAAATTACAAACCTTTGGAATTACCAGATGAGGTCGTCGCCCGCTTCCAGCGAATGCCTACAGATATTCAGAATAAGTATTTTGGCTTGCAACTGCGCTCGTTTCTCTACGGTATCTATTACAATGGCTCTATGCGAGCAACTCTGGCACCAGACGCTGATTCAGCTGATTTGCCACTGCACCAGGATTTAGAAAATAACACCCGCCTCGGAGTAGATATAGCATTTTACGAACGATTGCACTCGAGCAATCGGGGTAGTGGCTATTTCGACCCAGGTTGGTCTGTGGTGAGGCAAGAAAGTGATGGCACTTTTGCTGTAACCAAGAATAATTTAACTTTACACGTTCAACCAGAGAAGCATCTCCAACTCGCCGAACAATCTGCCGCTGTAGGTGACTTGGTGGCTATCCGAATGCCAAGAAATTTTGTGCAAAGCGGGTTCTACATGGCAGTGAGCAATGCAGGACCACGGAGTTATAGTCATTCAAACCGCGAGCCAGAAATCGTGCGAATTTACTTCAATTTTAGCCCAGAAGGTGCAGCAGCAGTCATGGACAGTCTGACGCGCGAGTTAAACGATATCTCAATTCCCTTTACCTTTAAAGTGCTATATAACCCAGGTGATTACAAGCGTTATGACTCAGGAGTTCTCTATTTCGAGAAAAGTAACTATGAAGCCGTCCGGCAGGTTCTTGAGAGTATTTACGCACAAACAAAAGCGCATTTTCACACAGATGTCCCCTTATTCACCAAGTTTCTGGCACCAGGGCTAAGTCTAGCAGAGGAACCAGACCGCAAATTTGCAGAACAAGAAAGCTTTGGGATGAACCGCTGCCAAATTATTGCTAATGGTTTGTTGGAAGCTTGGCACTCGCTTGATAACTCTCCAGAGGGGCGGATGACCTCTATCCTCAAGCAATTCTCACTTTTGGGAGTAGAATTGCTGCGTTCCTACCTCAATGCTAATTCTGTTGACATATATACGCCGTTGAATTTGTAACATAAATTATTTCATATGAGATATGGCAATTTTACTTGATTTGTGAATAGTTCGTTTCATCGGTTGAGTGTTCAGCAATTAATAATAGTCAAAACTCAACAGTGTTTACACAAAATTTACAATTTATTTACCACTGTTAGAAATACTTTGTAGAAAAAATTTTATAATAGTTATTCTAAGCACACATTAAGAGGAATACTCAAATGATTAAAGACCACAATAACAACATCATAAATAACATTACAAATGATGTCCCAGTCGCTGGAACTGACTTGTTTGCTGATTCTGAAGACTTTTTGAATGAACTGACTGATAGTGAATTGGTTCAAATAGTAGGAGGAAATAGCGGGGTGAGCTTATTGGGCTGTCAGAATGATCAGAATGATCCTAGCAACCTAAGCGTACTTCTTTGCCAGTAAAACTCTTTTGGTCTATTTTCATCATAGAGAGAGTTACACCAAACTCTATGATGAAATTCAAAGTTTTAACTTAATTAAATATTTTTATAAAAACTCAATCGTCAGCTAAAAAAGGTTGTTTGTGACAATTCATCTTAACTATCAAAACTTATTTTCTTACTTGATAAGTGCTGGTATATGCCAAAAAGACGACTTAGACTATCTGAAGTTTGACGTTAACCAAAGCAAAAATTTTTATTGGGTAATCGATATTCCTCAAAAGCAGGAGAAGCTATTCGTTAAGCAGACACCTGATTATAAAAGCCTTGAGCACGATGTTAGGATTTCTAAAGAGTGGAAGCTTTATAATTTTTTGCAGTCTCACAAAGATTTAGATTACGTCTCATCATTCACTCCAGAAGTCCTGCATTTTGATGACAGCAGTTCGATACTAATATACAAATGCCCAAATGATTATATTACCTTACAAAGTTCTTATGAAAATCAGACAATTTTGCCAATAGCGCTTGCAGAGTTGGTAGGAACGACTTTAGCAAAGCTACATTCACAGACGATGAGTTCTCAGAAATGCTACACTTTTCTGACTGAACTGGAAGAATGTAAACTTAACTATCAACTTCCTTATCCTGATTATCTTTCTGACTATCTTATCAGCAGAATTGAACCTGAGAGTTTAAAGAAGACTCAAGCTGTTTCCTGGAGATTCCTTGGTATTTTTCAACAATCCGAAGCTGTAAGGGAAATTGTTACAGAACTGGTGTTGAATCATCGCTACTGCTGTTTAACACACAATAATATTCAATTTCAGAAGATTTTCATACCTAGACATTGGGAGAAGTTAGTAACGGAAATTCAGGATTCTGATCAAAGTCTAATTAAGATTGTTGATTGGGAAGCATGTAGTTGGGGCGATCCAGCTTGCGATTTAGGAAAAGCAATTCTTGGCTATTTTCTTTTCTGGCTCAACAGTATGATTGTTCATCCTGCTATTGAAGTCAAAAAATCTATACAGCTAGCCACAATCCCTCTAGAAGTCGTTCGTCCTTCTATTGTCGCCATGACAAAAGCTTATATCAATACTTATCCAAAGGTTTTAGAAGATTATCCGGAATTTCTCAAGCGGGTTGTTCAGTTTGCTGGACTTGGTTTAATTTATCAACTCCTAACAGAATTTCAACTTCAGCCAGAGATGGCTTTAAGTCACCAGGGGCTATATTTTTTCATTGCTACACAATTTCTATGCAAGCCAGAAAAGTTTCTGTCAATTTAACGGAACTCCAGTCTCAAGACGCATGGCGGCGAGCGAGCGCGGCAGTTGGGCTTCTAAAAGAAGCTTGAGGGGCAGGTCATGCCCTGCATGAGAAAGGGCAAATGCATCGCGCAAGCTTAAAGCGATCGCACTGTGATTAATCGGGGTAAAATCCTGCATCTAACACCTGATCTAAAGCATATTCACAGCTTTCGGGGAAGCAGTCTTCATCCAATCCAGTTTCATTTGCCGCAGATAGCACAGCAATTTCATAAGCATCCGCAAGCTTTTGCTCAATTTCATACTTTAAGCTAGGGCTATCGTCCAACAATAATGAAATGCGTTTGCGCTGCTCCCTAATGGTTCGTTCCCAACTTTTTGAGCGCCGTTCTGGTTGATATTGCCATTTCAACAAGTGTGACAACAGCACAGCAAAGCGATTGATCAACTGCCGTTTATCGCTTCTGGCCATGCCTTCCAATTCCTCAGCAATCTGCTCTAAATCAAGTTCTGAGAATTGTCCTTGTCGCAATAGTTCAGCACTTTTGAGCAGCCAGGCATAAAAATCTCCTTCGTAGGTAGCACTCGTTGCTGTGTGGTTCATAACCTAAACTGAATAAGCCTGTTTTTTTATTCTAGAGTCAATGCGCTTCATTTTTCCTGGACAAAAAGAGATATTTTTTGCAAAATGGAAAAACTCCCTGATTCAATCCCCTGTCAATAACAAAATGTAAGAGAATCTATCATGCAATTACCACCTACCTTACAAGAGACTTTACACGATATTGCTGGCAACATTCAAATAGAATCCTCAAAAATCCGCATCAGTCATCCTCACTATCCTCCTATAGAAACTCCTGCTGCTACTGTGGCACAACTACAAAAAATGCCTCAGGAAATCCAGTACAAATATTTAAATTCTCAATTATCAAAATTTTTATATAGCATTTACTTTGAAGGTTCGCGTACAACAGAAGTCAGTTCAGAAATTAAGACGAACGAACAAATTCTACAAGAAATAGATTCCAGAGAAATAGATTGGGAATTTTATGAACAACTGGACAGAAACAATCATGGGAGAGGTTTTTTTCATCCAGGATATCGCATCATTAGACAGGAAGCTGATGGTAGCCTTGCCGCAGAATTCGATACGATGATTCTACACATCCAGCGAGAGCGTCATCTTCCTTTATCTTTGCAATCTGCTACTGTAAACGATCCAGTAGCAGTCTTGTTGCCTTCCAGCTATATTCATGGAAATAGGTATAGAGCAAATGGCGATGGTATAGGTGGTTTACCGCCTATGAAATTTCACAGTGAGGGAATAGTTGTTTACTTCAACTTCAGTCCAGAAGCTGCTGTTTGGGCTATGAAATATTTAACGACAAAATTGAATGAAGTGAAAGTCCCTTTCGCCTTCGAGGTATTACATAACCCTTTGAACTACAGGTTGTATAACTCAGGATTTCTCAAGTTTCCTTATAACCCAGATGAGTCTTACCGATATAAAGAAATTCTTTTGCCAGTCTTACAGACGATTTACACAGAAAATAAATCTCATTTTCGGGAGCAGGTTCCCATATTTACTAAGGTACTCGTACCTGGTATTGGGTTAGCCGAACATCCTGCTTCTGAACTAAAGTTTGTAGATCAACAACAGTTTGGAGAAAACCGCTGCGAAATTGTTGCCAATGCAATGCTTGAAGCTCATCAAAACGGTGATGAATCAAAACAAGCTCGGATGAAATATATTATCCAACACTTTCAGCGGTTGGGGCTTGACATAGAGCGTCCCTACCTCAATCCTAACTCGGAAGATATTTTCACACCATTGGACTGAACCAAGGGTGTGAGTTCATTCGTGTTCACGCTAAGAAACCACCAAAGAAATCTAACGTTTCCTTCAACGCTTTCACAAAAACATCTATCTCTTCACGGGTATTGTAGAAAGATAGACTTGCTCGCGCAGTCGCAGCAAGAGCTAAGTGACGGTGCAGTGGTTGTGTACAGTGGTGTCCAGAACGAATGGCAATACCTTCTTGATCTAATAATGTAGATATGTCATTAGCATGAACTTCCCCAGCAGTGAAAGCAGCAAGAGCAGCTCTACCCAAACCTGCTACTTTAGGTTTAGGACCGTAAATGCGAAGTTGAGGAATTTGTTCTAGCTGCTCAAATAGATAGCCAGTCAACTCAGCTTCATAGGCATAGATTTTATCCATACCTATACTACTGAGATAATCTACTGCTGCACCAAGAGCAATTGTTTCCCCAATGGCTGGTGTACCCGCTTCAAATTTATGTGGTAAATCTGCGTAGGTTGAATGGTCTAAAAAGACCTCCGCAATCATCTCACCACCACCGAGGAAGGGAGGCATTTCTCGCAGCAAGTCTAGCTTGCCATAGAAAAAGCCAATCCCTGTTGGAGCGCACATTTTATGTCCTGATGCTACCAACCAGTCACAGCCAATTTGCTGTACATTGATCGGCATATGAGGGACACTTTGGCAAGCATCAATTAATACTCTTGCCCCATATTGGTGAGCAATTTCGCAAATTTCCTTCACAGGGTTGATACAACCCAAAGTGTTAGAAACATGCACCACTGACACCAATTTTGTTTTATCAGAAATCAGCTTTTTGAACTGTTCCAAATCAAAAGTTTCTTCTGGAGCGAGTTCAACAAATTTCAGCACCGCGCCCGTCTTTTGCGCGACAAAATGCCAAGGTACCAAATTACTGTGGTGTTCCATCACCGAGAGGATGATTTCGTCCCCTCGCTGCAAATTGCTCATTCCCCAACTGTAAGCAACCAAATTGATCGCCTCAGATGCATTGCGAGTGAAAACAATTTCTTGACGCGATGCAGCATTTACGAACGCAGCAACTTTGTCTCTGGCTACTTCATAAGCTTCGGTGGCTTTAGCGCTGAGGATATGTACGCCGCGATGTACGTTGGAATTGTACTGCTCGTAGTAGTCTCGTAGAGTGTCGAGGACGAGCAAGGGTTTTTGTGATGTGGCGGCGTTGTCGAAGTAAATTAAGGGTTTGCCGTTGACTTCCTGGTGTAAGATTGGGAAGTCAGTACGGACTTTATCAGCAAGGGTTCTTTCTTGAGTATAAGTCATTTTAGTCATTAGTCATTGGTCATTAGTCATTAGTCATTAGTCATTGGTCATTAGTCATTGGTCATTGGTCATTAGTCATTGGTCATTAGTCATTGGTCATTGGTCATTAGTCATTAGTCATTGGTCATTAGTCATTGGTCATTGGTCATTAGTCATTGGTCATTAGTCATTAGTCACTGACTGATAACTGTTGACAGTTTGTGTGAGTCTTTCTTGTAACGAGGGGACAGGTATTTGGTTGATAATTTCGGCGGCGAAGGCGTTAATTAATAAATTGCGAGCATCATCTTCATTGATACCCCGACTTTGCAAGTAGAAGACTTCATCATCTTCCAACTGGCTAACGGTAGCACCGTGAGCGCATTTCACATTATCTGCAGTAATTTCCAATTGAGGCTTAGTATCAACTCTAGCTTTAGGAGATAATAGCAAGTTCCGGTTCAGCTGAACTGCATCTGTTTGCTGTGCAGGTTTTGGAACAAAAATCTTACCGTTAAACACTGCATGAGCGCGATCGCCTACAATACACTTGTGCAACTGCTGACTTCTGCCATAAGGATAATTCAGTGCGATCGCACTATGAGTATCCGCCAACTGGTTTCCCCCAATCATCGTCAACCCATTGAGGGTTGTTTCCGTTTGTTCTCCAGCTTGTAAAATCTCTAGATTATGGCGCGACAGCTTTCCACCCAGAGTTATTGCATGACAAGTATATCGACTGTAACGAGCTTGAGAAACAGCAGTCTTCCCAATATGGAAAGTTTCTCCACCTTCCTCTTCAAGCCGAGTGTGATTAACCTGAGCATTTTCCTCAATCCAAATCTCCGTCACCGCGTTGGTAAGATAGATATTCTCTGTGTTCTCTGCGCCTCTGCGGTTCCTATACTCTTCTACCAAAGTCACACTACTACCAGTCTCCGCCACCACCAAACAACGTGGTAGAGAAATTGTGGGAGACTCACCAGCAGCAAGAAATATCAAATGAATCGGTGTTTCCACCACCACATTCTTCGCCACCCAGATCACAGCGACATCTTGAATTCCACTCGTGTTGAGGGCGGTAAAAACTTCATGTGCTCCTTCAGTTTGAGCAAAATACTGCTGCACACGCTGACGATAGCCTAGAGGCAAACCAGTTAAATTGCTAACGACAACCCCATCTGGCAAACCTGCAACCACTGATAACTCAGGCGCATAAATCCCATTGACAAACACCAAGCGGTTTGCAGCTTCTGGTATGGGATTAATATCCGATAAACTGATACCTGTTGGCTGATTGCTAACAGATTCAAATGTCACTTTCCGTAAAGACGACAAATCGGTAAAGCGCCATTCCTCATCGTGGGTGGTGGGGAGAACTGATTGACGTACCCAAAGCGTAGCGCGTTGGCGAAGCCCGTCGAAAACATCACGTAACTCCTGCAACCAAGCATCAACACTTTGTACAGATGCGTCATGGTGCATCACCTGATTTAATAATCCAGTCAAATAAGCATCTCTATCCAACACAGCAGATGCCAAATCTACTGGATTTGAATTAGGAACCGGGCTGGGAGAAACTAGAATGCTCATCACACACCCACCTCAACTCCATTCTCTTCCAACACCCAGTCATAACCGCGTGATTCTAACTCCAACGCCAGTTCCTTACCACCACTCGTGATAATCCGTCCGTTTGCCATGACATGAACGAAGTCTGGTACAATGTAATTCAGTAACCGCTGATAGTGTGTAATTATAATCGTGGCATTTTCTGGACTCGTCAGCTGATTCACCCCACTCGCCACAACCTTCAGCGCATCAATATCCAAACCCGAATCTGTCTCATCCAAAATTGCCAGCTTTGGTTCCAGAAGCGCCATTTGCAGAATCTCATTGCGCTTTTTCTCACCACCAGAGAAACCTTCATTCACACTCCGACTGAGGAAAGCAGGATTCATCTTCACCACTTCCAGCTTTTCCTCTATCAAATCATCAAAATCAAACGCATCCAATTCCTCTAAACCCTGCGCCTTGCGACGGGAATTGTAAGCCACTCGCAGGAAATCCAAATTACTCACACCTGGAATTTCCAACGGATACTGAAACGCCAAAAATATGCCAGCCCTTGCACGTTCCTCCGGTTCCATCTCCAGCAAGTTTACCGAGTGGAAAATCACCTCACCGCTAGTCACTTCATACGCCGGATGTCCAGCCAGAACCTTAGAAAGAGTACTCTTACCAGAACCATTCGGTCCCATAATCGCATGGATTTCACCCAAGCGCACCTCAAGATTTACACCTTTAAGAATCGGTGTCGCATCAACCTCAGCTGTCAAATCCCGTACCGACAGCACAACTTCACTATTTTCAATAATCATAAATGTTCTCTTTTGCTTCTGAGCGGTTTTTTATTCAAACCGCAGATGTAGACGCCCGGAGACGGCTACTCTTACGAGAACGCCTAAAGGCGAACCCGGAGGGTACGCAGACGAACGCGGATAAACTGGGATATTTTATCTGCGTGTATCCGCGTCCATCTGCGGTTCCATTTACCCAACACTTCCTTCCAACTTCAAACTCAACAGCTTATCAGCCTCCACCGCAAACTCCATCGGTAGCTGATTAAAAACATCCTTGCAGAAGCCGCTAATCATCATCGAAACAGCATCTTCAGATGAAATACCCCGTTGTGCGAAGTAGAATAATTGGTCTTCCCCTATCTTAGAAGTAGAAGCTTCATGCTCCACTTTCGCAGTATTATTTTGTACCTGAATATAAGGGAAGGTATTCGCGTGAGCATTATCCCCAATCAGCATTGAGTCGCACTGGGAATAGTTCCGCGCTCCTTGCGCTTTCGGATTGATTTTCACCAAACCACGGTAGCTATTGCTAGAGTGAGCAGCAGAAATTCCCTTAGAAATAATTGTGCTGCGGGTGTTCTTACCAACGTGAATCATCTTGGTGCCAGTGTCGGCTTGCTGCATATTATTTGTCAGCGCCACTGAGTAGAACTCACCCACAGAGTTATCA
The DNA here is from genome assembly GCA_019359415.1 of Iphinoe sp. HA4291-MV1. Lineage (GTDB taxonomy): Bacteria > Cyanobacteriota > Cyanobacteriia > Cyanobacteriales > Nostocaceae > Brasilonema. The sequence continues at coordinate 134,250 of JAHHHH010000001.1, read as the reverse complement.
CCCACCAGCACGCAGCTGGGATACTTCCAGGTGATAGAAGAACCAGTTTCTACTTGTGTCCAAGAAATCTTAGAATTCACACCTTGACACAAACCGCGCTTGGTAACGAAGTTGTAAATACCGCCTCTGCCATTCGCATCTCCAGCATACCAGTTTTGGACTGTGGAATATTTAATCTCGGCGTTGTCGAGGGTGACGAGTTCTACGACAGCAGCATGTAGCTGGTTGCTGTCGTACATTGGTGCAGTACAGCCTTCCAGGTAGGAGACATAGCTGTCTTCATCAGCGATAATAAGTGTCCGCTCGAATTGTCCTGTTTCACCGTTGTTGATGCGGAAGTAGGTAGACAGTTCCATTGGGCATTTCACACCCTTGGGGATGTAGACGAAGGAACCATCAGTGAATACGGCGGAATTGAGAGTTGCAAAGTAATTATCTGCTGTTGGGACGACGCTACCCAAGTACTTCCGCACCAGTTCTGGATGTTCTTGTAATGCTTCGGAGATAGAGCAGAAGATGACGCCTTCTTTCGCCAGCTTTTCTTTAAAGGTAGTTCCGATGGAAACGCTATCGAAAATCGCATCGACGGCGACATTCGCCAATCGCTTCTGTTCTGACAGGGGAAGACCTAGTTTTTCAAAGGTTTCCAACAAAGCGGGATCAACTTCGTCCAAGCTGTTAAGCTTTTGTTTCTTTTGTTTCGGAGCTGAATAGTAAATGATATTCTGATAATCAATCGCAGGATACTTAACACTGGGCCAAGTTGGTTCTGTCATTTTTTGCCACCGGCGAAAAGCTCTCAGGCGAAAATCCAACATGAACTCTGGCTCGTTTTTCTTGGTCCAGATGAGGCGGATAATGTCCTCGTTTAGTCCACGTGGGATCATGTCGGCTTCAATGTTGGTGATAAAGCCGTACTTGTATGGTTGGTTGACTAAGGTTTTGACAGTAGCACTCATCGGTCGTTTTCTCTTGTGTTCGTTGTGTAGAATCTTTTTAAGGACGGGAGACGGGTTTTTGTCACCGATTCCCACATTTAGTAACCGAGTGGTTACGAGACTGCTAGAATAAGTATAAGGACTAAAACAACAATTATGTTGTTTAACATATCTTTATTTTACGCTAGATTAACAACAAGATTGTTGTCAAACTCATATTTTTCTATTTTTCTGCAAATCCAATGAATTTATGGGACGACGATGGAGACTACCCACCAGTCCTCAACAAAGCAAGATATTCTAGAATATCTTTTGAAACACCCGCAGGCTACAGCTTTTGAGTTAGCCGCAACTCTCGATATTAGCCCGCAAGCAATTCGTCGCCATCTTAAGGATCTAGAGGCGGAGGAACTCATTTATTTTTCTGTGTCAGTTCAGGGAGGTATGGGACGTCCGCAGCACATGTATCAATTGACTCGTACTGGACGCGATCGCCTGCGTCGAGATGGTGCTGATGGTTATGGTCAATTTGCTGTTTCTCTATTGGATACATTAGCTCAAACAGTGGGACGCGACCAAGTCAGTTCGATTTTACGAAAGCAATGGGAGCGCAAAGCAGAAGAATATCGCGATCGCTTGGGAGACGCTTCGCTATCACAGAGGGTGGCGACTTTGGTAGAACTGAGAAAAGCTGAAGGATACATGGCTGAGTGTCACCCTGTAGAATCGAGTGAGTCATCGCAAGGTGATCAATTTATCTTAATGGAACACAACTGCGCGATTTCTGATGTTGCAGAGTCTTTCCCCAGCATTTGTGGTCATGAATTAGAAATGTTTGCTGCAGTTCTACCAGATTGTACAGTAGAACGTACTCATTGGATTATCAACGGCGAACATCGTTGCGGCTATTTGGTACAAGCTAGAAGAAACAGACTTTAGATGTTTCCCGCCAAGAAATTGTCCCCATTGATAGAGACTTTCATTAAGTCTAAGTCATGGATTATGGGTAATTAGTAATCAGCTTTACGAATCAGTGAGTTCTTAGCAGTGACAACCACAAATAATGAAGTGAATTTTAGAGAATCTTAGACAAAAGTTATGGAGTTACCATTACAGCAATCGACACCACAATTTTTAACTCTAGAAGAATCAGAAAAAGTAGATGCTGCTTTGCTGTCCTCACCGGAAAAATTTTTAACCAGATTAACAATCTCGTCACTCAGACTTTTGAAGCAAATTGCTGAAGAATATGAAGTAAAGATTGAAGATTTGACTGCACAACAAGTGATTGCTTGGTTTGAAAAAGATGGAAAAGTTCGACGAGAGCAAGGAATTGAAGCTGCTTATTTGAAATGGTAGTCAGAAACCCTCTAAACTCTCCTCAACAGTCACTCTTGTTTCCTTGATTCCATTTCTTCGATTTCTAACTCTGGAAACTCCCCTCGTCTCATCAATTCATTTAATTAATTCTTTAGACATTTTAGGTGTTGCATAAGGAGAGGGATGCCCGATAGGGCAGGGTGAGGTAACACGTATGAATGCAACACACCCACCAATCCGACAACCCAACTCAAGGACGAGCATCGCCAACATCATCACACACCTTGCGATCCTCATCCTGAACACTAGAGTTGTACTTCAAATAATCATGCGCCCAAGCACAACCGCGTGCCAGTAAGTCATCCAAATCCAGATTCCACAACCGTACCTCGTCAGCACCAGAAGAAGCTAGAGTTTTACCATCCGGACTGAATGCCACACTCAAGACAGAACTGCTATGCCCAGTCAAAGTTTTGAGAAGCTGCCCGTTGAGATTCCACAACCGTACCGTGTTGTCATCACCAGAAGAAGCTAGAGTTTTACCATCCGGACTGAATGCCACACTATTGACAGAACTGCTATGCCCACTCAAAGTTTTGAGTAGCTGCCCGTTGAGATTCCACAACCGTACCGTGTTGTCATTACCAGAAGAAGCTAGAGTTTTACCATCCGGACTGAATGCCACACTCTTGACAGAACTGCTATGCCCACTCAAAGTTTTGAGTAGCTGCCCGTTGAGATTCCACAACCGTACCGTGTTGTCATTACCAGAAGAAGCTAGAGTTTTACCATCCGGACTGAATGCCACACTCTTGACAGAACTGCTATGCCCACTCAAAGTTTTGAGTAGCTGCCCGTTGAGATTCCACAACCGTACCGTGTTGTCATTACCAGAAGAAGCTAGAGTTTTACCATCCGGACTGAATGCCACACTCTTGACAGAACTGCTATGCCCACTCAAAGTTTTGAGTAGCTGCCCGTTGAGATTCCACAACCGTACCGTGTTGTCATAACCAGAAGAAGCTAGAGTTTTACCATCCGGACTGAATGCCACACTCCAGACATCACTGCTATGCCCACTCAAAGTTTTGAGAAGCTGCCCGTTGAGATTCCACAACCGTACCTCTTCATAACCAGAAGAAGCTAGAGTTTTACCATCCGGACTGAATGCCACACTCGAGACATCACTGCTATGCCCACTCAAAGTTTTGAGTAGCTGCCCGTTGAGATTCCACAACCGTACCGTGTTGTCATCACCAGAAGAAGCTAGAGTTTTACCATCCGGACTGAATGCCACACTCGAGACATCACTGCTATGCCCACTCAAAGTTTTGAGTAGCTGCCCGTTGAGATTCCACAACCGTACCGTCTTGTCAGCACCAGAAGAAGCTAGAGTTTTACCATCCGGACTGAATGCCACACTATAAACTTCACTGCTATGCCCACTCAAAGTTTTGAGTAGCTGCCCGTTGAGATTCCACAACCGTACCGTCTTGTCATCACCAGAAGAAGCTAGAGTTTTACCATCCGGACTGAATGCCACACTCCTGACAATACTGCTATGCCCAGTCAAAGTTTTGAGTAGCTGCCCGTTGAGATTCCACAACCGTACCTCGTCATCACCAGAAGAAGCTAGAGTTTTACCATCCGGACTGAATGCCACACTCCAGACAATACTGCTATGCCCAGTCAAAGTTTTGAGTAGCTGCCCGTTGAGATTCCACAACCGTACCTCGTCCCAACTGCCAGAAGCTAGAGTTTTACCATCCGGACTGAATGCCACACTCAAGACAATACTGCTATGCCCAGTCAAAGTTTTGAGTAGCTGCCCGTTGAGATTCCACAACCGTACCGTCTTGTCAGCACCAGAAGAAGCTAGAGTTTTACCATCCGGACTGAATGCCACACTCCTGACAGAACTGCTATGCCCACTCAAAGTTTTGAGTAGCTGCCCGTTGAGATTCCACAACCGTACCGTGTTGTCAGCACCAGAAGAAGCTAGAGTTTTACCATCCGGACTGAATGCCACACTCCAGACAAAACTGCTATGCCCACTCAAAGTTTTGAGTAGCTGCCCGTTGAGATTCCACAACCGTACCGTGTTGTCATCACCAGAAGAAGCTAGAGTTTTACCATCCGGACTGAATGCCACACTCCAGACAGAACTGCTATGCCCTTCCAGTCGGTTGTGTTCCTTTATCCCATAAACAACCTGCTGGAGAGTGGCGACTGCTTTCATGCGGTTACCTGGTTCTATATCCTTGTCTGGAAGTTTGACTCGTTTGCCTAACTTCAAACTTTCTACTAAAGCCTCAAAATTTAAATTTGACGTAAACAGGTTTTCTGAAGTTAGAGTCTGCGCGAGGATTACTGCATTGACTTGTTGCCTCTTTGCTTCTGCTTTTGCATTATTTGCTTCCTTTTCTCGTTGTTGGGCAACATTTCGCTGTGTTTGCGCTTCTTGCTCACGTTGCACAGCTAATTTTTCAGCAGCTTGGGTTTTTTTCAGAGCATCAGCTATTTCTAATTGACGTTGTTCAGCAAGTTGACGTTGTTTTGTTTCAGCTTGTTGAGCGACTTGGGTGTTTTTCAGAGCAACAGCTAACTGTACTCCACGTTGTTCAGAAAGTTGACGTTGTTTTGCTTCAGCCTGTTGAGATGCTTCTGCTCGCTTTTGAGCTTCCTGTGCTTTCTTTGCGCTTTGTTGAGCTAATTTCCGTTGTTTGTGAGCATTTTCTGTCTGATTGCGTGCCTCATTGCGTTGTGTTTCTGCCTCTTGTTGCTGATTGACTGCTGCTTGACGTTGCTCGTTAGCATACAGCGCCATCGTCCCCATTAAAACTGAAAATACTCCCACTAGGTAGGGCAGTGTCGGCTTGAGGCGCTCCCAAGCATCCCGCAAGTTCAACGGCAAATGTTGATTCACCCACTTGAAATCAAACACTTGCCGATAAATTCTATTCCGCACCTGCAAAACATTTTGCTCGCGCCGCACCACACCCGATAGCTTGAGGTGAGATTTCACTATCGACTGTTCCTCATCCAGAACCGACTTACCCCGACGAATTTCTCGATAAGTACTCAAAACACCTTCTTTGTCTGGTGCGCGTTTAGTCAGCATATCGCGGACAAACTGCAAGTTATTATCTTGCTCACTCATTGCACCCAAGAAAGTACTACTCACCAAGCCATCAACATCAGCTTTTGACAAACTTTTCTTGTCCTGCTGGCTAATAATAGAACAAAGGCGCTGCGATAAATATGGATGTCCTCCTGTCCACTCCAACATCCATTTCAACACCTGTTCCGACTGAGTTGACAGCCCTAGTCCTTGTGCCAGTGGTTTTGCCTCCTCAAAAGTGAAATCAGTCACATCCAGACGCTGACCGATATTAAACGGTGTACGCTTGGAGTCACGTATCAAATCGCCCGGAGTCGCCACACCAATCAAGACAAAGGAAAGACGCTGAAACTCTGAATCTGAAGCGCGAACAACATAGAGATAGCGAATAGCAGCAAAAAAATCGTCAGTAAAATCTAAGCTGAGTGTCGTATCAATTTCATCAACAAAAATCACTATCGGTGAGGCAACTTCTTTCAGCAACACATCCTGAAAAAATGAAGTCAACCGCTGTGTAAAACCCAGATGTGAGCGTTCCTGCCACCACTGCACCACATCTGTATCCAGCATCAGAGTTCCTTCAATAATTGTGAGTAACCCCAGATACCATTGTTCAGCAGTCACCTGCACACCCACCTGCGTTAAATCAATCACAACCGTCTGAATTCCTTCATCTGCCAATTGTTCAGCAGTCCGCACCATTAAGCTAGACTTACCCATCTGGCGCGAAGTCAGGATATACACAAACTTACGTTCTCGACACAGCGCCAGCAATTCCTCATCTGCTTTGCGGGGAATGTAGACACCATTTTGGTTGGCTTGCACAGTACCGCCAACGGTGTAAATGCTTGGGTTACTCACGCAAGTTCTCCCGGAAATACTCGGCATAAAGCTGACAGCGTGACATAACTGCTCGTCCTTGCTCACGCACCAAACCCGCACCCCGCAATCGCCAGAAGACGCGCTTATCTTCGCAGGTATTCTGGCGAATGACTTGCAGCAGCCCTTGAATCAATTCCGTCTTTTTATGCAATAGTGAAATGTGATGACGCAGATGATCACCAAAAGGACCATTACCAGCAGTTGCATTGGCAAATAACTCAGCAGTGGAAATTTGTTGACTGGCGACTAAATAAAGTGCCCGTCGCACTAAGTAAGGATGTCCGCCCAATAACACTACCAATTGCCTTTCCTCACTGGAGTTCAGGATTGAACCGTGATGGCGATTGAGATCAGCTACCTGTTCTGGTGTAAAGTCTTGTAGTTCAATCACCTGTCCAACATTAAAAGGTGATTGATTGAGATCGTCAATCAGCTGATAAGGTTCGGTGGAAGTGACAAGCGTCAAATCAAGCTGCTTCCAGATAGGCATCGTAGCACGGCTATTGTGCCAACTCCGCAACATCCCAAAAAAATCATTGCGAAAGTCGGCGTCAAAAACCTTATCCACTTCATCCATTGCCAAAACCAGCGGCGTCTTGCCCAACTCTTTTAAAATATGGCGTTGAACGTAACGGGTACAACGTTGGCTGTTTCCTAGTGGCGTTTTCCAAAATTCCTCCACTCGATCTTCCATTTCCAACTCATAACTCAGCCAGCTGCAAAACCGCTGAAAGAAAAGTTCAGCATCTGTTAAAGCGGCTTTATCAAAAAGTTGAAAATCCAAAAACGCAACTCGCTTACCCGCATTCACTGCAGCCTCAATAATACGAATCAACAGCGAACTTTTACCAACTTGTCTTGGTCCTTTAATCGCAATGGTAACTCCCCGTTGTGAAATTGTTTTGATAGCGATCGCATCTGATGGACGTTCCACATAAAATGTAGATTGGGAGTCCATCGTCCCTTCTGGCATTTCCAACACCACTGGCTGTGCTGAAGAAAAAGGTCGAGGTAATGGTGAAGGTTCGCTCGCTTCAAGTAAGTCAGCTTTGGCTTGCGCCCCATCAATAGGTAATTCGCCACCCGATATAGCTTGAGTCAACTCTGTTATTAAGCGTGGTGTATCCTCCTCACCTCGCCAAAAAACCCAGTTGATATCATTTAGGTAAGCACTCAAAGGATACTGAAACGGTTCGCGATACGCCAAACGCACTGGGAGAATAGCGGGACGTCCTCCCTGCACTTGCGCCATCTCGTGCGCCATCCGGATTTCTTGCTCCACCATCTCGCTATAAACTGAGCGAGACGAAAGGAAAACGATGAGAAAATCTGCTTGACGAATTTCCCCTTCAATGCGTTCAGCCCAGCGCGTACCAACCAGCATTCGTTGATCGATAAAAACCTCGTGCTGCTGCGACAGCGCTTGAAAAACTTGTGAAGCAACTGGTTCATCTGGCTCAACATCGCGTTTATAGCTGATAAAGATACGCTGGCGCGTCGTTTTCTCAACAACGGGATGATTCAGCGATTTTCTTTTCAGCACAGGAGTTTGATTTTCCTTCAAACCAATAAGCTGAGAGCAACCTAACTCATAGGCAAACTCAACTTCTTCCCCAGCAGCTAAAGCATCGTAAAACGCTACAGCAAAATTAACAGCAGCTTTATCGCCTATTTGCCGATTCATCCCAATCACATACTCAATGTGTTGGCTAATCGCTTCTGCTTGCACTTCTGAGTAACAAGCATTCAGCAGAACACACTCAACTCCCTTTCTGGCGAATAGCTTAAACATACCGGAGAGCGCATCTGCTTGCACAAACGCTATCTGTCCCGTTTCATCCTCCAGAACAATTCCGTCTTCTCCAGTACCGTGTCCGCAAAAGTGAACAATCTGGGGCTGGCTGTCGAGGATTGCTCGATAAAAGTCGCGCGATCGCACTGCCCATTTTTGCTCTAACTTGAACAGTTCTCGCTTATTTGCGCGTCGCAATCCCTCATCAATTTCCCGTACCTCTTCATCCAGTCGCAACGCAGAAGTCTTTCTTGGATTCGCCGCCAAGAGCAAAATTGTTTTGACACGGGTGTTTTCACTCATAGTGCGAGTACAGAGAGAGTATTAGAGCTTGCTAATTGACAAATTGAATAATCTGTGGTTTATGCACCAAGTCAGCACAGTGAAATTTTTTGCTGATACTTATATAGCATTCTATAGATGAAACCAAAATTAACTTATGCACAATGAAAAAGTAAAAAGAAAGAAATCCTCTTTCTTTTGCCTTTTGCCTTTTAACTTTTGCCTTCTTTGGTGAGATGAGCCTTATTTCTTTTGAAAAAGACGCCGTTTGCGCCTCTTCTCACCCTCCTGTTGCAACGGTACCACTTCAGCTTCGCTACTCTGGCGTGCAACCCGAATGAGCAACCCAGCTGCCATCAAACTGGCAATCATCGAATTCCCGCCATAACTAAACATAGGCAATGGCAAACCAGTTGTTGGCAGGGCACCAGTGGTAACACCAATGTGGAGTAATGATTGTCCTACCATCAGAATTGTTACGCCGATCGCCACTAGTAGTCTGTCAGGGTTGAAATGAGGGATAGAGTCGTTTAAGCTTAATGCGTGCATCTTCAGTGGTAAAGCGCCAATCGATTGTTCGCGATTGAGCATTTCTACGTTGTTCCCAAGCCATCGTTTCTCGTTGTAATGAAGGTTGATCGGGAATACGACAATCGAGACATTGCCGTGCTAAGACACTGAGTTCAGTCTCTGCCATATTTAGCCAACTACCATGCACTGGGGTATGAATACTGAATCGGTGTTCTAGTCATCCTTTCTTCTTTGGGGAACACTGATTCTAAATGTTCCACCAGGAGTATAAAAAATGGCAGAAAATCGAATCAGTGCTAGTCTTTCCCAAACTGATCGACAAGCAGTCATGCAAGCGATCGCAAGTATTCGTGAAAAGTTACCGTTTTTAATCGGTTTGACAATTGAGGAGCGTAAATCCTTGCCAAAGTTGGGTGACAAGAGTCGGGCGTTTGTGGCTAAGGCGTTGGAGGTGGCGACACAGAATCCAGACTTTCTACCTCGCTCGTTCGATTTGTCTGAAATGCGTCGAGATGTGGAACTCTTTGAAGCGTTGTACCCAGTTTTGCTGTCATTAACTCAACTGCAAGAACTTGTGAATGATACTGTTATGGCAGTTGGTAGTGAAGCTTATGCGGCGGGGTTGATGGTTTACAACTACGCGAAAGCAAATGGTAAAGGTACGGGTTTAGATGCAGTGGTTGATGACATGGGACGCAGGTTTACTCGTAAATCTCGGAAGGTGGAGACTCAGAAGTCACAGGTGTAGAAAAAATGGGCAAAACAAGTCAAAAGTCAAAAGTCAAAATTAAGAATCCAATGCCCAATTCCCAATTCTCAATGCCCCATGCCCAATTCCCAATTTCCATTTGTATCAAAATTAAAGTGAGACGGTATGACAATTAAAGCTTTGAGCTTGGATGTTTAAGTGTAGAACTCGACATTCCGAGTTCCAAGCTCGAAGTTCCGAGTTCCAAGCTTGAAGTTCCGAGTTCCAAGCTCGAAGTTCCGAGTTCCAAGCTCGACGTTCCGAGTTCCAAGCTCGACATTCCGAGTTCCAAGCTTGAAGTTCCGAGTTCCGAACTCGACATTCTGAGTTCCAAGCTCGAAGTTCCGAGTTCCAAGCTCGAAGTTCCGAGTTCCAAGCTCGAAGTTCCGAGTTCCAAGCTCGAAGTTTCGACTTTTGATCTCTTACCTTTCTACTAGATACCAAAGAAATGTTTAGCAACGCCAAACCAGGTTGGGAGTTGTTCTAAAACAGGTTTGACATTTTGCCAAAGCGTTTTAGTTGTCGCTACAGTTTCGCCTGTCGTCTTCAACGTTTCAGCCATACGTTTTAAATTTCCAGCAGCTAGCTGTTTATCAGGTTCTGTTGCTTGAGCTTCTTCTTTGGCTGCTCCCAGATACTTCAGTGACTTCTCTTTTGTAGCTTCTGGAAGTTCTGGGAATTCCTCAACCATTTGCTGAATCTGTGCTAGCATCCGGATGACATCTTCTTGGGTGAGTTGTTTTTCACCTGATGCAGTTACACTAGTCTCCATACTTTGCTGATTTTGATTGCCCTGTACAGCTTGCATCCCACCATGCATTGTACCACCGCTCATATTTTGAGAAATTCCACCTGGATTGTTAGTCATAGAACCTACCTGTTCAACATTTGAATAAAAGCCAGGACGCTCTAGCGCCGTCATTACCATATTTTCTAATCTACGTATTTGGTTTTCTTTTTCCGCCAAAAGTAACTTTGTTTCACGTTCTGGCAAACCTTTAATCTGATTATAAGTATCAAAATATTCGGCACTGAGTTGAGATTTATCAATATTCTCTGCAGTTTTAGCACGAAGCAAAAACTTATCTCTACCCCGTTTTTCCATTGCTACAATTTCTAATTCTGCTTCTGGGTGATTCTCTGCTAACTGCTTAAAAGAAATAGCGATCGCTCTCGGGTCAACGCCTTGGTTATGATAAAGGTCAAGAGTATCAACAATCGGTTTAATAAAATCACCAAACTCCCCATCAGCAAAAACCTCTTCCCTGTTATCCGGTTTACGCAAGGGGTCAGGATTTTCTTTTGTGGGGAGGCGCATATAAACGTAAGAGCATCGCACCCCATCAAATTTCGTGTCGCTGGTAATACCCCAATTTTTAATATATGCTCCGGTGAGAGTCGCACCTGTAAAATCAGTTCTGTCTAACTGTGCTTGTACTAACTTGGCTCTCGATAAATCAGCATCTTGCAAATTCGCCTCACTTAAATCTGTGCTCACAAAACTTGCATCTATTAAGTAAGCTCCATGCAAGTTAATCCCCCGCAAGTTTTGACGGTCGAAATTTATGTCCGCTCCTTGTCCTGTTACCAGTACCTGACGCACTTGGGCTTTTTGAAGATATGTTACACCAGCACGAGCAAAGTCAAGCTTTTTAGTTTTGCGGAAGCAGGTACGAGTCAGAATCGCTTCTCTAAAATCTGTACTTTTGAGTGTCGCTCCTGTAAAATTAGCATCAGTTAAGTTAGCTTTGCGAAAACTTGTACCGCGAAAAGCGGCAAGAAAAGCGGCAAAAGCAACAGCGGTGTTCCGAATCACGGCGTGCTTTTCGTCTCCCTTTATTGCTCGCCAACTAATATAAATACTTAATAATACGACGGCGACGGCGATGGCGATGGCGACGGCGACGACGACGGCGAAGGCGACGGCTCCGGCGAAGGCGACGGCTCCGGCGAAGGCGACGGCTCCGGCGAAGGCGACGGCGACGGCGACGGCTCCGGCTCCGGCTCCGGCTCCGGCGACGGCGATGGCGATGGCGATGGCGATGGCGATGGCGACGGCGAAGGCGACGGCTCCGGCGACGACTCCGGCGACGGCGAAGGCGACGGCGAAGGCGAAGGCTCCGGCGACGGCGACGGCGACGGCGATGACTCCGGCGAAGGCGATGGCTCCTAAACCTGCTTGTATTCCTTGGCGAATTGTGATGAAAATGAAAATAGCAAGTGTAACTATAATAATGCAGCCCGCAATTTGATAAGCTATTTGCTCTTGAAGGTCTTTACTTGAATAAAATAGTAGGAACGCCACCAAATAGCCAGCAAAAGCAGAGAGAATTCCTGATACTCCCGACAGTAACCACGAAACAACAACCAGGAAAATAGCCCAGCGCTTTCGCAGTCCCGCCTTCGCATGGCTGAAGTTTGCACCGATAAGATTTGCACCAGTAAAATCGCAACCTCGAATATTTGCAGAGCTAAAGTTCGCCCCTGTCAAATCTCGACCTTTGAACGAACGCCCTCTAAGATTTTGATCGGAGAAGTCTGGCGGCATAATAATTATATAAATAAGAAGATTGCATTAACCCTTCATACAGTTTCTACAACGCATTTTCCAGATTTTCTGAGAATTACTATAATTTTTAATACGCGTTGGTGGAAAGTCTCATAGAGCAATGCTCCTGCGCGGCTCCTTGCTAGAGCGATTCCCCAGAGCGCAGTGCTTTAAGGTGCGATCGCTCCTGCAATTCGCTTCAATACCCGTAACACATCATAAAGTTCATTACGACGACGATAAACCGAAAACTCATCTGACAAAGCATATTGTGGTGAGTCGTCTTTCACCAGCTTGATAAACATGAAATTGCTTCCATTGGTAGCTAACCCAAAAACAGCTTTATCGGGATAGGGATTTGCCATCATGTAAGTCAGAGCTTGGGGAATTGCAATATCCATATTGAAAGTTGTCCGCTTCGACTCAACAACTAACACCCAAAACCTATCTTGTACAATCAAAGCATCAATACGCCCACGTAAAACTTCGTCCCTATCTTCAACAGCTATTTGTACAGACTCCTCGGCGCGAATGCGAAAGGGAGAGTCATAAAAACCCGCCAATTCCAACAACGGGGAGACGACAATCATCTTAACTGCACCTTCCGCCACTGGACCAGCAGCTCTATGGTAGAGATATCTCTCTTTTACCTTATCCAGCGAATTCTTTTCCTGATCACTGATTTCAGGTAACTCATCTAACCATTCCCCAAAGAACTGCTCATCATCCACAGTTCTCAGATTGAACCTAGCGTGTACTTCATTGAGACTGGTGATATTTTCCCCAATAGCAACTGACCTTACCATAGTTTAACTGCTATATAAAATCTCGACAAATTAGACATTTACTTCTTACTTCATCGGGAGCATGGGAGCGTCTATCCCAAGGGTTTGCTTTCATGGTGATTGCCTTTGGCGCTGCCAAAGGCGATCGCTTGAGCGAGTTAGTTTGCAATTGCTGAAAGTGCTTGCTGTGAAACGCAACCTGCGGCTTTAATTAAATCGGCTGCTTTTTCGCCGATCATAATTGTGGGTGCGTTAGTATTTCCCGTGGTCAGAGTTGGCATAATTGATGCATCGACTATACGCAAGCCCTCAACCCCATATACCCGTAGTTTGGGGTCTACAACCGCCATTGGGTCAGTTCCCATTTTGCAGGTACCGACAGGATGAAACACAGTACCACAAGTTTCCCGGATGTACGCTTCGAGTGCTTCATCACTTTGAACCTCAGCACCAGGAGCGACTTCCTCGCCTCGAAATTCATCAAAGGCACTTGTATGAAACAATTTACGCATTAATTTAATCCCGGCAACTAGCTTTTGCACATCGGATTGACTTTGGAGAAAGTTCATCCGAAGGATTGGTGCGTCTTTGGGGTCAGGCGAACGCAAACTGACACTCCCAATGTTTTGGGGATGAGTCAAACTGACTGTACCAATGAATCCTGGACCAGAACGAGCATAACCAGGAGGTGTCCACAGAATGGGACCGAAGAAAAACTGTAAATCTGGCGCAACATCCAGATTACCCTCGCTATGCAAAAACAATCCGGTTTCACTTATACCAGTACTGGTGATTGCAGGTTGTAAATCACCAGTTGCCTCATATGGCACAGGAACCAAAACGTGGTCTTGGAGGTTTTGACCGACACTAGGCAAATCAACAACTACAGGAATCCCCAATGCTTGTAATTGTTCTGCATCACCAATGCCGGAAAGCATCAGCAGCTTGGGCGAATCGAACGCGCCAGCACTTAAAATCACTTCCTGGTTGACTCTGGCTTGGTGCAGCTGACCATGGTGCATATATTCCACCCCAACAGTGCGAGTTCCCTCAAACAACAATCGAGTTACCAGCGCTCCTGTCATCGTTGTCAAATTGGGACGCTTGAGAATTGGTAGGAGGAATGCAGCAGCTGCACTGTGCCGTTTACCATCTTTAATTGTAAACTGATAAGGTCCGGCACCTTCCTGCTGCATTCCGTTGAAATCAGGATTGTAGTCATATCCCATTGCCACACATGCGTCTACAAATCGTTGAGATGCCACAGTCGGGGCTTGGAGATCGGTAACGCTCAACTCACCATCAATACTATGGTATTGGGAGGCACCGCGTTGCTGGTTCTCAGATTTCTTGAAATAGGGCAGTACATCTTGGTAACTCCAACCGGGATTCCCCAATTCCTGCCAGTGGTCATAATCGTGATGATTACCTCGGACATAAAGCAGGAAATTAATTGAACTGCAACCACCCAAGACTTTACCACGGGGACAAAAGATTTTGCGATTATTGAGGTACGGTTCTGGTTCCGAAAAATATTCCCAGTCCACCTCGGAGCCTGGTAGGTTTACGCATTCCGCTGGGATTTGAATCTCCGGTTTAGTATCTGGGTTGCCAGCTTCGAGTAATAACACTGTTGTTTTAGTGTCTTGTGTCAGACGGTTAGTGACAACGCAGCCTGCCGAACCTGCACCAATCACAATGTAGTCATATTTCGTCATGAAATTCTCCTTTAGGACTTACGCATTGACAAAAAGATGATTGTGTGATACGCACAACCCTAGCAGTTTGCTCTCATCTCAGATAATCTTGTTTGCTTTCGCTCTGGTATCTTATATATGTAAGTAAAATCAACTTATGCACAATTGCTGCTCGATATGGGAAAACATCCGCTTCATGATCGCCCACAGACTAGACGGTTAGACTACACAAACAGCGTGCATCGTCTACACAATTGCATTGCGAGTGCACCGTGTTGTTAATGCATATAGCTGCATCTTTGTAAAGTGCGTAACTCTTTCCTCTGCGTCCTGGTGCGCCTTTGCGGTTCATTCCCCCAACTCCTGAAACAATCCCGCCAACACCACATTAGAAAACAAAAACCCATCGGGATCGCTCAACCGCAACTTTCCTTGCACAACTTCCACCCAACCTTTCTCAAAGTACGGTTGCAAACACTCATGAATCTTCTCTACCTTCTCTTCCCCAAACCGTTCCACCAATACCACCAAACTCACACCCTCTGCTAAACGCAACCCCAGCATTAAAGTTTCTAACAAAACTTCATCTGGTGATGTCACTTCGCAATCAATCACACCACCATCTTGCACCCACTGATAGTACTCCTTCGTTTTACGCGGACGAGTGAACCGTTTCCCTTCTACGTAACTCGCCGCACCCATACCAAAGCCATAATATGGGCGATTTTCCCAATAAACTCGATTATGGCGACACTGATGTCCTGGCTGTGCGTAGTTGGAGATTTCATAATGCTCATAACCTGCACCCGTCAAAATTTCCTGTGCCATGCGGTACATTTTGACTGTGGTTTCATCCGTCGGCAAAGGTTGATCCCCAGGTTTATAGTAACGACCAAAAGCAGTTCCAGGCTCAATGGTAAGGTCGTAAATTGAGATATGTGTGGGTGCTATAGCAACCGCTTTTTCTAAAGACTCTTGCCACCTATCTAAAGTCTGATGCGGTAATCCTGAAATTAAGTCTATGCTGAATTCGGGAATCCTAACTTGTCGAATCAGGTCTACGGCTGTAATTATATCACAGACAGAGTGCGATCGCCCGCAAACTTGCAATAAATCTTCTTGAAACGCTTGTATACCTAAGCTTATCCGATTCACACCTGCACTACAGTAACCTTGTAAATGTACCAAATCAAACGTACCTGGGTCTATTTCCATGGAAATTTCTACCCCAGGAGATACACAAAAGCGTTTGTCAAGTGCTTCCAATATCCGTTGTAACTGTTCTGTAGACACAAGAGAAGGAGTCCCGCCACCAAGGAAAATTGTTATCAATGGTTGACCGAGGGCTGGCGTGATGGCAATTTCTTGACATAGCATATTAACGTATTGGGAGATAGTGCCAGATGTTTCACCCCGCAAGCGCTCCCCCACAACTGATACAGGAAAATCACAGTAAAAGCATCGCCTTCTGCAAAAGGGAATATGAATATAAGCGGAATTTGGAATATTGCAAGCAGAAACTCTTTGAATCATTTTGTTGATAAAAATTCAAATTATCATTTACATAATTACAAACTTATGAAAAGACTGTGTTATTTAGATTTTTTGAGCGTTTTACAATAAAAACATGAAAAAGATAAAGCATAAAACTCTTTGGTTATAATGATTGCAGATGTTATCACACTAAGCCTCTTAGTATGATCATAAATGTTTTTAAATCTATCTTGCCGAGGAAATAAAAAATACTTTACTTTCTCGGGTAACACAGTTGCAGGGAAATCATACAACAATGCTTGACGCCATTATTATTTTCTCATTCGTCCTGGCAGGAGCGGGGATAGGTTACTACAGCACGGATCTGTTACCAACAGGGGCACTAGCTAGAGTTTCTAACCTGGAAGCTTTACGCATGGTTGTCGCTGTTTTTGCTGCTCTGTTTGGAGGTGTTCTTGGATTGAGTTTCCAAACAGGATATCGTCGCTTGGAGGCTCAAGTCAGAGAACTACCACTTGAAGTTATCTTAACTCGTGCGATCGGATTGGTCATTGGACTATTGATAGCAAACTTAATGCTTGCTCCTCTATTTTTGCTACCAATTCCAGCAGATTTTAGCTTTATAAAACCACTGGTAGCTGTTGTTGGTAGCATAATACTGTCCTACACTGGTATGAATTTAGCAGATGCCCACGGACGCGGATTATTAAGACTTATTAATCCAAACACCGTGGAAACAATGGTCGTGGAAGGGACTCTCAAACCCGCCAGCACCAAAGTTGTAGACACCAGCTGCATTATCGATGGTCGTATTGAAACACTGTTAGAAACGGGGTTTCTGGAAGGACAGATTATCATACCACAGTTTATCTTACAAGAGTTGCAGCAAGTCGCTGATGCTAGCAAAGACCAAAAGCGGGTTCGAGGAAGGCGAGGACTAGAGATTCTCAATCGGATTAAAGCAGCATATCCTGAGCGTATCCTGATCAATTCAGTTGATTATGAGGATATTACCACAGTTGACGCTAAATTAGTGCGTTTCGCTCAAGAAATCAACGCTACATTGCTAACCAACGACTACAACTTATCCAAAGTTGCTAGCGTTCAAAAAGTGCCTGTATTGAATGTTAACGATTTAGTTCACGCAGTTCGTCCTACCTATCTACCTGGCGACAACATTGACCTCAAGATTCTTAAAGAGGGTAAAGAACCTAGTCAAGGCATTGGCTATTTAGATGATGGCACAATGGTTGTCGTTGAGGAAGGTCGCAAATATGTAGGAGGTGAACTCCGGGTAGTCGTCACCAGTGCTTTGCAAACTTCCGCAGGAAGGATGATTTTTGCTAAACCTCAAGCTTCGGCATTTGCATGAAAGCAATGGCACGTTCAATTCGGGTTAAATGCGATCGGTGCAGTCAATCTGCACCGATTCTTTATCGGGTAAAGTACAAAGAAGATTTTTATAAGGATGGTTAGCTGAACGAACGTTACGTTTAGCAGTAAATTTGTCAGTTTTCTTTTTCATCTCATCCATCAAGTATTAACTATCAGTAGATCACAAAGTTTCAGAAACTTTGTGATCTACTGACTATAGAATTATGAATCATCTCTGGGGCGATCGCTCTGGTCAGTTTCACCAAACTTAGGCTCAAACCCTGATTCTTACGTTAACTGACAAAACTTTTCGGTCTACTGACAATTGGGCAGACATCTTTCCTATTAAAATACCTCGAATTTACTGATACTACCAAGCCTCAATCGTCATCACCTTAAATTAAGATGCGTTTGCCCTGTGAAGGAGGTTGACTATAGCTATAAAGTCACCATGCAATCGGCAAAAGTCACCAATGTTGAAGCTATAAATGACTCGCTCTTGTTCTGCTGCCCAAATCAGTTGTTCTTCATCGGAGTATCCTAATCTACCAACATCTGCGACTGTAACGACATCCAAATCTGCATTTCGTAGTGCTTGGATCAGCGCCCCTTTCATCGTGTCTTCATCCAAGTACAAGCGAATTCGGCTCACGACAGATTTCCTGCTTTATATTTGGCTTCAAGGCGACAGCATTCTTCATCATAGGCAGCAAATTCGGCATCCAACGATTCTTTGTTGGCATAATAGTATGCCAAAGCGCTATAAATCCCTGCAAGTGTCAAGTGCGTTTTATCTTCCAAAATTTCTTCAGGCGTAACACCGGCTTTAATCTCATTTATGATGTACTGAACCGTAATGCGAGTTTCGGCGATGCGGGGACGACCACCGCAAGTTCCTGGCGTGCGGACAATCAGCGTACCAATGTCGGTAATAGTCTGCATAGTTCGTTTGCTGAATTTTGCTTTCATAATAATTTTAACTGATTGTTTTTAACACATAACTCCAGCAATTATGTTCGTATAATAAGCAAGTATAAAGATGGGCAATAGAAGTACTCATTTAGCTCTCAGTTATCACAGTATAAAGCTCCTGAAGTATAGACGTTACTTTGGAAGAGGGTGCAAATACTAATATTTTTCTTCGGATACAAGCTTTGGCTATAGTTATATCAACATTAATAAATCGATAAAAAGAGTTTTATAATTTTGAAATTGAATATCAAAAATTTTTGACACATAATTCAGAGAATTATGTTCGAGGAATAGCTTGAAATTAAATAATTCCTATGAATATATAGAATTAGGTTTACACAGATAATACTGAACAATTAGAAATTCAAAAGGAGATTTGCAAATGACTTCTATCTCAATTTATAACTTAAAAGAAGGTGTAGAGATGCAGCCATCTGATCTAGAGCTTGAAATGGAACTGCTTGACCTTGATGATCCTGAAGTGGTAGCTGTTGGAAGTGGCTATTTTGGGGCAGCTATTGGAGCAATAATAGGGTTCCTCGTCGGCAATGTTGAAGGTGCTGTTGTTGGAGCTGTTGCAGGGGATTGGATTGGGGACGGGATTTCTGAATGGTGGGATAAACTTTGATTTTGCTTCTCATTAAAGGAAAATTATTGAGAATCACAACGGAAGAATCACAGATTTAGAATCCCATTCTTAGGCAATCGTATTGTTTGAGAAAAATGTGGGTAAAAGGCGATCGTCGCTCCTATGGCGATCGCTCTATTTGTCCATTAGTTTGCTAGGAGCAACCCCACGGACGGCGCACCACCCGTTATGAATGAAAGAAACACCTCTTTCCCTTACACCCCTACACCCCTGTCTACACCCCTGTGTTTCTTGAAAGTAATATGACATCCATGATTTCTATCGTTATACCAGTTTACAATCGGGAGCACTATATTGATAGTGCGATCAAGAGCATCTTGAACCAGACAATGGCCGACTTTGAACTTCTAGTTTGGGATGACGGTTCTACTGATCGTTCGCTAGATATTGCTTCTCACTACGCCAAACTTGACCAACGGGTGCATGTAATTGCAGCAGAGCATCAAGGATTTGCACTCTCTCTAAAAGCAGCGTTTGCCGCTACAACAGGAAAATACATTGGCACGATAGACAGTGATGACTTACTTGCACCTACAGCTGTTGAGGAGACAGCAGCTATTTTGGATGCACATCCAGAAGTTGGTATGGTCTACACTGACCATCGAGTGATTGACGAGAATGGACAAGATAAAGGACTTGGAAGTCGCTGCCGCATCCCATATTCTAAAAACCGCCTGCTGGTTGACTTTATGACTTTCCATTTTCGGCTGCTTCGCCGCAGTGTCTATGACCAAGTTGGTGGCATCGACGAGTCTCTCGAAGGAGTTGTGGACTACGACCTTTGTTTGAAACTTTCAGAAGTAACAACTGTGCAGCACCTGCAAAAGCCGCTCTATTACTACCGTCGGCATACAACGAACATGACCAACCAGCAGCAAGAAATAGCCCAATGGGCTTACAAAGCTAGTTTGCAAGCTCTAAAGCGTCGTGGCTTGGATAAGTTCTATCAGCTCGACTTGGAGGATGTGAGCAAATTTATTTTACGACGCAAAAAGATACTCCAGAGTCAGTGAAATTTTTAGCTAAGTAGATGGACATAAATAAATGCAATATGCCAGTAGGGGAGCCAGTGCGTTGGGCGGGTTCCCCGACTTGTTCGCATGATTGCGTCTCCCCTTGGGAGAAGCATCTGGCGTTGGGCATTGCTTAAAACAGTTGCTCTGCAAAGATTACAATCTTTTGATATGCAATGCCCACCATGAATTTAATTTTGTCCACCCACTTAACCTTACTCTTGAATACCACAATTTCAAGCTATAGATACCAAGAATTTGCAACTAAAAATGGCATTTTTACCCTCTCAATAATTAATCCTAAATATGCCAAAGATTCTATTTATAGGACAACGGGAATGTGTTCTCCCTAACTCAGATCTCAACGATATCATTAAGACACTGTACCCCTATAGCAACTACATTACGCTACATGTTCAACAGAAAACTTATAACAATCAAGTCATAGAATTCTATCCGCATGACAATCTTAAACCTGAAGCATACCTGAAAATCTTTTTACGAAAGGGTAAATTAGTTTCCAATCCTGGCGAAATTGTGAACACTTTTCGACATAGCCAAGGTGGTTTTTCACTGGCTCCTAAAGTTCTTTGTTTCGACTCGCGTAACTATTTCTATCTTGTCACCCAAAGGATGAATGGTTGTCAAGGAAATTTACTCAATTTGAGCTTAGGGCAGTTACTTATGGTCGAGCAAGCTGTGCAAACTTTGCATTCTCACTTTTCAACTGACTGGGGTCCTTTTGGAAAATGCCGCCACTCATATAGCAGTTTTGAAGTAAATCAGCTTTTGGGGGTGCTCAAGAGAGTAGGGATTGTTCTTGAAGATAAAGCTATAAGTGTATGGCTAACACGGTTAGCTCATATTGAGCAGTTCTCGTTTTGTCATGGTGAATGCATTTTAGAGCATTTAATTATAGATACCAATAATATAAGGTTAATCGACTGGGAGGCTAGCGGATATAATCACCCATTTGTTGATTGGAGTGCTTGGATTCACTCATTATTGATTTATGGTTATTATGTTGAGGCAAAGCGGCTCATTCTTGCATTAGAGAAAAATGATAACGCGAAACTATTACCCTTTTTCTTTGCAAAACGACTTCTCCATTCCATCGCGTATCCTCGTAACCATCGCATCATAGACCCAAAAACTCAGCAGGCTTACTTGTGTTGTGCACAGAAGATTCTTGCAGCAGCACATCATCAGCAACAACTAGATGCAGCAATAGAATTCATTCATGAACATGCATCTAGACTGCGAGAATAATAGGAAGAAGCAACTATCAAAGTTATCACCTTGAAAAATTTTGGTAATTACAGTTATGTAAAAAACATTTACAAATAACATATAAAGGAATCTTTGTATTGTTGTAAACAAGCAAATTTTCCCTTTCCATTTCAAAAACTCCTGCCGATTAACCACAGATTTTGCAACAGCGTAAGCTATAGTAGCGCCCGCCATACTCTTGCATTCAAGGATTGGACTGGATCTAGATTAGCGGTTTTAGCTATCTAATTAGAGTTGAAATAGCCCTGAATGAGATTAGAGTTTCGATTACGTAATCCTTCTTCAAGGCTATTCAATTGTTATTTTGGTTTTCCTTTTAGATGAAGTTACTGGAGTGGGATTGAGTGAGTTGCTTTCTGCCTTATTCCACGTCACTCTTTAAGATCTGTATCTCACAACCAATCCCAAAACTACCCCAGTGTATCTCCAAGGTCATCTCCTAATTCACCTCCAATGTAACCTCCAGCGGCAGCTCCAACCACACCTCCAACAATACCGGTAACGACCGCTGAAGGACCTCCTAAAATTCCTACACTGACACCCGCAGTGGCTCCTACATAACCTCCTACGGCGGCTCCTACAACTGTTCCAATAATTCTCCCAAATAGACCCTCTCCATTGATATAAGCAGCTTCTTCGGGAGTAAGTTCAGTGAACAGCGAGTTTTCTTCAATATCGATAATCTTGAGCATTATTTTCCCCTTTTTGGATTTCTTCCAATTCAACCTTTTTCTGTGGCAATTAAATTGTGAATTTGCTAATTTTTAATGCTATTTGTTTGCAAATTCTTTTTTTGGATTAAGTTATCCTGATTCAATTCTCTGAAATTAAATTGATAATTTCAAGGTTTTAAAGTTTATTTTTGCTACATATATCAATGAGTTATGTTGTCATGAATCAAATCTTTCATATTCAAAAAAATACTTTTGTCTACCATATAAAAGTGCAGTAATGTACTGAAATACTGTAAACAAAACTCATAATCACAGATAGTGCTGTTTCTACCTTGTCACGGCACCATACCTCCATAACGACACTTCTAAAGTTCGCCTGCTAGTGTAAAGTTTTGTAATTTTGCATAATTCCTCGACTTAGGTTCGGAGTAATAGCAAAGGTTTACAAGTTTCCTTTTGCAGTTGAACCCAATTTACCCAACACGAACTTAAGCTGAGGTACTGAAAATTATGCAGAGTAAGGCTTTGGAAAACAACGAACATAAACTTCTACATACAGAAGTGAACGCAAAGCAGGATCTTTACTTAACACCTTTTCAACGCAAGTTGCTGTTAAAGAACCTAGAAACCGACTTGCGTTCAGAATACCGCCGTCGCATTGAAATTATGCTGCTTGCAGATGCAGGTCAGTCTCAGACCCAAATCTGTGAAGCGCTGGGGTGTTCTCAAGAAACAGCGCGATATTGGATTGGTATGGCAAAGTCAGGTGAGGCGCACCACTGGTGTGATCGCCCGATGGGACGCCCCAAACTTGTGAACGAGCAATATCTTGAGCGTTTGAAAGAATTGGCAAGTCATAGCCCTCGCGAATACGGCTATCCTTTCCAACGTTGGACAGCGCAATGGCTAAGCAAGCATCTAGCAAAAGAATTCGGAATTAAGGTGAGCAATTTTCACATCACCCGTCTGCTTAAGTCAATGGGACTTTCTACCCGTCACAGAGGCGATGCAGCACCAACAGCAGCTGAACAGATGAGCACAGAGAACTCTGGCATTACTATTCATGACTTGCAATCTGAGTTATCACCTGATTTCCTTTGGCATTTCAATCTTATCCAGTTGAGTCACCAGGAGGTAAACCAACAATGAAAACCACTCTTGCGGGAATTGTTTCACTAAACAGAATACGTCGATCGCTGGACTCAATCGAAGTGCGCCATCCAAAAATTGCTCACTTCCTCTGCAAATTGATTCCAGCCCAATGTCCATTTGAGCGCGACATTAAACTCTTTGGTCATACCTTCTTTCATCTGCCACCTTTATGCAAGCTGAATCCACTCTATGAGCAATTAGTTGGTTTGCGCTTCCGAGCACTGTGCTATTTGGCAAATGAATACGAAGAAATGGTCATTATCAATGACCCAATCCACACCTAAAAATTTTGAATCTGTGCTTACTTTTAACTTGTAAAATGGTTGTCTCCACGCAAAATCTCAATCAACAACTCGCCCAAGCTTTAGGACAGTCTCTTTCAGAGCAGGAACTTTTAAACTGCTGTAAACACCTAGAGATTCTAGAGCCGACCCCAGGAAAGCGATTCTGGCAAGCAGCAGAAGAGAATGCTGGTATTTATATAGTATTGGCTGGTAAAGTCAGACTGCTTAATCGCACGGATACTTTAATTGCTTCAGTGGGAGTGGGAGCGACATTCGGTGAGCTAACTCTGTTTCCAGAGGAGCAGTTTCAGCCTTACTCTGCCAGAGCTTCAGTCAATCTCCAAGTTGGCTATCTCAGAGGGGAGGTTGTACACGCTCTCATGCGCAAATATCCTGTCGTCCTGGAGCACCTTTATCATCAAGCAGTTACTTGGAATGCGCAAGTATCTGGCAAGATTTCCATTTTGCCTGGTACTCCTGTAGAGGAGAAAGGGAGAGATGGGGAACAAATTGACCATTCAAAACTTACAGTTCATTATTTACCATCCCGAGAACATCAGAAAAAAATCAGTAAAGCTTACTTCCCTAGTCCTACTCTAAAAATCGGTCACTGGTGGCGGCGTCTAACCAAGCGCTATCCATTCTTTCAACAGCATAGTGCTTCTGACTGTGGTGCAGCTTGCTTAGTGATGGTTGGTCGCTACTGGGGTAAGCATTTTAGTGTCAATAGGCTGCGAGATATTGCCAATGTTGACCGCAATGGGTCATCGTTGCGAGGTTTAGCAGCAGCAGCAGAAAGCATTGGGTTTGCAACTCGTCCTGTAAAAGCCAGCTTGGATAAACTTGCACAACAAACCCTGCCAGCCATTGTCCATTGGAAAGGGAAACACTACATTGTTGTTTACGAAGTAACACGCAAGCATGTTGTTGTGGCAGATCCTGCGAAAGGACAACTGACCCTTTCCTATACAGAATTTAAAGCGGGTTGGACTGGTTATACCTTGTTATTGCAACCCACTGCTCTACTCAAAGAGGCAGAGGAAGCCAGTATTCCTTTCTGGCAGTTTTTGGAGTTAGTGAAACCTCACTGGCTGGTACTATTAGAGGTATTTGTCGCTTCAGTTCTGATTCAGATTTTTGGATTGATAACGCCTCTGTTTACCCAGGTGCTGTTAGACAAAGTGGTTGTGCAGCGCAGCAGTTTGACTTTAAATGCTGTAGGGTTAGGACTGCTCATCTTTAGTCTATTTCGAGTCGCAATGAGCGGACTGCGGCAATACCTTCTGAGCCATACTGCTAACAAAATTGATTTAGCGCTCATTATCGGTTTTATTAGCCATACTTTCCAGTTGCCACTCTCGTTCTTCGAGTCTCGTTTTGTGGGAGACATTATCTCCCGTGTGCAGGAAAATCGCAAAATTCAACGCTTCCTTACGGGTGATGCACTGTCAATTGTCCTGGATTTATTGACAGTGTTTATTTACCTCGGATTGATGTTTTGGTACAGTTGGAAAATGGCACTGCTTGTGTTAATAATTGTACCACCATTCATATTATTAGCATTAATTGCGACACCTTTTTTGAAGCGAGTTTCACGGGAAATATTTGCTGCTGCTAATGAAGAAAATGGATACTTAATCCAATCCCTCACTGGCATCCGCACTATCAAATCAATGGCAGTTGAGCAAACAGTACGCTGGCATTGGGAAGAACTCTTTGGCAAGGAGATTAAAAAGACTTTTTCTGGACAGTTAATTGGCAACAATCTCCAAATATTTAGCTCAACTATTCAAGCTGTGATGACAACGGCACTGCTATGGTTTGGAGCGTGGCAAGTGATTCAAAATGAACTCACAATTGGGCAATTAGTTGCTTTTAATATGTTGCTGGGCAACGTCATTAGTCCTTTCCAAAGATTGACAGTATTGTGGAATCAGTTGCAGGAAGTGATGATTTCTGTTGAGCGCATCAATGACGTGATTGACACTGAGCCAGAAGAAAACTTACAATATCAAAATCGCCAATTTCTATCATTCATTCGTGGTCACATTTGTTTTGAACAAGTGACTTTTCGTTACCACCCAGAAAGCGATACTAACGTTTTAGAAAATATCAGTTTTGAAGTGCAGCCAGGGCAAATGGTGGCGCTAGTGGGACGCAGTGGTTCTGGGAAGACGACGATTTCCAAGCTGATTTTGGGACTTTATCCACCCACAGAAGGGAGAATTTTAATTGATGGTTATGATGTCACCAGTTTGTTATTGCGATCGCTCCGTTCTCAGATTGGCGTTGTTGACCAAGATACCTTTCTTTTTGGCGGTACCATTCGCGAAAACATCAGCATTGCTTACCCATCAGCAAGCCTAGAAGAAATTACGGAAGCAGCTCAACTCGCAGGCGCAGATGAATTTATTCAGAAACTACCAATGGGGTATGAAACTCAAATTGGTGAAGGTGGAGGAATGCTATCTGGTGGACAAAGACAGCGTTTAGCCATTGCTCGTGCACTCTTGGGAAATCCTCGCTTACTAATTTTAGATGAAGCCACTAGTCATTTAGATGCTGAATCTGAGCGAATTATTCAGACTAATTTGAACACAATTCTCAATGGTCGCACGACATTCATCATTGCCCATCGCCTTTCAACAATCCGCAATGCAGACCTAATTTTAGTGTTAGACAAAGGTGTTTTGGTCGAAAGTGGGACTCACCACCAATTAATGGCAAAGCGCGGACATTATTTCTATCTTAATCAACAACAGTTACAAGTTACTAGCTGAATTTTGACTTTAATAACTGGGAAATCATGCCTCAGACATCTAATAATTTCCATGTTCTGTCCCGACAGAACTTTGATGAATATCATGACTACAACTTTCCTAACGTTAATAATGGGAAAACACCCGTAGCAATATCAGCTGCATCCAGTGAAGATTGGTCTTACACCACCCAAGAACTTCTTGATATTTTGCCACAGGTGTGGACGCGAGGATTTCTCTATTTTTTAGTTGCTTTTGCAGCGACAGTCCTCCCTTGGGCTATGTTGTCTAAGGTTGATGAGACAGGTATTGCCAAAGGACGACTTGAGCCTTTAGGTGCAACGCAAAGATTAGATGCTCCTGTTTCTGGAACCGTCATTCATGTACGTGTCAAGGAAGGACAAACTGTAAAAGCAGGGCAAGTTTTGTTGGAATTGGAGTCTGATTTAGTTCGCACGGATCTTCAGGGAGTACAAACAAAACTGGAAGGTCAATTAAATAGGCTAGCGCAACAAGAATTGATGAAAAACCAACTGCTTATCGCGACTCGCGCCCAGCAGCAACAGAATCAAGCTCAAGAATTGGAAAAACAAGCTCAAATACAGCAGGCGCAGCAAGTGCTCTCTGCAAGCAAGACTGCATATACCTTACAACAAGACAAACTAGCCCAAATTGAGCAAGCCAAGGCGAGCCTATCTGCAAGCAAGACTTCCTATTCCTTAGCAGATAGTCGTTTTGCCAGAGACATGATAGAAGTTCAACGCTACCGTCAACTTTGGCAAAAAGGTGTCGTTCCAGAAACTCAAGTTGTTGAAAAGCAAAAACTAGCAGACGAAAGCCAACGCTTACTGAGTGCAGCTCAAGCTGAAATTCTCCAAGCTGAATCTCGCTTAAAAGAGCAACAAGGCAGTTATCAGAAAATTATTCATCAAGCCCTAGCTGACATTAAGCAAGCAGAATCTCGGCTAAAAGAACAGCAGAGCGGTTATCAAAGCTTAGTGCAAGCTGGTAAACTAGCTGTCCTGAAAAGCGAACAACAGCTCAAAGACTTGGAAGGACAAATCAGTTCTCTAAAAGTAGAAATTTTTCAAAGCAAAAGTCAGATTCAATCCTTGAAATTGCAGTTAAGGCAACGAGTGATTCGTACCTCAGTAAGTGGTATTATTTTTCAATTACCAATCCAACAGGCTGGAGCTGTCGTACAACCCAGTCAGATGGTAGCTGAAATTGCACCGCAGGGGCTACCTCTCGTACTTAGGGCACAAATGGCTACCAGCGAAAGTGGCTCTTTGCATCAGGGTATGTCTGTGAAGATGAAGTTTGATGCTTATCCTTTCCAAGATTACGGCATAGTGACTGGTTATGTCAGCAGAATAGCACCTAGCTCTAAGGTAACAGACACAACTCAGGGTCAAATAGCTACCTATGACTTGGAAATTATGCTCAATCAAACTTGTATTCCGTCTGCCAAGGAGTGTATTACCTTAACTCCAGGACAAACAGCGATCGCAGAGGTTATTGTTCGGCAGCGTCGTGTGATTGACTTGATTCTTGACCCCTTTAAGAAGTTACAAAAAGGTGGTTTGCAACTCTAAGCACTTGAAGACTTTAAATTTAACACAATTGTGATAATTCCATCATGTCAACAGCAATTTCTATTTCCCGTGAAGATATTTTTCATCAATTAAAATTATCTTGCCAAATTCCCTCTGTCATAAAGGGGTTTATGACTCGTAAAATTCTTGTGTCCACAGCCGAAATTTTAAATATCAAGGTAGAACCAGTAGAACTTCAACAGGCAGCAGATAACTTCCGATTGATAAACAAACTTAAAAGTGCAGAGCAAACCTGGAGTTGGCTACAAAAACATAGTCTGTCTCTAGATGAATTTGAGGAATTAATTTGTACAAATATCATTTCTACCAAGTTATCTGAGCATCTTTTCGCAGATAAAATAGAACCCTTTTTTATTGAAAAAAAATTAGATTATCTGAGTGCTTTTATTTATGAAATCGTGTTGAACGATGAAGATTTGGCAATGGAACTTTTTTATGCACTGACTGAAGGAGAGATTAGCTTTCCTGAAATTGCCCACCAATACATCCAAGAACCAGAATTACGTCGTTCTGGAGGATATCGGGGGATGGTACTTCGTAAGGATTTGAAGCCTGACATTTCCGCTGCTGTCTTTGCTTCTAAGCCGCCACAAATTCTCAAACCTATTGTCACTGCTAAAGGAGTTCACCTGATTTTAGTAGAGGAACTGGTTCAACTACAATTGGATGAGAAAATGCGTGCTCAAATCCTTTCAGAGTTATTTTCTAAATGGCTTAAACAACAAATTGAGCAAGTGGAAGTAACACTAAATTTTGATTCTGGTACGACGACCGTTTGTCATTAATACGAAAGCACTACATCAGACTCATTTAGCTGTTTTTTGCTGTTTTTTACAGAAAAAAACTCTTTTCCAGCGTGATTTTTTGTAGAAAATACGCTAATAAATTTTGTTACTAATGGTAATGATATGACTTATACCAAAGCTAATATTCAAGATTTTTTGATTGAATCATTCCCATTCAATCAATTGCCAGCAGCAACACTGACAAAATTAGGCGAAAAACTTCAACTTGTGCGCTACCGCATGGGTCAGGCAATTCTCTTGCGGGAACACATGCCAGCTCAAATATCCATTCTCTACGAAGGACAGGCTCGCCTATTAAGTTACGATTCTCACACCCAGATGCCTGTAACATTGCAATTACTTAAAAAAGGAGAAATTCTGGGTTGGGCTAGTTTGCTACGAGGAATTCCTTGTGAGACAGTCATTGCTTCGATGGAAACAATTTGTTTCACTCTAGAAGCGACAGAGTTTTTAAACTTGCTAGAACATAACTCTGGTTTTGCAAAAGGCTTTGAGAACCGCTGTAGTGTGAGCGAAATTTTTGAGCTATTAAGTGCTGAACTAGCGCAGCAAGCTGATAGCAAAGCGGTACTGCTTTCCTCTGGTGCGTCTGATATTAAAGAACTGACTTTGAAAGTCTTAAAGGAAGCAGTTGTTTTCACCCTTCCACAGAGCAAAACTCTTCTAAAACAGCTAGACTCCAATCTAGTTTGGTTTGTCAGCGGTGGAAAGCTGAAGAATTTTCCTTTGGGAAGTCGCTTACAACTAAGGGATGAAGCAACCCAATTAGAAGTATCTGATAAGAGTGCGGTTCGCTTGGTGGGTATCCCAAAGGCAACCCTTTCTCCAAAAGCTTCTGCCAGTACAGAAGAATCTACAGAGAAAAATCTCTCAGTGGAAGATATACCCTATGGACCTAATCGTCCTCCCAAGCTGGAACCAGAATACCGATCGCACAAATATCCTTACATTCATGGCAAAGGTCCAGTAGAGGCAACTTTGGCTTGCTTCCAGATGCTGAGCCAGTACTGGCACATTCCCTTTCGCCGAGATGTGATTCGCAAAGTCGTCAACAATCAGATTCAGCGTACTCAGAGCCTTTCATTACAACTCTGCGGTGCTGTGGCTGAATTAATGGGCTTAAATGCCCAATTAATCCATATTCGAGCATCAGCTGTGACAAGATTGCAAGCTCCAGCCATAATTCGCTGGCAGGATACTTTCGCAATTCTTTACGAAATTAGTGAACAAAAGCTGATACTAGCAGTTCCGGAAGTTGGCATTGTCCAGCAAAAGCCAGCCAAGTTTATTGAAAATTGGGGTGATGAAGGTCAAGTATTGCTGCTTAAACCTACCAAATCTACTCCTCAACAGCGGTTTAGTTTACGTTGGTTTATCCCTTCTCTTTTTAAATACCGCAAAGTTCTCTTGGAAGTTCTGATTGCTTCATTTTTTGTCCAAATCTTTAGCTTGGCGAATCCTTTAGTTATCCAGGTCATTATTGATAAAGTCATTATTCAAAACAGCTTTGACACTTTGCATGTTATGGGGATTTTGCTGTTAATCCTAGCTGTTTTTGAAGGGCTTTTAACAAGTCTCCGTACTTATTTATTTGTCGATACGACTAACCGAATTGACCTGACTTTAGGCTCAGAAATTATTGACCATCTGTTGCGTCTACCCTTACGCTACTTCGAAAGACGACCTGTAGGAGAACTAGCAACCAGAGCGAATGAACTAGAAAATATTCGCTCCTTCCTCACTGGAACTGCTTTAACTGTGGTGTTAGATGCGGTTTTTTCCCTCATCTACATTTTGGTGATGATGGTTTACAGTTGGCTGATGACTCTGGTTGCTTTGGCAACTGTCCCCTTGTTTGCACTGCTCACGGCGTTGGTTTCCCCGATTGTGCGACGACAATTGCGAGAGAAAGCTGTGCGTAATGCCCAAACTCAGTCCTATTTGGTGGAGGTGCTCTCAGGTATCCAAACCGTGAAAGCGCAAAATATTGAGTTGCGATCGCGCTGGCAATGGCAAGAGCACTATAGTAATTATGTGAGTGCTGGTTTTCAAACTGTTATCACTTCCACAACTGCTAGTGCGACTAGCAATTTTCTCAACCAAGTTTCTGGCTTATTAGTTCTGTGGATGGGTTCATACCTGGTACTTCAGGGACAACTAAGCCTAGGACAGCTCATCGCCTTCCGTATTATCGCCAGCTATGTCACTGCTCCTTTACTACGATTGACGCAACTGTGGCAGAACTTCCAAGAAACTGCTCTCTCTCTAGAACGCCTTGCGGATATTGTGGATACTCCCATTGAAGCTGACGAAACAGACCGCAACAATATTCCTATGCCTACCATCAAAGGCGCTGTCAAGTATGAAAATGTCTCGTTTCGCTTCAATCCCAGTGGTCCGCTTCAGCTTGTGAATGTTAACCTGGATTTTACACCCGGACAGTTTGTTGGCATTGTTGGACAGAGTGGTTCTGGTAAAAGCACCTTGACAAAGCTTTTACCTCGACTTTATGACATTGAGTCCGGCAGAATTCTCATCGATGACTATGACATTGCTAAGGTAGAACTTTATTCCCTGCGCCGTCAGATAGGGATGGTGCTTCAGGACTCACTCTTGTTTGATGGCACTGTGCAGGAGAATATTGCCCTGACAAATCCAGATGCCACTATAGAAGAAATTATTGAGGCTGCCAAGATTGCTGCTGCCCATGATTTTATTATGTCTTTGCCGAATGGCTATAACACCAGAGTTGGAGAGAGAGGTTCAGCCTTATCTGGAGGACAAAGGCAACGAATTGCGATCGCTCGTACGGTTTTACAAAACCCCCACTTGCTCATTCTCGACGAAGCCACCAGTGCCTTAGATTACCATTCTGAACGGCAGGTATGCATGAATCTAGCAGAGGCGTTCCGGGGGCGTACAGTCTTTTTCATTACCCATCGTTTAAGCACCGTCAAACATGCCGATGTCATTTTGCTGCTCGATAAAGGAGCAGCTGTGGAACAAGGAACCCACACACGACTGATGGCTCAAAGAGGTCGTTATTACTGCCTTTATCAGCAGCAAGAAACGCAACTCTAAAAAGTTAAAAGTTAAAAGTTAAAAGTCAAAAGTCAAAAGAAATTCTTTTTGTTTTTGACTAATGACTAATTTCAAACAGGACAATAATTATGAGTGAATATAACGGAACCAAGCTTGAGCAAAAACCCATATCTGAGCCGAGAGGGCTTCCAAATGAAGTTAAAGTATCTATAAAATTCCCTGTTGATAGTAGCAAATTTACTTCATCTGTTGTCTTACAACAGTCACCTTTTTGGTCACGAGCTATTGTTTGGGGACTGATGGCGGTGACAACCTCTGCAGTCATTTGGGCAAATGTCGCGAAAATTGAGGAAGCAATTCCTACCCAAGGTAAGCTAGAACCGCAAGAAACTGTGAAGGAAGTACAGGCTCCTGTAAATGGAGTAGTCAAAACAGTCTATGTCAAGGATGGGCAAAAAGTCAGCCGTGGCGATTTGCTTTTGAGGCTAGATCCAACAGCAGCGCAAGCTCAACTGAAATCTTTCAAAAAAATTCGGACTGCATTAACTCAGGAAAATCAATTTTATCGTGCTCAAATAAGTAGAGAGAATGCTCCTTCTGTTACCGAGCAATCACTCACCCAACTCAAACTACCTTTAGGATTAGAATCTCTCGCCAAAAGCCGAGCCGCACTTAGTGCAGAAAATCGGCTTTACCGACTTCAACTGGATGGTATATCTCAAAGCATAAACCTGACGCCAGAGGAACAAGCTCGCTTGCAATTTAGCCAAGCGGAACTAAAATCTCGGATTGCAGCTGACAAATTAGCAATTGAACAATCAGAAAAACAACTAGGCGAAAATCAAGCTCAGCTATCTTCTGCTAAAGACATTCGGGCTATGAATCAGACTATTCTCAATAATCTTGAACCTGTTGTGAAAGAAGGGGCAATTTCCCGTGTGCAACTCGTTAAGCAACAACAAGAAGTACGCACACACCAAGCAGATGTGGAACGGTTAATGCAAGAACAAGCGCGTTTACGGTTTGCGATCGCTCAATCAAAAGAAAAGCTGCAAAATACAATTGTTGCGGCTAAAAAGGATTTGTTAACTAATATTGCTGACAATGAAAAACAAATTGCCCAAATCGATAGCGAGTTGAATAAGGCAATTATCGAAAATGAAAAAAAGATAGCAGAAATTGACAGTCAGATGAGTCAATCACAGTTAACTTTACAATATCAAGAAATCCGCTCTCCTGCCGATGGAATTGTTTTTGATTTGCAAGCTCGTTTTCCGGGTTTTGTCGCTAATTCCAATCAACCAGTTCTCAAAATTGTGCCGAATGATGCTCTGATGGCAAAGGTGTTTATTACCAATAAAGACATCGGTTTTGTGAAAGAGGGGATGAAAGTAGATGTGAGAATCGACTCTTTTCCCTTTAGTGAATTTGGTGATATAAAAGGTGAATTAGTCTCGATTGGCTCTGATGCGCTACCACCAGACGAAATCCGTAAAACTTACACTTTTCCTGCCAAAATCCGTTTAGAACGCCAATATTTGATAGTTAATCATCGGGAATTACCTTTGCAATCTGGAATGTCAGTCAGCGCGAATATTAAAGTGCGATCGCGCACTGTTATTAGCATTTTTACTGATTTATTTGCGAAAGAAGTTGATAATATGAAGTCTATAAGATAATTCTGTCGGAATTTGTACTTGGCAAGTATGTTTAACAGGATAAATACATTTAAAAAATGTATTTATCCTGTCGTTGAGTGAGAATAATTGGGAGTATCTCAAATGTGTAAATTTATTTGATTTTGTAGTGCGGGCTAGAAGCCTGCTTCGGTTATAAACTAGGGAGCAATCCTAGGCTCCCACTATCGTTTTTTTGCATGCATTGGGATGCTCCCGAATAATTCATTTTAATTTACGCTTATAGCAATCCTATTTGATGTGTGTGAAAGTGCCTGCGCTTTGCGCATAAATCGAGCATGTTCAGATTCCCGACTTCTTCAATAAGTCGGGAATCTTATTGTACATGAATGATTTAGAATTGCCATAGCTACTTAATTAACTCAACTGTTCTTGTAACCAAGTCTCAAAAAGTTCACGAAGTAATCTTCGACGCATAGAGTCATTCAACTGTGCTGGAATCAATTTTTCAAGGCGCACAATCAGCAGCCATTCTCCCAAGGGCGTGGGTGACCAAAGTTGATCTGGTTGGCTGATTGAAAGCAATTGAGCCAGATTTGGGTGGATAGTGCCTAGTTCAACTGGACCAATAATTCCACCAGTTTGAGCTTCTGGACCTTGTGAGTATTCGTAAGCAAGTTCGGCAAACGTCTGCTCTCGTTCTTGAAGGCGAAAGTAAACTTCTTCAGCAATACCTTTATCTTTAGTCCGAATCAAAAAATAGACAACTTGGTCTAATTGCCCTTTGCGTTTCAAAAAGTAAGATTCTAGTTTATTACCCCAAGTCGCGCGCTTAAATTTCTCAATTTTCAGCATCCGCACAATCAAGGCTTCTCCTAAGTCATTTTGGCTGTTGCAATAACGCTCCAACCAAGCTTGTTGTTGAGTTTCTGAGGTTAGTTGATTTTGCTGATAAAACTGCTGGTAAGCATTGGCAAGCTCCTCAGAGCTACACTCGATAGATGCGATCGCTTGGTCAATAATACTCTCACGCAATAATTGGGGCAGCATTTGGTAACTGCTCAGCAGTGGAATAACTTCCTCAGTTGTAATTGTTCGGTTCCCAAATTGTAAAATTGTTGTCATATCTGTGTGGTTTTTAATAAAAATTTCCAGAAAATAATCTTATGCCCAGACTAATAACCCCATGATGTAAAGACGTTGCAATGCAACGTCTCTACAGGTTCTATGCCTGATATTGATGAATCATTCCGCAATTATGCAGAACGCGATTTAGTATTAGCTCACACTTCTAAGCGCAACTGATCTATCAAATTGCCGAAGATGCACTCGCTTGCAACTGATAGTTGGTATCACCACTGTACTGATAGACCTGGATGTAGAAGGGATTACCACTGTGAGCGAAGAAGCTAAAACTATCGTCTGCGGTACCACCACGATTAGAAAAACCGAAAGATTGCACCTCGCCATCGTCAACAATGTGATTGTTGTTTAAATCAGAAATGAGTCGAACATCAGCATCACTACTCAGTCCCGTGAGACTAACATTGACATTGCTAGCACGATCAAGACTTAATCTGTAGATATCAGACGTGTCAGAGTTCCCGACCCGGTCGGAGCGGGTAAAAACTCCCCCTTGGCGCAAAACACCGCCATCGAACTCGTTAGGAATGAGGTTCGGGGGTGCAGTAGTAGCAGGGGTGGGATTGGTTTGGGTGGCGGATAAGTCCAGTGCGTAGTCTAAACGACCGTTGCTACCGGGAGCATAGCGTTCAACACGAGCAAAATAAGTGCCTGCGCCAGTTTGATAGTTAATGGAATCATCATTGTTACTGGTACGACGGGAGCTGGCAAGCTGTTGATCGCCAGAATCCCACACACCATTGCCATTGCTATCCCTATACAGATACAGATCAGCATCATCACCAATTGAAATGTTATGCAGATTCAAATTGATGCTAGTAGTCGCATTGGTACTGAAAGAATAGACGTCATCAGTGTAAAAATTATCAAGGAAAGTACTTCTGCTGACGGGGGTGCTTGTTAAATTACCTATTGAGTAGTTAGTCGTAGTCATTTTAGTTTCTCCTTATTTTCCAAAAAGATGTTTCTCGTTACTGTTTGAAGTGAGGTTAAGCTTCCTTTCCCTCCTTCTGTCTATAACTCAAGTAAAAAGCGATAGTTTTCTGCAAAACTCCAAATATTAATTTCTGTAAAAAAAACAATAATTTCTGGCAGTCTAGCTGAAGTAACACTTGAGAAATTACTCATACAAAGCGCAGTGAATAGTCACTCAGCGCAATACCCTTAGTTCATCAATTTGGAGCATCAGATAGGTGCTTCATCTGGTTGTTTGGAGAATGAAAAACAATCGTGAATGCTTTAGTAACGAGTTGCAACAAAAGTGATACCTTCACAACTATAGATGAGCGACTAAAACAGCTAGTCCAACAGGCGCAACAGCACGTTCCTCAGTCTGAAGAACGGCAGTTTGCGTTAACTCGGCTAGTTGATGAAATACTGCGATCGCGCAAAGTTGCTCGTCTACCTAGATATCAACCTTTATTTGGTATTTATAAGGATACTTACGAACAAGTACGACAGAAACTTTTGCATGACATTGATGAGAAACTTGACAATTACAACCCAACACTTACCCCCGTAGGGTTATTAGTCAACGATTTGCAAAATCGGACTTATCAAGAAGTCCTGAAGGATGAACAACTTAAAAAACTGGCAATAGAAGCTCAACAGTATCCACCTAATACTGAGTTACGGCAGTATGCTTTAGGAGAACTGATTGAAGCGATTCGGCGATCGGGCAAGCTTGCTCACCCGCATCGAGAAAGATTCTCGCCTCAGTTTTATGACTTAATTTATGAGGAAGCGATTAACAAAACACTGACTTATGTTTGTCGAAAAATTAATACTTATGACCCGAATAGAGGTGAAAGAAAAAAATTTATGAACTGGGTAAATTTCCGATTAGATAGGTATATTATAGAGTCTTATTATGAATTCAGAGACCCGAGGCTCAGCGAATTACCTTCACTTTCTGATTTAGAGATGATAGTACAACAAGAAGAACCACCTTCATTATTTGAGATGGTTCGTGAACAAATAGAAGAAGATACTGAACATCTTTTTCAGCAAGCTCATATCAAAAATCGACCAGATGCTAACTTTCAAGCTATAGCTTTAGCGAGACTCTCTGGAAAAACCTGGGACGAGATTTCAGCCGAATTTCAAATTTCAATATCAACTCTAAGTGTTTTTTATCAGCGTTGTTGTAATAAATTTTGCTCTCAATTTAAACAATTATGCAAGTGAACTACCTATTTGACAAAGCTGAGAATTTAAGAGCGATCGCTCTTGTCTGCGACACGCTGTGCGTAAGTCCTGCGGACAGGCTTGCGCCAACGCCTCTGGCGTTGCCCTTTGGGCGAAGGCGGGGCTTTGCCCATCGCACTATCGGCACTTTCTCAGCATTCAGCACAGCCTTTAGTAACTTTATCTCCGTTGTCTAACCAGGAATACGGAAAATATGTAAAGCTTTTGTGGAAAAATCTTATTTTTTTCATGAAAATAATTTAGACAATAGTGAAATTACGGTTATTTGTGTTTTGATGATATGTATTATTCCCAGATACACCAGAAAATTAAGGTCGAGAATAAGTTACGCCGACAGTCCGGTTTGGCTAGGAGTGCTTTCGTTGGCAATAATTCCTCCACCTACTGGAAAAGCAGGGATATAAATAAGTGTTTTCTCCTAAACAGTCTGCTGGATGAGATTGAAGGTACAGCATCAGGTACATCGTGTTAGGTCATTTGTGAGAGATGCGTATTCGATTGTGAAATTTTGGAGGTAAAGCAATGGGTTATTTAATGAGTTTAAATAACTTAAAGAAGGTTTTAGCGGTAGGCACAGTTTTGACAGTCGCAGCTTGTTTTATTGCAGAGTCTGCTCAAGCTCAAGCTGGAGAAGAAGTAAATCTAGATCAACTAGAAAACCTTTTCAGGTATAGTGGAAGTCCAAATGCAGGAGCAACTGACTTTGAGTTTATTCTCAAGACTTCTGTAACTGATTCAGATACAGATCCTAATCTAGGAAAATTTCCGGGAGCTATTCGAGACGCTAAATATACATGCATAACTAAAAATTTTCTTCCCGGCTGCGATACAGCAGGTAAAGTTTTTTTGTTTGAACCAGGGGAACTTACAGCTTCTCTAATAACTTCGGATAATGTTACAAATTATTTAGCTGGAGAAGGATTTATTGATGGAGTGAAGTATGAGGCTAGGTTGAACAGCGTAAACTCTCCTGATTTTATTGAGCTTGGCATTTTAGTTAAACCTAGTGGCAACTTGGATCTCATCAATTCTTTATCAAATTTAAAAAGCGTAATTATTGATGATACCTCTTCATTTTATGTAGGAGTTCGCGATCTGAATTCTCAAAATGGATTTTTTACTGGTGTTGTTAGCCGTTTTACAGCAATCAAAGTTCCCGAACCTAATGCAACAACTCCCCTATTGGGTGTTGGCACTTTAGGTGCATTATTACTCCTCAAACGCAATAGACGTTCGATAAGAATTTTTGAAAACAAACTTACTCGCTCCGAATAAAAGATACGATGAAATGTAAAACCATCCTTATCAAAGGAGGCTTCAGCTTATGGAAGCATCTATTTCGCGATTTTGCTTCTTGAGCGGGAGTATTTTATTCTGGCTGTTAGTCTCCAAGCCAACTGTAGCGCAAATAGTCCCAGATAATACTCTCCCTGTCAATTCTACCGTTACACCCCAAGGCAACACCAGAGTCATTGAAGGAGGCTCTCGACAGGGTAA
Source organism: Iphinoe sp. HA4291-MV1 (assembly GCA_019359415.1). GTDB lineage: Bacteria > Cyanobacteriota > Cyanobacteriia > Cyanobacteriales > Nostocaceae > Brasilonema. Next base: position 95,996 of record JAHHHH010000001.1, on the reverse strand, counting down.
CAATTTGTTTCATAGTTTTCGGGAGTTTTCGTTTTCTGTACTCACTCGTGGAACTACTGGAGACACTGCCTTTTTTAATAATGATTTAGCAGTGAGAAATATCATTACGCGTGTAACAGGTGGATCACGCTCTAATATAGATGGCACTATTCGAGCTAACGGCACTGCAAATCTGTTTTTTATCAATCCCAATGGCATCATTTTTGGACGAAATGCCAGTTTGCAGATTGGGGGTTCGTTCGTAGGAAGTACAGCGAACAGCCTGAAGTTTGCTGATGGCAAAGAGTTTAGTGCAACGACTCCTCAAAACTCTCCGCTCTTAACGGTGAGTGTTCCTATTGGTTTGCAATTCGGAGCTAATCCTGGAGAGATTGTGAAGCAATCTCAAGCAAGTCTGCAAGTTCCCAGTAGTAAAACTCTAGCGCTGGTGGGGGGTAATGTTTCCCTTATGGGTGGCAATTTGAGAGCAGTAGGGGGAAGAATTGAGCTAGGTAGCGTTGCTGGAAATAGCTTGGTCAATTTACGCGAGATTCCAACAGGCTACGCTCTGGATTATGGAGGCGTTGAAAAGTTCCAAGATATTCAACTGTCTCAAGGGGCGGTCATTAATATCAGTGGAATTAGCGGTGGTACTGTTCAACTACAGGGCAGAAATATAACCCTCACTAATAATTCGCAAATTATTTCTGCCACTTTAGGGACAAGAACAGGAGAAAATTTGTTGATTAATGCTACTGAGTCTCTGAAATTAAGCGGAGGTTCAAACATTGGAACCTTTGCTCTGGGTACAGGTCGAGCTGGGGATGTTTTGGTGAAAGCTTTGGATTCTATAGAATTGGTGGGAACAACGTCTATACCCAGCGGTGAGATTATTTCCAGTGGTCTGGGTTCTCAAGTCCTAGAGTCAGCTATGGGCAATGGTGGAAATATAACCCTTGAAACTAGACGACTTTCGATTACAGAAGGAGCACGGGTAGACGCTTCTACATTTGGAGCTGGTCGAGGAGGGAATGTACTAGTAAGAGCTTCCGATTTAATAGAACTCAAGGGAGCAGGTCCAAATGGTCGGAATACTAGCGGCATTTTTACTCAAGTTGCAGAGAGAGCGATACCCAATGCAGGTGATGCAGGCAATATAACTATCGAAACTAAATTCCTTACCGCTTTCGGGGGAGGACAGATATCTAGTGCTACTTTTAAAGGAGGCAAAAGCGGAACTGTGACTATCAATGCCTCAGATTCTATCCAACTGAGTGGTTTTGCACCAGCAGCAACTCGGGATAACAGTAGAAGTGGTATATTTGTTTCAGCCGAAAGGGGATCTACTAATGACGCTGGAGAATTAAGAATTAACACTGGCAAACTAACTGTCGAAAATGGGGCTGAAATCTCCGCCAACAATTTTGGTCCTGGTAAGGGAGGAACTGCAACCTTAAATGTCGGACAGTTGCTTGTTCGTAACGGAGGAGAGGTTAGGGCTAGAGCTTTTGCTTCTGGTCCTGGCGGGAATTTGATAGTCAACGCTGCTGATTCTGTAGAGGTTAGTGGAAAAGGAAGCATTGGCTCGGAAGAATTTCCCAGCGCCTTGTCTATTTCCGCTGAAGGTTCTGGACAAGCAGGTAACTTGGAAGTGACAACTCGTTCTATCAAATTGGATAATGGTAAGCTCATTGGTGAAACCACCTCGTCTGATGGTGGCAATATTACGCTGAACCTTAAAGACTTATTGCTTCTGCGTCGCAACAGTCAAATTTCTACTTCGGCTGGTATTACCCAAGGTAGCGGTAATGGCGGCAACATCATCATCAATGCTCCTAATGGCTTCATTGTTGCTACTCCGGGTGAAAATAACGATATCACTGCCAATGCATTCAGCGGTCAAGGTGGTAAGGTTACTATCAACGCTACTGGTATCTTTGGCATGGTACCACGCACTCGTGAAGAACTTCAGCAGCTGTTGGGAACAACTGAACTCAATCCCAATCGACTGACAACTAATGATATCACTGCCATCTCGCAAACTAACCCTTCCTTGAATGGCGTAGTGACTATTAACACACCAGATGTAGATCTCAACCGAGGGTTAGTCCAGTTACCCGCAGAGCCAGTCAATGTGCAAGTAGCACAAGGCTGTCAAGCAACTGGAACACAAACGGCGAGAAAACAGTCATCTTTAGCTTTCACTGGCAAAGGGGGATTAGCAGTTAATCCTTACGAACCGCTGAGCAGCAGTAACATCTGGGAAGATGTGCCAGCGTCAACACAGACGGGGACAAGTAAACAAATAAAAACCGTAGCAACTGTGCCTGACAAGATTGTAGAGGCGCAAGGATGGGTGAGAAATGAAAAAGGGGAAGTTTTTCTCGTGGCTGAAGACAGTCGCTGTAGTCTGCGTTAAATTCTCACGGAGAGTAGTATGAAAGTAAGCTACCCCAAAGTAAAAGCCCTCGATTTTATGCAACGCTTTCCCATCACATACTGGCTACTCAGTGGGGGCGTCTTAGTTTATCTGTTAACCACCAAACCATGTGCGGCACAGATTGTTCCAGATGCTACCCTACCCAATAACTCCATCGTTCCACCCAATTGCAGTAACTGCGAGATTACAGGTGGTACCACAGTAGGCAACAATCTTTTTCATAGCTTTAAGCAATTTTCCATTCCTACAGGCGGTACGGCTTATTTCAACAATGCTTTGACAGTTGAGAATATCATCAGCCGTGTCACAGGTAAGTCTATTTCTAATATTGATGGGTTAATTCGCGCCAACGGACGGTCCAACCTGTTTTTACTCAATCCCAATGGCATTATTTTTGGTCCCAATGCTTCACTGAATATCGGTGGTTCTTTCCTCGCAAGTACGGCGAGTAGCCTGAAATTTGCTGATGGTACGGAGTTTAGTGCTAGCAGTCCTCAAACCACACCCCTACTGACTATCAGCGTTCCGATTGGCTTACAATATGGAGGAAATGCGGGAAGCATCCAAAATCAATCCCAAGCAAAAAATAGCAGTGGTCAAGTTGTTGGTTTACTGGTGCAGCCCGGTAAAACTTTAGCGCTCGTGGGTGGTCATGTGAGGTTAGATGGCGGCTCTTTGCAGGCTGCAAATGGTCGGGTTGAGTTGGGAGGATTGGCAGGAGCAGGAACAGTGGGGCTTCAGCTTAATGGCAACAATTTTTCCTTGAGTTATCCACTAGATGTTGAAAGAGCGGATGTATTGCTGACTAATGCAGCTAAGGTTGATGTAGCTGATAGAGGTAGCGGTAGTGTGGGAATTACCGCCAGGAACTTAAAGATAGAAAGAGAAAGTCGCATTTCTGCTGGTATCAAACCGAGCGTGATAACCATAGCCAACAGTTTTGTTCCTGGAGATATTAACCTTAATGCTACTGGGCTAATGACAATCAATCAGAACAGCTTGGTAGAGAATGTAGTTGCTATTAATGCTAGGGGTGAAGGAGGTGATATTAACATTTATGCAAATAGATTTGAACTGACTGGTGGCGGACGTCTTCGCACCCGTACCTTGGGCAGAACAACGAGTAATGCTGGTGACATTAATATCAAGGCAGGAGATATTTATATTAGTAATCCAGCTTACAAGCTGCCAGGTGGTGATCCGACTCTAGAAGATAAGCCTGCACTGGATGCTAGTAATTATAAATATGACGGTGGTGATAATGGTTTTGGCCGAGGACGTAGCGGCAACATATCATTGGAAGCTAATGGCTCTATCTCTTTAATTGGGGAGGGTGTAGTAGGGGAGGTAGACCGTGACAATAAGGTGATCTCCACGTACAGCGGGGGTAGGGGAATGGGTGGCGGAAATATCTCACTGAAAGCCAAAGGTTCTATCTCTTTATCAAATGCTAATCTTGTTACCACCAGCATCACCCAAAATGGTGGTGCCGGAGACATACTATTACAAGGTGATGCCTCTGTGTCTTTAGCTAACAATAGTCAACTCGCTGCCACAAATTATGACAAACAGAGGAATCCTGGAAATATCACATTGCGATCCAATGGTCCGGTGTCATTGCAATCTAGCTTGGTCACAACTGATATCCGCACCAAAGAGCCAAAATCCGATGTTGGAAATATCTCTATATTCGGGCGGTCAGTTTTTATCACTGATGGTTCAGAAATAGCAGCTAAAACGTCCGATGACCCGGAGGGCAAGTTTGGTGGCGGTTTTGGCGGTAGCATTCAAATCGACGCTACAGATATAGTTGAAATTTCCGGCAAAAATCCATTATTTTCTAATGACTCATTATTTAAGAACATCCGTCCCCAGGCAGTATACAGCACATTAGTGACGACTACTGCTCCAAAAGCCGAAGGTCCCGCTGGTAACATCGTTGTTAATACTGATATTTTGCGTGTAGCGGATGGGGGGAGTTTAAAGGCAGAAACTCAAGGAGCTTTTCCAGGAGGAAAAATTACTGTAAAGGCCCGTATCGTTGAGTTGACTGGTGGCGGCAAACTACTCAGTAGTGCCTCAGACAAAGGTAATGCAGGTAATATCACCCTCAACGTCTCTGATCGCATCACCATCTCAGGCACTAACCCCAATTTTGATGAAATATTTAACGAAGTAGCTAAAAGGTCTCGTTCTCGTTCTCGTTCTGGTATACAAAGCGCACAGGAAAAATTAGGTACTGTTGGTGGTGATAGTGGAATCTATGTGAGCAGTAAAGGCTCAGGACAGGCAGGTGACCTGGAAATAACAGCTCGTTCCATCAAATTGGATAACAAAGGCAAGCTCTTTGGTGAAACCACCTCGTCTGATGGTGGCAATATTACTCTAAATCTAAAGGATTTGTTGCTTCTGCGTCGCAATAGTCAAATTTCAACTTCAGCTGGCACTGCCGAAGGTAGCGGCAATGGCGGCAACATCACCATTAACGCCCTAGATGGCTTCATTGTTGCTGCCCCTGGTGAAAATAGCGATATCACTGCCAATGCATTCAGTGGTCAAGGAGGTAAGATTACTATCAATGCTACTGGTATCTTTGGGATGGTACCACGCAGTCGAGAAGAACTTCAACAGCTGTTGGGAACAACTGATCCAACTGAACTCAAACCCAGTCTACTGACAACTAATGATATCACTGCCATCTCGCAAACTAACCCTTCCTTAAGTGGTGTGGTGACTATTAACACACCAGATGTTGACCCCAGTCAAGGGTTAGTCCAGTTACCTGCAGAGCCAGTCAACGTGCAAGTGGCACAGGGTTGTCAAGCAACTGGAACACAAACGGCTGGAAAACGGTCATCGTTGGCTTTTACTGGTAAAGGGGGATTAGCTGTTAATCCTTACGAACCGCTGAGCAGCAGTAATATTTGGGAAGATGTGCCAGCGTCAACACAGACGGGGACAAGTAGACAAAGAAAAACCGTAGCAACTGTGCCTGACAAAATTCTAGAGGCGCAAGGGTGGGTGATAAATGAAAAAGGGGAAGTTTTTCTCGTGGCTGAAGACAGTCGCTGTAGTCTGCAGTGACATCCTCCCACACCATAATCTACTTAGGGTGTACCGCCGGATACTGAGATTAATCTTTCTAACAATTTTGGGATTAATTACAACTTTATCTGTCCCAGTTCTGCTAGCTCAAGGGGTTGCAGGAAATAATTACGCAACGGCGCAAAGTGCCCGTCCCTCTGAGGCGATCGCTCCGACTTCCAACACCCAAACATTACTACAACAGGGTATAGAGCTTTACAATGCCGAACAGTTTTCCGAAGCAATAGGGATCTTTGAGCAAGCATTTGCCAAGAGCCAAGGAGATAATCTCAATCAAGCGCTGGTGCTGCGCTATCTTTCCTTGGCTTATCAGCACCTGGGGCGGTGGGAAGAAGCAGAGAAGGCGATCGCGCAAAGTCGTCAGTTGCTGGAACATCAGAATAACACAACTCATACCCAGGCTTACTTAGATGTTCTTGCGAAAACTTGGAACACCCAAGGTCGTTTGCAATGGGCAAGGGGACATTGGTCTCTTGCTCTAGAAAGCTGGAAGCAAGCAGAGGCTACCTACGAAAAAGCTGGTAATCATGCGGGTGTTGTTGGTAGCTTAATTAACGAAATCGTAGCACTACAATGGTTAGGGTTAAGCCGTCAAACACTTGCAGAGTTAAGCCATCAGTCGCTAGTGGAATTCCAAAACGTCGAGCAAGTGATAAAGCGGATAGAGCAGATTATACAACAGGAATCAGATCCCAACCTCAAAGCATCCCAATGGCAGAGCCTTGGTGAAACTCTTAGACGCATTGGCAATCTTTCAATGTCTGAGAAGTCTTTGCAGAAGAGTTTGCAAGTGGCTCAAGAATTTCAACTGAAGAAAGCTGCTAACTCTGCACGGTTAGAGTTGGGTAATACCAAACGCGCCTTAGCTAACAGAGCGATCGCAATTAATAAACAAGAAGACGCTAAAAATTATATTCGTGCTGCTATCAATTATTATCAACAGGCTGCCGCATCTCCTCATTTCCAACTCCAAGCTCAACTAAATCTATTTAGCCTCTGGGTGGAAACTGGGGAATGGTTAGAAGCTGCCAAACTGCGACCTCAAATTCAGCGATCGCTAACCAGCTTACCTGCCAGTACAACAAATATCTATGCTAGACTCAACTTTGCCCGGAGTCTGAATTGTCTTTTACCTGATATTGACAATAGTTCATTTTCATGGTACAAAAAACAAGCTTTATGGTTAAATTGTGATCGCCTAAACCAGCTCAAAAAACACCCCTCAGAGCGAAGCGAAATCACACCTCCTCCCTCATCGCAGGAAATCGAACAGATGATAGCCACTGCGATTCAACAGACTCGTAGTTTGAAAGACCGCAAAGCCGAATCCTATGCCTTGGGACAACTGGGTGAGCTTTACGAGTTAACCGAAAAGTCGTCAAAAGCTCAAAACCTGACTCAGCAAGCTCTTTTGTTAGCAGAGGAAATCCAAGCTCCTGATGTTCGCTACCGTTGGGAATGGCAGTTGGGGCGTTTGTGGGAAAAACAAGGGGATAAAAAAAGAGCGATCGCTGCTTATAAAGATGCGTTTAACTCCCTCAAGTTCGTTCGTAATGATTTGCTCACCATCGATCCAGATGTACAATTCTCCTTTCGGGAAAATGTCGAACCTATTTACCGCCAGCTAGTTGATTTGCTATTGCCGACTGGGGATAATCCTAAACTGAACTCAGAAATTTTTAAAGATGCCATTAATGCGATTGACTCCCTCCAGCTAGCTGAGCTGGAAAATTTTCTCAATTGTAACCTGAGCCAAATAGTGCAGTTGAAGCTGGACGATGACAAGTTAGACCTGAAAGCAACATTGAACAAGTTAGATCCGAATACAGCATTTATTTATCCAATCATTCTAGAAGATAGATTAGAAGTCATACTCTCGTTACCCAATCAGCAAAAATGGATTAAATACACAACTTCTATCAACAGGAGTCAGTTAGAACTTACGCTCAATCAACTGCGAAGATATCTGACACAAAGGGATTCTGGTCGCAACAAATATGAGCCTTTATCTGGTCAGCTTTATGACTGGCTAATTCGACCAGCCGAGAAATACTTGAACTCAGAGCAAATTAAAACCTTAGTCTTTGTACTGGATGGTTCCTTACGAGATATTCCAATGTCAGCTTTGTGGGACGGTAAACAGTACCTTGCGCAGAAATATGCAGTCGCCATCACTCCAGCACTGCAACTATTAAGTCCCAACCCTTTGGAAAAAAAACAGTTTAAAGCTCTCATTGGAGGCTTGACCAGAGGTAGTACATTTTCTATTGAGGGGAATACCTTTAATTTTGAGCCACTGCCAAATGTCAGAAATGAGGTAGAGAAAATAAAACAAATTTTGCCTAATTCTGAAGAAATCTTAGATGAGCAATTCAAAAGCAAGAATTTACAGAGTAAGCTCTACTCGTCTCCTTATCCCATAGTCCACCTTGCAACTCATGGTAACTTCAGTTCCAATCCGCAGGAGACATTTATCAGTGCATCGGATGCTCCTATTAAGGTCAATGAGTTACAGGAATTACTTCAAACTAGGAAACAAAGTAGACCTGACCCGATTCAATTACTTGTCCTCAGTGCTTGCGAGACAGCCACAGGGGATAAACGGGCTGCTTTGGGGCTGGCTGGCGTAGCAGTAAGAGCAGGAGCATTTAGTACACTTGCATCGCTGTGGTCAGTAAATGATAAATCCACTGCTTTGTTTATGGGTCAGTTCTACGAGCATCTTGTCAAACAACAGGTAACGAAAGCTGAAGCACTCAGACAAGCTCAACTTGACCTATTGCAGAATGGAAGAGGTGAGTATAGGCATCCATTTTATTGGTCACCTTTTGTGCTGATAGGTGATTGGCTATGATGTTAAGCTGTCGCACCTATAAGTTGCACATAGAGGAGCAGAAAATCTAGTACAAATGAACGCGTTGAAAGGGCTGACAGTGCCCACCCACCCTACGTTGGATTCTCCAGCTTACCAAAGCGCGGGCAGCAATTACTAATGACGAAAAGGTATAAATCCAAGACCTTAAGGACTTGGCACAAACTCGTATGCCCCCACATCACAGACAGCAATGCCATCTCCATTGCCATCTTGTGGTCTGGTCACGCCCCGCTGATCCACGTTCTGACATTGATCGTTCGTACCCCCATCAATTGCTGGACTACCGGCATAAAGGGGATAAGTATCATTATCGTCGCGTCCACCCAAAATGAGATTGACGTTGCTTCTATCTTCAGGAAAGCCACAGGTAGTATCGCTTGATAAATTGAAGCCCAGATCGATGATGTTGCCATCACAATTTTTCCCGTAGAAATTGTCTGCTACAAGTGTATTCTTTAACGAGATGGTGCCAGTGTTAGCAATTCCACCGCCGCTAGTTTCCGAATTGAACGACTGATTGTTGATGACTGTAGAATTATATACATCCATTGTCCCCAAATTCTCGATCCCACCTCCACCACCAGATGTAGAGTTACCAGCGATCGTGACGTTCACAAGGGTAGCTTTACCAGTACCAGCATTAGTGATTCCGCCACCACCCCATCCATCACCATAGTTACGATCTGTCGAACTAGCTCTGACTGTACTGTCTACTAAGATCAATGTACCGTGATTGTGAATACCTGCTCCATGAGAGTGGTTTGCAAAACCAGGGGTTCCTCTGCCCCACTGCACTGTGACATCGCTAATATACGCAAAGCCTGTATCAGCAATATCGAACACCCGACTTTTCCGCATTCCGTCGAGTTTCGTTTTTCCTGAACCTGCACCACTCAGAGTCAAGTTTTTGGAAACCACTAGATGTCCAAGGCTGAGTTCATACAAACCCTCTGGTACAGTGATAGCGCGGTTGACAGCCTGTCCTTCCTGGACAGCGGCTCGTAGTGTGCATAGACCTGAAGGATTGGAACTACAGTTACCATCGCCAACATAGGTGTCGGGTTCATCCAGAGTACTGTTAACCTCGAAATGAGGTCTAGTGTTTTGAGATAGACCAATCTGTGGTGTAATGGAAAGTGCGAAGGTAATACATAATAAGATGAGCCACCAAAACCAGCGAAATTGCTTCAGTTTTTGCATACAATTCTCCACGTTTTCTTGATGATTGTTGATTTACAAAAGGACGCTTGTTTGTAGAAGTGCATCACTTCACAGCTACTCAGCTAGGAAAATAGAATTTAACGCAAAAAGCAATAAAAATTAATAATGATCCCTTTTAAATACTTAAACAGAATTAATTACACACATTGTTTTCCTGTTAAAAGTTCTCTGTTAAGAGTCTCCACGAATGAATTTAATTTTGTCCAACTACTTATTATTTAAGAGTGCAGCATGGGACAATTTTCTCAGGAGCGATCGCTTTCAAATCCAGAGATTGCAACAAATGAGTCCAGCCAGTATTAGCTTGCAAGTTGGTGTAGCGCATCTCCAACAGCAGCGCCAAAGCATCAAGCCACAAGCCTTCTTTGACATATAACTCTGCACGCTCCCGTTGTGATTTTTTTTCTTTTAACTGACGTGCAAGAGTAGGACTTGGTTCTACCCGTCGTATCCATCCATCCACAACAGCATTATTAGTTTCGTTTTTTGTGTCACAAATAATTGTAAAATACCAGTGATACGGCTTGTTTTTCTCTAATTGTTTTGGCAAGCGCAAGCTGACAATCCCCGGTGTTTGCGACAGTATCATCTGAATCGGCTCAATCGCCTCATAGTCGTTTTCGTCCTTTAACGCCAATCTCGCAGCAAGGGATGAATTAGATGCATAGGGTACATAAAACAAGATTGTGGGAGATTCAGCAGTACTCAAAGCTTCGCCAGTAGTAGGTACTAAAGCGATTAAATTCTTGTTTGCGGATGTTTTTGTTGCCGAACACATACCACCGCGATCGCCCCCATCTACACGGTTCGGGGGTCTCCCACTTCTGGGTGGATTCGAGTTTCTTTGAGTTTGAGCTTGGATTGGTAAAAAGCCAGTTGCAAAACTCATCAGTATCCAAGTTAAAGAAATAAATATGCGTCGAAACATAGTTGTAAGTAACGAATTTTAATAATTTTTATGATTTTTTGACACAATTGCGCTACTAAAAACAGCGATCGCTTCCGTCCAGTCGCTGTGGACTAGAGTTGCGCTGTTCGTGCGTAAATCCTAACAATATAAGCCATTAGAACACCAGCTATCACCAAAGCTAGTGTTGATGGAATCAAAGGAACCCAAACAGCTTGGATAAAAAAGCCAAAGCAAATGCAACCATTAGCCGCAAGTGCAACTCCGATTGAGATTGCCCGATTTCGTCGTGAACGGAATGCAAGAGCGAGAACGCCTCCAATCATCGACCAGCCCCAAACCCACAGTATGTTACCCAATGGTGACCAAGGCGACAACAAAGGTCTATGATCTAAGACAACACTGAGAATTTGACTGACCATTTGAGTGTGAACAATGACTCCTGGCATTTTCCCCAAGGGTGTCAGGTGCTGGTCTTTGGTACTTGCACCGACATAACCAATTAGGACAATGCGATCCTTAACCAATTTGAGCAAATCAGAGTCTTGACCATTCAGAACTTGTGTCAGCGAGACTTGGGAAAACCGATCAGCTGGACGATAATCGATTAGTAATTGATAACCTAACATATCAGTGTGGGGTAGTTGGTATCCCCCAGAATTAGGTTTCAACACCTCAAAGACCGCAGAATTAATCCATAGGTTTTTACCTGGGTTAAACTCATAGCGCGTATCGGCGGGAAGGTAATGGCGTATGAGGTCAAAGCTGAAAGCGTAGGGTGTCGTGCAAGGTGATTCCGCCGTTCGATCCATAACCAAAGTATAGCGACGTATAGTATCATCTGGATCGCTTACAAAAGCATCGCTGAAGCCCAAACGTTCTGGGGGAACTTGAGGAGGAGGGGCAATTGGAATCGAACCGTTGGACTCACCAACTTTACATATGGCAATAATGCGATCGCTCTTTCGTAAACGTTCAACTAAGTCATCCCAACCTTCTTTCTGAGGGATATCTCGATAAATATCCAGACCGATCGCTTTTGGTTGATAAGTCTCAAGTTTTGTCAAAAGCCGTTCTACTGTGCGATCGCTAAGTGGCTTGCCAAATTGTTTCACATCGTTATCATTGACGGTGACGAGCAAAACACGCTTGTCCTGCAAACCGAGATCTGGTCGTCGTTGCATCACTGTGTCATAAGTTTTTAGCTCCCAATTTTGCAGTATCCCCTGCGATCGCGCTCCTATAACTAAGCTGGTAACAACCAAACTTGTTGCCAAAACCGTTTGAGCACGACGCCACAAGGACACTCTTGGGCGAGAGGGTTGTGTCAGGGGAACTGGTGTTCTAGATGTGCGTAAATCTGCCCATGTCAGAGGTACAGCTGACGGATATTGGCAAATCACTGGTAACCAGCTAGCACAGGGAAATTCATCTTCTAGACCTTGCAGTCGTTGTCGTGCTTCTTGCACCGCCTGATACAGAGGCTTACCACTGGCAAATGCTTGCAGAAAATACTTCAAAAATGCTTGTGCTACCTGGTCTGGTACTGGCTCCCGCATGACTATCATTTGTGGGATGTGCAGATGTAGTAGCTCCCACGCTAATCCTAAACCATCACAGGAATTGAAAATCGCTAACTGCAACCCACCTGCAACTGATGTTTGTAAGGCATATTTGAGTTCGTCAAGAGATAAGCTATCAGTCTGGTTAAGATCAATCTGCCCCTCTTTATCTTCAGTCCGACTGTGACCGGCGAAAAATAAAATATCCCAATGTTGTTCCCAAAGCTTGTCGTTGAACTCTTGGCGTTGTGGTTCTACCAGAAAGGTAGTTTCTGCGCCAAGTAAATTCTCTAACTGTTGCTTGTCTTCCTCAACGTTAATGCCTTCGCTATTGCCCAGAATTGCTAGGATTCTCACTTGATCTCCACGAACAGACCTCTGCTTCTGTCGTGCGTACTCCAGAGTAGCAAGTCCAATTTCGGCGAATTTGTAGCGCTCTAATAAATCCCAATGATGCCAAGGCAATTTCCATACCTGATGGTCTTCGGTACAAATCAACACCCGCACCTGGTCCGATGTGGTGACTTTTTCTAGCCAATTCTCGCGAATGGAAGAAAAAGACTCAGTTTTGAGCCAACTATTCAGGCGATCGCTTAACTCCTTAGCTTGGGTGCGACACTCCTCCCTCAGCTTTCTTAGGCAACCATCAATTCTAACTCGTTTAGCTTTCATCTCACGAGTCACCTTTCCCAAGCTGCGATAGGTTTCCTGCCAACCACTATACTGTTTGACAAGTTCGGTTGCACTTGGCAACTTGCCAGTGATTTCTGTTTCAGGACGCTCACCTTCTGCGCCAATTTCTAACGTTACTCGAAAGCCCTGTTGGAAATCACCATCTAATTTGAGGACAATTAACTTAGTCATTAGTCATTGGTCATTGGTCATTGGTCATTAGTCATTAGTCATTGGTCATTGGTCATTGGTCATTAGTCATTGGTCATTAGTCATTATTTAGAAAGAATGAAAAGAGAACTAAATGACAAAATTCTCGGCGATGCTGAAACTGCCCAAAACCACTTTCACACTAAAATGGTCTCCTGGCTCTCCACTAAACTCTAATTGAATACTTTGATTGTCGCTTCCTGCATGGGTATCGATGACCGTTTCTGCATTCTCATCCAGCACCATGAGCTGCAAATTCGAGGGTAGATAGGTTTGACCTTGTGGAGGTTGCACCTCTACGCTTATATCTATTTCTACCTCAGATGCTTGGCTAATTGCTACAATCATAGCTACTGCTTGATTTGGCGTTCCCAATTCAATCAGCTTGCACCGCTTAACTTCCTGAGCTTTTCTAAAGCTGAAAGCTAGCTGAGTTGCTTTTGGATTTAAAACGGCATCCAAGGCTTGCCAAGGCGCTGCAAAGATATTCTCAAACCATTTGCTTAGGTCGATCGCGCTTCTAATTTGATTCAAGTGTCTTGGCAACTCTTCGAGCGATCGCAACTGGTTTAAAGGTAACTCCTCTGAAGTCACCTTTTTCACAAATCCCAGTAATGTTGCTTCTCGCAAAGATTCAGAAAGCTGCACTGCAACATAACCAATCCGTTGTTCCCATACTTCTGCCGGAATACAGACAATCTCTGCATTAGGTAAAACTGGTCTGCATTCCAACTTGCCGCGATTTTCCACCATCAAATCGGCAACATCCATCAGCGCCTGCATTGCAGGGTTGCAACTGTCGCTTTTCTCCCAATCTGTTTCAAATCCCCGGCATTGTAAGTAAACATTCACAGCATATACTGCCAGAGTATTTAAATAAACCTGTTTAGCTTTTTGAGGATTGGATTGGTAACCTCGAAACTGTTCTGCTCGTGAATGCGCTGATAAGGCAAGCGGAATAGTGAAAGTCCAGCACTCAATGTTATGGTTCATGGTTGGTTGAGCAACGTTCATGTATATTGCCTCAAATAGATTTGATAAATTTCTTGAGAAGAATACAGAACCCAGAATTCAGATAGGATTGCTATATATATTGCCGGAATTTCTGGCGAAAATTTTTGCAGCAACGTTGAAAGAAACTACTCAAAGTTGGCAGTGGAATTCCCAAATCTCTGGAAATATCTTGCCAACTTTCTCCAGATAATCTTGCCAATGCTATGGTAGAAAAGTTTGCATCTGGTCTATTTTTGATATGTGCTTTTTTAAAAACATTGTCATAATCTTGCTCTAGATAATCGTGAAGATTTTCAAACATGAAATGTGTTTCTTCTGGCTGCGCAAAGGCTTCTAAATTTGTAAGTGAAGGTAAGCTCATAGTATTATGTTTTTTAAATTCATGATAGGATTGTAATAAGACTCTATCTAATCTAAAATTAACCCAGTTCATAAATTTTCCATCACCTCTTCCTGGGTCATAATTGTCAATTTTTTGGCAGACATAAGTCAAAGTTTTATTAACTGCTTCGTCATAAAGTAGTTCATAAAACTGAGGAGAAAAGCTTTCTCTATGAGGATGGCAAAGCCTAAGCGACAGCCGAATTGCCTCAACCAGTTCTCCTAGAGCATACTGACGCAACTCAGTATGAGGTGGGTGACGTTGAGCCTCTAGTGCTAGACTTTTCAGTTGAACATCATCTAGAATTTTTCTAAAAGCTTGATTCCGTAGGTTATGAGTCCATACCCTCACAGTCATCTGTTTTGGATTGTACTGGTTGAGTTGTTCATTAACATAAAGCAACAGTTGCTGTCGCACTTGCTGGTAAATTTGTTGATAAACGCCAACTAGAGGTTGATTTCCTAGCGGACGACAAAGAGAGCGCGATCGCAGGATTTCATCAACCAACTGTGCCAAGACTAACTGTCGCTCCTCAGTTTGGGGAGCGTGCTGTTGCATCTGTGCTACTAGTTGTTCGAGTCGCTTATCCATGTGGCTGTCTTTGCTGCGCGCGTCTTGTGTCCTACACACTTTCCTTGTTCCCAGTCCTTTGATAATCGGATTTTGTTTGGTGAACCAAGGTACGTTGTAAGCTCGAATTATGATCCTGTCATTGTGACTCCACGTATTGAGCCAGTCATTATGTATTTTTTTATAAAACTTAATATAGCAGTCCTATTTCAATACTGCTCGGTTAAGAATAGTTGAGGTGCCAGAAACCCGGTTTCTTAAAGAAACCGGGTTTCTAATTTTTGCTTATCCGAGCAGTATTGAGTCCTATTTGAGTTGTAAATCGCTTCATAAGGACAGGGAACAGGAATTATTCTTTTTTTTTGAACTTTGAATTTTGAACTTTGAATTGTTTTGTTCCCTGTTCCCTATCTACGGAGATATCCGATACCTATCTCGTGGGTAAAGCGTTGCTTGCCTCACGTTGGGAAGATACAATATTCGTGTAGTCAGTCTTTCCAAACCAATAGCCAACCCACCATGTGGAGGCATACCCATTTCAAACATCTGAAGATGATTTTCAAAAGAAGCTGGAGCAATACCACGGTTTGTGAGTGCTTGTTCTAAATCCTCTCGTTTATGGAGTCTTTGTCCACCCGTCGTAATTTCAACGCCCTCAAACAGAAAGTCAAAGCTTTGCGAAGCCCCATTGTTACCCCGATGATGTGTGTAGAAGGGTCGTGCTGAAAGTGGGTAACCTATAACAAAAACAGCTGGAATTCCAGTTTCTGATTCTACGAGTTGACAAAGCTGGCGTTCCGCTTCTGGGTCTAAGTCGTCTACAAGGTCAGTACGACCAAAGTGCAGATGCAGTCGCTCAAGACATTCTTCAAATTCCCATATTGGGGCGTTAGTTATCTCCGGAAGAGGCTTGTTTCGATACCTTTTGAGTACATCGGCGTACTCTTGGTTAAGTCGCTCGAATACAAAGGAAAGGAGTTCTTTCTCCAACTGAATAACTTCTTCAGAATCATGTATAAATCCTATTTCCAAGTCTAGCGAGTAATATTCTGTGAGGTGACGACTGCTCGCGTGCGGTTCAGCACGGTAAACGTGACCTGTTTCAAACACCCTCTCCAATCCCGCTACGCCTTGCTCTTTATAAAACTGAGGACTTTGAGCAAGGTATGCACAGCGTTCAAAGTACTTAATTTCAAAGAGATTTGTTCCTCCTTCCGTTCCGCTGGAGACGATTTTGGATGTCACTATCTCGGTGAAATGTTGCTGTCTCAGGAATTGACGGAAGTTATGTAGAATTGCAGCTTGTATCCTGAAGATATCGCCAACGCTATCATTACGAAGTGAGAGCGGACGATAAGCCAAAATAGTGTCAATTCCAATTTCTGAAATGTCTGAACAAGAATTAAAAGGAAGAAGATGAGTAACGCGATTTAATATAGAAATATCAATAACTTCTATCTCAAAACCACTGCGTGAGCGAGAGTCAGGTTTGACCTTACCTGTGATTTCAACTGGCTCATCCAGCTTGAGAGACATTTCTCGAACTGAAGCTGAATCAGCAACACATTGAACTTCGCCGCTACAGTCCTTAACGATAATAAACGTTGTTTTAGCGAGTTCTCGCAGACGATATATCCATCCCCGAATGAGAACTGGTTCTGAAAGTGATGAATGAAGGGAGCCGATAAGTGTACGTGTGGGACTCACCATATGCTACGGTTCGTAAACAACTACTATTGTTCAAATACTGGAACCATATCAACGGCGGTGCCATCCAGCTTCCACAGACTCGATTTTTTTGCTTGTTAGCACAAGAATGTGGCACTCAATTACTGCAGTTTCGTTGCAGATACGTTTCACCTTACTAATGCCTATCCAAATCAGTTTATCATCTGATTGCAGATTTCCTTTTCAGGTGAACCTCTCAGAGGGGTCTTTCCTCTTCAATGAGTTGAATGCATTGTAGCAAAATTTTGTTGTGATATAGCAATCCTAAATCATTCGTGAGATAAAGAAACCCGGTATCTGGGAGATACCGGGTTTCTAAGGCTCAGTATTTTCTTACAAATGATTCCGGATTGCTATAGAACGCGCTATAAGAAAATTGAGGCGGGACGAGGAACAAGGAACAGAGCAATGCATAATCTATTTCCAGGGATGAATCCATATTTGGAACAACCGGACTTATGGCATCAAGTTCACAATAGACTGATAGTCGCGATCGCTGATGAAATCACCCCTCAAGTTGCTCCTAAATACCGAGTTTCAATTGAAGAGCGCGTGTACTCTAGTATAGAAGACTCGTTACTTGTTGGGATTGCGGATGTTGCTGTCTCCCACAGGAATTCTACCACTGAAACGACATTGACTGCTTCCAGACTAGTCCAGCCAGTCAAAGTTAAAGTTCCCATACCCGAACAAGTCATTGAACGATTTTTAGAGGTGAAATCAACTCAAACAGGCGTAGTCGTCTGTGTCATTGAAGTTCTCTCACCCAAAAACAAACGCTCCAAAGAAGGTCGAGAGGCGTATGAGAGTAAACGGCAAAAAATTCTTGGCTCAACTACCAGTTTAGTAGAAATTGACCTGCTCCGGGGAGGTCAACCAATGCCTATTCAGGGGAATGCTGATACTGGCTACCGCATCTTGGTGAGTCGAGGCGACAAGAGACCTGATGCAGATCTCTACATTTTTGGACTGAAAGACCCAATCCCTGCATTTGGGGTGCCCTTACGACAGCAAGACCCTGAACCTGTGGTAGACTTGCAGAGATTACTGAACGAAGTGTATGAAAGGGCAAGATTCGACTTGGCAATTGATTATTCACAACCTGTTAAGCCACCATTGTCACTAGAAGAGGTCGCGTGGGTAACAGAAATTTTGGGACAGCAATAGATGCAGTGGTGAAAACGAAGTTCTCATACTCGCTCACGAGCCTCAAACACTTACTCACGAATATCCCACACTCATTCACGAGCCTCAAACACTTACTCACGAATATCCCACACTCTCCCGCGAATATCAAACACTCATCGGCGAGTTATAAACACTCATCCACGAATATCAAACACTCTCCCACGAGTATCAAACACTCATCCACGAGTATCCAACACTCTCCCACGAGTATCCAACACTCATCCACGAATATCAAACACTCGCTCACGAGATATCATCTAGACCGCAACAACTGCACGAACGTATCACTCACCGTATGATCTTTAGTATCCGCCGCATATTGTATCAACTTCTCCCGCAGTTCTTTAGCAGCATCCAAAGGAAGCAAGGTTGCGAGTAAAAAGTAAACTCCGCGAAAACGCGGGTCACCCATGTGGTCAATTAAACGTCCTTCTACGTCTTCACCTCCGCCAATAAAGTTCTGTACAAGGAAGAAATCCATGATTTTGTCGTGGCGGAAGTACCATTCTTTCTTTGCTTCTCCTTTTTCATCTTGCCATTGACGGCTGACTACCATTTTATATTTCTCGTCTTCTAAAGAGACTAAAGCTTGATAAAATTCATCCGGCGGGAGCGCTTGTTTATCGTTCAGTCGCATTTCATACACTGCTTCGGAAAATTTCTTTAATGGAAATTCCTGATTCCATTCTCGCAGGTATTCTGTTGCCATCAATTTATACTGCTGTTCTTGCAGGTAAAACAGATTGGGATATTTACCTTGTGATAGCATAAGAGCAACCAGCGATAAATCCATTGGGTTGGAAAGAATTCTCTGTGCAGCGTCTAACTCTTCGCGAGATTGCTGTGTGTTGAGAGCTTCTGCTAAGTAGTTCCTGCAAGCTTGCTGATATTCATCACCTTGAACTTTAGCATCTTTGGGGAGTCGCAACTGACGCGAAATTAGAAATTGCTCAATTTGCTGGCGTTCCAGAGACTGCAATTCATACATCTTTGCTGTTGAAGGAGGTATCCATTCTAACGGCTGGGTAGTCATAATGATGTTACCCCGGAAATAGCACTCGACAAACTGGGTGATTTTTGCCCGCGTGTCAGCCGTGACTTCATTGAGTCCATCGATGCAGATATCTATTGCGCCACTGTAAATCAGGCTTTTTAAAAACTCTGCATCTTGTGCTTGTCCGTGCAGCTTTGCTTGAATGGCTTCAATGACACCTTTTTCACATTTTTGGGCGGGTAAGTAGACGACAATTTGCTGAGAGGTTTTCACCAGATGGCGCAGAAACATTGACTTGCCTAAGCCAGAATTTCCTACTAAGACAATTTGCCCGTTGGTATTGGGTAGTGCTTGAGTAATTGGTTGAATCTCTGGTGGTATGTTATTTTGGTTTTCTTCCTCTCCTCGCTTGCGGGGAGGGGCTAGGGGTGGGGTGCTACTCGGCGGAAGCTTCACAAGAGATTCTGGGAAATAGGTTTTTTCGTTGAAATTATCTAATCCCGCATCTGCTAGCAGCGAAAACTTAAACGGCTCAAACAGTTTGCGCCGCAGGAAGGGAACCCAAGTGAGGAGAAAGCCGACGTAGCCCACACCCAGAATACGCCGTACCCACGGGTTCCAGAAAAAGATTGCTTGGACTTGGGGAAATTTAGGGTAAGCAAAAATGAGGGCAAGCCAAAAGGTAGCATGAATGAGGATGGTGTTTCGTGCTTGGAAAAAGTACTTCCAAAATTCTAGATTATCTATCACCGACTTCACTGTATCAGCGTGAGTGGAGTTGATGGCTTTGAGGTTTTTGTAATGATTTTGAAGTAAAGTGATGTCTTGTGGTTTCCAGGAAACTTTTCTGGCAACTAATGCAATCTGCTGTGCTAAATCTTCTCTTAATTCCCCCAGTTCCTTAGTAGGTTCCCAGACTTGGAGAAAGACTTTTAGCGTTTTCTTGCCTTCATCGTATTTAAGTTGATTGGGAATTGCTTTTTTATCAGGTTTGCCAACCCATGTCAGCAGCGTTTTCACCTCATCAGTGCCGCCACTCAGAAAATAGGTGAGAAACCGCCACTGTTTAAATTCTTCCTGATTTGGCTCATGGACAGAATTCAGAACGACAACAACCTCTTCCAACTTCAGTTGTTTAACATTGCCCAATGCTTCTGCCGCACCGGAACGAACGAAGTAGTTAACTTTTTCATCTTTGAGGAAGTTAAGGATGTCAGGCACGTACTTCGCCGCCGCTTGCCCCAGGTTGCCCAATGCCACTGCCGCACCGGAACGAACGTTGAGGTCAACTTTTTCATCTTTGAGGAAGTTGAGGATGTCAGGCACGTACTTCGCCGCCGCTTGCCCCAGGTTGCCCAATGCCTCTGCCGCACCGGAACGAACCTTGGAGTCAACTTTTTCATCTTTGAGGAAGTTGAGGATGTCAGGCACGTACTTCGCCGCCGCTTGCCCCAGGTTGCCCAATGCCACTGCCGCACCGGAACGAACCTTGGAGTCAACTTTTTCATCTTTGAGGAAGTTGAGGATGTCAGGCACGTACTTCGCCGCCGCTTGCCCCAGGTTGCCCAATGCCACTGCCGCACCGGAACGAACCTTGGAGTCAACTTTTTCATCTTTGAGGAAGTTGAGGATGTCAGGCACGTACTTCGCCGCCGCTTGCCCCAGGTTGCCCAATGCCACTGCCGCACCATAACGAACGGAGGAGTCAACTTTTTCATCTTTGAGGATGTTGGCGATGTCAGGCACGTACTTCGCCGCCGCTTCCCCCAGGTTGCCCAATGCCTCTGCCGCACCGGAACGAACGTAGGAGTGAACTTTTTCATCTTTGAGGATGTTGAGGATGTCAGGCACGTACTTCGCCGCTGCTTCCCCCAGATTGCCCAATGCCTCTGCCGCACCGGAACGAACGGAGGAGTCAACTTTTTCATCTTTGAGGATGTTGAGGATGTCAGGCACGTACTTCGCCGCTGCTTGCCCCAGGTTGCCCAATGCCACTGCCGCACGTGAACGAACGAAGTAGTTAACTTTTTCATCTTTGAGGAAGTTGAGGATGTCAGGCACGTACTTCGCCGCCGCTTGCCCCAGGTTGCCCAATGCTTTTGCCGCACCATAACGAACGTTGGAGTCAACTTTTTCATCTTTGAGGATGTTGGCGATGTCAGGCACGTACTTCGCCGCCGCTTGCCCCAGGTTGCCCAATGCCACTGCCGCACCGGAACGAAGGTAGGAGTCAACTTTTTCATCTTTGAGGATGTTGGCGATGTCAGGCACGTACTTCGCCGCCGCTTGCCCCAGGTTGCCCAATGCTTTTGCCGCACCATAACGAAGGTAGGAGTCAACTTTTTCATCTTTGAGGATGTTGGCGATGTCAGGCACGTACTTCGCCGCCGCTTGCCCTAGGTTGCCCAATGCTTTTGCCGCACCATAACGAACGTTGGAGTCAACTTTTTCATCTTTGAGGATGTTGAGGATGTCAGGCACGTACTTCGCCGCCGCTTGCCCCAGGTTGCCCAATGCCACTGCCGCACGTGAACGAACGGAGGAGTCAACTTTTTCATCTTTGAGGATGTTGGCAGCTTTCTGAGCAATATCCTCCGGTTTCTTCACCACGTTTTTCAAGTCTTGCGGCTTATATTCTGCTAATTTTTCCAAAGCATATTGCTTCACTTTGTCATAGCCATCGTCGAGAGCAGCGACTATGCCGTTAATATGCCACGGTTGCGGCTTTGGTTTGGCTGGTTCTTTAGCATTCACCCAGGAGAGGGAGAGGAGGAAAATAAGTAAAAGAGTGAAAGGGAAAAGGAGAAAGAAAGACAGCTTTCTGGTGTTGCGGGGAGTTTTCAGCATAGGGGGACACAGCCAGGAAGAGGGAAAGACACCGCTCTCGATATCATATTAAGTCGTTTAATGACTTATGTTTCCAAAGAAACAACTATATTCACTTGAGAGCAAAAGTTTCATCTTTTACTTATTCTTCATCTTATTTCAGGTAGATTCCGAATGAATTGTTGCTGTTTCTCGTTCCCTGGTACTGAGCGGGAATGTATTTCTGTGGGCTGCTGCCTCAATATAATTATTGGGAGGCGGCAGCCCTCCTGTGCTGCATTCCTATACAGCAATACGGTTCGGATAAGCATTTTGAACTCAGAATTGGATTTGGGAAAAGGTTAAAGGGTAAGGGTTAAAGGTTTTTTCTTACCCTTTCCCCCTTTCCCTTTCCCCTTTAACCGAACCGTATTGTCCTATACAGAGCATAGGAACGAGTTAGAAATCATTTCTGAAAAATCTTAAGTAGTGTAGGGGAGCCAGTACTGCAGGAGGGTTTCCCTCTCCTAAGGGAGACGCTACGCGTTGGCTCAAGCCTCCGCAGGACTCACCGTAGGTATCTGGCGTTGGGCACTGCCTATCAAAACCCTGATATGCTGGGCAAGATATGATGAGCAGTGCCCACCCTACGTGTGTTTTTGGTGAACTAAAAGATTGCTGACGACTGACGTCACGACTTCTGACTCCTTCTTCAAGTAAGTATTACTCAGTTTTCATCACTGTCTGTGGATGCACAATCACAATCTCTTGCTTATTCCTAAAATCGTCAATGTTGAAAGTCAATAAATGCGTTACCCCATGTGCTAGCATGACAGCGATGAACCTGGCATCATGAACGCGCTTACCCATCACGTTGTTAGTAATCACATAATTCAACCAATGGGTAAATATTTGCGGAGTTTCCTCAAGCAATGGAAACTGACTCACAATTTGCTCTACTTCGGTACGTGTTTGTTCAGCACTCCACCCCAAACCATTAACCTCAACTGGACGAGTAGCGACAACCCAAAACTCAACAATATTTTGACTAGTAATATAAACTTGATGACCTTGCATAAGGAGTTTTGCAGTTGCTTTACCAGCAAGCAGATGGGTAGGTGAATTTCCATCACTCATGCGTAACAAGATATTCGTATCCAGAAGATAAGCAACCATTATTCGTATATATTCTCTCGGCGCAATGCTTCATCAGGTAAATTAGAACCCTCCTTGTGGCTTAGTACCCATTGCATCAAACGTTCAGCCCGTTCTTCAGATGTTGCAGTTACCCAGAATGGTTGAGGGTTGCTCTCTGGGTATAGAATTAACCTACCGTTATTTACTTCAACGACAAAGCGTGTGTTGGGCTTTATCGCCTCAAGAATTTTAGAAGGCAAATGCAGCACACCATCTTCGTTAACTTCAACAATTGAATTCATGAATGTGACCTCTTCTCTATCT
Organism: Iphinoe sp. HA4291-MV1; assembly: GCA_019359415.1. GTDB lineage: Bacteria > Cyanobacteriota > Cyanobacteriia > Cyanobacteriales > Nostocaceae > Brasilonema. The sequence continues at coordinate 72,883 of JAHHHH010000001.1, read as the reverse complement.
ATTATCGGCTCAATAGGGAAAATTTATATACTATAGCAATCCGGTTTGATTATTGAAAAAATTTAAGTATCTGTAGGGGAGCCAAGTACTGCAGGAGGGTTTCCCGACAGCTAACTTTTCACGGTATGTGGAAAAGTCAGCGGGTGTAGGGTGTAGGGTGTAGGGTGTAGGGATAACTTGAGAAAACCTATGGGAGACTCAAAAATTCAATCTTATCGAGATTTAAAGGTTTGGCAGGAGGCGGTAAATTTAGCTGAAATTTGTTATCGTTTTACCAAAACCTTTCCCAAAGAAGAACTTTATGGGATGACAACTCAGATACGGCGAGCGTCCGTGTCGATAGCGGCAAACATTGCCGAGGGGTATGGACGTAAAACCAGGGGAGAATATATCCAATTTTTATACATAGCCCAAGGTTCTCTTAAAGAATTAGAAACTCATTTGTTAATTTCTCAAAGAGTTGAATTAGCTTCAAATGATCGCATCAACCCTATTCTTAATCAATGTGAATCAGTTGGCAGACTTCTGCTAGCTTTGATTCGTGCGCTTGAAAGTAAATAAATCCCTACACCCCACACCCTACACCCTACACCCAGCCCCTAACCAGAGATGCCGTGAAAAGTCAGTTCCCGACAGAGGTATCTGGCGTTGGGCAATGCTCACCAAAACCCAAATATAGCCTAGATATAGTGGGCATTGCCCACCTACGTGTATTTCAAAAATCAAATAGGAATCCTATATGAAACATTATAAGAACGTTTGTACTTTCTTATTATCAGGAGTATGCTGTAGAAATGATGGATGATCCTGATGCACAGACAGAGATTTGGACAGATTATGTCTGGGCAGAAGATGAAACTGAGGCATATACGAAATGCCAAGCCAAGGGTGAACAAGCTACAGCCAATGGTGGAACGCCAGTAAAATTAGTTACCAACTATAAATGGATGTTACCTCTCGGTTATCTTAGATAATTCTTTAAAAGAAAAAGCTATGCAAATTAATACCCAACTCAATGAAAACGATGCTAGCAAGCTGGCTTACATTCAACAGCAGACCAATCAGGATGTCACAGAGGTGGTTAAACACGCCATAGACCTTTATTACCAGCAGCTTCAGCTTCAACACAAAAACCCACTGGTGCTGCTAGAGCAAGCTGGCTTTATTGGCTGTGGGGAAGCCGAGCCAAATCTTTCTGTCAATTACAAATCCGTTCTGCAAACTAGTAGTCTACCAAAGCAACTTTGCAGGCTGAACGCTCTCACAGAAACCCGGTTTCTTTGAGAAACCGGGTTTCTCTACCAGGCGAAGTTCCTGTGGTGAAACACTAGATTGCAGTCCAAATATGGTAATCGCTGACTCTGGCTTCTGGTTAGCTCTTGCCAATGGGCAATGGGCAATGGGCAATGGGCAATGGGCAATGGGCAATGCTAAATAACTGTTTACTGTTCACTGGTTGAATTGACTAATATAGTTAAGCCACTTGCTTGAAAAATAGTCCTATGCCTGCGTTTTTATTAGAAGTTGGTACAGAAGAACTACCCGCAAGTTTCCTCAGTAGCGCGATCGCGCAATGGAAATCCCGCATTCCCCAAACTCTGGAAGAAAACAGCCTCACTTACGATGCTGTGGAAGTTTACGGAACTCCCCGCCGCTTAGCGGTACTCATTAAAAGTCTACCATCTCAACAAAGCGATCGCGAGGAGGAAATTAAAGGTCCCCCCGCACAAGCAGCGTTTAAAGATGGAAAACCGACACCCGCAGCACAAGGTTTTGCGAAAAAGCAAGGTGTGGAAGTCGCTGCGTTGGAAGTTCGCGCTACTGAGAAAGGAGATTTTGTCTTTGTCCGGAAACTCACCCCTGGTCGTCCAGTTGCCGACATTTTAACAGAACTTGTTCCCCAGTGGATTTTCAAACTCGAAGGAAAGCGGTTGATGCGTTGGGGTGATGGAGACAAGACGTTTTCCCGTCCCATCCGTTGGATTGTTGCTTTGTTAGATGAGGCGGTGCTGCCAATAAAATTAGAAAATGGTTCCGAGACGATAAAGAGCGATCGCACTTCTGCTGGTCATCGTGTCTTGCATCCAGAAATTGTCACAATTTCCCAGCCTAATGATTATATCACGGCGCTTCGCTCTGCATATGTCGTAGTTGATCCCGATGAACGAGCAAACACCATCACGCAGCAAGTCAAAGAGTCTGTGCAAAAGTTAGGCGGTTATGCACAAATCTACCCAGATTTTTTAGAGGAAGTCACAAACCTTGTAGAATTTCCCTCAGCAGTTGTCGGTAATTTTGAATCAGAGTTTTTGAACTTGCCTACAGAAGTTATTACCACTGTCATGGTAAGTCACCAACGTTATTTTCCTGTATTCAAAGCTAAGAATACCAAAGAATTGCTGCCTAATTTTGTCACAATCTCTAATGGTGACCCCACGAAATCAGATATCATTGCTGTGGGAAATGAAAGAGCTCTCCGCGCACGTTTAGCTGATGGTCGCTTTTTCTACGACGCTGATTTAGAAAAACCCTTGGAAAGCTTTTTACCTCAGTTAGAAAAAGTCACTTTCCAAGAAAGTTTAGGTTCGCTGCTGAAGAAAGTCAATCGCATTTGCAAAATCGCCGCACAAATCACAGAACAACAGCAATTAGGGGAAAAAGAACGAGAAAATATTCAAAGAGCAGCTCTTTTATGCAAAGCTGATTTGGTCACTCAAATGGTGTATGAATTCCCAGAATTACAGGGAATCATCGGACAAAAATACGCTCTAGCCAGTGGAGAAGATGAAGCAGTAGCAACGGCAATTTTTGAACATTATTTACCTCGTGGAGCAGATGACGTTTTACCTCAAACTTTGACAGGACAAATTGTCGGTTTGGCAGACAGACTTGACACATTAGTCAGTCTTTTTGGATTGGGGATGATACCAACAGGTTCATCTGACCCCTTTGCCTTGCGACGAGCAGCAAATGCAGTTGTGAATATTGCATGGGCAGCTCATTTACCTATCAATTTATATCAGTTGCTGGAGCAAATTGCTACAGATTTTGCTCATGAACATAACAAAGATAGGAATCAATTAGTTGTTGCTCTACAAGAATTTTTCCTGCAACGCATCCGTACCCTACTGCTAGAAGAAAAGCACATAGACTATGATTTAGTGAATGCTGTTTTGGGAGAGAATGACCCAGAGTATACACAAAGAGCGCTAAAAGATTTGTTAGACGTGCGCGATCGCGCAACTTTCCTTCAACAAATCCGCAAAGATGGTACTCTAGATAACATCTATGAAACAGTTAACCGTTCCACCCGTTTAGCCGCTCAAGGCGATTTGGATACAAAACAACTTAACCCCAAAGCCATAGTTCGCAAAGAACTATTCCAGAAATCATCTGAGGAAGCTTTTTATAATGCCATTGTAGATTTAGTGCCACAAACTCAAGCAGCACAACAATCACGAGATTATAAACAGCTAGTAACAGCATTAGAGCAAATTACCCCCACCGTGAGCAACTTTTTTGACGGTGCAGAAAGCGTTTTAGTTATGGACGCCAATCCAGAGATTAAACGCAATCGGTTAAATTTACTCGGATTACTTCGCAACCATGCTCGTGTTTTAGCGGATTTTGGTGCGATCGTAAAAAATTTGTAGCATAAGTAAAAAAAAGTTGTGTGATTTTTGCAAATAAACGCTACGATAATGGTGCTTAACCAGGGACCTCTGCCACAGTCTATGCCCAAAGCTCACATCGTTGGATTAGGAAAGTCCGGTATTGCTGCGGCGAGATTGTTGAAACGGGAAGGTTGGGAGGTGGAACTCGGCGATCGCAACACCTCCGAAAACCTCCTAAAGCAACAAAAAGAACTTGCTGCAGAACAAATTACTGTGAAATTGGGGTATTCTCTAGAACTCAATGATTCCGATTTACCTCAATTAATAGTAGTTAGTCCTGGCGTGCCTTGGGATATCCCTATGTTAATTAAGGCACGAGAATTAGGCATTAAAACTATCGGGGAGATGGAACTCGCTTGGCAACATTTGCAATCCATTTCTTGGGTAGGAATTACTGGTACAAACGGTAAAACCACTACCACAGCCTTAATTGCCGCAATTTTTCAAGAAGCAGGATTAAATGCTCCTGCATGTGGTAACATTGGTTACGCTGCTTGCGAAGTTGCCCTGTCTGTAGGGACAAGGGGCAATGGGCAATGGGCAAGGGGACAAGGGGAAGGAAGCAGAGGAGCAGAGGAGCAGAGGAGCAGAGGAGCAATCAATTCAAAATCGCGTAGCGTTGCGTTCGCCTTTGGCGTCGCCCCTTCTCCTAAGGGAGACGCTGCGCGAAGGGCGAGCACAGCGACGCAATCTCAAAATTCAAAATTAGAAGTCTCTCCCTCATCCCCCTCATCCCCCGATACTCAACTAGACTGGGTGATAGCAGAAGTGAGCAGCTATCAGATAGAATCATCTTTTTCTCTTGCGCCGAGCATCGGTGTATGGACGACTTTCACGCCAGATCACCTCAGTCGCCATAAAACTTTAGAGAACTACTACAATATCAAAGCGCGTTTGCTGCGTCAGTCTCAGTTGCAAGTATTCAACGGTGATGATCCCTATTTAAGGAAAGTCGGTGAAAGTGATTGGTTTGATGCTTATTGGACAAGTGTCAAAGGTAAAGATGAGTTAATAAGTTCCAAAGGCTATTACATTGAAGATGGCTGGGTTGTAGAAAAATTGAATGCAAACTCAATACCCGAACGCATTGTGGAAGTTTCTGCTTTGCGAATGGTGGGAGAACACAACCAGCAAAATCTGCTGATGTCAGTTGCAGCAACGCGTTTAGCGGGAATTGATAAAGATGCTATTGCTCGCGCCATAAGCGCATTTCCTGGTGTTCCCCATCGTTTGGAACACATTTGTACCTGGGAAGGCGTTGATTTCATTAATGACAGCAAAGCCACTAACTATGACGCTGCTGAAGTTGGCTTGATATCCGTTAAAAGTCCAGTTGTCTTAATTGCTGGTGGTGAAGCCAAAGCAGGTGATGACACTGGTTGGATAGCAAAAATTAAAGGTAAAGCTACTTCAGTATTGCTCATTGGCGCTGCTGCACCTACATTTGCCCAACGTTTGCAAGAAGAAGGATATAACGATTACGAAATTGTAGAAACAATGGAGAAAGCTGTTCTGAGATCAGCAGAATTAGCAAAACACTATCAAGCATCTGTAGTGCTGCTATCTCCTGCTTGTGCAAGTTTCGACCAATACGCTAATTTTGAACAACGGGGCGACCATTTTCGGCAGTTGTGTTTGGAGTTATTGAAATAGCACACCCAGAGTTTCAACTGCCATGTCGTTTGTAGGGGCACAGCATGCTGTGCCCCTATACTGCTATAAACTAGATTTATGGCTTTTCTCCACTACCATTAAGTCCTTAACTACTAAGCCGTCATGTCTTAGGAGTATACAAACTCAACAAGCAAAATACTTGAGCGCACGCTCATTTCTTCTTTTTGAACTTTGAACTTTGAATTTTGAATTGCTTATGTCTTTTGCTCAAGATTTAGACACCCAAGAAGATTTACTGGAAGAAGATGTTATATTTCCTCCAGGTGATTTACTGAGTGATGAACCGCCTTTGGAAACTGAACTGCATCTGCGGCAAATGATGCTGCTAATACAAAGTCTGGAATGGTTGTGGCGTGAGCGCCAAGATTTTTATGCTTGTGGTAACCTCACAATTTACTATAGCCCACGTCAGCGTAAATCTGAACAGTTCCGTGGTCCAGACTTCTTCGTTGTCTTGGGCACTGAGCGCAAACCGCGCAAAAGTTGGGTAGTATGGGAAGAAAATGGTCAGTATCCTAATGTCATTGTAGAAATTCTCTCGCCCAAAACCGCTGCAACTGATCGGGGCTTAAAAAAGCAAATCTACCAAGATATTTTTCGCACTCTCGACTATTTCTGGTTTGACCCCAACAGCTTGGAATTTAAGGGATTCCAGTTAGTAGGAGGGCAATATCAGGAACTCCAGCCTAATGCTGATGGATGGTTGTGGAGTCAGCAACTCAGTCTATATTTAGGTATATATGACTCAAAGCTGCGCTTCTTCACAGTTGAAAAGCAATTGGCATCAACTCCGGAGGAAGCAGCAGAACAAGAACGGCAACGAGCAGAACAAGTAGAGTCCCAACTCAATCAAGAACGGCAAAGAACTGAACGACTGGCACAAAAGTTGCGAGAAATGGGGATTGATCCGTCAGAGCTTTGAAGCAAGTGGCGTTCATTAGTCCTTTTGTCCTTTGTCAAACAAATGACTAATAACAAATGACAAGCATCACGCAGAAAATATACAAATGATTTTTAATTCAAAATAAAAGATTAAAAAATAATAATTTGTATAAAAACTATGGTAAGTGCTCTCACTTGGCAGTAGATAATAGCCATAAACAACGCACCAAAATATAGCAATTTTCCATTGCGTAGAATACAGTCAAGGCGTTACATATAACGTCTTCATACACTATTGTGTGTTTGATTCAAACGAGAATCGCTATAAATCTTAAAACACTTTTCAATCAACTCCCATTTAATTTTTTGTCACCTGATTAATATATTTGTAAATTTTATTTTTTTGTACCTTTACATTTACAATTTTTAACTCCTAAACTGAATACAATCTATCAAACGAATGATGAAAACGGGAACCTTTCTTTTCAAAAGGGCATCGTTCTTTCCCGTTGAGGATGTATACGAGTCCCATACAGAGGGGCAAAGGGGAGGACAGTCCTAAAAAGCCACAGTGTTGCAGGGATTGTCCTTGTTAATGTTAGTGACGTCGAACTGTCTGTAAAAAATCGCTGATTTAATCCCAAAATCCTATCTCATCCTGTCCAACAAAAGCACCAAAATATTAGGTTTGATAAAGTAATGCTCTACCTCTCAACTCACAATTGCCAAAACAATCAGCAACTTCTTGACTCCACTGGCTGGAACGTGATTGAAACTGAGTTCAATCCTAGTCATTTGCACCACAAAGAAACCGTTTTCACCCTTGGTAACGGCTACTTGGGGACACGGGGAACTTTTGAGGAAGGATATCCCAATGATTTCCCAGCAACACTCATTCACGGTGTATATGATGATGTTGCGATCGCTACTACAGAACTTGTCAACTGTCCTAGTTGGCTGTCCTTAGTAGTGAAAGTGGGAGAAGAACGCTTCCGTCTGGACGCTGGCGAACTCTTATACTATGAGCGTCGGCTCGATATGCGCTTGGGTCTTTTAAACCGTGAGGTACGGTGGCGTTCTCCATCAGGTCATACTTTGGATTTTCACTTTGAGCGTTTCGCCAGTCTCGCTGATCAACACGTTTTAGCTATCCGCTGTCAAATCACCTCGCAAGACTTTGAGGGTGATATCTCAGTCGAAATTGAGTTCAATCCCGAACAAGATACCCACGGTGTCAAACACTGGCAAACCCTAAACCAAGGTAGCGCCGGGAATCTTATCTGGTTGCACAGCCAAACTCTCCATTCCGGAATTCAACTTGGTATGGCAGCTAAGCTTGTTGTTGAAGATGAAGATGCTGCACAATTGCGCGAACAGAATACTTCTTCTTCCCCAAGCTTCACAAAAACCTTCCAATGCTCACCCGGACAAACGGTGACTTTTGAAAAAATTGTCACCTTATTTACTTCACGGGAAACACAAACCCCTATGGTAGCAGCCTTAAATAGGCTGGCTGATGAACCAAGCTACTCTACTCTGCTCGCTGCTCACATTGCTGCATGGGAACAGGTGTGGCAAGACAGTGACATAGTTATTGAAGGCGACGCTAGAGCGCAGTTGAGCGTCCGTTACAACCTCTTCCAATTGCTTGCTGCTGCACCACGTCATGACGACAGAGTCAGCATCCCTCCAAAAACGCTCTCCGGTTTTGCTTATAGCGGACACATCTTTTGGGATACGGAAATTTTTATCCTTCCTTTGTTGACCTTAACTCAACCAGCACTTGCACGTAACCTGCTCACCTACCGCTACCACACTCTAGATGGAGCGCGGCGAAAAGCCAAAGAAGCGGGATACTCTGGAGCAATGTATGCCTGGGAAAGCGCCGCTACTGGTGATGAGGTGACTCCCCGATGGATACCTACTGAAAAAGGTGAGTTAGTCCGCATCTGGTGTGGTGACATTGAAGTGCATATCAATACAGATGTCGCTTATGCTGCTTGGAATTACTGGCGGCATACAAGCGATGATGAGTGGATGCGTGACTATGGGGCTGAAATTATCCTAGATACTGCTGCTTTCTGGGAAAGTCGCGTTGAGTGGAACCCACAGCGCAACAGTTACGATATCCGTGATGTCATTGGACCAGATGAAAACCACGATCGCGTAGACAATAACGCCTTCACGAATCTCATGGTACAGTGGCACTTACAGTCGGCATTGATGCTGTGGGACTGGCTGCATCAGGCTTATCCTGACAAGGTGGCACAGCTGGCGATCAAACTCAATCTAAACACTGAACGCTTTGAAACCTGGGCGTTTATTGCTAAAAATCTTTATGTCAACCAAGACTTAGAAACTGGGTTGATGGAGCAGTGTGAGGGCTTCTTTCAGCTAGAAGATATTAACTTTGCTGATTATGAATTCCGTACCACATCACTGCAGGGTCTTTTGGGAGTAGAGGCGACAAGTCAGAAGCAAATTCTCAAGCAGCCAGATGTGTTAATGCTTTTCTACTTACTACGGGATGTCTACGATCGCAAAACCCTCCAAACCAACTGGGATTATTACAACCCCCGCACAGACCACACATATGGTTCTTCCCTTGGTCCAGCCATTCACGCTATCTTGGCTTGTGATCTCAATCAACCACAAGAAGCGTATGACCACTTTATGCGATCGGCATTAGTAGATTTGGAGGACGTGCGGCGTAACGCATCTGAAGGAGTTCACGCTGCTAGTGCTGGTGGAGTTTGGCAAGCTATAGTCTTTGGGTTTGCGGGTATACGGATGACTCAATTCGGTCCTGTTGCTTGTCCAAATCTTCCCGCTGGCTGGACACGTTTGAAGTTCCGTTTACAATGGCGCAACGAGTGGTATGAGTTCGACTTGCAACCAGAAAAGATTCAAACCTTTGCAGATACTCAGCAAACTTCAGATTCAACAATTGCTGGTGTCATCTTTGACTTGGATGGTGTTTTAACCGATACCTCAGAGTTACACTATTTGGCTTGGCAGCAATTAGCAGATGAAGAAGGCATCCCCTTTGACCGAGAAGCAAATGAGGCAATGCGAGGACTGCCACGTAGAGAATCTTTACTGCATATTTTAGGCGTTAGCGAAGCTCTTCTGAAAGAAGCTCGCACTGCAACTGAAGAGCAAATTCAGGAAATGATGGAGCGTAAAAATCGCTACTTCGTAGAGATGATGCAGAACCTAACGCCAGCACATCTGCTCCCAGGAGTTGCGGATTTGTTGCAGGAATTGCGCGCTGCTGGTATTAAAGTGGCTTTGGGTTCATCTAGCAAAAATGCTCAGACTGTCATCGAACGTTTAGGCATTGCCCAACATTTCGATGCTATTGCTGATGGTTACAGCGTATCTCAACCAAAACCAGCACCAGACCTCTTCCTATTTGCCGCACAACAACTTGGTTTTTCTCCCTCACAGTGTATTGTTGTAGAAGATGCAGGCTCTGGTGTGGAAGCCGCTCTTGCTGCAGGAATGTGGACTGTTGGGCTCGGTCCGGCTCAACGAGTTGGTAAAGCACACGTTGTCTTACCCAGTTTAGAAGGCATTCGCTGGCACAATTTGCACTCACAGATAGTAGATAGCGATAAGGCGATACTTGTAGAAGTCGCAGCTTGAAGGCAAAAAAGCCAAGTGAACAGATAATCCCCCCAACTTACCAAAGAAAGAGGCTAATGGGGGGATTTTAATTCCCCTTGCGGGGAAGTAGATAATTTCAACTTAATCTCCATTTTTTGAAAAGGCAGATTCAGCCTGTGTCAAGTAGTTCAAGTGAAAAAATCGCCTCAAACCTAGTTTTGGCAAAGGTTTTAGCATGTGCGCGGCTCTCGTTAAGGCGACAAAATCCTCAAACTTAGAACTGATAAGCTTTTGAGCCGCAAAATTGCTTCTGACTTTCAAAACAGCTACTGATTCGCGCAGTGTTCTCTTATATCATGTCCGGTTAATTGCTTATAAATCCCTGGTGAACCCCACCCCGGTTTTGTCTTGCGCCGAAACCGGGGTGGGGTAGAGCAACAATTGTGGGCGAGTATAGTAAGGCATGATGTAACACTCGCTTACTTGGGTTTCAGCTTAAGTTGACACCAATGAGTATGCTGTGCTCCTACTCTTTTCTTGAAAAAGTAGCATTAAGTATTTATACTTTTATGTATTAATATAAAATAAAAGATAATAAAGTAAAGTTAAGTTAAGATTCGCGCTCATGATAGGGAACAACAAAGGAAATGCCTACAAAGCTTTTGTTTAGCTCAAAGGATGCCCTTGTTCGGCTCTCAAAAGTCAAAACCTTTTTCAGTTTAAGAGGAAGATAAGGGAGTGAATTCGCAGACCCTTACACAACAAAATAATCGACGCTACGATTCAAAGGCGATCGCCCGCTACTGTCGCTACCGTCCTTGGCTTGTTTGGGCACGGGCGATAAAAATTATTTGGTTCTTTGCGGTATTTATTTTTAGTCTCAAGTGGGATGAATGGCAAAATCAAGAGGAGCAAAACAAGTTCAAACGAGCTATTCAATTGCGGCAGCTGCTAACCCGTCTTGGTCCTACTTTTATTAAAGTTGGTCAAGCCCTGTCAACCCGACCAGATCTAGTACGCAGAGATTATCTAGACGAACTGGTGAAACTGCAAGACCAGTTACCACCTTTTGATAATGCACTTGCCTACAAAATTATCGAAACAGAACTAGAGCGTTCAATTGACGAAATTTTTAGCGAGTTATCCCCATCTCCTGTGGCTGCGGCTAGCTTGGGTCAAGTTTATCGCGGTCGTTTGATGAGCGGTGAAGAAGTGGCGGTGAAAGTACAACGCCCCAACTTACGCCCAGTTCTGACATTAGACCTTTATCTTATGCGGTGGGCGGCTAGTTGGTTAAGTCCTTGGTTACCCTTAAATCTCGGTCACGACCTGACAATGATTGTGGACGAGTTTGGCACCAAGTTATTTGAGGAGATAGATTACATCAACGAAGCCCGCAACGCAGAGAAATTTGCAAGTAACTTCCGCGATGACCTCCAAGTCAAAGTACCAGCTATATATTGGCGTTACACCAATACCCACGTTTTAACCCTAGAGTGGATTAACGGCTTTAAACTCACCGAAACAAAAAGTATTCGTGAAGCAGGTTTAGACCCAGAGACAATCATTCAAATTGGTGTTACCTCAGGTTTACAACAGCTCCTGGAGCATGGCTTCTTCCATGCTGACCCACATCCAGGTAATTTATTTGCCATGCCCGATGGTCGTATGGCTTACATAGACTTCGGCATGATGGATCAGTTGCATGAAACCACAAAAGAAACTTTGGTAGATGCACTTGTACACGTAGTTAATAAAGAGTACGACGAATTAGCTGACGATTTTGTCAAGCTAGGTTTTCTTACCCCAGGTACGGATATTCACCCGATAGTACCAGCATTAGAAGCAGTCTTTGAAGACGCAATTGGTAAAAACGTTGGTGATTTTAACTTCAAAACCATCACAGATGAGTTCTCGGAACTCATGTATGAATATCCTTTCCGAGTCCCTGCAAAGTTTGCTTTGATTATTCGTTCTCTGGTGACGCAGGAAGGAATTGCTCTGAGCCTCAACCCGGATTTCAAAATTGTTGAAGTGGCATACCCCTACACTGCAAAGCGCTTACTGACAGGGGAATCTCCACAATTGCGGCGACGTTTGCTCAATGTGCTGTTCAAAAATGGTAAATTCCAGTGGCATCGCTTAGAAAATTTGATTGCGATCGCTCGCACTGATAGGAATTTTGACGTATTACCCACAGCTCAATTAGGATTGCAATATCTACTTTCTGATGAAGGCAAGTTTCTCCAGCGACAGTTGGTGCTTGCTCTGACTGAAGATGACCGTCTTCATACAGAAGAAGTCCAACGCTTGTGGAATTTGGTCAAAGATGACTTAAAACCAACTCGCCTGTTCAATGTAGCGATTGGAGTTTTGACAGAGTTTTCTAGAGAGGGAGTCGCTGCTATTCTACCGAAAGCCTTAAAAGAATTATGATTTATCAGTTATGAACTATGAAAAAATCTTCTTATCATTCATAATTCTAAATTCAGAATTTCATATTCAACATCCACAGGAGCTTGTATGTACTATTTTCCTCAACAACCACCTTATTTTCTGTTAGTTGTTGGATTGTTTGTCGCATTAGCCTCGGGTGCAGCGTTATCTGGAACGCTAACATTAATTGTGCAGAAATGGCAAAATGATGGTGCAGAAACTTCTGGCTCTCGTATAGCAATTAGAAATTTGGCTGTGCCATTTGTGGGAGAAACTGCTGGTTTGTGTCTGTTTCTCTGTTCCGGTTTTGAAATATTTGGCTTTCCACCCTTACTTGCCTATGCAATTGGTCTACCAGTCGCTCTTTTCACATGCTTGCTCATTTGGGTACAGTTGCGAAGTATGCTGGCTTATGTAGAACGCCAAGGAATAGAAGCTCTAGATTTAGATTCTTTGCCGTAGACTTCTATGACTATTCTATGTATAGAAAAAGTCATAATCCTTCAATGCTATGAGCCTAGCTAAATTAAGTCGGTAGTAGTAACCAATCCTCATTTTCCATTTGTCCCAAAATGTTTGCTGCATAGGGGTATAAGAAGCTTCTACGTGCTTAATAGCTTGTCTGATTTCTTGCCAACCTTCTTTCTTAACACTCCATCCTACCTGAGCAGCAGCTAATCCCATAGCATTGCCTTCACCCGAGTGAATGCCTTTTAATTCCAAATACCTACCAATTATTCCCCAGTACTTGTAAAACTCTTTTTCTCTTCCTTCATCTCTAGTAATAACAAATAAAGATTCACCAATGTAGTTAATATTTTCTAAAATTAGATTTAACTTTGAAGCCACATTTTTTAAAGCAACCAATCTCTCTGGATTATTTTGACTGACATGTTCAATTAAATTCTCACAGTGACCAGCCGTAATTCCTGGTTGCCACTGTAAATCATGCGGGATACTAAATAGTATTCTCGTATCCGCATCAATATAAATCGCAGTATGGAAATGTGACAAAGCTTTTTCTATAACAAAACGTTTGTCATGATAACAAAGAAGAATACCTTTTTGTTGATGTTGATAAGCTAAAGTGTTCCAATTACTTTGGAAATCTTTTGGTTTATCAGTCAAAATCACTATGGAAGTTCTAGGTGATTTTTTTTCCAAATCCTTTGCTAATTCTTGAGCAAGTAGGCGATATTTTTTGCCCAGAGCTAATGTACAGAAGCAAAAACCTTTTTGCTCTTGATTCATTAAGATGTTGTCCCTTATTCTTTTTGTTAGTGTCGGATGACACAAATTATAGCTAATATCAATTCTATGTGAGGTTGCGTTTTATTCACCTACAGGCTAAAGCCTGGACCGCAATTTGCACACTCAGGGCATTGCTCATTCATGGTCAATAGAGAAAAACGATTGGCAGCGGATAGCCTCCGGCATAACGGATGTAGCAGATAAACTTCAGGACTCACAACTAATCAACCGGACATGATATCAGGCGGTATTGGGAGGTTGTGGTATCGCTATACTCGCAACGTTCATTGTAGGAGATGATTTGAAATGCGGACGGCTGCAGATGGTGTTACCCGAATGGACAATACCTGAAACCGATATCTCTGCGATATTAGCAGCAGGAAGCCATATTCCTTTTAAAATTCAAGTCTTTGTAGACTTCTTTGCCAATCGATTTCGTGGAGTTCCTTATTGGGATGCGAACTGATCGATTTTTTATAGAGTGGTCATCCGCTGTACAGTTTCTGAAGAGATGAACTGATATATGACCAGTTATCAGTTTACTGTTTACTGATAACTGTTTACTTATAACTGGTAACTGTCACTAATCTAACTCTCGGCGACCTTCCAAAGCTCTTGCCAAAGTCACCTCATCAGCGTACTCTAAATCTCCACCCACAGGTAAACCAAAAGCAATTCGCGTTACTTTGGTAAATGGCTTCAGTAGTTGACCGACATACAGTGTCGTTGTCTCACCTTCCACACTTGGACTAATTGCCAAAATCACTTCTTCAGGCTTATCCTGACTCACCCTTCGGACCAAAGCTTGGACAGTCAACTGTTCTGGACCAATACCCTCAATTGGTGAAATCACCCCACCTAAGACATGATACTTGCCTTTGAACTCACGAGTCTTTTCCAAGGCAATGACATCACGGGAATCTGCTACCACACAGATAGTCGTGTTGTCACGGTTTGGGTTGCGGCAGAGTTCACAAACTGGTTCAGCAGATAGGTGGAAACAAACAGAACACAAACCCACCTGTTTTTTTGCTTCAATAAGAGCTTGCGCCAGAGCTGCAACTTCTGTTTCTGGTCGCTTTAAAATGTGCAATGCTAGCCGTTGGGCAGTTTTTGGACCGACTCCAGGTAAGCGTTGCAGTTGTTCAATTAAGCGTGCTAAAGGGCGTGCGTAAACCGTTGTCTTATCTCCAATGTGTTCTCACCATAACTATGATGGCATTTGTCAGAACTTAGTACAGCATTTCATGAATTCGTAACGTTTTTAAACGCAGAGGAGCGCGCTCGGTAAACGCATAGGCGCTTCACCTTCCCGCAGGGTAGGTACGCAGAGTATTCGTTCTAGTTTTTGCGCTTGAACTTATGCAATTGTGTACTTAGTTGACCAGAACTAGGGGTGTAAGTAGGTCGGTACAAATAAAGTTAACTCGTTAAGGCAGTCATTAGTCATTGGTCATTAGTAAGGGTTTTAGGCGTTTTTACATTTCTTAACTAGCTGGTGTTTATTTCCACCTATCTACTTAGGGGAAAAGGAGCGTATTTTTAATTGTAGAATGTATGCAGATATTTTGGGAGTTGCAAATGTGGCTTGGGTAGCAGGCGATCGGTTGCAAGGTAGCAAATACACCATTGAAAGAGAGTTGGGAAGGGGACGTTTTGGCATCACCTATTTGGTCAAAAATAAGAATGGCGATCGCCGCGATAGGAGCCTTACTCTCAGGCATTGCTGCTTTGATTCCTATTTTAAAACCATCTCTGTCTCCTAGCCCACCGTCACTGTCTCCTAGTCCCTCATTTACCAAAACTCCGTAGAATTAGCTAAACTTTCATTAGGTGCTGGCATTAAAGTCATTTTTTAAGTCTTTTTTCTCACTTAGTAGGTATTCATGCCTTGGACAGCAGGACAACAATTGCAAGGTGGTAAATATGTAATTGGGGAAGTCCTGGGGCAGGGGGGATTCGGGATTACTTATAAAGCATTGCATGTTGATCTAAACCAGACGGTTGTTATCAAGACACCCAATGAATATCTCAGCCATGATCCCGAGTATGACAAGTACATAGAGCGATTTATCAAAGAAGGGCGGACACTGGCACGCTTATCTCAAGACTCCCATCCTCACATTGTGAGAGTGATTGACCTGTTTAAGGAAGGTGCAATCCACTGCTTGGTGATGGACTTTGTACCGGGGGAAAATTTATTTGAGGCAGTCATATCATGTCCGGTTGATTAGTTGTGATTCCCGCAATATCTGCACCCCACCCCTTAATCCCCTCCCGTTAGTAAGGGGAGGGGCGGTTTTGGCGCAAGACAAAACCGGGGTGGGGTTGTGCGGGATTTATAAGCAATTAACCGGACATGATATGACTTCTGACTCCTGACTCAGGAATTGCTGCTGTAAGAGTTTCAACAATCCATCTGTCGCATTCTTTTTTCAAATTGATATCAAATAGGAGTGCCATATTAAGAAAAAAGAAGTGGGAGCAAGCATACCAAACGCCATCAAAGCTCCCACTTACCATTTACCGCTGAAGAGACAGGAATATGTACAGACACTGCCAGTGATTTAGGGGGCTAATGTGCAGTCAACGACAACGCCTGTACGGGCTGAATATTCCTGTTGCGGCAAATGTAAACCTAATTATTAATATTTCTTTCTCCTGACAACTAGTTAGTACATCATTTAGAGATATACTTTCCGTTTTTTATCTAGCGATTTTTTTGGTAGAAGGTGTATCACATTTATGGTATGTGACACACCCTGATAACAACACCCTTGAAGTCATTTACTTCTTTAATTTAACCGAGTAACCTATAGGTTGGTTGCCATTTTGGCAAGTTTTTTATTTCTTGAATTAATTACCTAACACAACAATAATTTGTAATCTATCCAGATATTTCCTTGTGTTTGTTCCTCAATTCTTTTGAGTATAGCTTAGCTTCAAGTATAGCTAAAATTGCCTATCAACTGAGATCTTGCACCATTCTCAAAACTCTTCTCCTAAGGGAGACGCTGCGCGAACAGGTGGGCACTGCTGTTAACGTAAAAATAGGAGTTGAGCGCGAACGATAAGCAGTGCCCAACGCCAGATACCTCTGTCGGGAAACCCTCCTACAGTACTGGCTCCCCTACAAAAATTGTAATAAGGTAACTGGTGCATTCCGGTGAGCCTCTAAAGCTAAACCACATCTAGTTTGTATATTCAAAATTTTTATAACTCTTGTGGGGTGGGCATCTGCTCCCCCCTAATTATACAAGTTAAATGTGGAACAGCTAACTAGCACCGCTACGCGCTAGCAACAAATGAAAAAAGCACATTTTCTTCACTTTGGTGAAAACCTTGCTATACAAGCGTTATAAAATGTGCATCTTAAGAGTTAAGAAACTTTATTGAAAAAAAAGTGGGAGCAAGCATACCAAACGCCATCAAAGCTCCCACATACCATTTACCGCTGAAGAGACAGGAATATGTACAGACACTGCCAGTGATTTAGGGGGCTAATGTGCAGGTCAACGACAACGCCTGTACGGGCTGAATATCCCTGTTGCGGTAAATGTAAACCTAATTATTAATATTTCTTTATCCTGACTAGTTGTCAGGATATCGTGTGCAGATACACTTTCTGTTTGTCTAGTGATTTTTTGGTAGAAGGTGTATCACATTTTATGGTATGTGATACACTCTGATAACAACACCCTTGAAGTCATTTACCTTCTTTAATTTAATCAAGTAATCCATAGATTGGTTGCCATTTTGGCAAGTTTTTTATTTATGGGAAAATTACCTAACACAACACAAATTTGTAATCTATCCAGATATTTCCTCGTTTTTTTTTTATTCAAAATTCTAAATTTTGAATTTTGAATTTTGAATTTTGAATTAAGCACAAGGGGTGAGGCTGGCTCAATTTCTACATGTTAAACCTTCGTTAAGAGGCTTTAATATAGGACTCCTATTTGATTTTTGAAAAAAACTCAGTACACCTTTATTCCTTCTTCCCTGTTAAGAGTTCCCTGTCTCTACGAGTGATTCAAGAATCAAATCGGATTGCTATAACAATTGAAGAAGAATTCAGTATCCAGGAGTCAGGAGAGGGAAGAATTGACCACAGATATTATCTCTTAATATTGTTGAATTCTGACGACTGACGCCTTCGTACTTTCTTGGTCAAACTTTCACAATCCAAATTCCCAAATCTCAAATCCAAAATGGTAAGATGACTCACCCTTTTCTGAAAAACCTACACCTGTCAGCCCTGCTTCTCTTCTCCCCCTGCTCAAGAACTGCTCTGTTCGTTGACTCTTGACTTATCGGAAATATATGAGAAGCTAATAATTAGATAAGCTGAATATTTTGCGAAAGGAAGTGCATCCTACTTGTGACAAAACTAACGGGAAGAACAGATTGGTCAACGTTCGTGAATGTTCCGGGAATGATCATATTAGAAACCCAAAAACTTACGCGTCGCTTTGACAAATTTACAGCCGTTGATGCTCTGAATATCTCTGTAGCATCTGGTGAAGTGTTTGGCTTGCTAGGACTCAATGGAGCAGGCAAAAGTACGGTGATTAAGATATTGACAACCCTGCTACCGCCGAGTGCTGGGCGAGCAACCCTAGCTGGATATGATGTAACTCATCAACCTGATGCGGTTAGAAGAGTCATTGGTTATGTACCCCAAGCTCTCTGTGCTGATGGTAGCCTGAGTGGCTATGAAAATCTCTTAATCTTTGCTAAATTGTATGATATTCCGTCTAAGCAACGGAAACAGCGCATCCATGACATGATGGAGTTCATGGGTTTGCAAGAAGCAGCCCATCGTTTGGTCAGAAATTATTCTGGTGGCATGATTCGCAAGCTGGAAATTGCTCAATCCATCTTGCATCACCCCCAAATTCTATTTCTAGATGAGCCGACAGTGGGACTCGATCCTATCGCCCGTAGCCAGGTGTGGCGTCTTGTACAGCAACTTCGTGCTGATTACGGCACAACCATCTTTTTAACAACTCACTTTTTGGAAGAAGCTGACAGTTTGTGTAGTCGTGTGGCAATTATGAACCAAGGTCGGATGATTGCGACTGGTACACCCACCAACTTAAAAGCTGTCTTAAGTAAGCCAAACGCAACCTTAGATGATGTCTTTATTCACTATACAGGGCATGAATTAGCATCGAGAGTGAGTTATCATGACACGGTAAAAACCAGACGTAATGCCCAACGGTTGGGTTGAACTGCAACCTACTCGTCGAGACAATTTAGAAAGTGCGATTCTCGTTGGCGCAGCCTCTCGTCTCTTGCGCGTCTGGTGACAGGAGTTCGCCCTTGTCTGTGACACGCTGCGCTTTCGCCCTTGGCGTCGCCCAAGGGGCGAAGGGAGAAGAGAAGCGGCTCCTTTGGAGCATCGCCCGTATGTGCAAGCGCGCCTGTTCTTCTGTGAACAGGCTCCCCCAAAGCTCCGCTTTGGGGCAACCAAGCTTCGCGATCGCGCTCGTTAGTCCTGAGATTTCGAGACTATTGATTATTTACAATTGGGCGCTTACTTTCCTTGTCCGCCTGAGTTAAAACGGGCAGCTTGTGAGGTAATTGAGGAAGACGTGAATCAGTACGCTATCACCTGGGGAGATAAAGTTTTCCGTCACGCGATCGCTTCCCTATGCTTTAGAGATCATTCGACATTTGCATCAACAATTAGGAATTCTGGCGAAAGTATTGATTCAACTATACCCTTTGATGAAAGATTCAGCTGAAATTTCAAGTTGGATTTCTAAAATTCTCCCCAGATCACTTTGCAAAGTACTTGACACTAACCCCTGAGTCATTGCTATATTAGGTAAGGATAATATTGATGGGGCGTAGCCAAGTGGTAAGGCAGCGGGTTTTGGTCCCGCCATCCCTAGGTTCGAATCCTAGCGCCCCAGTTTGTTTTTAAAAAGGGTAAGCTTAAGCGTTTCTGGCTGAAGTGTATCTAAATCGTAGTGTGGCAGTACCTTTCACCCAATTGATAATGGTCTTATCTCATAAGGAGAGCAAACCAGCCCTCTAAATATTGACAAAAAATACATTTTATGAGTTGAGTTCACGGGATAAAATCTTTAGCAGCTTGGTATTGCTTTAGCTTTCGAGCAGTGGAACAGTGGGGATGTTTGCCATCAACCATCAAGGGTTTTCGCTTCTTTTTGGGAGTTCGAGGATGCTTGCGAAAGGATTTGAGATGTACTTTGGTTGCTAAGTGCTGGAGAATGTCCACCAGTTGATCAAGCGTATAATCACAGAAGCATTGCCAATGTACAGATGGAATAGCAATCATCATTCCCCGATAGATGCCTTGAATATCGTCTACCAGGTAAAAATCAGATAGCCCTGCTTGAATTTTTTCTATTCCATGTACACTGCCCAACACAGTTTTGAGTGTAGCTAAAAGGTTGTAGGCTGACAGCGCCATGCAATAGGAGAATAAGGCGGCTTTGGGATAAGCAGCAGTTTCAATCTCCCCATGAAAGTTTTGGGTTACGGTTTGGAATAAAGTTTCCACACTCCACCGTTGTTGATAAAGTTCTGCCACCAAAATGCCATCTGCCTCTGTGGGTGGTAAGTTAGTCAAAATGGCAATTTCCCACTCTTGGTCACGAGTCGGACGAGTTAACTTGACTAGAATACGACGACACCGAAAAGTCCGTCCCTCATGGACAATCTCGATGTGTTGTTCAAACACAGTTCCTGTTTTACACAACCCCACGGGATATAATTCACTCACACCCTCGTATCCCAAGCCCCCGTGTTGGCGAATGACAAAAAAAGCGGACTGTTGCACAATTGTGCCCAGAAATCCTGCGGTACAGAAATTGCGGTCTGCAATCCATACCTGCTGGGGTTGCACTTGTGCCAGAACCTGGTTAAACAAAGAGCGTTCTTGAGCATGACCATCCTCACAGGGAATGACATCAACCACCAATTTTGTCCCTGGGTCTAGAATGGCGATAGCTTTTCCTGGTAAGGGTTTGGCTGCATGAGGGCGAAGGGCTGCTAGCCGGCGCTCGGTACCGGCCAAACAACTGCCATCTACTCTTCCGTTGGCGATATTGTTTTCCCAGAGGACTGGGGCGTTCCACATTCAAGCTTTGGAGCAACTGCTGGAGATCTGATGCCGTCTCATGCACCAATGCCCGACTTACAGGCAGTTCAACCCGTTACAGTTTGTTGTATAGTGCCGTGGCGCTAACATTCACCTCTACCGCCTTCTTTTGATAGACCGCATGGACTGATGGATACATTCCACATACCACTAAACTCATCAAATCTACTTGAGTAGAAAACAACAACTCTTGTTCGTATTGACGTTCGCTGTAAGTGTTGAATATCTGATTCATCCGCTCAGAGTTAAAAATGTGTTCCATCAGTCCTCGCATCATCACGCTGACGGGGCTGGCCTCTACAAATGCATCAAACACGGGAGATAGCATCGGTTGTTGAGTACGGTTCTAGGTTTACCTTCTTACAAGACTCACATAAGGTGCTATTTGTCAATATTGAGAGGGCTGGGAGAGCAAACCTACAAAATTTTCCTGTGTAGTGTTACTGTATCTAATAAGCGCATTGCTCCGCTATCATCAGTATTTTTCTAGACTTCAGACAGGGTAACGTATCTATCACTCTTGTTGAGGGCAAAATTCAAATTGTCCTTAATGGAGTTAAAACAGTGTGATTAACTAATGTATTCACCAATATTCCAGTTGGTGGCAAGTGATTTGGCAGTCGAGCATATTAAATTGTGCATGCCAGAATTGGATCAAAGCGTGCAACTACAAAAAACTACAACGAGAGAGAAGTTACTAAGGCTATGCTGAAGTCAGACAAATATCCTCAAGCGTTGTCACAAGCCTACACAGCCCAGATCAATGAAGAAGGTGGATTGAATCTGGGTCAAGTTGGAGCAACTCTCCGTCGTCGCGCATTACTGATTGCGGGTGTAACAGGCGTGGTAGCGACAGCTGCGGTGTTGAAGGCAGAAACAGATCCTCCGGTGTATCAAGGTCAGTTTGAGATTTTAACTAAGCCTGTGACTGGTGAAAGTCGTGCAGTAGCCAATGTCCCCCAAAGCTTGAGTTCCCAAGAAGCGATCGCACCTCCTGAGTCAGCACAACCAGTGACGACGACGATTAAAGTTTTAGAAAGTCGTGGAATGCTAGACCAAGTTGTTAAAGAGCTTCAGGATAAATATCAAACTAAATATCCGAAGCTAGATTACGACTCAATTGTTGACGACTTAAAAATAACATCCACAAAGCAAAATATTTTAGAGGTTACATACACATATCCAGACGAGGAGCTAGTTCGCGATGTCTTAACTAAACTTCAAAAAACTTACGTGGACTATAGTCTCAAAGAACGTCAAGACGAAGTAAAGCAGGCAATTAGGTTTGTTAGAGAGCAAGAACTGCCTTTAGAGAATCGGGTGAGAGCCTGGCAAGAAAGACTGCGAATCATGCGACAAAAGCATGATTTAGTAGAACCAGCACAGAAAGCTCAAGAAATCTCTGGTCAGATTACTACTTTAACGCGACAGCAAGCAGAAAATCGCGTGCAGCTAGAACAAATGCTAGCGACCTATGAAGATTTGAAACAGGAGTTAGCGCAACAGCCGGGTGAGCGGGCTGGGAGTTCGGTACTGAGCGAAAACGCTCGCTATCAAAAGATACTGGACCAAATCCAAACAGTAGAAATTGAAATTAAAAAAGGAGGAGCAAAATTAACAAATGAAAACCCTAGTTTGCAGTTTTTACAGGAACAGAAAATAAATCTACTCCCAATGCTAGCTGGGGAAGAGAACCGGGTGAAAAGAGATTATGAAAGCCGTATCCAAGCACTGCAAGCGCGTGATAAATCTTTGGGAGCAAAAATTGATGATTTCAATAAGTATCTGAGAAATTTAGCAGTTGTTATCCGTGAATACGATAATATTCAGCGGGAATTAAAAATTGCCACTGAAGGTCTGACTCAATTTTCAGCTAAAAAACAAGCATTACAGATTGAACAAGCTCAAAGGGTTCCCTCTTGGAAGTTACTCGATCCCAAACTTGAGGAAGTGGAAGAACCAAAGGCTGTTTCAGACAGTACCAAACGCAATTTAGCTTTAGGGACACTGTTAGGTTTGCTGTTGGGTACAGGTGCAGCTTTGATTGCGGATAAGCTCAGCAATGTTCTATACTCTTCTAAAGACCTCAAGGAAGCGACGAGATTACCACTATTAGGAGTCGTTCCTTTAAGAAAAGAACTAGGAACACTAGCTTGGCAAAAGGCAACTGGTGGAGTACAAAGAGCAGCCATAGCATCCTTTTTTGAAGTTTTTCGCTCTCTTTACACCAATATTCTTCTTCTAAGCTCAGATACACCAATTCGTTCACTTGTCATCAGTTCAGCAGCAAAGGAAGAAGGTAAGACGACCGTAGCAATACACCTAGCACTCGCAGCTGCAGCAATGGGGCAACGAGTACTACTGGTAGACGCCGATCTACGCTCTCCCACAGTCCATAATCGTGTAGGTCTGATGAATATTCAGGGATTGACTGATGTCATTTCACAAGACCTAGACTGGAACAATGTGATTGAGCGATCGCCCCTAGAGGACAACTTATTTGTTCTAAGCGCTGGTCCAATTCCCCCTGACTCAATTAGATTGCTTGCGTCTCAGAAAATGCAGGATTTGATGAATGAGCTACAAGGCGCTTTTGATTTGGTAATATACGACACACCACCTTTAGTGGGGTTTGCAGACGCTAACCTGCTGGCAGCTAATACTAATGGACTCATACTAGTTGCAGGATTAGGAAATCTGAAACGTACCATGTTCCAGCAAGCATTAGAGGGTCTCCAAATGTCTGGCACACCCGTACTAGGAGTGATAGCTAATAAATCTAAAGATTCCACACCAGCCTCATATAGCTACTACCGACAGTATTACAAACAAAGCATGAGCGGTGAAAGAAGTGGAGATGATAATAGCATTGATCTGACTCATTCCACGTCAACCCCATCTTCTAGGGACGGAAGAAGAAACTCTTGACTAAGTATATTGTACTTTCAGAAGAGCCACACCCTTTTTAGCTTGAAGCGGAAGAAGCCCCACACTGTAACGGTATCCCGTTCAGTGTTGGGATGAATTTCGGGCAATGAGGAATTGACCAACGAGGGATATTGAGCGTAGCTCAGTGAGCAATGTTGGTGACGCATTGTCCCCTAAAAAAATGGGCAGGCTTATTACAACGAGTACGCGACTACGACAACAGATCAACAAAAACAAAGCCTGCCCATTTTTTTCACGTGTTAAACCTCGTCTAAGTTGAAACCCGTAGTTTTTCCTCATCAGGTTTGAGATGAGTTGTCACCCACAAACGATCTGCCACGGTATTGGGACTGGCATTAATTTGTTGTTGAAATGCCGAAACTTGTTCAATCAAGTCAGACGGACGCTCATAGCAAGTATGATAGGTAATATCCTGACGTAACCATTGCCAAAGATGTTCTACAGGCAGAAAATCGGGGCTGTAGCTTGGTAAAGGTTCTATCTTTATACCCAGTGTTGCGGCCGCATCTTTAACAATCTGTGAACGATGATAAGGAGCGCCGTCCCAGATCAATGTCATGGGGTGATTTGGGAATTCGGTTTTGAGGGCATTGAGGACATCAATAGTGTTAAGACCATTGGCAGTGTCATTTGGAAAAATTCTTACCTCACCCAAATTATAGATATAGACCCCATAGAAAGATACCTTGCTTCTTCCGGGGGTTGGGCTAATACCAACGAAAAATCTGCCAGCCTCCGGAAAAATCGCCCCATGAAAAGTTGTGATTTTTGTATACCAGTTGACGCATTGTCCCCTAGAAATGAGCGGAACCTTTGTTTTGTTGATTTGTGTTGGCATCACGAGTATTCGTTGTAGTAAGGTTCCGCTCATTTCTTACGTGTTAGACCCCGTGACAATTGGGGCGATTTTTCCGCCAACAACACTGACGTTTTTGAGGTGGAGTTGCTGCTAATTTTAAGCCATCCCGGATCTGCCCATCTAATGCCTGTTCTATTTCTAAAGATAAAGGGGGGGATACCCACCGCTGCGTTGGTAATCTAGGGTCTCTGGACCTGCTTCATTGTAACGATGCACCCATTCCATTACTGTTTGTGGGTTACGTCCTGTTTCCCGACCTACTTGAGTCGCACTTTTTCCACCACTAATCTCATACAATGCCATAAACCGCTCACGACTACGGGGATGCGCTGCTCTCAATGCTTTTTCTCTCAAAGCTTCTGCACTTTCACCCGCTTCATTAAACTTCCTCAAAGTTGCCCAACCTTATTCACTCTATCTAGGAGTGATTAACCTTAGGGGGGCAAAATGCCCAACCAAACTCAATAACAACCTCGATAACGAGTATTCAAAGTTGGGCATTTTGCCTTCGCCTCTGGCGTCTCCCTTAGGAGAAGGTTGGGCAACTTTGAGCAGGATTTTCCCAACCCAACGACTCCAGTCAACGCTTAACATCTTTGTCCCAACCTCAATCACCACTTCTAAATCTTCGGATACTCCCATGCGTGACAAAACTCCAGCTTTCAAGATGGACGAGGTTTAATAGAATGACAACGCTCTTGAAGACACAGAAAGGAAAATGTACTCACTGCGGTTTGTTCTTCCGTGAGGAAGATGTACTGGAGGTTGACCACATAATCCCCCAAGCTAAGGGCGGAAAAGACGAATACAAAAACCTTCAGATATTACACAGACACTGCCACGATGCAAAGACAGCCAAAGATGGTTTAGCTGTGAAGTGTACATGACAAAGTACCAATTCATTGAGGAGCCGGATGAGGTGAAAGTCTCATGTCCGGTTTTGAAGACGAGCGAATCTCGTGAGGGAGTCGCTTAGTTTAATTGTCTGAGAAGCCCGCGCTGTACTCGAAGAGTCAGCGACGGGAGTATGTCACAATATGCCGTCTGTTAGTCGTGAGTCAATATAGCCGTAGAAATGTCAAGTACTCTTTAGCTGTTTACTCGTCACTCCTTTCTCATAATGCAAAGTATACACATTTTTTGCGTATAATACCTTATGCCACAAACCGAATTGTAATCCTGTAGCGAGCACTTTTGCTATATTGGACCTCACAGTCTTCAACTGGGAGACTATTAATTTCTCACCATAGAGGTCACGAACGATCGCATCAATGTGAAAATGCAAATCCGGTCGGCGGCGCATCAGAATCAGGATAGCATTCTGTATCGAATATTCTTGAAACTCTGCTAGCACTGGTATGCTTCCCGGTCTTCTTTTGATGCTTAGCTTGGGAATATCAGAAATATCCGCTTCCACAGCTTCCGCTGTTTCTTCATCAGACGGATGTGATTGTTCCTCACTTTCCAATACGGACTGAGAATTTTCATGCTTATAATCCTCGCTATGACCCATAGAGTAGTCTGTGGGTTCTAATTCTTCCTCATCCATGGATACAGAGCTATCCTCAAGTACAGCAGTGCTGGAAGGAAATGAAAAATGCCTTTGGGGAGAATACATCTGCTCTTCAAGGGTATAGCCTGATATCAGAGATTCTAGAGTACTAATCTGGTCATGGATTAACGATAGGCGGCGCTCCAACTGGGCTGCTTCTGATATGTAGCGCTCGCGCTCCTGTTCGAGTAAACTTAGAATTTTAGAGAAATCAGCCATACCATTCACGTTTTCAGTAGGAACAAGACAGGTGGAAAGCAAGGAAGTTTTTGTTAAAGCTCACACTCGCATCATCAAACAACGAGTTTATCGATTTGTCTGCAAAAATTGCAATCAGGTGGTAGAACGCACCTGTTACCCATCACAACCGTTATATTGTCTCGAATGTCGCCCACAGAAAGGGACTGCTTCTAAAACTAATCATAAAGCGATCGCTAAATCCAAGAAAAAATTTACAGCACAGCAACCAGTTGCAAAAGAGTTTATTGTATTCCATCCGGTAGACAACAGAAACTAGCACGCAAAAAGGACGGAAGTAACTCTAGACACAAATATAGAAAAGTTGTTGCCAAGGTATATGAACAATTGATATGATGTCCGGACAATCAACCATAATATAGAAGAAGAGTGCAGTCAAAGGGCGATTGCCCAAGGGGCACAAGCATTGCTGATCGCAATGCCGAAACGAATCAAAATCGAGGAGCATCTTAGCCTGGATGAATTGGAGATACGATACCGTCAAGCAAAAGAAGGTGTCGAGCGAACACATTATCAAATAATTTGGTTGTTAGCCAAAGGATTGGGTACAAAAGAAGTTGCTACAGTAACGGGATATAGTCGTAACTGGATTTACGAGTTGGTTTGGGGTATAACCGTATCGGTCCAGGGACATTGGCAGACCAGCGTAATCAAAATCAAGGTGGTATAGAACCATTGCTTGATGATGTTCAACAAGCGTCTTTCTTGGTTAAAAAACTTGAAAACGTTACGCAGTTCAACGTCCAATGATTCAAAAACCGTCCTTGCTCCCTGATTCTGCGTCAAACTTTGAGCCATAATCCAGTAGTTAGCTCCTGTTATCTTCAATTTTTTGTTAATTAATATAGTCGATTTGGTGAACCACAAGTTACACTTTGGTTGATTCTACTCGGTAAGAAGAATTTACAGAAAATATACTGTTCTGGTTATCTTAACGTGGAATACACCAGAAGAATTGGACTTAATTTTATACCAATAAAAATTATTTTGGAATTGGATATTGTTCTATGGCTACATTAAAATCACCTCCAGTTAGCAAAAATAGAGAGATCCGTACAATCGGACGAGGTTTCCAGTCTATATTTTTTATTGTATTTACCTTGTTGATGGTAACTGGTATCAATGCTCGTTTGGCATATTTGCAAATCCTTGAAGGACATAAACTCAAGGAACGAGCAGAGGCAAACCGGATTCGGACGATTGCCAAGCAACCAGAACGAGGTAATATTTTTGACCGTAACGGCAAACTACTAGCTACAACTCGCTATCCACGTTCTGTGTACTTATGGCCGATGGCACACACCAGACCATCCTGGTCAGTTGTCGGTCCGCGTCTTGAGCAAGTTCTCAAAATACCCCAAGAAGAGATAGAAAAGAAATTAGATGAGGCAGGTGCTGATGCCACTTCACTCGTACGGATTGCTCGTGACCTCAACGAAGCAGAAATCACGGCATTGAAGGAGTATGAAAACGAATTACCAGGTGTAGAAATTAATACAGAAGCCGTACGTTACTACCCACACGGCAAGGAATTAGTTCATGTACTAGGTTATACTAGAGAGCTAACACCGCAGCAGTTGAAAGAAAAGAAACAAGAAGGCTACCGCTTGGGAGATGTGATTGGTCAAATGGGGGTAGAAAAAGCCTATGAACAGATGTTGCGCGGTGAATGGGGTGGTCAGCAAGTAGAAGTGGATGGTAAGGGTCGCCCAATTCGAGTGTTAGGAGAAAAACAGGCAAAAGCAGGTCATGATATTCACCTAACCGTAGATTTAGATGTGCAAAAGGCAGCTGAAAAAGCTTTGACAGTTCGCAGGGGTGCTATCGTCGCACTAGACCCGAATAACGGTGCTGTCCTCGCAATGGTATCTCGTCCCAACTTTGACCCGAATATCTTTTCAAAGCAAAAACTTTCCCAGAAGGACTGGCAAAGTTTACAAAGTAGTGACCACCCCCTAGTTAATCGTGCCCTGAGTGCCTTTCCACCCGCCAGCACTTTCAAAATCATTACCACAACAGCAGGGCTGGAATCAGGCAAATTTTCTCCTAGTACAGTACTACAAACTTACGGGTCACTTACCGTTGGAGGGGTGACTTTCGGTGAGTGGAACCACGCAGGATTCGGTCCACTGGGATTTCAGGGTGCGATCGCTATGAGTAGCGATACTTTCTTCTACCAAGTTGGTAGGCGAGTCGGTGGTCCAACCTTGATTGAATGGACTCGCAAATACGGATTTGGCAAAAAAACTGGTATTGAGTTTGCCCAAGAAGAATCAAAAGGTAATGTTCCAGATGAAGCTTGGAAGCAGAGAGTGTGGAAGATACCTTGGACTGTAGGTGATACCATCAATATGTCTATCGGTCAAGGCGCTTTGCAAACCACACCACTGCAATCTGCTATCATGTTCTCCGTTCCTGCTAACGGTGGCTATAGAGTAAAACCACACTTGCTTAAAGACCATGAAGAAGCAAAAAGCTGGCGGGAATCTCTCAACATGAAGCCAAGTACCATCAAAGTTCTTCGCGAAGGATTGCGCAGAGTGGTCACAGATGGTACAGGGACACGATTGAATGTACCATCAATTGCCCCAGCATCGGGTAAGAGCGGTACTGCTGAAGCTGGTGTTGGTCGTCCAAATCATACTTGGTTTGGGGCATATGCTCCTGCTGATAAGCCAGAGATAGTGGTTGTGGCGTTTGGTGAAAACTCTGGTGAGCATGGTGGTAGTCTCTGCGGACCAATGGTCTTACAAGTCCTAGAAGAATATTTTCAGAAGAAGTATCCAGGCAAGTATAAAAAATCTGAGTCTGAAGAATCAAAAGCTAAAACTCAAAACTCAGGACGTAGATCTGGAGATTAAATCAGGGTAATGGGCAATGGGCAAGGGGCAATGGGCAATGGGGAAGCTTCCCCTTTCAAGGGCTACCGTGTACACACAAATGATTTAATCACCCCAAATCCCATAGTAGGGGAGCCAGTGCGGTGCGGTGACGACAACAGAAGTGCACCGACGTTTCCCGACAGAGGTATCTGGCGTCGCGAAGAAGAGCGCGAAAAGAATGAATGAGTGCAAGAAGTCTACTGTTAAGCCAAGTTCTCAGTAAAATCTGTAATTTTCTCTGAAGGATGCTAATTTAGGTATTTTCTTAAGTGAATTAGTGACAACAATTTGGTTTATCCTAGACAGCGAAAACCGATCAAAAATGTTATGCTACCAGGACTCGTTTTCTCTCAATTCCAGGTAGAAATTTGGCGCAATCATATACGGTTCATGCTATTCTCGGAATCCCTATTTGTGATATGACGCTACTGCAACCACCTCAATTAGCCAGCAAAAAAGATACACGCACTACAGGACGGGGTTTCCAGTCCATATTTTTTGTTGTACTTACCTTATTGATGACAACTGGTATTGTTGCTCGTCTAGTATATTTGCAAATTGTGGAAGGAGCAAACTATCGAAAGCGAGCAGAGGCAAACCGTGTTCGGATGATTGCGAAACAACCAGAACGAGGTAATATTTTTGACCGTAACGGCAAGCTACTAGCTACAACTCGTTATCCTCGTTCTGTGTACTTATGGCCAATAGCACACACTAAGCCATCTTGGTCAGTCGTCGGTCCGCGTCTTGAGCAAGTTCTCAAAATACCCAAAGAGGAAATAGAAAAGAAATTAGACGAAGCAGGCGCTGATGCCACTTCACTCGTACGGATTGCTCGTGACCTCAACGAAGCAGAAATCACGGCACTAAAGGAGTATGAAAGCGAATTGCCAGGTGTAGAAATTCATACGGAAGCCGTACGTTACTACTTACACGGCAAGGAGTTAGCTCATGTATTAGGTTATACTAGAGAAGTAACGCCACAACAGCTCAAACAGAAAAAACAAGAAGGCTATCGATTGGGAGATGTAATTGGTCAAATGGGGGTAGAAAAAGCCTATGAACAGCTGTTGCGTGGTGAATGGGGTGGTCAGCAAGTAGAAGTAGATGGTAAAGGTCGCCCAATTCGAGTGTTAGGAGAAAAACAGGCAAAAGCAGGTAATGATATTCACCTAACCATAGATTTGAATTTGCAAAAGGCTGCTGAAAAAGCTTTGAATGGACGCAATGGTGTGATCGTCGCACTAGACCCGAATAACGGTGCTGTCCTAGCAATGGTATCTCATCCCACCTTTGACCCAAATATCTTCTCCAAGCGAAGACTTTCTAAGAAAGATTGGAAAAGCATACAAGGTGAAAACCATCCCTTGCTTAATCGTACTGTCAGTAGTGCTTTTCCACCCGCCAGTACTTTCAAAATAGTCACTGCGACAGCAGGGTTGGAATCAGGCAAATTTTCTCCCAACACAGTGCTGCAAACCTATGGTTCCTTTACTGTTGGTGGAGTCACGTTTGCAGAATGGAACCACGCCGGATTTGGTCCATTGGGATTTGAAAGAGCCTTAGCAATGAGTAGCGATACTTTCTTCTACCAAATTGGTAGGGGAGTAGGTGGTCCCACCTTAATTGAATGGACTCATAAGTATGGATTTGGTGAAAAAACTGGTATTGAGTTCAAGACTGAAGAAACGAAAGGTCATGTTCCAGATGAAGCTTGGAAGCAGAGAGTGTGGAAAATTCCCTGGACTGTAGGGGACAGCATTAATATGTCCATTGGTCAAGGTGCTTTGCAAACCACACCACTGCAAGTTGCTGTTATGTTCTCTGTTCCTGCAAATGGCGGTTATAGAGTGAAACCACACTTGCTCAAAGACTATGAAGAAGCAAAAAGCTGGCGAGAACCACTAAATATGAAGCCAAGCACTGTCAAAATTCTTCGTGAAGGACTGCGGAAGGTGATAGCTGAAGGTACGGGTAAGGCTCTCAATGTGTCAACAATTCCTCCAACATCTGGTAAAAGTGGTACGGCTGAGGCATGGAAAGATCGTGTGAAAGCAAACCATGCATGGTTTGGGGCATATGCTCCCACCGATAAACCAGAAATTGTAGTGTTGGCATTCGCTGAACACTCTGGCGGTGGTGGCGGTAGTGTTGCTGCTCCAATGGTGTTACAGGTAATGGAGGAATATTTTCAAAAGAAATCTTTGAATAAGTCTGACAACAAAGCTGTTACTGAAGCTTCAAAGTTAAGGACTCAGACTCCAAGAATTCAGCGGCGAAGTTAATCCAGAGGATAGAGTAGCCCAAGCAAACACCCCTTGTCTGCTTGTTCTTTATTGAGATACTTGGGCAGGTTTTAAATTTGCTTCTTTGTAGAAAGTTTCTAAGCTATCGCTATTGCCCACAAAACGCCAATGCCAAGGCTCATAACTCACACCTTGAGCATTGTTTTTAGGAAAGGACATTTCAAAGCTGAAACGTGCTGCATTTGCCTGTAGCCATTGATAAGCTTTAGTTTTTTCAAAGTTGGTAGTTAGATTCGTTGCTGGTACTGCTCCGTCTCCAATATCCACTGCATAACCTGTATGATGTTCGCTGTAACGAGGGGGAGCGCTGACAGCAGCCCGTTGCGCTGGAGTCTGATTCCGCTGGGCACTAACATTAAAAAACAACTGTTTTTGCTCTTCTATTGAGCGAAAACCGGAAATGGGTACCAAAATGACACCTGCACTCTGCGCTGCTGCTGCCATTTCTAGAAACTTTTGCGCGGCTGCTTTTCGCATTCTGATGTGCTTATCATTAGAGATTGGTTGTAGTTCTGACTCAGGAGCTTCTGAGTAGCGAAAATGCCCCAAAACTCTATCCTCATTTGAAGTAGCTAAATCACCCGATTTTGATTGAGTTGCAGGAGTTGAACTAGCAGGGGAAGACTGAGAATCTTTTGTTTTTTTGGCTGTGACAACGAAAAATAAAAAACCGCTAACAACGGCTATCAAGACAACTCCCACCACTCCCCCGATGAGCAAAACCAACGGGCGAATACTGACCTTCTTTGGTGCTGCATCAGGAGTATCACGCAAAGCTTCCGGAATATCTTCACCGGAAGTAGATGGTCTGTTTTGCGGTTTCTCAGAAAACCCAGCATTATCCAAAGCTCAACTCCTGCGTTTGTTCAACATCCATAACAAATTGTAAACTGGAGACAAAGAAACGCAATAGGTAAAATTTTGCATCTATAATCTCTAGGTTTCGTTTTGACAAATCTCTTAGAACTCTATGTCAAGTTAGTGTTCCTAGTCCTAGTAGGATATACCTTAGGACGCAAGCTGTCTGCTACAGTTCCTACTCGTTTGGAACAGTTCCTTTTCTGAGTAGGAATACTGATAGGTGTTGTCATTTTCTTACGCAAAGCTGATTTGTCAGGACAAATTTGGATTGCAGCAGCGATCGCCCACTTAGCCATTTTACTAGGGGCATTTTTCGCTTGGGTAGGAGTAAAAGGGCAGGCTTATCTCACAAATACCGCTCCCCACAAATCGACTCAAGGGAGTTTTATTTTAGCGGCAATGGTGGGTAACACAGGATATATTGGCTATCCTGTTATCCTGTCATATAGTAGGTACACAAATGGTACGGCAAAACGAACATTTGTGGAGGCACGACCGTTTCTAACAATTATTCGTTTGAGAAAATAGCTAGTTTTTCTGGAGTCTGTGTAGACAAAAGTTTCTACGATTCGTTGCGGACGCCAGTATACCCGGAAAGTTCTATAGCCTTAAGGTTATATAGCGCAAGAGTCCCCAACTACTGCCACAAGATCTGCTGGACTCATCAACTCGTAGGGTTCAAAAGGTTGGTGTATCCAAGGGTTGTCAGGCAAATAATCAACGTAGTAATCAGGTGCTATAACCGAACAAGCTTTGTACCAGATAACAGCAGCACGAATTTCTTCAATCGGAGCATCACTATATTCTTTTAGCCAAGGGATTGTTTGCTCGAGTGTGATTCCAGAGTCTACCAAGTCATCCACCAAAAGAATACGCGAACCTAAATTTTCAGTAGTCATTGTCAAGTGACGAGAAAATATTAAATTTCCTCTTTCTTGCTTACCAGAACCACTGTATGATGATGTTGCCAAAATTGCTAAAGGCTGCTTGTAAATACGTGAGAGAATATCTCCTACGCGCAGTCCCCCTCTGGCAATGCAAACAATTTGGTTGAATTTCCAGCTGGATTGGTGAACTTGAGCAGCCAGTTGTTCAATTTTTTGGTGATAATCTGACCAAGAAACGTAAAGGTCTGGCATAGGGAACTTCATTTCTTGCTAATAATGTAGGGCAAATTCCTTGATTTTAATATGAGCACAAAATTTTATGAACAATTCTGACGTGGGTGCTTATCCTCAACAAACATCTGAAAGCGAAAAACTAAACTTAAAAACAAAACTGGCTTTTGGTGCAGGCGATTTAGGACCAGCGATTACTGCGAATATTTCCATCTTCTTTTTACTAGTTTTCTTTACTAATGTCGCAGGTATTCCAGCAGGATTAGCTGGTATGATATTACTCATTGGCAAGATTTGGGATGCAGTGAATGACCCCATTATGGGGGTACTAACCGACAGAACAAAATCTCGCTGGGGACGGCGTCTGCCTTGGATGTTTTATGGCGCAATTCCCTTTGGAGTTTTTTTCTTTCTACAATGGATTGTACCGCGATTTAGTAGTAGCGCGAGTGTCAACTTTTGGGGACTGTTTTGGTATTACGTGGCAATTGGGGTGATATCTCAGGTCTTTTATACTGTTGTCAATTTGCCATACACCGCAATGACTCCCGAACTCACTCAGGACTATGACGAACGTACAAGCCTCAACAGCTTTCGCTTTGCTTTTTCTATTGGTGGTAGTATTCTATCGTTGATATTAGCGAAAGTTATCTTTGATAAGATTGCCGATCGCCAGCAGCAGTATCTAGTGCTTGCAGCAATTTGTGGTGTCATTTCAGTATTGGCGCTCTATTTGTGCGTTTGGGGAACACGCGATCGCATCATAGCTTTTGAAGCAAAACGCACTTCACAAGAGGAAAGCGCACCCATTCCCATCCGAGAACAACTAAAAATTGTCTTCAGCAACCAACCTTTTCTGTATGTTATCGGGATATATCTTTTTTCCTGGTTAGCTGTGCAAATAACCGCAAGTATCATTCCTTACTTTGCTGTTAACTGGATGCGCCTTAAAGAATCAGATGTACCAACAGTACTTATAGGGGTGCAAGGAACTGCCCTTTTCATGCTATTTGTTTGGAGTGCTTTGAGTAAGAGAGTTGGAAAAAAAGCTGTTTATTTTATGGGGATGAGCTTCTGGGTTATAGCACAAGCAGGGCTATTTTTCTTGCAACCAAATCAAGTGAGCTTAATGTATATTTTGGCAGTCATGGCAGGGGTTGGTGTCTCCACGGCTTATCTTGTTCCTTGGTCGATGATACCAGATGTGATTGAACTAGATGAACTGCAAACTGGACAACGTCGCGAAGGAATTTTTTATGGCTTCATGGTTTTGTTGCAAAAGTTTGGTTTAGCATTTGGTCTATTTTTGGTAGGAATAGCATTACAAGCGTCTGGTTTTAAAGAGTCTGTTGCAGGACAAAATACACTACCCATACAACCAGACTCGGCACTCTTTGCTATCCGTATTGCAATTGGTCCCATACCTACGATTTGTTTAATTTGTGGCTTAGTTTTGACGTATTTCTATCCAATTACCCGCGAAATGCACGCGCAAATTTTACTGCAACTTAAGGAACGTCAAAACAAAACAGAGATGGAGCAGTAGGAGTGCGTTGCAAAGCCAGTCGGAGCGGCGGCTTCCTTTCGCCGAGCTTCCTCTTAGGGGAGCTTACAGACACATATTCGCGTTCGGAGGGTTCCCTGGAGTGTGGAAACTGCTGTCCCGTTGTAGCAAGTGGCGTTTTCTCTACATGCCATATTAAATCCTAGTGTACTGTTAACGTATTAGCCTTGAGCTTTTAGGTAGTTCAACTGTTTGTTTGCTGGAAATACTAGATTACAATGTCTATCGTAATATTTAGCTTTTCTCCAGAATTATTGTGATGAACTTCGTCGTTTGATGTTTCTTAGTTGTAAGAGTAAATAACTCTTGGTGTCAACGCTATTTCTTTGTCAACCGCTTATGTCTCATATCAGGTTAGGCATCCACCTTAATATTATTTTCTTATCATTATATAAATTCTTACTAGGTAAAACGCTAAGCAAAACAAAAAAATTACAGAGTAAAACATATGACTATACCCAATATGTTAATGGGCATGACTATGTTTTTGAATCGGTTGATAATCAGACAAAAGGTTACATGACAGGACAGGGTAGAGGTATCAAACGCGGAGATTATATCATCTTATGTGACGGGTCTAACGCTATTCGATATCAAATTGAGGAAATTGATTACTACTCTGACCCACCCGACATGTGGATAGCCTTACTTCAAGAAGTTGATTTTGAATAGTATAGCAATCCGGAATCATTTAGGAATGCTATAGAAATTTTAATTTTTACTGACCAAGAAAGAACTCACACTCCTCAGTTGTCAGAAAACATTGCTGATTTCTGGGTGAGGGATAGAGTTCAAGAGCAAGCGGATTTATCATTCGTGGATAAAAGAGAATTCTTTCGGTGCTGTAGGAGCGCGAATTCAAACGCGAGAGATATTATGATTGCTGCGTTGGTGTGTTGGTGCGTTCTTCTTAACTTTAAAATTCTTTCCATAATTCAAAGGCAAAGATTTAGAAAATATTCTCTCAATAGATAAATTAAAAAGCGCTCATCATGTCAGTAAACGTATAATTTTCTTTTAAATAGAGAGACTCCTTTGAGTCATTGCAAACAGTGAGATATGTCAATTTACACATACTTAATATTATTATATTATTGTGTTTTTTTTATGAACATGATGAAGGATGCTAGCAATTTCTAGTATCATGTGGCGTAAGGCTCCATGAAAAGTAAGTATCTACAAATTTTAAAAAAATTTTAAAATGATAAGTTTGTAGAACGACAGATCTACCACTGCGAACGTAAAGCGCAGGTTGAAATCTAGATTCTTAAATATTTTGATATCAGGGACAATTTATAACTGTTGAGGCTGTGATAGTTTATTCTATCATAGTGAAGCCTCTGAAGCTCAAGAAATTGGTGGAGTTCGGGTCGTCTACTAGACAAGAATAGCCTTAAATAGTAGAACGCAATTTGTTGCTGTTTTGAAAACTGGTCATCTTTTACTCTTGAGCTTGAGAAATAGTGTATAGACACCTATATATTTATTATTTATGCTCTTACAAAGCTTGTGAGATTAATGTACCTTTCGACAGATTTCCAGTATGATTACGTATTTAATAATAGAATTTAATAATTTAATAATAGGATTTATACAAATAAAGTTTAGAAGAAAATCAAAGACCAACAAGGAAATTTCCGAATGATGTCTTCAAAATCATTGAACAGCAAAATCTCAGAGTCGTCGATAGTAGTAGCGGCTGTAGAGCAGATATCTTCTGATCTTGGTGGCGAAGCAGTTATTCTGAATCTCAAATCGGGAGTGTACCACGGGCTAAATGAAGTAGGATCAAGAATTTGGAATTTAATTCAGCAACCCAAGGAGGTGAAAGATATTAAACAGACGCTTTTGGAAGAATATGGAGTGGAAAGCGAAGTTTGTATGAGAGATATTTTGGCACTGCTGGAAGAATTGAAAGCTGTAGAGCTAGTTAAAGTTAAGAATGAAACAGTTGCGTAACTTTCTTGAACTTTCTAGGAGCGATCGCTATCTTTTAGCAATCACTTTTATCTTGTTGGGGGCTATTAGGTTAGGGCTATTTTTTCTCGCCTTTCGGAATTTACTAAAGCTCGTGCAAAAAGTAAGTAAACCAACTTTTCGTTTTCCATTTGAGACTCATGAAAGTCAAATTTCTGTCGGCAAGATTATTTGGGCTGTTAATGTAGCAACACGCTACATGCCTGGCAGAGCAAAGTGTCTGGCTCGCGCCTTGACGACACAATTACTCATGAGCCGCTATGGTTACTTATGTGAACTACGTATAGGTGTTGCCAAAGAACAGGGAGGAAAACTAGAAGCTCACGCTTGGATTGAGTACCAAGGACAAGTTGCGATCGGAAACATGACAGACCTTTCCCGGTTTATCCCACTGCCATCTTTTGAAGGAATCAAACTATGAGCGGCATTATGGGTGTTTACTATCTTAACGGTCGTCCTGTAGACAGTGCGGACTTGAGGCGGATGCTTGATATTTTGGAGCATCGGGGGCCAGATGGTGCAGACATCTGGGTTGATAGATCTATAGGTTTGGGACACCGAATGCTATGGACAACACCCGAGTCTCTCCTAGAGGAGTTACCTTTAGTCAATAAGACTGGCGATTTAGTGATAACATCTGATGCACGTGTAGATAATCGCGATGAACTCATCTCCAAGCTACACTTTGACAGTCCACAGGAAAAAATTACAGATAGCCAGCTCATTTTGGCAGCTTACGAAAAATGGGGTGAGAAATGTCCAGAGTATCTCCTAGGTGATTTTGCTTTTGCCATTTGGGATGGGCGAAAACAGTCTCTATTTTGCGCCCGCGATCACATGGGTGTAAAACCCTTCTATTATTACTTTCAAGCAGGTAAAATACTAGCTTTCGGTTCAGAGATTAAAGCTTTGCTATGTTTGCAGGAGGTACCACGCCTGCTGAACAAGATAAAAGTAGGCGACTATCTGGCATCGATATGTGATGACAAGTCCAACACTTTTTATCAAGACATCTTTCGTCTTCCTCCTGGTAGCTGCATGGCGTTGAGCGCCAAGGGAATGCAAATTCGCTCTTACTGGTCACTTGACCCTTGTAGTGAGTTGCGGTTGAGTTCTGATGAGGAATATGCTGAAGCATTACGTGAAATATTTGCTGAGGCTGTGCGGTGTCGCCTGCGTAGCGCTTTCCCAATCGGTTCCCATCTGAGTGGTGGGTTAGACTCTTCTTCTGTCACCTGCATGGCACGGCAGCTAATAACAGAAGAAGGAGCCAACAGTCGCCCGTTGTACACTTTTTCTAACATTTTTGATACAATCAGCGAGTGTGATGAGCGCCCCTTTATTGAGGCTGTACTCGCCCAAGGTGGCATGGTTCCTCATTACGTCCATGCTGACCAACAGGGTCCTCTATCCAACTTAGAGCAAATTTTCCAATACCACGATGATGTCGTTCCTGCTCCTACCCATTTTCTACTTTGGGGATTGAACCATGCTGCTTATCAGGAGGGAGTTCGAGTTGTTCTAGATGGGTTTGATGGTGATAACACTATCTCCCACGGCGATGGTTATCTAACTGAGTTGGTGAGGAAAGGAATGTGGGCAGAGTTCGCTAAAGAAGTTGGTGATCTCTATAAACTCGGTCTTTCACCGTTCCATTATCTTCGAGAACATGGTCTTTTATACCTAGAAGAACTGGCAAGAGGTTGGAAATGGGTTGATTTTGTCAGAGAAACGAATCAGCTGTTGCAACACTTTAATATTTCACGGCGACAGCTTTTTCTACAGCATGGCTTAAAACCTTTGTTCCCTCAGTCCCTACTGTCAGCTTGGCGAGTATTACGCAGACGCAAGCAACTTCCCAAAAGTAGGCAATCTATTATTAAGCGTAGCTTTGCCAAACAAATCGCTCTGAACAAGCGTATCCAAGCTTTCACAGATTTTCCATCTCGTCAGCTCCTCACTGAAAGGGAACGACACTGGCGAGGTTTGACTTCAGGTGTGTTAACCCTAGGGCTAGAAGTATCGGATCACTACGCCACAGCCTTTTCCTTGGAACTCCGTCACCCATTTATGGATAAACGGTTGATTGAGTTCTGTCTATCTCTCCCTCCTGAGCAAAAGCTTAATCAAGGGTGGTCTCGCCTTGTGATGCGCCGTGCCATGACAAAGATTCTACCCGAACAAGTCCAGTGGCGTCGTGGAAAAAGCGATATGAGTTTGAGTTTTGTTCACGGACTCTTGGTACATAACCGAGAACTTGTGGACGAAGTGATGCAAAATCATCTGACCGACATTGCTGAATATGTGAATACAAACAACCTACGTAAAATCTACGAAGAATTAATATCCGGAAAACACATTAAGCCACCTGAAAGCTTAATAGATGTATCTCTCTGGCAGGTAGCAATGTTTGCTCTTTGGTTGCGTCACACTTACAGCAGAATAAAGGCGTCAGAAGTCAGAATATGCCCTCCGGGCACGCTGCGCGAACAGAAGTAAAATTTGTTCTGGTGTCTGGCTTTTAAACCTTACTCTTTGTACTTCACGCACGAACAATGTGCTGTAAATCAAACAGTAGAAGAAGTTCCACTACAAAGTGATGTCCATGATTTATGAGTCCTAATATTCAAGGTGGCTATCTCCACCATCATTCTGCACAACACAAGAGGTAAAAACGATGAAAAAGACCTACGAAGCTCCTAAGCTTCTCAACCACGGTAGTATCAGCGAAATCACAGCTTTAACCGGAGGATCTAATAGAACAGATTTCTTGTTCGGGACAGATGGTCAAACGGCTTTGTCATCTAGTCAAGGCTCTCTTGACGCTTGTATTTTTGGTCAAGGGCAACCAACAACAAATGACAATTGTAAAGTGAATTAGTGATCCCCAGAATTTTAGGAAGGTTGCTGTATCTTTCCTGACAGCTTGCTCTTGTCACTAGCGCTCAACGCTCTAGTAACTCTGAATCTACTTTCCTTCTAGTAGTTAGCCAATCTTAAATTGATAGGCAGGGAAAGATAAGGAATGGCTATGGATATCCGTAGCCATTCCTCTGAAGTTATTCCTCTTAGAACTGACGCACAAAGTTTTGTTGTTGAGACTGGGTGTAAGAGTGTGAAAGGTTCTTTAAAAGTGTTTGTTTACTCTGCTTACAATCTTTGTATTCACTCTGAGCTGGCTTTTCCTGAGCTGGTATCTTGCAAGGTGACGCCAGATACTACTGAGCAGCTGCCAGATGTGGTCATTTACCATCGTCAGATTAGCAACTGTGAAGCAGAAGCAGCCAATGGAGGAAATCGGTTGCTAGGGTTTATGGAGAGTCCACAGATAGGTAGATTTTTAGTAGAGTTTGGACACAAGATTGTTGTTGAACCAGCGCCAGGGATTGCAGAGGATATTCTTCGCCCTTGTATTTTAGGACCAATCTTTGCTGTACTGCTTCGGCAGCGAGGACTGCTGGTTCTCCATGCTAGTAGTGTTGCCATCAATGGTGAGGCTGTTGCATTCTTAGGTCATTCAGGATGGGGGAAATCAACCTTGGCTAATGCTTTCTACAACCAAGGATATAGCCTCCTCACCGATGATGTAATGGCAATCCAAGTTGAAGGCATTTATCCAATGATTTTTCCAGGCTACCCCTATGTCAGATTGTTACCTGATTCTGCTGCTTCTTTTGGTCATGACTTTGAGTCATTAGCTTTCATTCACACAAGAGCACCAAAACGCAATAATCATCTTAGTCAAAGATTCCCACAAAAACCTTTGCCATTAAAGCAAATATATGTGCTGGAAAATCTTTGGCACTCCCACAATGAAGTAAAACCTCTCCATATTCAAGAAGCTTTTGTGGAATTTGTACGTCACTCGCGGGTGACTAATGTATTAATAACTGAAGATTTCGTCAGTTCTCATCTGCATCTATGTACAGAACTTCTCAAAAAGGTTCCTGTCTCTCGTTTGAGAAGGCGACGTTCCCTAGCCGCACTTCCCGATATTGTGAAACTTGTAGAAGAAGACCTTGCCAATCCCCGTGCTTCCTGCGGAGGAGACACGGGGGAATTCAAAATTCCAAATTCACTCCGGAAGAATCTTTTGTAGGGTTATAAAGTCTTGACTACTAAGTTAAACCGCACCATAGGTCAACTATCTTATTTGCCCCAAACTTTTAGGCTAGTTTGGGCTGCATCCTGCTATTGGACTTTAACCTGGTTGCTGTTGCTAGTGGTTCAAGGGTTGCTTCCTACAGTAGGAGTCTACCTGACTCGGCTAGTTGTTAACAGCTTAGTTGCTGTTGTCGGTGCTGGGATTTCCTGGGGAACTATCCAAACAGTCCTAATTCCAATTGGATTGATGGCAGGTCTGTTGTTGCTTACCGAGTTTTTAGTCAGTGCAGGTGAATGGATTCGTACGGTTCAATCGGAACTAGTACAGGATTATATTAGTAGTTTAGTTCATTCCCAATCTATAAGTATTGATTTCGGCTGTTATGAGTCATCGGAGTACCATGACCGCCTGAACCGAGCACGTAGCGGTGCTGGTAATCGTTCTCTTGCGTTAATAGAAAATACGGGTAATCTGCTACAAAACAGTGTTACTCTTTTAACTATGGTGGCAGTCTTACTCCCCTATGGTGTCTGGCTACCTTTCTTTTTATTATTCTCTGCCCTGCCAGCTTTATACGTTGTACTGCACTTAAATCAACGGTATCACCACTGGTGGCAGCGGACAACTATAGATCGGCGTTGGCTTGAGTACTATGAAATACTACTTACCAACAGCACCTATGCAGCTGAAATGCGGCTGTTCAACCTGGGTGATTTTTTCCAATCAGCTTACTGTAAGATACGCCATAGGCTACGTACTGAAAATTTAAGGTTAGTCAAAGAGCAGAATTTAGGTCGTCTCGCTGCTGGGTTGATTATTTTGTTAATTTCTGGTACTGCTGTTGTTTACATGGGTCAGCAAGTCCTACTAGGAATCATCACTTTGGGCGACTTAGCTCTGTTTTACCAAGCCTTTCATCAAGGTCAAGGGTTGATGAGGTCTGCGCTAGGAAACTTGGGGCAAATTTATAGAAATAGCCTACTTATTAGTGACCT
This sequence comes from Iphinoe sp. HA4291-MV1, assembly GCA_019359415.1. Classification (GTDB taxonomy): domain Bacteria; phylum Cyanobacteriota; class Cyanobacteriia; order Cyanobacteriales; family Nostocaceae; genus Brasilonema. Next base: position 30,796 of record JAHHHH010000001.1, on the reverse strand, counting down.
TTTTGAGTTTTTGCAGATTGAACCCAAAGTTGTAGATCCACCGCAACCACTACCTCTACCAGGGAAACTGAGAGAGGGAATTTGCTTTAGTGACGTAACATTCCGCTATCCAGGGTGCGATCGCGCTGTTCTAGAAAACTTTAATCTCACCATTCCCGCTGGCAAAATCGTTGCTATTGTAGGTGATAATGGTGCTGGTAAAAGCACGCTGACCAAATTGCTCTGCCGTTTCTACGATCCTGAGTCAGGGAGAGTTGAATTAGACAGTAAAGATATCAGGAATTTTTTAGTTGCAGAACTCCGACGCCAGATTACGATTTTGTTTCAGTCTCCAGTTCCTTATTTTGTGACAGCTAGCCAGAATATTGCACTAGGAGATTTATCTGCGACTGCTGGTATGGCTGCAATTGAGGCGGCGGCTATTGCTGCTGGGGTTCATAAAACGATTATGCGTTTACCCCAAGGTTACGATTCCATGTTGGGCAAATGGTTTCCCGGTGGGAATGACTTGAGTGGAGGAGAATGGCAACGTCTTGCCCTCGCACGCTCATTTTTTAGAAAAGCTGAGATTATCATTCTGGATGAACCTACCAGTGCAATGGACCCTTGGGCTGAACACGACTGGCTAGAGCGATTCCGCATCATGGCGAATGATCGTACTGCAATTGTCATTACTCATCGTTTCACTCTGGCAATGCGAGCCGATATTATTCACGTCATGCGTAATGGTCAGATTGTCGAGTCGGGTAGTCATGATGAGCTACTTGCCCAAGATGGTCTCTATGCTGAGTCTTGGAAAGCGCAAATGCAAGCTAGCTCTGGTAAATAGGAAGGAATGCGATCGCGTTCGCGTAGCGTCTCCGTCAGGAGAAGCGGCTCCTCCGGAGCATCGCCCTTGGCGCGCACTCCGTGCCATCGCGTTGGCGCAGCCTGTGTCCTCCGGACTTACGCGAGTGCGTGTCCGGAGGACTCAGCAGGTGCTCTGCATGATCGCCGCCTTTCCGGATCAGAATTGATTGACAGAGTAAAAGTAATCAAACAGCGCCGAGTATATAGGACTCCTATTTGATTTTTGAAAAAAACTCAGTACACCTTTATTCCTTCTTCCCTGTTCCCTGTCTCTACGAGTGATTCAAGAATCAAATCGGATTGCTATAGTAAATTTGTTTGTATTATAAACTACTTGAAAATCATACGTGCAGGCGATTTAAGTGCGACCATTGAAAGCAATTTTATCTAATCACAATCATTTAGATAGGAATAAATTCAAAGGAAGTAATCATGAACACAAATTTAAATTATTTTATTGCTAAATGGAATCATCTCAAGCAGCATAAATTTTTTAAAAAGTCTCCTGTCACAGCCATATTGCGCATGGCGATTTGGGGAATGTACTGTGCATTGAAAATTCCTGCAACGATTAAATTACCGCAAAGTGGAATTTCCTTCTACTTACCACCAAAACTAAAATCGGCAGGGTAAGCGCATCTCAAATGGGATTGACAAAACATACACTTAATGAATTAACGATAAAATAAGGATTTAGGGTTCGATTGATTTCTACGGGCTAATAGCGATGCCTCCGGCAAGCCGCAAAAATTTATTAAAGGAGTGGGGCTATGAGTTCTTTCTCGTAGAACAAAATGGTAGCTTAACAGGCTTAAATTCACCTAGAGTAGGCAACATTTTGGCGATTCCTAGAAATAAAGACCTAAAAAGCAATGAATTGTGACAAAATTTTGGATTGGAAAAGTAACTTGTGATGAACATAGAAAATAGCACATAGTTCTGTCTTCACTAAGCTAAGTTCTATATTCGCTGATGATGATTTTTAACAAATGATTAAACAGCACTCAGAAATGATGGTCATAACAACAATGATATAGCCTAACGCACTCATGCAAATCTTATCTAAAATCGCAGCTAAAAGTCGGAAAATCGCAACTTGCCCCGAAATAGAGCTACTTCTTTGTTGTGCCCGCACTAACTTCAATCATTCGATGACTGAGCGTATCAAAGCTTTGGTTCAAGAAGATATAGACTGGAATTACCTTATTCAAACAGCGTATAGAAATGGTGTGACACCGCTCCTTTACTGGAGTTTACATCAGATATGTCCACAATCAGTTCCTACAACTTTTCAACAGCAGCTTCAATATGACCAGTATGCAAGAACTCAACGCAACCTTATCTTGACAAGTAAACTACTAAAGTTATTAGAGCTTTTTGAGGCGAATAATATCCCTATTATTCCATTTAAAGGTCCTACTCTCGCCATTTCAGTCTATGGTGATGTTTCACGTAGGAATTTCTATGATTTAGATATTTTGGTTCGCAAACAAGATTTTTTCAAAACAAAAGAAGTACTGGTGGCTCAAGGATACCGACCATACTCCAACAGTAGTGAGAAAGAAGCAATTTACCTTAGTACCCTTAAACCAGAACAACAGAAGGCTTACTTACAATCTCACTGGGAACTGCATCTGGTGGATGAGCGCGATCGCGTTACAATAGACCTTCACCACGGAATGTTACCAAAGCAATTCTCATTTTTGTTTGATACAGAATGGATATGGGAGGATGCTCAGCTAAAGCCTTTTGCTAATAAGATGATTCTTAATTTTGCCTTGGAGGATCTCATCTTGGTTCTCTGTTCTCAAGGGGCTAAGGACTGTTGGCAACAGCTAAGTCGAGTTTGTGATATTGCTCAACTCATCCACACCTCTGATGAAATTAATTGGGAGAGAATGTGTGAACGCGCAGCTCAGTTGCGTATGACGCGAATTCTCTTACTTGGTCTTTTACTAGCGCATGAACTTTTAGAAGTTGAGCTTCCGAAGAATATTCTACAGCAAATACAAGCTAACCCACTACTAGAGTCTCTCACTTGCCAAATTTATACGCAGCTTTTTAATCAGACTGAAAGTTCTCTGCAAAACTATAAAGTGAAAAGCTTCTTTTTTCATCTTCAATTGATAGAACATCCATTAGATAAAGTTTTGTACTGTTTTGAGCATTTAATCGTACCAACAGTAGCAGACCAAGTGTTTTTACCACTACCTAAACATCTCTCTTTTTTGTACTATATTCTGCGACCTATCCGTTTAATCACAATGTATTTCTGCCACAGGTAACTGGTAGATGTCAACGCCCTGATTTCTTACGGACAAGCTCTTGCAACGGGCATGGTAAAGGGAAAAACGAACCGCAAAGGACACGAAGTACACAAAGGAATAAGAGTTTGAGAGAGTTTTTGCGTAAGTCCTGATATATTTAGACCTAGCTACTTACCTTTTCTGTGATTCAACTTTGACTTTGTTAATAACTTGGTTATAAATTTCCATTAGCTGTTTGTAATTAGCTTCAGGAGTGTACTTAGATTCGTAAGTGCAGCGGGCATTTATTTCCATTGTATCTAATACTTCAGGGTGAGTTATTGCCCAATTTATTTTAGCTGCCAAATCTAGTGAATTTCCTGCTTCAAAGTGCAGACCTGTGAGTCCATCTTCTACAATTTCTGCCATACTTCCTAATTTGGGAGCTATCACAGGTAAACCACAGGCGAACGCCTCTGCGATCGCTAACGGAAAACCTTCATACCAAATAGAAGGAAATATCAGAAATTTGGCATTGTACATGAGTTCCAATACAGTTGCTTTATTTTGTCGCCCTAAAAATGTGATGTTCTCTCCAAGTCCTTTAGTCTGTACTTGCTGGCGTAGCACTTCATCCAATGGACCATCACCCACGATTTTTAGTGGTATGCTCAAATTACTTTGTGCATAAGCATCAATCAACATTGCTACGCCTTTTTCTTGTGAAAGTCGTCCTACAAAAAGTGCATAGTTTTTCAACTTACTGGTTTCAGATTGAAATTTAGGAGCTGGTACAAAATTAGGTTTGATGTGAATTTTGTCCTTTGGTAAGCCCGCCTGAACCATTTTATCTTTATGAAAGTTGGTCAAGGCGATGTAAGCATCCACTCGGTTTTGCCAAGTACCACGAAATGTGTGAAAAGTCAACATTGTGGCTACAGAAGCACTTTGTACCCATGATCCACGATAACATCCATGGACAACACCAGACCAAGGTACGACTTTGCCAATACAATCTTCACAGATTTTGCCATCTCGGAATGGCATTGCTTTTGGACATCCGAGCCGATAGTTATGGAGCGTTTGTACTATTGGTATCTTTGCATCTTGGCAAGCATCGTATACTGCTGGAGAAAGCAGAGGAAAAAAGTTATGTATGTGAACTATGTCGGGACGGAAATGAGAAATTTTTTCTTTGATTTGCTCTCTTGATGTCAGTGAATATACAGCAGAAAGCGCCGCTTTTATCTTTCCTTGCATTCCCACAATGCTATCATTATTAACTTCCCATAATAGGACGTTATGTCCGTAGGACTCTAACAGTGTACGTTCAGCTTGTACAACGACATCTTCACCTCCCACGTACTGATAGCGGTTATGGGCAATCAGAATTTTCATAGAATTAATCCTGAGAATTTTATACTTAATATATTTTTTAATATTTGACTGAATTTACAGCACATTGCAAGTAAATGAAGTACAATTCTGAGGTCTAAAAGCTGAACAGAAAGCCCTTTTTACTTCTGACTTCTGACTCCTGCTGTATATGCTTTATTCTAATACCTCTTCAAAAGGATAATTTTGCATTTTTTGTTGCGATAATATATGAGATTTTTCTGCATGGTATTTTTGCCATTGCAGTCCAATGAGACTAACTACAAAAAGCATAAAAGCAGGTTCTTCCATCCAAGAAAAAATGAAACCAGCCACAAACACAGTAATTAGAAAAAATTTTGAGAGCTTATCTACACAGACATACTTCCAGACTAAAAACCAGAGATACAAGTATACCCCTAATCCTATAATTCCTAAATCTCCCCAAATACCTGCCCAAGAGAATAATAAAGAGTACATACTAGAGCCAGTAATACTATTAGACCAGTAGTAGCTCTCTTGGGCAATCCATACTGTATTAAAAACAGAAGAGCCAGTAACACCTAATGGTTTCAGAAATTGTATGTAATCTTTCATTAGCCAACCTAAGCGACTAATAGTATGACCTGGTCCCAGCCCAAACAACCAATTTAGATCGGACTTGTAGAAGGAAGTAATAATAGAAAATACAGATAATTTATATTGAAAAGCTTCTGTGACTACCTCCATATCGGATATGTAGCGTATTCCAGCATACAGAGTGTTGATGATTTTCAGAACTCCTATAGTAGTTGGAATAGCAATTCCTAAATACATGAGTGCTTTCCAAATTTCCTTGAATTGCGTTATTATTAAGATAAACCAGGAGACGAGAAATGCAATGACTACCTGTTTGACATCAGCAACAAGAATATTTCCCAAACACAAAATAAATACAAATATACGTAACCAGATTGAGCGGACTCCAGAAGCTAAAAGGAAGTAAACTCCAAAAGTTAGGGCAACATCACCTCCTACGTGATGCCCTGCTCCCATATTTAGAAAAATCCCCTTGACATCATCATTAGTAGGTACCTTAAGAATAAATTTTTGACAATAAACAAATACTAGATGAATATAGATAAATATAAATATCCACTTTTGAAGTTTTTTAATGCTATTTTGAGGTAGCTTTGTACTGGTAATTGCTATTAACAATATAAAAGGCTCAGCAAGCATTAAAAAATTGAGGAGAACATTGATAAGACCTGCTTTATTGAGCAGGGCGCTGAATGTGCTTATTGTTAATAAAATTAATAGTCCCACTAAGAGCCGTACAGCAATTCGACTACGAATTATAGGTATTACCCATACAAATAAGGCTAGAGCAAAAGCAAAATGCAAAAAGTTAACGACTGATGGAAACTTTATTGCGGAAAGAACTCGTGGAAACATCGCAGAAGCGAGGAATAATACAATCATACTAGACCGTTTGAGAATTCCTGCTTGGGGTGATGTTAATACTAAGTTTCCTGCTGATTTTTTCAGGTTTTCGTTCCGCTTCATAATTCTCTAACCCAATTTCACATAAGATTTATCTTGGGTCGAAATTTCTTTGTAAAGTTGAGCAAAAAACTGCTCTTTACTTTCCCAACTAAAAGCTTCTCTCACTCTCTTGTGTCCAGCTTGACCCATACGTAATCGTAGCTCTGGATCTTGAGCCAACAACTTCATAGCCTTGGCAATATCGTTCGCTGCTTGCTGAGGCGTTTGAGCATGAATCCTAAAACCAGTTTCCTCTGTAATCTGGATAGCTGGTCCGCCTAAATTTAAGCAAACTACTGGAAGTTTTGCCGCCATAGCTTCTAAACAGACAGTAGGTGAGAAATCATGCAAAGCAGGATGAATAACGACATGAGACTTGGCTAAGGTAAGAAAGGTTTCTTCACGAGATATCCCTCCCAAAAAAAAGGTTCTGTCGGCAATTCCAAGTTGATTTGCAAGTTCCTCCAGCCTTTTTCTCTCAGATCCTTCCCCAATGATCCAGTACTCGCTCTGCTTTAAACCAGTTTGAGCAAATGCTTTTATACCAAGATGAAATCCTTTCCAATGTAGAAGACGTCCTATGCTGACAAATCTGATAATATTTTCGTCAGATGAGACCGCAAGTTTTTCCAGACGGGCAAACTCCTGTTGATTAATTCCAGTTTGTCCAGGTACAACCTCAATTCTTTTGGCACCGAAAACATGCAAACGAGTTGCGGTTTCCGGAGTTGCTACTATTGCAGCAGTACTTTTGCGAGCTGTCAGGTGTACAAATGGGTCAAGCTCACCTACCCACTGCAAAAGGTTACGCAGAGTTTCGTAAATCTTGGCGCGTCTGCTGAAGTCTTCCCAGAATGCTTTGGGTGTAGATTCCGCGCCTCCCACTGGACCCCAAACAAAGGGGACAGGAAGAAAGACCAGAAAACTCGGAGCCGAATATCGACCATAAGTGATATGATGGGCAACATCAAAGCCAATCTCTTTGTGGAGTCGCCTAGCTACAAAATACGCCCAAATTTGCCATAAGTAGTAGTGAAGGTAGACTGACCATTGCGATCGCCTTCCTTCCAAAGACCAATCATAAACCCAACCTAGTGGATCGAGATAAACGAAATTCAGGTTAAGCGGTTGTTCACGAGCAAGTTCTGCCTCAATTGCTGGACGATGAGTATTTGAAGTCAGAACCCAGACTTTATGCTTTTTAGCAATCTGACACGCCATATTCCAGCCCACTCCCGGCTCTGAACCGCGATTTGGTTCACAAGCATATGCAGACAGAAGGATTTTCATAAAAAAATTTCTCCAGCATTAATATTATCAGCTATGGAAATTGCGGAATCACTTTAAACCAGTGAACAGTGAACAGTGAACAGTGAACAGTGAACAGAAACTGATAACTGATAACTGATAACTGTTAAACTTGTTGCAAAAAAGATAACCACTGTTTGGCAATTGCTTCTGGCTCAAAGGCTTGACAACGCTGTTTACTCACATCAATTAAATGCGATCGCCAACTCTCGGAGGTCAGCACCTTGTGAATTGCTGACTCTAGGGCTTGCACATCATCTCTGGGTACTAAATTCCCATATTTGCCATCTTCCAAAATGCTGCGAGGTCCTCCACCAATAGCATCGGTGGAAATAACAGGAACTCCACACGCCATTGCTTCCACGAGTGCTAAACAAAATGCTTCATCTAAAGACGACATGACAAAAACATCAGCTTTGGCAATATGACTCCAGGGATTAGCGACATGACCAGGTAAGCTGACATCTTCCTGTAAACTCAGTTTGGCAATGATTTCCTCCAAATTTTTTCTTTCTGGACCTTCTCCTAAAATAATCAGCTTGACTTTGAACTGGTTTCGGACTTTCGCGATCGCTTGCAATAGCAAGGGATAGTTTTTGCGCTTTGCTAAACGCCCAAGGCTAATAATGACTGGAGTGTCTTTGTGCTGAAGCCAAGGATGTTCGGGTTCTGCTTGAGAGTGCATCACAAAGTTCCCGATATCGACAGGATTCGGGATGACAGCCACACGATTGCGAGGAATGGGGATACGGTCTTGTTTGAGGATGTCAAGAACACCTTGGCTAACAGTGGTTAAACCATTAGCTGTGGGGTATAAAATCCTTGCTAGCCAAGGCATGATTTGCATCCGCAGGTTATGCTTGTGGTCAATTGCGATGTCTGAGGTTAAAGTATCTCCTTGATAAATGACAAATTTTGTTTGTCGCTCAAGAGCTAATAGCCATCCTATAATTGCAGGAATACAGATGATTGTAGGCATGGCGATGAGCACATCTGGTTTCGCTGTTTTTAAAAACCTTGATAGGGCAATAGGAGATGCCATTGATCGCTCAACACCTAGTGGTACTAATTTGACGCCCTCTGGAAAAGTGATATCCTCTGTTGGTCCTTTTGAGAGGTATAAGACGTATAAGTCTCTCACTCCCAAGTTCCAAAACCCTTTTGTCAGAGCAACTGGAAGATTTGTGAATGCTCCACCGTCCAAACCCCAAGTAAAGATAGCAATTGACTTCTGACTCATCTATTATTATTCTTACAATTAAGTTAGTGATTACCACAGAACATAACGTGGAGCAATCAGACTCCCTAATAACCTCTTGAAAAAGTACTTTACTGGATTGGCTCCATAGACAAAATTAAACATTTTGGCAAAGAGAACATCAGGTAAATGCTCAGCCCAAGGTATAAACCATCGCTCAGGTAAAGAGTAACCAAAGTGTGGATGAGCGGTTAGTTGTTGGTGAGTTTTCCTTGTTTCTGACCTGGGTACCTGCTTTAAACGCATTGCTACGTAGCGGAAGTGGAGATACTTCACACTGTTTTCCAAGCCAGTCAGTTTTTCTGCGACATCTTTACCATATGCTCTGCTTAAAAGCTGTTTTTGCTCTTGATGTGTACGCTCCCAATTTCTTACATCTCTCTCGAAATCTTTTAACACGTAACTCTTGGAACTTGTGATGTTGGAGCCATGTAGACGAAACTTGGTTAGCACTTCTGGCACTGGTATTATCACAGTTATTAAAGGTGCTAAGTAGCTAATAAGAGTGTCTGCGTTACGCGTAAACGCTTCGTTCATCGGGAAGATTAAGTCAGCGACCTTGCGTCGAACCGAAAGTGCGGAAGCTGGCGGTATGTTGTATGCAAACCCACCATTTTCCATCGCAAAAGGTGCCTTCCAACCAGAGGCTAGCTCATGAATGACAGGTGTTAATTTCATAATTTTGCCATCACCATCAATGTTTATTAAGTTGTCGATGACAAAGCCTCCTTTCGCGTCAGATTGAAACGCTTCAACCACTTTTTGTAACTTGCTGAGCATCCATATATCATCTGCGTCCAGCACACAGACTATTTCACCACTGCTGTTTTTGTAAGCTGTATTTAATGCCGAAGCTACACCTCCATTCTGCTGACGTACTAGCTTGATGCGGGAGTCTTTGTTCGCATAACTCAGGACAACTTCACAAGAGTTATCTTTGGAACCATCATCACAAACGATCGCTTCAAAATGGGGATAAGTCTGGGAAATGACACTATCTAAAGTCTCTCCAATAAATTTGGCGTAGTTATAGTTAGCAATCAGTATTGAGACTAGGGGGTTTTCAGGTAGTTTGGGTAGTTCGATTGGTTGTTGCTTCTCGGTTTGAGTTTGGTGCATCCACTCCTCCGTCTTACTATATGTTATTGCTGTAAGTGAACGACCCCACGCTACAGACAACGCTTAGCTACGTCTGCTGAATTTCTTAATGTAGCAACCTTCGGGAACTGAGTTGGTAATTTTTCATAGAAGATTCTGTCATATTCTTTCGGCAAGTTGGCAACATATTCCGGATTCTTTTATTAGGCAAAGTACTAATAAATGTCTTTAATATCGTATCAAAGTGCTGAAATGCTTTTACCATCCTGTTTTGAGGTACGTGAATCTTTAAGAAAGATTTTGGAGACTATGTAATTTCTTTATGATTTTTTGTATTTTTTCCGGATATGGTTGCTATGGGTTTGAAAATAATGAAGACAACTAGACAATAGATCCCCGACTTCTTAGAGAAGTCGGGGATCTTGTTTTTCAGAATTGATTTAGGATTGCTAACTAGGTAGGCTGAGAAAAATTTCATCTATATGAAGAAATATAAACTTGATAAAAATAATTTCTCTAGCAAAAAACGAGGTGGTTATGACACAGTTTCAGCGCAGTAAGAAAGTTTGGAAAAGACTTTCTATTCTCTGTGGAACAGCAGTACTTTCTCTTGTTGTTTTTGTTAAAAATCCTACATTTATTAATGACATCTTTCTTTCCGCGTTAGGGGTTTCTGAGGGGAAGTCTTTAAACAAAGGAGAGAATAAATGTGCCCTGAGTAAAAGTTCGACAAGGGATAAGCTCTTTCCCAAGAATATTGTGATTAATGTTAAGACCCAATATGGAGCAAAGGGAAATGGTGTCACAGATGATACTCAGGCAATCCAGAAGGCAATTCAAGAGAACGTGGGTACAAACAAAGTTCTTTATTTCCCCAAAGGAACTTATCTTGTGAGCGATCGCCTAGAATGGCGAGACAAAAACGGCAAATGGCAATCACAACTATGGATTCAAGGACAGAACCGCGCCACTACTATTATTCGCTTGAAGAACAATGCACCTGGTTACAACAACCCTAGCAACCCGAAAGCAGTCGTCTACACTGCGTCAGGACTCTATGTAGAACAGGCTAACGGAGGAGGTAAGGACTATCCCGCCAAGGGAGAGGGAAATGAGGCGTTTGCAAACTATATTGAAGACCTGACGATTGACACTGGTAATAATCGAGGAGCGATCGCACTCGATTATCTAGCAAACAATACTGGTGCTATTCGTAATGTTATACTTCGGGGTCAAGGACTCGTCGGACTTGATATGACTCGACGGTGGATTGGTCCGGCTCTCGTCAAAAACGTCATTGTCGAAGGCTTTGATTATGGTATTCGTATTGCAGGTGAGGTCAACGGTGTGACTCTTGAGCACATGACTCTTTGCAATCAGAAAACTGTTGGTTTGGAGAACTCGGGGAATATTGTAGCAATACGAGACCTATCGAGCAGTAATCGTGTTCCAGCGATACGTAACACAAACTCAACGAGTCTGATGACTCTTTTGGACGCGAAGCTTTCTGGCGGCGATTGCACAAAGTGCAGCGCCCTAAAGGGCGATCGCTCGATGAGTGCGATAGAGAATAATAGCCGTCTGTTTGCTCGCAATGTCCGCTCATCTGGTTATAAGTCAGTTCTTAAGCAAGATAAGAAAGATTTGAAGCAGACTGTATTGAAGGAGTTTACCTCAAATGCTCCTTTTACTTTGTTTACTTCCTTAAAGACCTCTCTCAATCTTCCGATTCAGGAACCTCCAAACTTTCATGACAATAATCTCTCTAATTGGGCAAATGTTGAGGATTTTGGTGCAAGAGGGAAAAAAGCAGATGGAGGTGAGGATTGGGACGATGATACAGCTGCAATTCAAAAAGCACTCGATTCAGGAAAGTCTACTGTTTACTTTCCCCCTGGTCGTTACTTTGTCAGCGATACTCTACGAGTTAAAGGAAATGTTCGCAAGCTCATTGCAATAAGTGCTGTGCTTTCTCCTTCTGGGTCAGCTTTTGAAAATGCAAAAAACCCGAAACCGTTCATTCGTATTGAGGATGGAAAAGCAAGTGACGTAACCATTGAACATCTTGGTATTACAAACCTCCATCAAAAAGCCCCATCCCAGCTTGGATTTATTGGTTTTGAACAAGCGACTTCCCGAACACTATTTTTGAAGGATGTGACTTGCTGCTCATTCAGACCCAATGACCAAAAGTATGCGTTTCGGAATACGCGAGGATCTGGAAAGCTCTTTGTTGAGGGTGTCTCGGCTGAAACTTGGCACTTTGAACATCCTCAACAGGTGTGGGTTCGTCAGCTTAATCCCGAAGGGAGTAGCAAGAAAATATTCAATAATGGTGGGAAACTCTGGGTGTTAGGTCTTAAGACCGAAGGAGGTAACGTTAACACAGTGCTTCATACCAAAGGAGGGGGTGCGAGTGAGTTGTTTGGGGCGCTTTTGTACGTGACTGGGAACATACCACCAAATGAGATTGCTTTTATCAATGATAACTCTCGGGTTGCGCTTTCTTATGCCACGATTAGCTATGGGGCTAACGATTTCCAGATTCATGTGCAAGAGAAACGCGGATCTCAGAATCGTCAATTGACTCGCGACAAGCTACTGTCGCATGGTAATGGTCGTGCAGTCCTACTCTACATGGGACAGTGAAGGAAAAAGCTCAATAGACTTCTTGCACTTATTCATTCTTTTCGCACTCTTCTTTGCACCTGGTGCGCGAAACAAAAAATATTTATGTAAAAGACTCCACTCGCTGTCGCACACAAAGAACAATGAAAATGATGCTGGAACGATTTTGCGTAGTTTCAGCCTCTATTTTCATAGGAGGTCTAATGTACAAGTTGTTAGTTTTGATCATTGAGTTTGAGATAATTTCTCCAAAATTCAGTGGAGGTGAAATGGTTAAAAGCATTTCTCCACTCTGAACTTACAGAAGACCATCTGGTAGTACTCTTAATAACGATTTGGAACCACCTAATTAAAATTCCGAGACCAGTTGAACGACTCATTTCATTCTGCTCAATAGAGTTATTTCCTTCTCTGAAAATGACAACTCGCTTTTTCGCAAATACCTTGAACCACCTGTCAGCACAGTCAGAACCGATCCAATAAAAGACATCATCATTGCTTAGGAAAAAATTTGGGATTAAATGACCATTAAGAGTTATTAGACCGATAATTATTTTGAGAATAGGCTTCTTATTCTTTTCAGTACTTAAGGTTCTCTGAGGTAGATTACTGCTTGGAGAATTAGATTTCACAGTTTGGTTCTTGTAACTTTTGCTATGTTCCAAAATCTTAGCGTGTAACATTTCTGGATCAGTGCTTTTAACAAGCACTGGTCCTTGCATATAATCCTCGAAACCCCTAATAATCATTTCTGCGGAATTGTAGTCAAATAAAAAAATGCTCTGGATTAATCCTTTTGTAAGAAACTTAACTGCATGCACATATCTTAATGAGCCACCACAAATGGAATGTGTGATCAGAAAATTTCGAGAGCTATAGTAAGTCACCCAGATAGGATTCTTTGCATAGAAAGGCTCGTGCCAAACGGCTATACTTGGGAAGGCTACTATTGGCTTACCAAGACGTTCTGTAATCCTCAGTCCAAACTCTATATCATCTGCCTTTATAAAGAAAGGCATGGGTAGACCTATTTCTTCAACAACTTTCTTGGAAAAGGAGAAAAACCAAAATGCTCCGTAGTCTGGTTTATCCTCCAAGAGTAAGCTATTGGTAAAATAAGGGTTATTGAGGTTGAATTTATTCTTTAGGGAGACAATAGCGAACGGATCATTACCGTAATTTTTATCACGGTATAAAAAATTAGTGCATAGTAATGCCCCTGCTTCATACAATATATGCTTTTTATACAAGTCCAGCATACTACCAGATATAGCAAAGTCCTGATTTGCGTATTCGTACAAGGGGAAAAGCCTGTAGATAGATTCACTCTCTAACTCAATGTCATCATCCATGAACAGGAAATGTGTATAAACATTCTCTTGTAAAGCTTGGATTAAACCTCTAGTGAAACCTCCTGCCCCACCTACATTTCTGTTAGGAATCAATTGAACCCTAGGGTCGTCGAATTCGTCGTGTTTCAAGGTTTTGCCATTATCAACAACAAAAACTTTAAACTTCTTGTTTTGCAAGAAATCATCTTTTAAAATAGTATTCACTGTATTTTTAATAAAAGCTTCTTTCTTGAAAGTACAAGTAATAATGCCCAAAGATACTTCTCTAAGCTTTGGTTGTTCGGTTGCAATGAATCCGCCTGCGAATAAACCCCCGTCACTCAAGCAAGCTATTTCTAGATAAACTCTCCCACTTTGTTCACTCCGCCAAGAGTTTGGGAGCAAAATTTTCACAGGCTCTAATGATTGACAGTTCTCAAAGTTTTCTGTGTCAATCAGTTCTCTGGTTTCTCTACCATACTGTTCTCTGTATAAAGAGACTTGAAAATTCCCCTCAAGCTTTAATAAGTAATATAAAGAGGAAAGCTCGGTATATTTTGCGTAGAATTGTTCATAGAACGAATTAAAATAGGTGTTTAGGGACAGCACACCATTTCTAGTTAATACAACCTTTTGTTCTGCACAAAAGTTTATGGATACACCCTCATTGCATTTCATGTACAAACTAGAAGTTTCAGATGTACAGGGAAATCGAATTCTGCTGACTACTTTCATTTGGCTTGTGTTCAATTTTTCTCTAATTTATGTTTCTTGGTAGACGTAGCACCCAGATTAATAGCATTCTGAATCAGTCATTTGCTTTTGGGACATTATTTGTTATTCCTACATTGAATTCGCTACCCCTTTCTCAAACAAACCCAACGCTCGCACCACTGCTTGATCCATGTCATAGTACTTGTAATCTCCAAGTCGCCCTGCAAACAGGACTGAACCGTTAAGTTTTTCTACTTCTTTCAAGTAGAAGTCCAGATGTTCACGGTTCTCTTCTCGAGGAATAGGATAGTAGGGGTCATTTTTACCTGGTACATAAGCTTGAGGATATTCCATCACCAAGGTTGTCTTTGGTGAAGTTTGCCCAGACAAATACTTCTGCTCGGTGATGCGTGTGATATCGTACTCGTTAGGATAGTTGACTGTACCGACTTCTTGATACCACTCTTTGTCTAAAGTCTCGAGCTGAAAGTTGATGCTACGATATGGCAGTTCGCCATACATATAATCGAAGAAAGCATCAATTGGTCCTGTACAAAGTAGTCGGTTAAACTTGATATCGTTGATCACCTCGCGGTAATCTGTATTTAGTAACACTTTAATGTTGGGGTGAGCTAGCATTTTACGGAACATCTCAGTGTAGCCAAGCTTAGGCATAGCTTGATAGGGGTCTTGGAAGTAACGGTTATCCCGACTGATGTAGACTGGAACACGTCCTGTAACTCCCCGATCCAATTCCTCTGGTTTCAAATCCCACTGTTTAATTGTGTAGTTGAGGAAGACTTTTTCATAGATGTAATCAGCTAAAAAAGAGAGGTCACCACTTGCACTCTCGCGCAGTTTCAAAATGGGTACTTTGACGCCAAAACCAAAGTTTTCTAGAAGTAAATTCTCAAGTTTTTCTGCATACTTTGGAGGAAAAAGAGCGTAGAGAGAATTGAGATTAAAAGGTATGGGGACTTTCTTACCATCTATGACTCCGAGGACATGGTGATAGTAGTGTCTCCACTCAGTAAATTGCGAGAGATAGTTCCAAACTTTTTTGGATTTGGTGTGAAAGATGTGAGGTCCGTATTTATGAACTAGAATTCCATGCTCATTGTAGTAATCGTAGGCATTCCCACCAATGTGATCCCGTTGTTCTACAATTAGCACTCTTTGCGCTAACTGAGTCGCTACTCGCTCAGCTATAACGCATGCAGAATATCCAGCGCCTATGATTAGCCAATCAAACTTCATAATGGTTTCTCCTTGCTAGAGGCTAAATTGAGTTTCGGAACTCTCACACTCAACTGAAGATATTTTTTGTCTCACGCATTCGGCGGAGCCGTTCTCGCAGAGTAGGCGCAAAGGCGCGAATAAGAGCGCGAAAAGAAGGACTTTTACAAGAAGTTTAATGAACAGCTAACCACCTGTTTCCTCAATCTTTTGCAACAATGACGCATACAAAATACCTGACGGCTATAGTTCATCAATTAAATTTCATGTGATTTCTCCTTGTTTGATATCAAGTTAGAAGTTAAGACTTTGCTACTACTTAGTTTGTTCTCTCGCAATTGTTTAGTCGTTTTATTTGCTATTTGTTGTAAGTGTTGCTCAATTCGGTCTAAGAATGGTTGGTATATAGCTTGAGGTGAAAGTTTTTCTGTGACATACCTGCGAGCTTGCTCTTCCATCCATTGGCGTTTATCTTGATGAGTCAACAGTGTCTGAACTGCGGTTGCAAAATCTTCAGCAGTGTCTCCCACGAGAACAGCATGATCTACAATCTCACGCAGTCCTTGAACCCCAACACTTGTTGAAACGCAAGCACGACCATGTGATAAAGCTTCCACAAGCTTAATTTTTAGTCCACTTCCAACAGGTAGGGGAACTAGACACACTTGTGCACTACTGTACTCAGTTGTTAAATCGTCTACCCTACCTAGAAAGCGAACATTTGAAAATGTCTCTTTAATCCCATCACATACAGTACCACAAACATGAAGGTTGCAATTGGGAACTAACTGTAACACAATAGACCACACGTTTTTGAGAAACCACTGTAAACCATGAAGGTTGTGGTCTGTATAACTACCGATAAATAAACAACGACCTGACACTTGTTTAGCATTATGTGTATGACATATTGCCGATATCGGCATACGAATCACTTCACATTGAGGTACCATTTCTTGAAAGACTTTGGCATCTTCTTCTTGAATAGCTAATAGTACCTGCGCTTTGGACAATTCTGTTGCTTCTGTCTGTTGGCTCCAATCTGACTCAAAAGTAATCACCCCCATTTTTTTGAAATGAGCAGTTCTATAATGACGGACATCGTGGGTAAGTATGACTTTTAATACTGTTTCATCTATAGCAGGGAAGTTTAAAACGTTCCCTAAAAAAGCATAGTTAGCAATGACAATATGTGGCTTGAATTTTAGAAATCTTGAACTAGCAAAAGCGACTTCCTCTGGCGTTGCTAGAGCATCCCAAGCTGGAGGAACAAGCACATAACCGCGTGTTTTCCGTCGTTTATCTCTGACAGAGCGGTAAATATCTTTCAAGGTTTTTGGTAACAATAGATTGTAAGCCAGATGCAGCGGCGCAATTAACCACTCTAACAAAGAATTGAATCTGAACAGAATGCGACCAATTCGATAATTATCTTTAGCTGACACCTTGACAAGTGCTGCCAAGTTAGGTGGAATAATATACCAAGGAATTTTACCGTTAGGCGATGAATTTAGCAGTGTGTACTCAATTTCGCAACCTGCTTGCCGTAAGTAGCGGATAAAATCCAGAAGGTAAGTAGCATTTCCGATCGCATTCTCAACCGGAATCTCTCTGCTGACAATCTGAATCCTAGCTGGTTGATGGGTGTCAACTCCTAACATTTTTTTTACATTGATAGATTCAACTGACATTTGTTTTTCATTCTGCAATCGAAGGAGCATATCTCCAATCAACACAAGTTAAGACACTACATTCTTCTCAAGAATTCTAACTAACCTGAATCTAAGCTTTTGAAATAAATCTTGTGGGTTCCTCAAGTAATGCTTAGTTCTGCGGAAGTAGTACTTGAGTTGATATAAGTTTCTATAAAAACCTCTCAGAATATCTACTTGATACTGCTCAAACAAAGGAAGTTTCTTTTTATGTTCTTCTAAAAGGTCAGAAAGATGTTGAGTGTGCTGACCACTCTTCACTAGGGAAATAGTCTTTGTACCCTGAATGTGACGATGATTTCCCCAAGCTTCATCTGCATACCTCACTGTTGCGGCTTGCACTGCTTTGCATATAAAGTCAATATCCATCATGTAATGTTCGTCTACTTTGTAAAGCCCAATCTTTTGATGTAATGACTTATGGTAAAAGTAGGCGGAAGGATTTAATGGAAATGGAGGAGGCTCTGTAGAAGACAACAAATGTGTTATTTTCAGATTTTTTGGCTTGTTTGTATACAAAAACTCTTCTTCATCACCCCAAATATTACAATTTCCCACAAGGAAACTTGGCTCAGGTAAATCTGTAAAAAGTTCTAAGACGCGGTTTAATGCGTTTGATTCATAGAAATCATCAACATTTAAAAAAGATATAATTTCTCCCTTCGCCATGGCAATTCCTTTGTTCATTGCATCCGATTGTCCTCTGTCCTTTTCAGAAATCCAACGAATGTGAGGATACTTTTGTGCATACTGTTTGATAATTTCTACTGTTCCGTCTGTTGAACCACCATCTACAATGATGTGTTCGACATTTGGACAGTTTTGGTCTATCACAACTTTGATGCAAGACTCAATGAATCTTTCGCCGTTGTAAACTGGGGTGATAACACTAATCATGATTGGCTTATTTCAGATTGCTGGAATGTTCTGTGCTAGCGATAAAGTAACCGATGAATTCCCGTGTTCCTACTGGACTCTTCCGTAACTTCAAGAAGAATCAGGATGAATCAAAAGAGATTGTTACGTAATTTTTATAAAGCTTTTGTAAAGGCAGAGTGTATCTTCGATAATCCGACTATGGGTTCAACACGTTTTTAACTCATGCGATCGCTTAGCTTGTAACTTAGCGGGGGTATTCAGTGAAGGCAATAATAATTGCACTACTAAAGCAAAAGCATGAATCCTTCTTGGGCGAAGTGCTTATCATGGCTGAGCACCTCAGTCAAGTTGCAATCTTGCATTGTCACCATTGAAATGCAATCTATGAGGCTGTAGCCTTTATCAAGACGTTCTGTATAAAGCGTTAAAGCATTTAAAAAAACTTCATGAGTATGCAGCACGACTTCAACGTTGGGATTTCTGAGGATGAAGCGCGCAACACTCGCTACGGTTTGTCGCATTCGAGGGCTGTATCCACAAAAGTAGTTGAGATATTCAATCAGAACAGTTTCGGTTGTGATGAGTTGTGTTGCTTGAAGATGTTTCTGGACTTCTAACGCTCTAGAGTACCATTGGTCTTTGGGATTTGTGATTGCGATCCAGTAAAGCGTATCTACAAAGATAGTCTTCACGCTTTTACCTTAGGTGCTCCGTAGAGGTAGTGATCGTGATTCTCTGCACCATCTGTGGGGAGTTCATCCCATAGTTCTTCGGGTACTTGCTCAACGATGTCCTGGATTTCTTGCCAAATAGATTTTTGAGGGTTGCTTTCCAAAATGAGAGATTCGATGAAGTCAAGAACTTTCTGCTGCTGCTGTGATGATAGTTCCTGAAGCTTGGATATAATACGATTTGCGGGGGTGAGGGAGGATGAAGAAATTGCCAAAGACTTTGGACTCATGGCTAGTTTGGACTTCTAGGGTTACTCTTAATATTAGCCCACCTCACTAATCAACACGAATAAGCCTCAACAGCGCAGTGCCCAAAGGGCGATCGCTGATAACATAGAGTTGAAATCTAAGCGTGCAACATTCGGCATGAAGTTCAAGGCAATTGTTCACCAAGCTGAAGAAGGCGGATACTGGGCGGAAGTTCCTGCTCTACCTGGTTGTATTACTGAGGGCGATACTTGGGAAGAGTTGATGGCTAATCTTAAGGATGCAATTGAAGGATGGCTAGAGGTTGCTAATGAAAGTCATTCGATAGAAGATGCAGCTCAGGTAGTCGAAATTGCTGTATGAAGTCTATTTCCGGGAAAAAGCTCTGCTCAATCGTAGAGAAGAAGGGATGGATTTAAAAAAAATTACTGGTAGTCATCATATCTATCAACAAGCTGAGTCTCATCAAATACTGTCGATTCCAGTCCATGCGAATAAAGATTTAAAGATAGGAACTTTGAAAGCTTTGATGAAGATAGCCGATCTAACTGAAGAAGATTTGTAATAGATAGCGCTCTCCCAACCTTTGGAATCAACACGAGTCAGCCTGCGATCGCCCCAATTTCTCTAAAACCTGACGGTACAACTCAATATATCGCTTCGCCTGTAATTCTAAAGGGTATTCCTCAAGAGCGATCGCTCGACAGTTTTGCTTCATGCGATCGCGCAAACTCTCATCTTCCAGCAACTTCACAATTCCACGACAAAAATCATCAGCATCTTCTGGTATAGCTAAGTAACCAGTGATACCTGGACGTACGAGATCAAGGACACCACCAACTTTGAATGAAACCATGGGAGTACCGCAAGCCATACTCTCTTGTAGTACCAAGGGAAGATTGTCAGCGCGAGTCGGAAAAATAAACAAGTCAGCAGCAGAATAGGCGATAGATTTCAAGCGATCGCTGCTGACGTAACCAAGATTGAGAGTCGCTATCTCCACTGCTTCAGAAATAGCTTCGCCTGCATTACCTATAGTTAAAAGTACAATTTCAGTTTTGAGGGATGCGGGTAGGTTTTGCAATGCTTTTAGCAGCAAATCGCCTCCTTTGCGAGAATCTGTGAGACTTTCAGCCCCAAACATGAGAACTTTTTTGCCTGTTGGGATATCTAAGATGGAGCGACACTTTTCGGGGTCAAGTGGCTGATAAGCTTTGGTATTAATCCCATTAGGAATATAATGAATCGCAAAGCGTTTGAGCATACTTTGCTGAACTTGCTGAGTTAGCCAATGACTAGGAGTCACGATGGTGAGGTTGGAACGACTGTAAACCCAGTTTTTCAGTTTCCACTCCAGGTGAGTATTGTCTCTGGCAATGGTAGGATAAATATCTGGGTATGGACATTTTCCACATCCAATTTTCCAGCGATCGCACCCGTAGCTGTAAGCGCAGTGACCTGTAAAGCTCCACATATCGTGAAGTGTAAAAACTGCTGGTTTATTTTGAGTTAATGATGGAATTGCCAGATAGTTGAAGTAACCAGTGTGCAGGTTATGAAAGTTAAGAATATCTGCATTTTTGTAGAAACTGTGCTTGGGAATATCAAAGCTACTGATAAGGTTGAGATAGTTGAAGCCAAGACGCGAAGTCACACGCAAGAGTTGTCTTTCGATGTAGTAGTTGCTTGGTACAGAGGCGACGCGATCGCTGCTGGTTTCAACTTTACCTACTAGCAGTCGCGAGTTAATACCTTGAGCTAGCAAGCCTTGATGTAGTCGGTAGCCTGCGATCGCTGCTCCACCAGAAATATCAGATTGGTTGATGTGTAGGATGTTCATGGTGCTGGCTTAATAGCTTCTATAAAGATGGAGTCGGAATCGACAAAAAGCTTACAGCATAAGTCTTTTGAATGAGTGACTTTTGACTTCCAAAGCAGCGGTACTAGCCCAATTGGGAATGTAACTTTCTGTTGCAGTCCGTTGAACGATATCCTGAAAGCAGCATTTCTCTAACTGGGAATAGTGGTCATACATCCACTGGTGAACCTCCACAAAAACGTACAATTATATGTTTATAATTCGTCAACAAATACAACCTCTTATATTAATGATTCAAAACTAAAGTTTTTTTCATTTTTTGTTTGATTTTACCCAAATATTGACGTAACTTAGTAGATAAAGTATCTGCATCTTTGATTGCTTTTCCACCATAAACATAGTCAAAACTATAGGCGTCAGCTTCTTGATCTCTAATGACAAATGGAGGATGATTTATCTTCCAAATATCAACCGTTTGCATTTTTGAAAACGGACTTTCACCAAAAGTATGAGTTGCATCTGGGCGGAAACCAAGATTTGACACAAGGTTTGTTCTGGGAAGTATTGTCAAACCACTTTGATTCCAACAAGCATAAGTCCATTGATAATCCCAAGTATCTATGAGGCTTTCAGATACACGATCAAAAATATCTACCCAATATTTCTGTTCATAAGGGTCTTCACATATTGAGCGAATTAAATTCTGCTTTTTATAATCCTGCCATGTTTTCATATCAACATCGTAGTGCTTCCAGGCTCTCTTCCAAGAAGCCCATCCCCAGATATGGGTATACTTTGAGAAATAGTAGCTGTAGGAAGTTCTATTTTGAGTATTCTGAAAGTCATTACCGCTAATCATCATAATTCGCTCATCATGGCGGTAATACTCAAGTAAAGTTTGGCAAAAAGAAAAAAAGGATGGAGTTGGAAGACAATCATCTTCTAATATAATTGCTTCTTCAACTTCTGAAAATATCCAATCTAGTCCACTCGAAATACGACGTTTACATCCTAAATTTTTGTCGGAAAAGTTAGTCAAAACCTCGCATTTCCAGTCAATTTTTTTAATGACTGATCTAGTTTGTTCACACTTTTCAGCTTCTTCAGGAAAACGTGGTCCATCTGCAACTACCAAAAGTTTTTTTGGTTTAGCTTGACGAATTGCCTGAAATACGATTTCGGTTAAATCTGGTCGATTGAAAATTATAAATATAACAGGTGTTGATAGAGACATAACTTTACTTAACTGAATCAAATGAACTAATTTTACTCAATATTTAAGATTTCCACTAATTTATAAATAAAATGACTTCTCTCATCATATTCTACAGATCGTAGTGTTCCAACTACGTCTCCTATATAGTGAGCTAAATCAATGAGCAAAAGCTTATATTGAAATCTCAAAACACGACGCCTGATGAGCTTAAAAAGATTATGCACAATTGTTTTTTTAGATGGAATAGCTGCTAAAGCCTTTATTTTTTCTGATGGGAAAGAACCAATTAAAGCAGGCATATAGCTTGAAGCTGTGCCAAAAGTTAATCGTTTAATATACTTTAAAGTTGCTCTTTGACTTGGAATTAGATGTTTAATTTTCAAATCAGGTGATATACCAGCAGCCAACCCCATCTTGACTGCTTCCCAAACAATTTGAATATCCTCACCACTTGATAAATTGTTTCCCTTCCTACCTATAGAAGCTAATCTCCCTTCTGTAAAGGCTTGATAGTATTTTTGAAAAACTTCTCTTTTCACCACTAGTCCTGTACCAAAAGGATAGAAATCTGTCCATGTTGCTGGTACGCAGCCATACTGTGTATATTCAGTATTTCTTTCCTGAAAGTGTTTGCTAAAATTCTTCTCAAACCAATCTGAAACTGGTTCAAGAAACTCTACAGTCACCTTACCTGGTCCTAAAGCTGCTATACAATGATGCTTGTCTAAACAATTTTTAATTGCTTGCAGGTAATCTGGAGCAGGTTCATTATCATCATCAAAAAAAACAATAATAGGAGCTGTCGTTGATTTAACACCAGTGATTCGTGCAAATATTAATCCCTGCTGAGATTCTTTAATGACTTTAGCCCAAGGAGATTGTTCTAAAAAGTCTTTTACACAGGGCATTTCATGAATAGAAGATTGACTATTATTGTCCACGAGTATGCATTCAACCACTAGATTGTCTGGAAATACTAGTGCTTTGATTGCATCTAAAACTCTTGAAAAGATTTTAGCATCTGGATTATAGGTGCATATAATTATAGCAACATCAGGAACTGATTCAAACATTCTACTAGACTCCATCTTTATACTGGAATAACTTCTCCTAAGTCACACAGATAGTCTGTACAGTTGTAAGTAAGAATCATGACCGACCAGAGTTGACGTGGTTCTCATCCGGGGGCTGATGGAATAGTTGCACGATTAAGGATGTTGCTCTTTCATAATGTTCTCCTTTATAGTAATTGACTTGCGGTGAAAACATAGGAAATAGGGAACTCTTAACAGGAAAGAAGGGGGATGGTGTTTCTTCCATATGTTTCTAGCGACGAAAATCGCTGCTAGTCGGAGGCTCTTATCTAATTAATTCAGTCATTTGCATAATTTCAAAATCACATATTACAAGACCATCAGCGTCTGGTCTAATGCCCAGCCCTTCAGATTTAAAGTTAATTACCTCTATTTCAAATGCCGATTCAATACAATTAAATACAATCCCTGTTAAGGGGTCAGCCATCCATAGTCCAAGAACATAAATTCCTGGAGTTAAATATAGTTTGCCAATCCTGAACTTGACTATATTTTTTCCCTTTTCAAGAGTTATACTTTGACCAAGTACAAGAGAATCAGCGTTAACCAGCTTAGTTCCCAACTGATTATAGATAGTAATAGCAATACTCCCAATCTGTCTAACTGAGTCTGACTCAATAGCTAATAAAAATTCGAGCGTTCCATTTGAATAGGGTTGAAACGCAGCAGCTTCGTTAAGGCTACTGTATTGTACTGCCACAAAGTGAGCTTCTCCTGTTCCAGTTCGACTAACTTGTGATACATCAATCCATTGATTAGGCGAAGCCTGTATAGTAGAATTATTAGACATATAGCGTACAACAATGCTGTCGGTTCTACCCTGTGCAATCAATCGGCCACGCTCAAGCATGACACAATGAGAGCATAACCGTTGGATTGCATCCATGTTATGACTCACAAATAAAACAGTTCGACCTTGATCCGTAGATACTTCCTGCATCTTACCAAGGCATTTTTTTTGAAATTGTGCATCTCCTACCGCTAGGACTTCATCAACTATTAAAATCTCTGGCTCTAAATGCGCCGCCACTGCAAACGCCAACCGCACATACATCCCTGAGGAATACTTCTTGACTGGCGTATCTAAAAACTTTTCAACTTCTGCAAAATCGACAATTTCATCAAACTTTCTTTTAATCTCCTCCCTACCCATCCCCAGAATCGCACCATTAAGAAAAATATTTTCTCGACCTGTCAATTCTGGGTGAAACCCTGTACCAACTTCCAACAGACTTGCTACCCGTCCTTTAATTGAAATTTTTCCCTGAGTCGGCTCTACAATTCGACTTAAAATTTTTAATAATGTTGATTTGCCTGCACCGTTATGACCAAGAAAACCTAGTCTATCGCCCTGTTTAACTTCAAACGAAACATCCTTAAGTGCCCAAAACTCTTCACGTTTTGGATTGAATGTTTTCTGACCAGAAGGTTTGAGTAATCTTTTACCGAGAGACTTTGCTCCTTGTGCGATCGCATCACGCAAAGAATTATAGCGACTGCTTCCCCCTGTTTGCTGGTGACTCAGGACGTACTTTTTACTGAGATTTTCAACTCGAATGACTGTGT
This sequence comes from Iphinoe sp. HA4291-MV1, assembly GCA_019359415.1. Lineage (GTDB taxonomy): Bacteria > Cyanobacteriota > Cyanobacteriia > Cyanobacteriales > Nostocaceae > Brasilonema. The sequence goes on along the minus strand of JAHHHH010000001.1, from coordinate 6,006 downwards.
CAGACATTTAGGATACTCTCAAAGCTATTTCACAACTCATTGGCGTTTTTGAGTAAAGTTTTGAATCCAGCTTGTTCAAAGTGCTTATCGTGAGGCAATGCTTCCATAATGCTCTAAGAAAGCTCTCTTGATATCATTATTGTTTCTGCTTCCTCAACTTCAAAATGCTGGCGATTTTTTCCTGTCTAAGTACCTTTTGAACAATATTTACGATTAAAGCTTCCAGTTCAGCTATTGTCAGAGTGCCAATAGGATAATTAGATTCTGGTTGAGAGTTTGTCATCTCAAAAACCTCCTTAACAGTATTTGATAACAGGCTACCACCCACTTTTAACTTAAATCACATCAGCGAATCTGCGTTCTGTTTTGCGGAAATACCAAATTCCGCTAAAAAACACGAGAGCAACCAGTCCTAGAGACAGAAAAAATCCTGGTAAATAAATGCTTGACTGTCCGCCTAAAATCGCCCACCGAAAACCATCAATAACCCCTACCATTGGGTTTATCGAGTAGAGTAATCGCAACTGCTCTGGTACTGTGCTACTGCTATACCCCACAGGTGATATATACTGACCAAACTGGACAATAAACGGCACAATGAAGCGAAAATCTCGGTACTCCACGTTCAATGCTGCTAACCATAACCCTGCTCCAATAGCCGCTGCAAATGCAATTAAAATAAATATCGGCAGAGTGAGAATACGCCAGTTTGGCACAAAATTATACCATACCATCAGTCCCAAGAGAAGCATGCCAGCAACCAGAAAGTCCACAAAGCTGACAATGACTGCACTTGTTGGTACAATCAACCGAGGAAAGTAGACTTTAGAAATCAGGTTGGCATTATTGATTAAGCTGTTGCTGCACTCAGTGAGCGCCCCGGAAAAGAATTGCCAAGGTAACTGCGCTGCATAGACCATAATCGGGTAAGGTACATCACCCTCAGAGGGTAACTTAGCTATAGTGCTGAACACAAAGGTGAACACAATCATCGTCAAAAATGGTCGAACCAGTGCCCATGCTAGTCCAATCACCGTTTGTTTGTAGCGCACTAAAATGTCACGCCATGCAAGAAAGTAGAACAGTTCCCGGTATGTCCACAGGTCAAGCCAATACTGTTTTTCAGTCTGACCTGCCTCAATGATGAGTTCTTTTGTGTTCATCTGTATATTGCATTAATTTAGACAATGCGTGATTGTTTGCAGCTAAAATGTATGAAGTCTTAGAGAAAACACTGTTAATGCCCCTTCCATTATTTCTTTACACCAATCTTGGCATCAGGAAATATTCGTATCTTTATTTACATCTTTATCTAATCTTTAAATAATTGGCATGAATTTTCCGCTATTTCTCTGAAAACGATGTAGAACAAGCAATAGCGGCAATGCTCACATTTATTTAGAACGTTATGAACCAAGCACCAACTCTAAATTTCTTTGCCAGTTAGGCAAAGCTAACCCGAATGTACGAGATATTTTATCAGTATTTAATAAGGAATAAGCTGGTCTTATTGCTGGGGATGGATACTGCTGTGAAGGTATTGCTACCAATTTTTTTAACTTATGTTCACTCTTGTTGGAGTCAAGTTCAAAAATCGCTTTTGCAAAACCATACCAACTCGTCTGACCAGTAGCAGTTAGATGATATATTCCACTGTGACTGCTCAAAAAACTTATCAAATCTTGTGTTCCTTGAGAGACAATTTGTGCTGTAGATTCAGCAATCATCCGGCTCCAAGTTGGTGCTCCCACTTGGTCATCTACAACTCTTAGCTCTTCACGCTCTCGCGCTAATTTCAGCATCGTTAGCAAAAAATTTTTACCTCTCAAGCTATAAACCCAACTTGTCCTCAAAATTAAATAAGGCACACCAACTGCTTGAATTGCCTTTTCACCAGCTAGTTTTGTTTTGCCGTATATATTTTGTGGACATGGTTCGTCTTGCTCTGTGTACGGTATTGCCTGATGACCGTTAAACACGTAATCTGTAGAATAATGAATCACTCCTGCTCCCAACAATTTTGCTTCCTCTGCAATCACACCAGGTGCAGTACCATTGACAGCCATTGCCAATTCAGGTTCTGATTCTGCCTGATCCACTGCAGTGTATGCAGCTGGATTAATAATTAAGTCAGGCTGAACTTCACGAATCACATGACGAATGGTGTCAGGTTGAGATAAATCTATGTGTAAACCTGAAGAGGAGATTTCACGTCCTATAGGAAGGACTTCTCCAAGAGTCATCAAAGTTCGTTGTAGTTCCCAACCGACTTGACCTGTGCTACCTGTCAAGAGTATTCTGGTCACACAAACACCTCCGCTTCTTTGAGGAGTTTACCCGCTCTATCTTTAACAGAGAGAATGGGTTCTTCTTCAACGGGCCAAGCGATCGCCAGATCAGGATCATTCCACAAAATGCTACGCTCATACTTGGCTGCGTAGTAGTCTGTCGTTTTGTAAAGCGTTTCAGCATATTCTGAAAGCACCAAGAAACCATGAGCGAAACCTGCTGGTACCCATAGTTGCTGCTTGTTGTTGGCGCTCAAGTGAACGCCAACCCATCGACCGAAATATTTAGAACTCATTCTCAAGTCCACGGCGACATCAAACACTTCACCAATGATAACTCTCACCAATTTGCCTTGAGGTTGCTTGATTTGATAGTGTAAACCGCGTAGGACGTTCTTAGCTGAACGAGAGTGATTGTCTTGTACAAAGTGTTCTATAAAATTAGTCTTCTGTTGCCAAATTCGCTCATTGTAACTTTCGTAAAAAAAGCCACGCTCATCTTCAAAAACTCGCGGTTCAATCAGCAGAACGTCAGGAATTTCAGTCTGTATAATTTTCACAGTACAACCCTCTGTGTTTCTCCAAATTCCTGCTTTAACTGAACTTGAGTCGTACGGTTCTCACCATTAATAATATCCATTAGATAACGCCCATAGCTGCTGTTAGCTAATGGTTTAGCGAGTTGATAGAGTTGGTCTGCATTGATATATCCTTGGCAGTAGGCAACTTCTTCGATACAAGCTATTTTTAAACCCTGCCGTTGTTCTAAAGTTTGAATAAAGCTAGCAGCCTGGTGAAGAGATTCATGAGTACCCGTATCTAACCAAGCATAGCCTCGACCCAAAATCTCGACTTTCAGTTGCCCTTTACGAAGATACACTTGGCTTAGGTCAGTAATTTCTAGCTCATGGCGAGTTGAAGGTTTGAGAGTGGCTGCAATTTCACAAACCTGAGGATCATAAAAGTAAATACCTGGTACAGCATAGTTGGACTTGGGAAACTTAGGCTTTTCTTCTAAACTCACTACTTGACCTGCTGCATCAAATTCAACGACTCCATATCGCTGAGGTTCAGCGACTCGATAACCAAAAATAAGTGCACCTTCACGCAACTGAGCCGCATGAGTGAGTACATCAACTAGACCATGTCCATAGAAGAGATTATCACCTAAAATGAGGCATACAGAGTCATTGCCGATAAAATCTTTGCCTAAGATGAATGCCTGTGCTATTCCTTCAGGTCTGGGTTGCTCTACATAGCTAAACTTAAGACCCCACTGGCTACCATCCTGCAGAAGTTGCTGAAACAGCGGTAGGTGAGCAGGTGTAGAAATGATGAGAATCTCACGAATCCCAGCTAACATCAGAGTAGATAAGGGGTAATAGATCATTGGCTTATCATAGACAGGCATGAGTTGTTTATTGACGACTTGAGTCAGTGGATACAGGCGTTTACCAGAACCGCCAGCTAAAATAATGCCCTTCATGATTCACTCCTGCTGATAGTTTGGGATTTCGCTGCTTCTCTATCTCCGTAGTTCTGCTGAATCCAAGTTTGGTAAGCTCCAGATTGCACTTTCTCAACCCACTTGAGATTGCTCAAGTACCACTGAATTGTTTTCAACAAACCACTATCAAAATCCTCCTTTGGTTGCCAACTCAATTCTCTGAAGATTTTACTGCAATCAATTGCATACCGTCGGTCGTGTCCGGGGCGATCTTTGACAAAAGTGACTAGAGAGGAGTGACAAAAACCGGGTTTGGGAGCTAGTGTATCGAGGATTGCACAAATTTTTTGTACAACCGCGAGGTTTGTTTGCTCGTTGTTGCCTCCAATATTATAAATTTCTCCAATCCCGCTATGTTTTAAAACCAGGTAAAGAGCTTCGCAATGATCCATAACATAAAGCCAATCTCGGATATTCTGTCCATCACCATAGATTGGTAAAGGCTTTTCATTCAAAGCATTGAGAATCATTAAAGGAATCAATTTTTCCGGAAACTGGCGGGGACCGTAGTTGTTAGAGCAGTTGGTTATTAAAGTGGGGAGACCATAAGTGTGATAGTAAGCTCGTACTAGATGGTCAGAACCTGCTTTCGTTGCAGCATAAGGACTGTTGGGAGCATACGGAGTATCTTCCCGAAAAGCTGGCTCTGTTGAACCCAATGAGCCATATACTTCATCGGTAGACACATGCAAGAAACGGAATTGCTCTCGCTTGTGCGGTGATAAATTTTCCCAATAAGTCCTGCTCGCTTCCAAAAGTTGGAATGTTCCCACTACGTTTGTTTGAACAAAGTCCTGGGGATTGAGGATTGAGCGATCAACATGGCTTTCAGCAGCAAAGTTTATAATTGCGTCTGGTTGGTACTGCTCCAAAAGATGACGCATGAGTTCAATATCACCAATGTCTCCACAGACAAAATGATATCCTGAATCATCCTGCAAATCTTCTAAATTTTGAGGATTGCTTGCGTAGGTCAGTTTGTCGAGGTTTATAATGTTAGCCCACAGTTCTTTTCTAGCTTTTAAGATAAAGTTAGAACCGATGAAACCTGCTCCACCAGTTACCAAAAAAGTTTGCATTTTCCTAGTTTCTTCCTAACTACAGCGATTTTCGTAACCTGATCCAAAGGCGACGGGGTTTTTGTATCCACCTATAGAGCCATTCCAAACCGAAGTCCCTTTTAACAAAAAAGAACTCAGCAACCTTTGAGGTCAGAAGTCAGAATGAACTTCTGTACGACTGGGGAGCCAGTACTGTAGGAGGAGGGTCTCCCTCACTTGGTATCTGGCGTTGATGAGTAGGGGGTTTAAATCCCCACCGTCAACGGGGGTGTCTACAATTGGTTGGGATCACCAATCCAAGGGCGGAAGTGATTCTGAGTTCTGCGTTCTGACAACTGAGTTCTTCTTCAATGACTTATAGCTTCTAAATTTATTTCAAAGCATCCAAATCCCCATGTTTGAGATAGCACTACAATACCACCTTCCTCTGGAGGACGAGTCACTTCAAAGGCTAAACAATTTTCAATCTTGTCGTAATATTCCACATCTGGTTTAGCTAGATCTAGACTGATGAAATATTTACCTATAGCAAGTTGATTGATTGGCATTCTGAATGAAATTGTATTTATCCCAAGTTTTAGCTTAATAAGATGCTTGGCATTCAGTGTCCCTAATGAACCGAAACCAACTGGATTCCCAATTCCATCTGTTAAACGCAAATCTAAACCAACACTCATCTATTTGCTACTAAATATTTCAGCATCTATTTGAATATGTGATTTTGACGACTGTTGAGAATTTCTGATTCTTCCTAAAATTAATGTTGGTTTCCCATTACTTTGTTTGGCACGAGAAAAAGAATTAGATATAGAATTATCAGCTAAATAGATTTGAACAACAGCACTAGGATCTGTATCAGCTAGTAGATTTACTTTTTGCATGAGAAGACAGCGATCGCATAATAACTGAACAGACTCATATTGTGGCTTACAAAAAGTACTGTCCGTCCTTCCTTGCCCACCTCCTTCATTTTTCCTAAGCATTTATTTTGAAATGCTGCATCTCCTACTGCTAGTACTTCATCCAGGGTAAGCGCGTCTCAAATGCTATTGACAAGCGGATTTAGAGATATCATTATGTAGGGATAAACAAGCAGCAAGAATAGTAAGCATATAATTATTATCCATTGCGGCTCGATTCGACTTTTGGC
>JAHHHH010000083.1 GCA_019359415.1 Iphinoe sp. HA4291-MV1 | reverse complement strand
ATCATTGAACGCTTTGTTAATTAGCGTACTATCTAACACATTTCATGCTCAAATTCGATACACCGCTCTATACTTTAGCAAATTAGTCTGTATTCTTAAGCACAAAATTAGATGCGCTTACCCTGTTAGATTGGTTAATTCCGGATGAATGTGTTGATGAATGAGAGAGTAAATATATTTTGAAATTCCGTGATACTAACTTACTTAATATTTTGGAATTATTTGAACGAAAAATGAAATTAACCCACAAAAATTAGACTGATAAAAAATCTTCTGGGTTTGACTTTTCAAAATTACTAGTAATATGAATCACATCTGCGGAATGTGGGTTAAAAGAAGGGACGTTCTTAAGAACGTCCCTGTAGTGAAATCCGCAAACAATCGATGTTAGAGATATTGGAGAGACTTTATAGCTCCTTCAAGAAATCAATCATCGCTTGTTGATCGGAAGGTTTTAAAGAACGGAAACGAGCGGTAACTTCGCGTGCTTCACTTCGATGAGTGGTCGAAAGAGCACTGGTATAAGGTGGGCAAATGACATCCTTAGGCGATGAGCCATAGTCGATAACATTGCCGATTTTATTGACGACTTTGCCATCTGGAGGAACAGGGCATCCACCACCCGGCAGCTTAGAGGTCTTATCGTCATCGGGTGCAGGCAGGTCATGTAGCTCAATTGCTGCACGAAGCGCATCGTCTACTGAGCGAACAACCAACGGTGCATTGGTCACTTCGCTATTGGTAAACACAGTACCTGCAGGCGTGGTGTCACGGGTCAGGATACTCAAGTAGACACTACCATCATGCAAGAATGGAGGACCAACCTTACCAATCCCCATCAGAGGCGGTGTACGGAACTCTTCACCCTTAGCAGTTGCTTTCTGGTTTGAGAAGATATCATCAGTCAGGTTACGGGGCAGATCATACGTCGTGAAGGTCTGAACCGAACCACCTTTGCGATCATTATCTCGACCTGAACGTCTGCCGGATCGGTCAGTGCGAACAACTGTAGGTCGGCTCACAAGGATTGGATCGCGCGGAGTTGGTGCAAACCGCTCAGCATCAATGATGGGACCTTTGTGCAGAATCAGATCCGAGAAAATCGGTGCCCAACGGGAGCTGAGAATTTCTGTAACCGCTGCTGCATCAGTACCCAAGGATGGGTCGTTAAAAGCAGGCGATCGACCAGTTCTTTGAACTGGGGTGTGGCAGCTCACGCAACCCACCATCTGATCGGTTTGGTTAATGGCATTGGGATCGCGATCATCGCCCGATATTGGCATACGACCAGGGATCATGCGGTTGGCAAAGGCAGTGAGATCGATACCAAAAAGCTGCGCCCCCCTTTGAACCCTGGCTACACGACTGTCGCCATAACCAGGCCGAGAGGGATCTTTTGAATTCAGCACGGCTAAGAGATTGGGACCAAATTCTGGGGGAGCCGTCAGGCGCAAGAAATTGCGCTCACTGAATGGGGTGCTGAGGTGAAACTCAGGGTCGGCTACTGGATTTCGGCAGTTCTTATTGTAAGGAGCAATATTGGGATCGGCAATATTGATCTCATTATTGTTAGCCAAGCTCGTGAGACCAAGCTCACCTTGCAAGCCCCCAATGATAAACTGCAGTATCTCCGCGCCATTTGCACGTAAACCAAAACGCCCTACCCCAGAGGCTAGGGCGTTGGGTCGGTCAGGTGGCGCATTGGCAGGAATCATATTGACCGCACCCGTCACACAATCACCAGTACACTGGAATACAGCAGTTTTCAGGGACGAATTGCTGCCTCTAGTGTCAGAGGGATCGGGAGCGTTTGTGATGTCCTGGGTCGGAATAGCCTCCATCAGACCACGTCCGATATAGGGAGGACCAGCGCGTTCACCGACACCACGTCGAAATCCACTTGCAGACAAACCCGTAATTGGATTGATCGTGCCAAGATTTCGATCTTCCGCGATGCTTGGGATCGCATCTGGTTTGCAATCTATACTCGGGTCGAAAGCTTTAAGCTCAGCAATCGGGGGGCGTACATGCTGGACGAAACCACCAAAATCCTGTGCATTACCTGTGACGCGGTTTGTAGAACCATCCAGCGGATCGTAAGATCTGGTCGGATCGTCCGCTTCAACCGACGGTGAAAAGTCCCCGAAGATCGTAAAGGCTGCGGTTCGCCCAGTATTATTGACTGCATCTAAGGCTGGGTCAGCCTTACTAATGATATTCTCGTCAACAGAACCGTCTAGATTGACCGGATCTAAGCGAACACCAGCGGGTCTACCACCATTGGTGGTATCACCCGACGTAAAACTGAAGTTGGTGGGGGTTGACCGTCCAGCTCGACTGACGTTAGAGATTCCCGTGAGCAGCCCCACACCCGGAACCGACTCAAGGTTATTCAGGTGACAACCCGCACATCGGGTTTGGTTAGCCATCGCCCCTGCGCCGTTCGTAACGGTCTCTGGGGTGGTAAAGAACGACGCCCCTTCCACTACTCTCTCGCGAGCTGATTGCGGAACAGAAGGAAAGAGCAATCGATCCAATTGAGCTGCTGTACTCAGGGGAGCAAGTCCCACATCGCCATAGGTATCGCGACGGACACGCTCCGCTGGACGAAGGGGTTGATTCGGAGGCTCAACTACGAAGCCCGAACTAACTTCTGTTTGTCGCTGTGCAACTAACGTTGCATCGTCAGGCATGTTGGTACCAACCTGTCCAAAAACTTTATATGGGAAAACAGAAGAAATGAATACTGAAAGGCTAAGCGATAAACCCGCTATCAACAAAACACTCAGAAGTTTTAGTCTTCGCATTAAGTTTCTTAGCTTTATTCAAGATTGAGTAAGACAAGCTGAAGATTACAAACCGCTCACAAAGTGTCTACCCAAAAGTAGACTTATCTAGACTTATCTAGACAAGTGCATTCTATAGTGGATCAACCACTACAGGGAGAAACAGCAAGCCCTCTATTCCCTCCATGAAGTTGGGAATTACTTTATGTTGGATTTGTAGCCTCTCCACCCTTAGTAGTATGAAAACTAACAAGCTAGAAAACTAACAAGCTATTGGTACCAATGCTTTGACCTTGATTTTGCAAACCCTAAGAGAAATTACATAATTTACTTTACTATAATGGCAAAGTAATGCCATGCGCGACTAAATATTTCTACATAAAAAACCCACCATCAGTAGGGAGGGTAGTGTTGTTAAGTTGAACTTCCCCTCAGTCAAAAAAGGCTGATGCTTACGTAGAGTGGTTTTCAAAGTTTTTTGGAACCGCTTTACGCCCTTACAAGCTGTCAAAGGGGCGTGCGAAACGAGATTGAGGCGTTTACCCCCACTTTTAAAACATCCTCTAACGCACTCAAACGCAATACTAAGCCGTGCGGAAACGCGCCAACTCCTCACCCGTCTTCGCATCGTGGGCGTGAACAGTGCAAACTAGACACGAGTCAAACGATCGCGCCACATGACCAACTTCCACAGGGTCAGTCGGATTTTGAATAGGTGTCCCAATCAAAGCTTCCTCAATCGGTCCGCGTATTCCTTGAGCATCGCGGGGTCCCACATTCCAAGTCGTCGGGGCAATAACCTGGTAATTCTTAATCTTACCATTTTCTATTTCTATCCAGTGACACAAAGAACCTCGTGCGGCTTCTGTTGCGCCCCAACCACGTCCATCTTTTTCTTTGGGTTTGACATACCAAGGGTCATTCAATCGAAACTCACGCAAACAGTGTTCTGCTTGTCGATATAACTTGACAATTTCATGAACTCGTGCAAGTTGACGCAGGTGAATACTAGCACCGCCCATTGCCTTAAACGCACTTAAGATAAACCCGTCGTAATGTTGCCAAGATTCTCCATGCTTTCCACCCGCCACAAGCTGTCGTGCTAGAGGTCCCGCTTCCAAGCGTCCATAGTTTTGATGACGTACAGCAGTTGACCAAGTATAGGCATTATCGAAGTCTTTATCATTCTGCTCAATCGGTCGAGTGGTTCGATCAAAAGGATGAATATCTTCTGTTCCTTCGTCATACCAAGAGTGAGTCGTATTTTCACGAGCAAAAGTATGATCCATTAAGGTATGAGTGTCAGTGAAACTGTCATACACTCCACTCTTCATAATAAGAGCAGTATTGCGGGAGGCAATTGTTGGTTTCTGGTACTTATCTTCATGAGGTAGATATCCCCAAGTGACGTACCTACCTAAACCAACGCCATATTTATCTAGACCAATATCCAAACCCATGCGCCAATAAAAACCTAAGTCAGAGTTAGCATGATTTGGGTTTTCTTCCAGCCACATCATGAAGTCGTCATAAGTCTTAATTTGTTCATAGCGTTCCAGAGAACAACCCAACCATGCAGGTTCTAACCAATTGGTACGGAAGTATTCTAGAATTGACCAAGCGCGAGTGATGTCTGTTAAAGTGGGGGCGCACATAACTCCACCAGGAACCATGTAGCTAGAATGGGGCCATTGCCCACCTAGTAGTGCGTAAATTTCTACAGGTCTGCCAGAAATTGTGACACCGAGTTCGTAAGACTTGCCTGTGAAAGCTGTAAAACGTCTGCAAGCTTCTTCGTAGAAAGGGCTGTATTGGTATTTTTTATGTGTTAAATCAATTGCAAATAGACCGTAAAAGTAACGAGGTATGCTTTGGATTGTTTCGACAATTTGACCCAAATTTCTTGCCAAAATTGCATTACGTGGGACTTCTGTTCCCCAAGCGGTATCTAATGCCCAAGATGCACAAGTTAAGTGAGAACCGCCACAAATACCGCAAATACGAGGAGTCGCAATTAATCCTGCCTGTGGGTCTTTCCCACGCAGAATCACTTCAAATCCTCGAAAAAGTTCGGCATGTGTCCAAGCGTTCACGACTTGCCCATCTTCTATTTCCACTCGGACATCTAAATCGCCTTCTACTCTTCCAACCGGCGATATATCCAATGTTTGAATTCCCATTTGTTCAAAGTCCAATTGCTAATGATTAATGACTAATGACCAATGACTAATGACCAATGACTAATGACTAATGACTAATGACCAATGACTAATGACCAATGACCAATGACTAATGACTAATGACCAATGACCAATGACTAATGACTAAACCGTAAAGATATCTTCTTCAGCCCAAGTAGGTACCATATTCTTTGCGACAACGGTGAGAAAGGCATAATCTTGTCTCTTCATTCCCGGTGGTATGTCCTTGGGAACTCCCATGAGGGTTTGCGTCTTAAACACAGTTCCTGGTTGGAGGTCATAAAAGGGAAATTCAGGTTCGGTACAGCCTAAGCAAGGCATTCCAGCACGGGTTTTTGAGGAAACGCGATTCCACAAAATACGGTTGCAGGAAGAATGGGTCATTGGACCGCGACAACCTAAGTCATAGAATAAACATCCTTTGCGCTGACCAAATTCAGCAACAGATGCTTTATAGGCAAAGTGGATGTTGCGGGTACAACCTGTTTGTGTAAAACTCTTGAAAAATGTTTGCGGGCGATGGAATTCATCAAGGGTTATATCACTAAGGCGTCCTGTTGCGATCGCCACTAATATTTGACTAATCCAATCAGGATGGGCGGGACATCCAGGAATATTGATCACTGGAAGCCCTGCTTTTGATAAGTACTCTGTTCCTAAAAAACCACCCTTTTGCCGTTTGAGAAATTGCAATCCTTCTGACTGACTGGGATTGGGTGCAGTAGCGGGGAGTCCTCCCCATGTAGCGCAATCTCCCACTGCTACAACAAAGTTGGCAACTTTTGAGAGGTCAAGTAACCAATCTTTCATGGGACGTTCAGCGAACCGATTCCAATTACCAGTCCCTTTAGGGGCATTAACTACCGTACCTTCAAATACCAGAATATCCAAAGGAATTTTGCCCGAAATACAATCCCACAAAAGTGTTTGCAAGTTTTCACCGAGTTCCAGTCCTAAAGATGGATGCCAAAGGATTTTAATACCAAAATCAGCGATTAAATCACAGACAGTGGGTTCTTCAGCATTCAGAAAAGATATGGTGTTACCTGAACAAGCACCACCTTGCAACCATAGTACGTTAGTCATTTGCTATGTCTTTTTATTGTCGATAATGCGTAACTTGGATAATGAGTTTGGTAGAGTTTTAACAGACAAAATTTGTAAGAATGTTTTCCAGCAAAATAGGCTTTGTACATACCCTAACCCTCTGATTGTGTTGAAATGAAATCACCTTATGTTCGTCAGTAACTTAGGCAGGGCAAGACTTAGCAAAACCGTATGAGGATCTTTCCTGTTCCTGTGTCTTCACATTTAGCTTTAATTATGAGCTATTTTTGGATGTCACGATCTACAACACTCTTAAAATTCATGAAAGCATGACAAAAACAGATTTATCCAGCCAACTAAAAAGTTATTGTAATAACTTTTTAAAAATAAAAATTACACTGATAGAAATGATAGAAAATTTATTGAATGAAGAAGGCAAATGTAAGCAATTAACAGTTAATAAATAGAAAACTGCATAATATAGAAAATAAAATCTCAAATCTAGAATATACTGATTAGTTTTTATATCACAATTTCTAGTCATTTGCTAATGAGGAAAATAACAACATGACAGACTTACTCACAAGCTTAATAGTAGGCGATATTGACCTCATCACTGGATTCATGTTGCTCTTAATAGCAATTTTCTTATCTGTCGTTGGTGGTGCTCTTGGTGGAATGATGTTAGCTGGTAAAGAATTTGGCTATCAATTTTCTGCCATGCTTGGTGGATTCTTGGGTCCTGCTGGTGTCATCCCAGTAGTGATTTTAGGACTCGTTATACTAAAGGTTCTCATAAATTAAGAGGAGAAATTATGTTTCAGCTTGGATGGTTTTCTGCTAAGTTATTTTTCAAAGGGCAGTTAATACGTGACCCCATCCATTTTATGCAACAAACAGCAATTGGTACTAGCCTAGGTTCACTGCTACTAGTGCTATTAGCTTTTGTGAAACTACCCTTGTTACTAGCAGTTGCAATTTCTAGCTTAGTCACAGGCACAATGATGCCATTTCTTCTAAAGGACTTCAAAATGAAGTAAGCAAAATGAAGTAAGGTTTCAGTCGTTCTAAGTAGATAAGTGGAAATAAACACCAGCTACTTAAGAAATGTAAAAACGCCTAAAACCCTTACTAATGACTAATGACCAATGACTATTGACTAATGATCAATGACACACTAGAAGAATTAGTAAAAGAAATCAGCCGTTTTGAGGCAATTATCTCTGAGTGGGATGAAACCCACAGAGGTGTCGTTGTAGGTTTAAAACGAGCTATTGAAGCATTGCACAAAGAGGCATTAACACGTTTAATTAAAAGTGTGAAGCAAGAATCGATGCCAGCTATACGTAGTGCTGTTAAAGACGAAGTTGTGTATGGAGTTTTGCTTTATCACGAACTCGTAAAGCCTCCTAGACCGCCGCTAGCACAACGGATTCAGCAAGCACTTGATGAAGTACGTCCAGGTTTAAAAAGCCATAATGGTAATGTGGAATTAGTAAATATTAAACCACCAGATACAGTTGAAGTCAAATTAATCGGAGCTTGTGGTAATTGTCCGGCTTCAACTCTCACTTTATCTCAAGGAATTGAGCAGGCAATTAAGTCACATTGTCCTGAGATTGCTAATGTAATTGCGGTACGTTGACGAGTTACTCTCCTTTTTGCGTGTAAGATTTCCTATTTTCTCTCCCTTGCTTCTAATAGATTAAAAAGTTCAAGAACCACAGATAGACGCAGATGCACGCGGATAAACACAGATAAATGCTCTGTATGCATCTGTGGTTTCATATTCAACAAAAATGACTTGTCTTTTGGTATATTAGGTATTGAAAAACCAAATTTTATAAAACAGTTAAGCGATAACATTTTTCTTGAAAAGTAAGTTAAAATATTTTTATATGAAAAAATAACAAAAAAGTCTATTTTTTTTAATGGAAATGTTCTATCTTAAAAGAGAATAGATTTAATAAATTCAAGGAGCATTTATCAGTCTTCTGGCAAAAACACTGAACGCTTAACATCACTGTACCCCCTTTTATCTTCAAGCCTCTCATCTACAGGGAACTCAAGCGCCTCATTTTGCAAAGAGGGGATTTACCGAAACAAAACTCATCATCTGCGTAAACAAGCTTGGTTGGTACAGCCCAAAGACGTAAGGAATATGCGTTTTGAGGGTGCGCGGACTTGAAATACTCAATTCTCCAACCTGCTATAGGAAGATGGTAATGACCCCTAGCATGACAGATTCTGCGGTGAAGGCGGCAATGGATATCATAGCCTCGTCTCCAGCAACGACACAAGAAAAAATCGAAATGTTGCTTGAAATGGCGCAAGGCTTTCAAAAAAAGCCGAAAACTGCCCAAGATTTATGGAATGCAGTTTCGTTGTGTCACCAAGCGTATGATTTGTGTGGTGAGGATAATTTGCTTTGGCAAGCTAGAGCGAAAGCAGGAATAGCAGTGGCTTTGAAGTCAATTCCCGATGTTGGGGAACAACTGTTGTTAGAAGCGAAAGAACAATTAGAAGAGGCACTGCTTATTTTACAACAGCTTGCCCGACCAGAGGAAGTGGCAGAAGCCCAAATGAACTTTGGATTAGTGTTGCAGTCGCTTGTGCCATTCAACTTAGCACGGATGACGGATAGCATCCAGGCTTATCAGAAAGCTTTGCAGATTTTTACTTGGCAAAAGTACCCGCAGGAATATGCAATTTTACACAACAATATTGCAATTGCTTACCTCTCGATACCCCTGACGTCAGAAAAAGAATACCTGCGTCAAGGGTTAGCAGTGCAGACTTTTGAGGAGGCGCTGAAGCATATTCGATTAATAAACCATCCAAGGGAATATGCGATGTTGCAGAATAATCTGGGTAACGCTTTGCAATATCTACCAAGTTCCCATCCTTTGGAGAATATTGTGCGAGCGATCGCTGCTTATGACGAGGCGTTAAAAGTGCGTAACCTCAAAGACACACCTCTAGAATACGCCAACACAATTGCTAACAAAGCGAATGCCTTATTAAACTTACCTGATAACCCAGAAAAACCAGAAGTCGGGAATCATAAAAATCTTTTGCAAGCGCGTGCTTATTATCAAGAAGCTTGGGAAATTTTTACCCAGTATGGACAAATAGAACAAGCGCAAGTTGTAGCACAGGTACTGCAAGAAGTTGCGGAAATCGGTAATGGTTAGTGGTTGATAGTTTTTAAAAAACAAATAACTATTTGAAAAGGAGGTGAAAATGACAGACACTTTGACAAACCCTATTTCGCTTTGAAATCAATTTCAAGCTGAAAGCTAAAACCTGTTCAACTAGTAAACCTGAAATGTATTTCAGCTAGTTTTCACTAACTTAAGCTTTAAACCCCAAGTTTATTTGAGGGTAATAAAAGCAGTGTTTCTTTATTCCAAATTGACCGATGAACACAGCGACTAAAATGACTCTTACACCAAAAGATGAAACAGAAGCGGCAAAAGTTCCCCGACTTTTACCTTTTTTGTCTCAAGGTGCAGAAGTTATTTTAGGAAAGATTTTTGAGGTAGGTCAATTAGCAATACCTGTCGTACCTAGCAGTAGAGAAATGTTTGGTCCTCGTGGTGCTTGTTTAATATCTGAAACTGGACCATTATGGGTATCAGACACAGGACATCATCGTTTATTAGGATGGCGAAATTTCCCCACTCAAGATAGTCAACCGGCTGATTGGGTTATTGGACAACCGGACTTTAACTATGAAGGACAAAATGCCAAAGGTAAACCTGGAAGGGCAACACTAAGTGTACCAACTGGAATTTGTGCTTGTGGTGAAGGTTTGGCAGTTGCAGATGCTTGGAATCATCGCGTTTTGATTTGGAAAAAACTACCAGAAGATAGTAATGTTCCAGCAGATTTAGTATTAGGTCAAACCCATTTCACTGAGAATGAACCAAATCGAGGAACTCAAGAAGCAGCCGCTCATACTTTGAACTGGTGTTATGGAGTTTTCTATCATCAAGGTAAGCTATTTGTTGCTGATACAGGAAATCGCCGGGTCTTAATTTGGCATCAATTACCTGAAGAAAATGGTCAACCTGCCGATGTAGTTTTGGGACAACCAAATATGATGTCCCGCGATGAGAATGGCGGTGGTACTCCCTCAGCATCGAGTATGCGCTGGTGTCATGACATTACCGTTTGGGAAGAAAATTTAGTTGTTACTGATGCGGGTAATCATCGTGTCATGATTTGGCAGGGAATTCCAACAGAAAACAATGCTCCTTGTGCAGTGGTATTAGGACAAAAAACTTTTGATTCAGTCGAAATGAATCAAGGAGTTTATTTTCCCAGTGCCAATAGTTTGAGTATGCCCTACGGCGTAGCTGCTGCTAGTGAGTGGCTGTTCGTTGCAGATACTGCTAATTCAAGGATTTTAGGCTGGAAAAAGCCATCATCAATTTTGTCTTTGCAACGTGCTGAGAGTCATGCACTTGCTGGACAAAGAGACTTTAAAAGTAAAGGTGAAAATCGTGATTTTGGGTTACCAAAACGAGATAGTTTAAATTGGTCTTACGGAATAAAAGTATGTGGAAATACTGCGGTCATCGCTGACTCAGGAAATAACCGAATTTTACTTTGGAAAATAACCTAAATACTTCCATTATTTACTTTACATTTCTTTCTTTGCGTCCTATGCGCCAAGGGCGCACGCTTCGCTAACGCGTCTTCGCGGTTCGTTAAAAATCTTATGTCTACTGAAGAAATCAGAGTTCGCGGTATCGTTCAAGGAGTAGGATTCCGTCCTACAGTATATAGACTTGCAAAAGCATACGGATTGCAAGGCGAAGTTTATAATGACGGTCAAGGTGTCTTAATTTGGGCATCTGGTTGTGAAGAATCTATAGAAGAATTTGTCCAAACATTACAGAAAGAGTGTCCCCCATTAGCGAGAATTGATGAAGTGACGCGCAAGCGTTATGAAGGCAAATCAACCTTTCAAGATTTTGTCATTTCTCACAGTGTCAGCAGTGCGGTGAAAACAGAAATTCCTTCCGATGCTGCGACTTGTCCAAAATGTAAAGCCGAAATTTTTGACCCCTTCAGTCGATGGTATCGTTATCCTTTCACAAACTGTACTCATTGCGGTCCTCGCCTAAGTATCATTCGCGCCATACCTTATGATCGCCGCAACACAAGTATGGCTACTTTTGCTATGTGTGCAGAGTGTGAAAGGGAATACAAGGATGTTGAAAACCGTCATTTTCACGCCCAGCCTGTAGCGTGTCAAATTTGCGGTCCTAAAGCCTGGTTAGAACGTTCTGATAGTAAACCAATTACATCTCATATGTTTTCTATGCTTGACGATATTGATGCCGTTTGTACCTTATTACAAAAAGGTGAGATTGTTGCCATTAAAGGGTTAGGTGGATTTCATCTAGCTTGCGATGCGACTCAGGAAATAGCTGTGCAAAAACTGCGCCACCGGAAGCAGCGCAATCAAAAGCCTTTTGCTTTAATGGCGCGAGACATATCAGTTATTGAAGAGTACTGCACCCCCACCACCAAGGAAAGAGAATTACTAGAAAGTCCCACCGCGCCTGTTGTATTAATCCAGGCGAAACACAGAGACGATGAAGAAAGGGGAAGTGGGAGAATACAATTCAAAATTCAAAATTCAAAATTCAAAATTCAAAACCCAAAATTCAAAACTCCCCCCCTAGCGCCTTCGGTTGCACCGGGGCAAAATACTTTGGGTTTCATGCTACCTTACACCCCGTTACACCACCTCATTTTGAGGCGAATGAATCGCCCGATTGTTTTCACAAGTGGTAATCTTTCTGATGAACCACAATGTATTGATAATGTCGAAGCGCGTGAGAAGCTAGGAAAGATTGCTGATTATTTTCTTCTACACAATCGAGACATTGTTAACCGAGTAGATGACTCAGTAGTGCGGGTTGCTAGCGATAAAGTACTAACAATTCGTCGTGCGAGAGGATACGCACCAGCACCTATCAATTTACCATCTGGATTTGAAAGTGTTACTCACATTTTAGCAATGGGCAGTCAGCTAAAGAATACTTTTTGTTTATTGCGAGATGGGAAAGCGATTTTATCTCAACATATAGGAGATTTAGAAAGTGCAGCAACTTTCAAATCCTATCAGGATACGCTCAATCTTTACTTAAATTTATTTGAGCATCAACCAGAAGCGATCGCTGTTGACTTACACCCCGAATATCTGTCAACGAAACTTGGTAAAGAACTTGCATACACCAATCAGTACGCCCTACTCCACATCCAACATCATCACGCCCATATTGCTGCTTGTATGGCAGAAAACGGTATACATATTAACTCGCCACCTGTTTTAGGTATTGCATTAGATGGATTGGGTTATGGTGAAGATGGAACACTATGGGGCGGAGAATTTTTGTTAGCAGATTATCGCCAGTTTAAGAGATTGGCGACATTTAAGCCAGTACCAATGATTGGTGGAAAACAAGCAATGAGAGAACCTTGGCGTAACACATACGCCCAGTTAATATCTGCCTTTTCTTGGGAAGATTTAAAACAAAAATACAGAAATTTAGAGATTTTAGAATTCCTAGAACAAAAGCCGCTGAAACTTCTCAATCAGCTTGTCGAAAAAGAAATTAACGTTCCCTTGACTTCATCAGTAGGGCGTTTATTTGATGCTGTCGCTGCTGCAATTGGTATTTGCCGAGAAGAATGTAGCTATGAAGGACAAGCAGCAATTGAAATGGAAGCTTTGGCTGATACTATTTTCCTAAATCATAAAGAATATTTAAATTATCATTTTAAATTTGTTGTTTCAGATAATATTTATCATATAGATTCACATCCAATGTGGCAAGCCTTGCTGAATGACTTACAGCAGCATACTCCTCAAGTAGTTCTTGCTGCTAAATTTCATACAAGCTTGGCTAATACCATTGTAGAAATGGTTGATAATTTGCGTCAAAAAAATGACATTCATCAAGTTGTGCTAACAGGGGGAGTTTTTCAAAATTGTATTCTGTTAAAGCAAGTTACAGAACACTTACAAGCGTTAGGGATAAATGTACTGACTCACAGTTTAGTTCCGCCTAATGATGGTGGTTTATCGCTAGGACAAGCTATCATTGCAGCTGCTAGATTAATGAATTAATAGTTATTGATTGTAAATAGTTAATGGTTAGTTGGCAAAAAGTAACAATAGCTACTAAATAGTTTTCTAAAAATGGAAAATACAAAATGTGTTTAGGAATTCCAGGTAAAATTATAGAAATAACTGACGTTAAACAGAAATTAGCTGTTGTCAATGTTGGTGGTGTGAAGCGTCAAGTTAATATTGCTTGCATTGTTGATGAACAGCATCCTGTTGAATCTTGTATGGGCGATTGGGTGCTAGTTCATGTAGGCTTTGCTATGAACCGAATTAACGAAAAAGAAGCTATGGAAACACTGCAACTTTTGGAAGAATTAGCAGAAGTCATAGCAAAGGGTTCATATAGCAGTCCTAAATCATTCGTGAACACAGAGAAACCGGGTTTCTGAAGGCTAGATTTTTCACAACCTATTTAGGATTGCTATAGTAAGCGCTTAAGTTATCAGAAAATTCAAAACTCTTTATTCAAATCTGATATGAAATACGTTGATGAATTTCGAGAACCGAGAAAAGCTGACGCTTTATTCCGTGCCATTAAAAAATTATCTCAACGGCTGAAAAAGCCTATCAAAATCATGGAAGTTTGCGGCGGTCACACTCATTCTATTTTTAAATATGGTATTGAAGAAATTTTACCTGAAGCAATTGAATTAATTCATGGTCCAGGTTGTCCTGTATGTGTGATGCCAAAAGGAAGACTAGATGATGCTATCTCTATCTCCCAAAATCATGACATTATCTTCACAACTTTTGGAGACGCAATGCGGGTTCCTGGTTCTAAAACAAGCTTGTTGCAAGCTAAAGCACAAGGCGCAGACATTCGTATGGTTTACTCTCCTCTAGATAGTCTACAAATTGCTAAAGATAACCCTGATAAAGAAGTTGTATTTTTCGCATTGGGTTTTGAAACAACCGCCCCTAGCACTGCTTTTACTATCCTACAAGCAGCATCTGAAAGAATTCTTAACTTCAGTATGTTTTGTAATCACGTTCTCGTGATTCCCGCCTTAAAAGCACTTTTAGATAATTCGGATTTACAACTCAATGGATTTATCGGTCCTGGTCATGTCAGTATGGTAATTGGTACTGAACCATATCAGTTTATTTCTCAAGAATATCAAAAACCTATTGTGATTTCTGGTTTTGAACCTTTAGATATTATTCAATCGATTTGGATGCTATTGCAACAGATCGTAGAAAATCGTTGTGAAGTTGAGAATCAGTATAACCGATTGGTAGAAAAGACAGGAAATCAAGTGGCGCTTACTGCCATGAATCAAGTTTTTGAAGAGCGAGAAAGTTTTGAATGGCGTGGTTTAGATGAGATTCCCAAGTCTGGGTTAAAAATTCGTGCTGAATATGCTGAATTTGATGCAGAATTGAAATTTACCGTTCCTAATCTAAAAGTTGCTGACCATAAAGCTTGTCAATGTGGAGAAATCCTCAAAGGAGTTTTGAAGCCTTGGCAATGTAAAGTTTTTGAAACAGCATGTACTCCAGAAACACCGATTGGAACTTGCATGGTTTCTTCTGAAGGTGCTTGTGCAGCTTACTACAAGTATGGTCGCTTCTCTCACTTTGCAAAGAGAATGATACTTGACAAAGAAAAGGTAAGAGTGTAAAAAAAGTCAAAAGTTAAAAGTTAAAAATTAAAACTTGAAAAACAAACATTGAGGATTCATATGCCATTTATCACTATCCAAATTGCTGAAAGTCACTCTATTGAACTTAAACGAAAACTGATGCAAGCAGTCACTCACGCACTTGTTTCTACTTTGGGTACTAAGCCTGAATGGGTGACAGTTCACATAGATAAATTTGAACGCGAAAATTGGGTTGTTGGAGGTGTAATGCATTCAGATAAGCATAGTGATAGGCATGATGAGAAAACAGTGAAAAGTTAATTTTTAGGTGCGTTATGCTTACGCTAACGCACCTCACAAATAAAATATCTAAATACAAGTTAATAAGATGAACTTTTCCAATTCTCATTCAACACAGCATTTCCTCTTTCAAAAAGTCGAAAAAGTCCGCTGTCATCAAGGTAAAGTGCGAGACACTCATATCACTCTCGCGCATGGTAGCGGCGGTAAAGCAATGCGCGATTTAATTGATGATATTTTTGTCAAAAATTTTGATAATCCTACTCTCTCTCTATTAGAAGACCAAGCCAGTTTTCATTTAGCAAGTCTTATGCAACAGGGAAACAGACTTGCTTTTACCACTGATTCTTATGTTGTAGACCCTTTATTTTTTCCAGGTGGTGATATTGGGAAATTAGCTGTCAATGGTACAGTTAATGATTTAGCAATGAGTGGTGCCAAACCGTTGTATCTTAGCTGTAGTGTCATTTTAGAAGAAGGACTTGCTGTAGAAACTTTGCGGCGTGTCGCTGAAAATATGCAAGCAGCTGCTCAAAAAGCTGGCATACAAATCGTAACTGGTGACACAAAAGTCGTCCCTCGTGGTGCGGCAGATAAATTATTTATTAATACTTCTGGTATTGGTATCATTCCAACAGGAGTTGATATTTCTGCCCACAACATTCAACCAGGAGATGCAGTGATTATTAATGGTGAATTGGGCAATCATGGTGCAGCAATTTTAATTGCCCGTGGAGAATTAGCATTAGAAACTGATATTGAAAGTGATTGTCAGCCATTAAATAGTTTAGTTGAAACTATCCTGAATGTCTGTCCTAATATTCATGCTATGCGGGATGCAACACGCGGCGGTTTAGCCACAGTGTTAAATGAGTTTGCTCTCAGTTCTGGTGTGGGAATTCGCCTAGATGAGCAGTTTCTCCTTGTACGTGAAGAAGTCAAGGGCGTTTGCGAACTATTAGGTTTTGATCCATTGTATTTGGCAAATGAAGGTAAATTAGTAGTTGTGGTAGGACGCGAAAATGCTGATATTGTTGTATCAGCTATGAAATCTCACCCAACCGGAAAAGATGCTTGTATTATCGGTGAGGTTATTCCCTCACCTTCTGGTGTTGTCTTGTTAAAAACTACTTTTGGTACTGAACGTATTGTTGATATGCTTGTTGGCGAGCAATTACCAAGAATTTGTTAATTGTGGTACGTTAAACAGCGAAAATTACCTCTACTATTTAAGATTGAATAAGCATTTACTTAGCTAGCACTTCAATGCATGAATTAGGAATTACTCAAAATATTGTGGCTATTGTAGCTGAATATGCAAATGGTACACAAGTCAAAAGAGTATTATTAGAAATTGGTAAACTTTCAGCTATTCTGCCAGAAGCGGTACAATTTTGTTTTGATATTTGTACTCAAGGCACTGTTTTAGAAGGGGCAAAGTTAGACATTTTGGAAACTCCAGGATTAGCAAAATGTCGCCAATGTGGTGTAGAAATTCCTTTAGATAAGCCTTTTGGACGTTGTAGATGTGGTAGCGTACATCTGGATTTAATAGCTGGAGAAGAACTGAAAATTAAGGAAATAGAAATAGAGGAAGTATGTGTGTAACCTGTGGTTGTTCTGATGATGCCGAAGTGAAAATGACTAATCCTAAAACAGGTGAAGTCGTAACAATGAACTCTGTAAATGATACCCAGCAACATCATCATACTCATACTTTACCAGATGGCACTGTCATCACGCATTCCCACAGTCACGACCATATCACTGAAGCATCTCAAATTCATGCTAAGATACATGGCACAACTCTCTCTTTAGAGCATGATATTCTAGCAAAAAATAACCTAATAGCTGCTCAAAATCGAGGATGGTTTAAGGGGAGAAATATCCTTGCATTAAATCTGATGAGTTCTCCTGGCTCAGGAAAAACGACTCTTTTAACCCGAACTATCAATGATTTAAAGCATAAATTGCCTATTAACGTTATTGAAGGCGATCAAGAAACAACGAACGATGCCAAAAAAATTCAAGAAACTGGTTGTCAAGTTGTCCAAATCAACACAGGAACAGGCTGTCATTTAGATGCAGCCATGGTGGAACGAGGGTTACAACAACTCAATCCACCTCTTAATTCAGTGGTGATGATTGAGAATGTTGGTAATCTTGTTTGTCCCGCCTTATTTGATTTAGGAGAACTTTTCAAAGTCGTCATTCTCTCAGTGACAGAAGGAGAAGATAAGCCGATAAAATACCCTCATATCTTCCGCGCTAGTCAGGTGATGATTCTCACGAAAATAGATTTGCTGCCTCATGTACAATTTGATGTTCAGCGTTGCATAGAATATGCTCAGCAAGTCAATCCTCAAATTCAAGTTTTTCAGGTTTCTGCACTCACTGGAACTGGTTTAGAGAATTGGTATGAGTGGCTGTTGAATAACTGAGATCTTGCACCCTCCGCGTTCGCCAGTCGCTCATGGGGGAAACCCCAATACCGCGCTGGCTCACCATTCTCAATAACTGTAAGGTGGACACTGCTCACAACGTAAAAATAGCAGTTTCAGCGAACGGTAAACAGTGCCTACCCTACCCAAAAAATTGGTCTAATCTAAAAAACCTACCCTTGAGAGTGATTAAAGGGTGGTGTGCAGATATCACGGTAATCACAACTAATCAACCGAACCTGAGATAATACGGCGTCCTTCTCCCAAAGGGAGACGCCAAGGGCGATGTCTCAATCCCACTATTGGCGCGTGGGTTTCCCTGTTTCCTTTGAAACTCCCCGTAATGGTAGTTGGTTCGATGTTGCGGAGATTGAATTAAGGAAAACTATTTGGTGACCGAGAATATATTTCACAAAAACTGTTTGAGGAGTTATATGAACGAGGTTTACAGTTAGTTACTAAATCCAAGAAGAAGATGAAAAATCGCAAGCGTCAAATTGATTGATAAAATTATCCTAACTTAGTGTGCAGTTATTGAATCAGTCAATGACCATCTCAAAAACCTGTGCCAAATAGAACATTCAAGGGCATCGAAGCATTTTCAATTTTTTAGTCAATTTAATGGCTGGTTTGGCTGCTTACACCTATTGATCTCAAAAACCGTCTCTTGATATTTCTCCTAAAGACTTACCTGCTCTACCTCCTGCTGTTTTTTAATTCCGTCGAACTCACGTTAAATATGGTACGGTGGATAATTATTCAACACCTCCACCAGAAAAATCAAAGCCATGAGAAAAAATCCCAAGCAACAAGTTCGTATATGGGCAATGTTGTGTCACCTCTCGGCTTTGTTGTGGCTACCACTCGCTGGCGTATTATTTCTCGGTATTCCCTTATATTTGCCGTTTCTGAATTTCTTAGGACCATTGATAATTTGGTCTTGGAAAAAAACAAAAGACCCTTGGATTGACTTTCAAGGAAAAGAATCATTGAATTTTCAACTATCACTAACAGTTTATGCTTTTATTGTTATAGTTGCATCGCTATTTCTGGTTGTTGTCACTTTTGGTATTGCAATTATGACAACTTTGATAGCAAAACAGTTAGATACTGTTTTTAATAGTTTACTAGCTGTTCTTGGTGTATTTATTTCAGTATTAATGCTATCACAATTAATTCTAGTAAATTTTGCAGCTATCAAAGCTTACAAAGGTCAGCATTATCGCTACCCTTTTACAATTCGATTTTTGAGATGATAAAATCATCAGTTCTAAAGTCTAAAAAATTTATAATTCATGACTCATAAAACAGAATACAGGAGTCAGAATGAAATCCTTGCAAGGCTTTATACCACTAATAGATTGTAGACCGCCTATAGAGGCGGGGGTATTAAACCCGTTTATTCAACCGAGCGTCGTACAAAATCATTCTGGATTCTGACTCCTGACTCCTGCATTCTTTTTTGATAACTGAGAATTAATTTAACTCAAGAATGGTATAATAATATAGATAAAATATTAAAAGGAATTCGTTTAGCTGTGATTGGCGTTGCTGTTGTTGGCACGGGATTTGGTCAGAAAGTCCATATTCCTGGATTTCTGGCTCATCCTCACACAGAGGTCGTAGCTGTGTATAACCGAGATTTAGATAAAGCCAAAGCCATTGCAGAATCCTACAATATTGCCCACGCCTGTAACACAATCGCAGATATTGTCGGGCTACAAGAAGTCCAAGCAGTTAGTATTTCCACACCGCCATTTTTGCATTATGAAATGGCAAGAGCAGTGCTGCAAGCTGGGAAACACATATTAATAGAAAAACCCACAACTATAAATGCAGCCGAAGCTAGAGAACTTTACCAGTTAGCGCAAAAAGCAGATGTGATTGCAACTGTAGACTTTGAATTTCGCTTTGTACCAGGATGGCAATTATTTTCGGAACTGTTGTCACAAGATTATGTGGGTTTAAAGCGTTTGATCAGAATTGATTGGTTAGGTTCTTCTCGTGCTGATGCTCTTCGCCCTTGGAACTGGTATTCTCGCAAAGACCAAGGAGGCGGTGCATTAGGGTCTTTGGGATCTCACACTTTTGATTATATTCATTGGCTCTTTGGTCCTGTACGCAAGTTAAGCGCCCATTTCAGTACCGCCATCACCGAACGACGAGACTCCAACACTGGAGAATTAAAGCCTGTGGAAACGGATGACACCTGTATGCTCATGTTAGAGTTGGCGGATGGGACGCCTTGTCAAGTTTCCATCAGTGCTGTAGTTCATGCATCACGTACTCATTGGATAGAAGTTTATGGCGATCGCGGTACTTTAGTCTTGGGAAGTGAAAATCAAAAAGATTACATACATGGGTTCCGTGTTTGGTCTTCTCAACCAGGTAAACCGCTGACCGAAATAGAAATTCCTGATCGGTTATTATTTCCGAAAAATTATGCTGATGGTCGCATTTCTGCGTTTATGAGAGTTGTAGACCAATGGGTGCAAGGAATGGAACGCAAGGAAGAAATCGTTCCATCGTTGCGAGAAGGAGTTTACTCACAGTTATTGATGGATTTATCCCATCAATCTAATGACACATCAAGTTGGGTGGATGTACCAAGCTTGGAGAAATTTCTTGCTCACGAATAGGTACGTTAACGTTGTGTCGTGCAGCCTACTTCTATTTGCAAAACATTATAACTTATTCAATGACGAATTATAAATTAGCAAGACGTATACTACATCACAAATTTCAGCTTTATATCTTTTGGGTGGCGTGCGATCGCTTGTTTCTAGACCACAATATAAACGTCACAGGAAACCTGTTTTGGCAAACACCCTTAACCCCGATGAAGTCGGGGTTTTTGTAGTTGACAGCACTTAATTATCAAGGCTGTTTGTAGAAGTTGAGTGTGGTGTGTAGTACACAATTCCAGCTTTTTCCCCTTAACCTTTACCCTTTGAAATCAATATGTATATAACGTTACGTATTAGCGTTTTATGCCTTTGGGATGGTGTGGAATTGCTTTACTCAAATCACAATACAATACAACACTGGAATACGCTGCATAGATGAAAGCACCGCATACCCCGAGAACATCGGGGTATTTTTTGTCGGGGTATTTTTTGGGTGCTGACACGACGTAAATTGACACTATAGCGGCTCTCAATTGAACAAGATATATTAAGCGCAGTCCCCGTCCAAAGTCACCAGACTTAGACGGGGTAAGCAAAATAGAATAAGGACTGATAAATTTTATAGATGGGGGACTCTGACCCCCACTGAAAAATTTATCACTGAGTCGTGATTCCTTGGGGTGTTATTGCATCTTCCAAATCAGCCCCCAGTAGGTTTGCCCCTTCTATGTTCGCAGCTGTTAGATTTGTCTTCTCCAAGTCTGCTTTCTGTAGGTTTGCTGCTTGCAGATTTGCCGCTTGCAGGTTTGCCTTCTCTAGATCTGCATTAAATAGGTTTGCTCTCTGTAGGTTTGCTCTTGCTATGTTTGCCTTACCCAGATCTGCTCCCTGCAAATTTGCCGCTTGTAGGTTTGTTCCCTGTAAGTTCGCTCTCTCTAAGTCTGCACTTTGCAGGTTCGCACCCTCCAAGTTTACCGCTTGCAAGTTCGCATCCTTTAGGCTTGCACCAATCAGGTTACACCCAACACATTCTCTGGTTTCTAATAAACGTCTCACATTCGCTGTCACAGACTCTATAGGAGATGCTACCGGAGATATAACTGGAGCAGATGTAGATTTCGTGGGTACAGATGGTGTTTCTGATTGAGCTAGGGCGCTGGGCTGGTTAAGCAGAGAAAACCCCGCTACAAGTACTAGAAATACTGCAGTTACAATCCAGGAGGTTAATTTTTTTGAATTGAGTTTGTTCATGAGTTTCTTCCTCTTAAGTCTCGCTTTTTTGTCTGCGTTTAATTCACCTTGATTTCAAGATAAAACCAGTCAAACTCTAAAAGCAAATATTATTACTTTTGATATCGATAGATAAAAGTGATGATTTGCTTTGGAAGCATCCCTAAGAGCGCAAAATGTCCTACTGTTTTTAACAGTTATCACTTATCAGTTATCAGTAAAGAGCGCATCTTCGCTCTTTGTTTAAGTCCGATAACCAATTGATCGCGCATCGTTGGTGGTGAACCAACGCGAAAGCCGTCATTCGCGTTGGTTCACCATACACCTGTTCACTGATAACTGTTCACTGATAACTGATTTACCCGATTATCACTAAAAAGAATTGTTACTCCTGTCATCTTCCAGTCTGTCTCGATTCACCCAACGATTGACAAACCCGTTGTTTTGTTTTCGCACCCTGACTTGCACTTGCTTGGAGCCTAGCTTAACGACTTCAGCAGGAATTCTCTGGACATTGCTAGAATCAGCGCGAGCTTTATAAAACCAAATAACTCTTTGACCTATTTCAAAGTAGTCAGAAATATTGCTTGAGTACGGTGTTCTGTTTGCCCAAGAGGGGAAAGCAACAACTAAGCTCATCAAAAGTACTAAGATGACTAGAGCGATTTGAAAAAGTTTTATGTAAATTACAATGATATCCATATTAAGGATTCAAACTTGTATATGACGAGCATGCCTCATTTATCTGCACCTGAACTAACATTTTGGGCGTTGCACAAAGAGGGGATGAAGTACGAACCGCCTTCGCCCCTTGGGCGAAGCCAAAGGCGAACGCGCAGCGTCTCCGACAGGAGAAGAGAAGACGCAAAGAGCGCCAAGAAAGAAGTTTTCTAGTAAGCAAAGAAAATAAAATCATCCAGCAAATATGCAACGCCACATTTTGTTCTATAGGACTCCTATTTGATTTTTGCTCAGCTAGATACACCTTTATTCCTTCTTCCCAATGCCCAATTCCCAATGCCCAATTCCCATTGCCCAATTCCCAATTCCCATTGCCCATTGCCCATTGCCCAATGCCCAATTCCCAATTCCCTTAATACCTAATTGGAAAACATTGCAAGACTAGGTAAAAGTCGATACGTTTCACTTTTCATCAGGATGGAGAATCCCAAACAGATTAACACAAACGGGAAGACTTTCCGACCATAACGAGCAAGAACAGGAGCCATGAGAGGATTACGAGTCATGTGGTAAGATAGGAAGCACCACAGCCCAACAGTCAAATAGCAAACACACAAAATGACTCCCAAGCTTGGGAGACTGCTACTAGCAAACAACGGTACGTAGATCCCAATGTTGTTTCCTCCATTAGCAATAGTTACTGCGGAAACGCGGTAGGTTTGGGGATCGCGTAGAGTTTCCAATAGTGATTTCTTATGGCGCTTAGATTTTGCAGGAGAGGTTAAGTCCACTGACACAGTTTGCAATACTACCTCTTTCTGGTCTTCTCGACTCATGAGATTACTAAAACCAATAGCGATCGGAAGAAAACCTAGTAATCCAATCCAAGCCTCTGGAACGACCAGACCACCAAAGAAACCAGGGAGACTAGCAATCACTAATGCAGTGAATCCAAGATATTCACCAAGAACAATGTGCCGTGGACCAAAGATGCGATTAACTTTCCCGAAAAAGGCTGTCAAGTATAAATTATCATCAAAGGTGGTTGCAAAAGCGGCAGAGATCCCAATAATTACTGTACTAATTAACCAAGTCATGAGCGTTGCTTACATGAGAGTTTTTGGAAGCAATCACCACCAATCAGATTGGTGATTTTTTGCTCAGCAAGGTACCTTGGCAGCGCATGACCTCAATATATGGCTTTCAATGAAATAAAAGCAAATCTTCTTTTTTTTCAAAACGATAAATAAAAGTGATTGAAAAAGAACACAGAATACAGAATTCAGAATCCACTTCCTGTCGGGATTCAAACCACGACCTGATTGTAGATCTCCCTTACGGGTGTTGTTGCGATCGCTTCTTGTAAAGGAAATCATTCGATAAAGAGTGACTCAATAGGTAACAAAAGATAAAGGCAAAGGATAATTATTGTTTTACTACTCTATAATGCTTTATGATTACGGTATTTCGCTCAATCTACCGTATCTTTAGGGGAGGAGAACTTTGATGAGTAAGTCGCTACATCTGATACAATTGGCAACTCACCAAATTGAGCGAATACAGACTTATTTTGTGAAAGCTTTGCAGACTATGCAACCATCATGTCAACGAATCATGGGAATTTGGTTGAAAGGACGTTCTGTGCAAAGATTTTTGTGTCTATTTTTAGTAGGCACTGTATTGAGTATAGCGATCGCTGCCTGTTCTGGAAGTGGTTTAGCTACCAAGTCTGATGTCAAGCTCAGACTCGTTTCCTTCTCTGTTACCAAAGCTGCTCATGACCAAATTATTCCTAAATTTGTGGAAAAATGGAAGAAAGAACACAACCAAAATGTCACCTTTGAGCAGAGTTATGGGGGTTCTGGTACTCAAGCAGCAGCTATCATTGCAGGCTCGCAAGAAGCAGATATAGTACACCTAGCACTCCCCCTGGATGTCAACAAAATTCAGCAAGCAGGTTTGATTAAATCAGGTTGGGAAATCAAAGCTCCTAGAAATGGTATTGTCAGTCGATCTGTAGCTGCGATTGTAACCCGTGAAGGCAACCCCAAAGGCATCAAGACTTGGGCAGATTTGGCAAAAGATGGCGTGAAAGTGATTGCGGCTAACCCGAAAACTTCTGGGATCGCTATCTGGGAATTCTTGGCTTTCTGGGGTTCGGTGACTCAAACAGGAGGTGATGAAGCGACAGCGCTAGACTATATCACCAAAGTTTATAAAAATACTCCTGTATTGACAAAAGATGCCCGTGAAGCTAGCGATTTATTTTTCCAAAAAGGTCAGGGAGATGTTTTAATTAACTATGAAAATGAGGTCATTTTGGCAGAAAAAAATGGACCGAAATTACCTTATGTCATACCACAAGTCAATATTTCCATCGATAACCCTGTAGCCATAGTCGATAAAAACGTTGATAAGCACGGTACAAGAGAAGTTGCACAAGCGTTTGTCGATTTTCTTTACTCAACAGAAGCTCAACGCGAATTTGCAAAATTAAGATATCGTCCTGTTAATCCTACTGTGAGTCATGAAGTGGTATCACAGTATCCCCAAATCCAAACTTTCTTCACAGCTCAAGATTTAGGGGGTTGGGATAATATCCAGAAAAAGTTTTTTAGAGATGGGGCAATTTTTGATAAAGTTCAGTCTGCCAAAAAAACATGAGCGTTAGTGAGGCAGAAGAATTTTCATTTCGATTTTGATTCAATATTCTTAGAAGAAGTAGATATTAGTCTATGAACTTTTTTAGTCGATTTAAAAATAGATTTTCCCTAGCATGTTTGATACTGATTACCCATAGTATCACCGCTTGTAACAGTAGTCAGGACAAGCAGCGTCAGGTGAGTGTTGATGGTGCAGCTGTCGGTTTTCCTGTTTCTCTAGCAGTTGCAGAGGAATATCAGAAGGTTAAAGCTGATGCTGAAGTTAGCGTAGCTTCAAGTGGTACTGGTGGTGGGATCAGTAAGTTTTGTAATGGTGATATTGATATTGTTGGTGCTTCTCGTACAATTAAAGATGAAGAAATAAAAAAATGTAAAACTAAGAAGATTGAATTTGTTGAGTTGCCCATAGCGTTAGACGGAATTGCTGTTATTGCCAATCGTAAAAATAACTTTGCAAAATGTCTGACTATCAAAGAACTTGAGAAGATGTGGAAAGCCAAATCAGATGGCAAAGTATTGAGTTGGAATCAAATTAATCCCAAATTTCCTAACCAAAAACTGAGACTCTATGCACCCGCTTCTGATACCGGAACATTTGATTATTTTACCCAAGCTGTTACTAAGAAAGCCAAAAATAGCCGTACAGACTACACTCCCAGCCACAATCAAAATCTTCTTGTTCAAGGAGTTGCAGGTGATGCATCAGCTTTAGGTTATGTAGGCATATCCTACTACATCCAAAACCAAGACAAGCTTAATCTAGTTGCTGTAGAAAGTCCCACAGGCAAGTGTGAAAAACCTGTTCCAGTTGATAATGTGGTGAAAAATATCTATACACCTTTGTCTCGTCCTCTGTTTATTTATGTCAGTAAAAAATCCTTAGATACCAAACCATCGGTAAAAGAATTTGTAGATTTTTATCTCGAAAATTCTTGGAAGTGGGTAGATAGTGTTGGTTATGTGGCACTACCTGATGAAGCCTATGTCAAAGTAAAACAAAAGTTTGCTAAAGGTGAAACTGGTACAAAATTCAAAAAAGCAAAACCAGGTCAGCCAATCACAAACTTTATTTAAAAAATAGCCCATAGATATTCAGTTCACATATGCAAAACACAAATTATCAAGACGATTTTTATCAAAACTCTAGGCAATCACTAGATAAAAAAGCATCTGAAGATATCCAAGAAAAGATTGTTGCAGCAATTTTATTTTGTTGTGGTTTAGTTTCTGTGCTGACGACCTTTGGTATTGTCGTAATTATCTTTCAGGTGACATTCGAGTTTTTTCAAGAAGTTTCCCTTGCTGATTTCTTTCTAGATACGAAATGGACACCTCTATTTGCAGACAAACATTTTGGCGTTTGGCCCCTGATTAATGGTACTTTTTTGACAACAGCGATCGCTATGGCTGTCGCTATTCCATTGGGTTTATCTTCCGCCATTTATTTAAGTGAATATGCTCAACCCAAAGTAGCAGCAATTTTACGTCCAGCAGTGGAACTACTGGCGGGAATACCCACAGTTGTCTATGGCTACTTTGCGCTGTTGTTTGTCACACCATTGCTGCGGAATTTTATCCCTCTGGAAATCTTCAATGCTTTGAGCGCGGGGTTAATGATGGGGATCATGATTACCCCTACTGTTGGTTCCATTAGCTTAGATGCTATTCGAGCGGTTCCGCGTTCTTTGCGAGAAGGAGCTTATGCTTTAGGGATAACTAAACTAGAAGCGATTTTTAAAGTTGTTCTCCCAGCAGCGCTATCTGGAATTACAGCCTCAATTATTTTGGGTATTTCTCGAGCTGTTGGTGAAACCATGACTGTTCTCATCGCCGCCGGACAGCAGCCAAAACTGACTGCCAACTTCATGGAGTCAGTAGAAACGATGACAGCCTATATGGCGCAAATTTCTGGTGGGGATAGTCCGCGTGGTAGTCTCAATTTCAAGACTTTATATGCTGTAGGTGCTGTCTTATTTGTACTTACCCTGGTTTTGAATATTGTGAGTTACTGGATTTCTCACCGCTTTAAAGAAAAGTACGACTAATAGGTAATAGGAATGGCTAGAGTTTATCAACGAGATAATTCTTTTGATTCTGTGGCAGAATTTAGTGAAAATGTCGAGAAAAGAGAGAATATAGGAAAAGTATTTGAAATACTTTTTTTACTAGGATTGCTGGTAGGTTTATTTGTTCTAGCGTTGCTACTTTTTGATGTCTTGCGAAACGGATTAGGCACTTTTTTCTCACCTGGTTTTTTGATAGAAACCCCTTCTCGTTTTCCTGACCAAGGTGGTATCCGTCCTGCTATTGTCAGCAGCATTCTTTTAGGACTTATTGTAATTTTGGTTACTGTACCAATTGGTGTAGGTTCTGCTTTATATCTTGAAGAATACGCACCCAAAACCTGGTGGACAGCGATTATTGAGATTAACATCAGCAATCTCGCGGGAGTTCCTTCTATTGTTTATGGATTGTTAGGTTTAGGAGTTTTCAATTACTTACTTGGATTTGGTCCAGCTTTGATTTCTGGAGCTTTGACTTTATCTTTGTTGTCTTTACCAGTCATTATTGTGACAGCTAGAGAAGCAATTCGCGCAGTCCCAGATTCTCTAAGACATGCTTCCTACGGCTTAGGTGTTACAAAATGGCAAACTATCAGCAATCATGTCTTACCTTATGCTGTTCCCGGTATCCTTACAGGGGTGATTATTTCTGTATCTCGCGCCATTGGTGATGCAGCATCTCTGATTGTGGTAGGCGCAGTGGGTTTCCTCACCTTTAACCCTGGTTTGTTCAATAGATTCATGGCATTACCCATTCAAATTTACAGTTATATCACTCGTCCTGAACCAGGTTTTGTTAATGCAGCAGCAGCGACAATTATTGTGTTGATACTCTTAGTTTTAGCTTTAAATGCTGTAGCAATTTATATTCGTCAACGCTTTTCACTTATTAAGTAGCAGAGCAAACTCAACAGTCATCATTTTTTTCAAAAATCTTCTTGCGCTCTCCTTTGCGCCTGGTGCGCCGTCTGCGCGAAAAAAATATTCATCCCAGAAAGTCAAAACTATTAGGAGACAGGTAACATGACTTATCACAACAGCAAAGAACAACTAGACAATGCCACACTCAACCCACAAGATAATTTCGTATTTGATGTTGAAGGTGTGAAGGTCTACTATGGTGCATCTCTAGCTCTTCTAGATGTCTACATGAAAATTCCGGAAAAACAAATTATTGCCTTTATTGGACCTTCTGGATGTGGTAAAAGTACCCTACTACGTTGCTTCAACCGCATGAACGATTTAATCACTGGAGCTAAGGTAGAGGGTAGGCTAGTTTATCGCGATCGCAACATTTATGATCCCAACATCAATTCTGTCAAATTACGACGGCAAGTAGGGATGGTTTTTCAAAAACCAAATCCTTTCCCTAAATCAATATACGAAAATATTGCCTTCGGACCACGTGCTAACGGTTATAAAGGTAACCTTGATGAATTAGTGGAAAATTCCCTCAGACGCGCTGCAATTTGGGATGAAGTCAAGGACAAACTTAAAGACAAGGGTACTGCATTATCTGGCGGACAACAGCAACGACTTTGTATTGCACGTGCGATCGCCATGAAGCCAGACGTCTTATTAATGGATGAACCCTGCTCCGCCCTCGACCCAATTTCTACCCGTCAAGTTGAAGAACTTTGTCTAGAACTTAAGGAGCAATATACCATGATTATAGTGACTCACAACATGCAACAAGCTTCCAGAGTGGCAGATTGGACGGCATTTTTCAACACAGGAATTGATGAGCATGGCAAACGTCGCGGGAAATTAGTTGAGTTCAGTTCTACAGAAGTGATGTTCAATTCTCCTCAAACTAGAGAAGCTATGGAATATATCAGTGGACGCTTTGGTTGAAGATAAATAACTTATTTGTATTTGGCATCAATGAGGAAGCGCTCATCTAACTAACTGACTTTTCACGAGAAGTCCTAAAACCCTTGTAAAAACGGGGGAGTAGGGAGGACAAGGGGGATGAGGAGTGCCCATTGCCCATTGCCCATTATTGCCTCTGACTTTTCCACATACCGTGAAAAGTCAGATCTAACTAAATTCCCGTACCATCCAAAAACTCCTCAATCACCAAATCACTATTGCACTTACCATTGTCTATTTGTGAGTTGCTGACTTGCAATGCGTGTAAAGATGACTGCACCTCCAACTCTTGGACTTGTTTTTCTAAGGCTTTGACCCGTTCAAATAAAGCGCGAATCACTTCTGCTTCTACATCTCGCAGTTTATTGTGAGCCAGAACATCGGCGTTCTCATAGTCCTGACGGGTCACACGCCCTGGAACTCCTACTACTGTAGTGTTGCTAGGTACATCTCGCAGCACTACTGAACCTGCTCCTATACGGACATGATCCCCAATATTAATGTTGCCTAATACCTTAGCACCTGCTCCCACAACGACATGATTGCCGAGAGTAGGATGGCGCTTTCCTGTCTCTTTACCAGTACCGCCTAAGGTGACTCCTTGGTAAATTAAGCTATAGTCACCTACCACTGCTGTCTCACCAATGACCACTCCCATACCATGGTCAATAAAAACTCCTGTGCCAATTTTTGCTCCGGGGTGAATCTCAATTCCAGTGAAAAACCGACTGAGATGAGAGAGAAACCGAGGTATGAAGGGTATTCCCATTTTATGAAGCCAGTGTGCCACACGATGGAAAAGTATGGCTTGAAAACCTGGGTAACAGAACAACACTTCCAGCCAGTTACGGGCTGCAGGGTCTCGCTCATAAATCGTTCGCAAATCAGTTAGCAGCATACTTTGTTCCAATTTGAGGAAGTTCATATAAAATTACGATAAATCCATCGACTAATGGTAGTATCTTGAGTACGGACTTGAATAGCCAAAACTACACTCTTTTGGATCTGTCTTCCAAAGTTGAATACGCGCTGCTGGCACTTTTAGAACTAGCAAGCAACAAGGGAAAAAAAGCTCCTCTAACTATGAGTGAAATTGCTGCTAAGCAACCGATACCGGAGCGCTATTTGGAACAAATTCTTACCAGTTTGCGGCGATCAGGTGTGGTACAAAGTTATCGTGGTTCCCGAGGAGGCTTTGTTCTAGCTCGTGAACCTTGGCAAATTACCTTGCTGGAGATTGTCATTGTTGTGGAAGGAGAACGCAAAGAGAGAGAGTCCTCTCTCACGCCCACTTTGGAAAGAAATTTGGTTCACGAAATATGGGAGCAAGTCAACACCGCTTCTGTTGAGGTTCTACAGAACTATACACTCCAAGATTTGTGTCAGCAAAGAGAGGATCGCTTGCAGCAGGGTCCAATGTATTACATTTAGACACTCTCAAGTCCTCATATGTGGACCACAAAAAAACATTACAGCGTTAACCAGACGGACTCTTACAGTTCGCTTAAAAAAGATTCCCCAAAGTTGGAGGTAGTTACTCACTAAACCAGCCGCTTCTGTCAAAGACTCCATTGAAATGAGTGTGGAGGAAGCAACAGAAGAGACTCAGGCTGCACCAGAAAAACTATCCTAGTAGAGCCAACATTCGGTAACACAAGAATAGCTCTAGCAATGATGGGATTCCTAGGGGCTACTATTTTATTCTAACAGTTAGTGCTTGATAAAAGGTGCAGGGTGTAGAGACAAGGGCAGCTTTGCGCTTGTCTGGATATAGGGAAAATGCCAATACTTTTCTCACTACATCCTACTTCTGACACCCCACACCCAGTTTCATTACTCAACTATGATTGTGTTTAACGAGTCCAGAGGAACTGTAAAGACGTAATAAACAACCCCAATTCCCAGAAGTATGACAGCAAGGCTAGAGAGGATGACCCATCGGTCTGCTGGTTCGTAGGTATCCTCGTCGATATCACGTCGCACAACAAGGTAATGCTGGGTTGAAAACATTACTGTCAAGAGACCAACTAATGAAAAAGCTAAACCTAACTTCCAACCCTGACCAGGTGCTTGAGGTGCAAGAGGAGGACGGAGGATACGCAGTCGGACAATAAGAACACCGAACCCCATCAAAGCAATTCCACTCCTCATCCATGCGAGATAGGTACGTTCGTTGGCTAAATGTTCCCGCACTCTATCTGAACTAGGTTTCTTTAACTTTTCTTTTTCTAAAGCTTCTTCATTAACCTTCATAAATTTGAATAGTAGTTGCATTGACAAAACTTTTTAATCTCTTTGATAAAACTGAATCAAATCTACTTCTATAAAAGTTAATTTTCCTCTCCTACATTGTTTTCTAGACTTTTTAAAGTCTTACAATAATATTCAACATTATTATTGTCATTATGTAAAGATTTACTAACTTTTATTTCATTACCAGTGGATAAGAGCTACTCATAGAATAGAATCTCTTTTCGGAAATTCTCTCATGGAATAAGTATCTCGCCTATCCTTAATTCTGACTTTTCCCGTTAAGTCTCTCTAGCAAGCAGCCAACCCTCACAGAGGTCATGCAATTTTAACCAGCCCCGCCACAGTACCCCAATACCAATGGGTGTATTATGACGATGTTCCAAGTAACC
>JAHHHH010000082.1 GCA_019359415.1 Iphinoe sp. HA4291-MV1 | reverse complement strand
AACGATCGCTTGGGAGCAACGCAGAAACACTCAATCGCGAACAATCGATTGGCGCTTTACAACTGAAGATGCACGTATTAAGCTTAAACGACTCTATCCCTCATTTCAACCCTGACAGACTACTAGCTAGTAACCGTCCCAGTCAAAGGTGAACTGGCAATAGCGTAGGTTTTGATGGGCATTCTGCCAGCAAGGTAAGCCAAACGACCAGCAACTGTTGCCAAATTCATGGCATGAGCCATTGCAGGTGGATTTTGTGCGAGGGCGATCGCACTATTAATCAACAAGGCATCTGCGCCCATTTCCATTGCTTGCGCCGCCTCAGAAGGCGCTCCAATACCTGCATCTACTACCACTGGCACTTTGGCATTTTCGATAATGATTTGAATATTTGCAGCCGTTTTCAATCCCTGTCCAGAACCGATGGGTGATGCCAAAGGCATCACTGTTGCACAGCCAACTTCTTCCAAGTGCTTCGCCAGCATAGGATCTGAATTGATGTAAGGCAACACAGCAAAACCTTCTTTCACCAGCTGTTCTGCTGCTTGTAAAGTGCCAATTGGATCTGGTAACAGATACTTGGGGTTAGGAATCACTTCTAACTTAACAAAGTTGTTGTCTTCCTGTCCTAAAAGTTTTGCCATTTCCCGCCCCAAGCGTGCGACACGAATTGCCTCTTCTGTAGTTTTGCAACCTGCGGTATTAGGCAACATCCAGATTTTTGTCCAATCTAATGCTTCAGCTAAACCTTCATGTCCAGGGGCATTGGTTTGTACTCGTCTTACGGCAACAGTGA
Source organism: Iphinoe sp. HA4291-MV1 (assembly GCA_019359415.1). Classification (GTDB taxonomy): domain Bacteria; phylum Cyanobacteriota; class Cyanobacteriia; order Cyanobacteriales; family Nostocaceae; genus Brasilonema. The sequence continues at coordinate 30,636 of JAHHHH010000082.1, read as the reverse complement.
CAATTTGACAACCACTCTTCACAACACTTTGCTGCATTTCCTCAATGCTGCGATACTTTCCAGTTCCCGTCATCAAGCGAGATTGGAAAGTTTTTCCGGCAATTTGGAGTGGTGAATCTTCTAAAGTGCTAAGTTCTGATTTCTGAGTTTTGAGTGTGGGGTAAGTAAGCATTGAGTTAGTAGATGACTTGGTGTGGAAGCGCGAGTAGTGGAAATGAGATAATAAAGGGTCTGTTTTTTGTTCGAGAATTAAATCGGCAAGCAATGCTGCTGTTACAGGTGCTAGAAGAATACCATTGCGGTAATGACCTGTTGCAAAAGTTAAGTTTTCACAAGAACTGGTGCCAAGAATAGGCAATTCATCTGGAGTCGCAGGACGAAATCCCCACCATAATTCCTGAATGGGATAATTCTGTATTTGGGGAAATAGACGGATAGCTCTTTGTAGCAAGGTTTGAATTCCTGCTGGCGTGTTGTGGGGAGTGAAGCCAACATTCTCAATTGTGGCACCAACGATAATTCGTCCGTCCCGCCTCGGTACAATGTAAATTTCCTCCCCAAACAAAACCCGTCTCAAGGGTAGATCCGGCACAAATTCTGGCACTCTCACACTCAGCATTTGACCTTTGATAGGACGTACAGGTAGAGGAAACAATGCGTTTGACCAAGCACCTGCTGCCAAAACATAATGTTCTGCACGAAGGATTCCAGCGCTTGTTTGCACCCCAACAACTTGCCGTTGCTGCTGTTGGATTCCTTCAACTGCAATACCTTCTTTGAGTTCAACATTAAGAGACTTAGCAGCTGTCAACAGTACTTGTGCTAATGCCCTGTTGTCTACTTGCGCGTCTTCAGGATACCACCAACCTCCAACAACTTCTTCTCCCAATCCTGGCTGATACTGATGAATGGCTTCTTTTTCTAGCCAGTAAGCAGGTAAGGGGGATGAGGGGGATATAGCTCCTTTATCTCTCTCATCTTTCCATAAGACTGGAGTTAGGACACCACAAGACCAGTAACCAGTACTGATGCTCGTAAACTCTTCGAGCTTGCTTATCCAGTCAGGGTATAAATATGAAGAGCGCTTGCATAACTCTTGCATAGTCTCGTCTGAGATTATTTCAGCACCTGGTGCTAACATCCCAGCCGCAGCATGAGTTGCAGCAGCATCAAAATCGCGGCTGACCACTATAACTTTGGCACCGCGTAACTTTAATTCAATGGCGATCGCCATACTGATGACGCCGCCACCCATAATTAAAACGTCACTAGTCATTAGTCATTAGTCATTAGTTATTAGCTATTAGTCAAGAGTCAATAGTCAAGAGTCAATAGTCATATGTCATAAAAACTAAGACTTTGAACTATGGACTTTGGACTAATAACTCGTAACTCATAACTCATAACCCATAACTCATAACTTGTAACTCATAACTTACAACTTCTAACTAATGACTTACTACCATAAGGCTCGAATTGGTTCGTTACCTTGATTTGTGTCATTAGATGATTGATTGTTACCTGATTGATTGTTACCTGATGATTGACCGCCTGTTTGTTGATTGTCGGTAGCGCCGGTATCATCTTGGTATTGGTCATTACTCGATTCGCTGTTCTGATTTGTCTGGGCAATGTTACTTCTCCTCTCGCTCGTGGGAGCATTACCAGCGGCAGTGCTATTAACATTAATATTAGCTGGGAGGACTTTTGATTCTTTGCCCCTTTGTGCAGTTGTGGATTCTCTTTCCTGGGCATTATTTTGTCCACCCATTGGAAAACTAATGCCTAGCAACGTCCCAAGCAAAATTGCCAAGCCTCCAGCCATAAGAATAAGTGGTGTCCATCTACCCATATCGTTAATTTCTCCGTCTTAAGCTTCTGATATTCAAAGTGTTAGAGAACCTGGTCCTCAAAATTGATTAAATTTTGTAAGTTTCACATTGCCCAAAACTTTGGTTTGACATACTAAATGCACCCTTGCTTGCCGAAGAATGCCGAAGAATAAAGAGGTAGTGACCGCCGCGCTTTTCGCGCCAATTTGGCTATTGACACTTTACCTTCTACAGGAACTGCACAAAAACTGCAGCTACTAATTCTCCGATAGTTTACTACCTTAGCACCGTTATTGTAGAGGTCAATACCATATTGCTGCAATATTTGCCGCAGATTGGCTCCGCGTTCGCCCGTATAGTGCCAAGACGTTTTTGAAGGAAACCCTTCCCCATGTCTGGCAAGGCCAAGTTGGGCAGTTGGGCATACCCTGCCAATGCACTCAGTTGTCTTACCTTGAGGTTGTGCCTTGGGCATTTGTGATGACTAAGTTAGCTTTTTGTTGTATTGTAACAATTCATTTCCATGTAAAAAACACAGAAACAATATATAATCGATAACCCAAGACCGCAAAAAACTCAAGCAGCTTGTCCATATCTACATTGGCATATAGAATTCGAGTAGGGAGCAGGGGCGCTACACTCAATACCCCACTCTCAAAGAATTATGGGGAATTCTGCTCAAAGCTGAAAGAAACGGTGGTTTACTCAACGGTTTTGAGTTGGGAGTTATGAGTCTTGAGTACTCTTGTTTTACTTTCCTTTATTCAACTCAACACTCAGTTCTCGTTACTCACAATTTTTATTGAGCCTAAGGAACGGTAAAATCTTGTAATGACCACCGAAAGAACTCAAAACTCCTTTGGTAAGAACCCACCAAGAGTATTCGCACAACAAGAGGTAACTCCTCAACTACCCCACTCTTTTATCGACCTACGGTCAATATTAATCGGGGGTGTTTTCGTCGTTAAGCGGCTTATATCCCGCCGATCAGTGGAGTCTCACGCATTGCGGAGGACTTACGCCGAAATAGTTAATTTGAAGAAGTCTTCTGCGTTATTTTTATCGTCCTATCCTTAACTATACTTACACATTGCCTTGAAAGTTGTCTCCTTTGAGTCCACATCTTATGACTGCAAATTTCTCCTCTCAACTTTGGATCTATGACACAACGCTACGGGATGGCACTCAACGCGAAGGGTTATCGGTGTCTATAGAAGATAAGTTACGCATTGCCCGAAGGTTAGATCAACTGGGAATTCCCTTTATAGAAGGAGGTTGGCCTGGGGCAAATCCAAAAGATGTACAATTTTTCTGGCATCTTCAAGAAGAGCCGCTAAGCCAAGCAGAGATTGTTGCTTTTTGTTATACTAGACGCCCTCAAAAAACAGCAGCAGGTGATCCCATGTTACAAGCAATTCTTGCTGCTGGCACTCGTTGGGTGACAATTGTTGGCAAGTCCTGGGATTTACACGTCACTGAAGGAATCAGAACAACCCTCGCAGAAAATTTGGCGATGATACAGGATACGATTGAGTATCTTCGCTCTCAAGGGCGTCGCGTCATATATGATGCGGAGCACTGGTTTGATGGCTACAAACAAAATCCAGATTATGCTTTACAAACATTACAGACGGCAATCTCTGCTGGTGCTGAATGGATAGTTCTTTGTGATACTAACGGTGGCACTTTGCCCCATGAAATTACCCAAATAGTCACATATGTGATCAACTCCACCAGGGGTGATACTCAAGTAGGAATTCACACTCACAACGATTCCGATACAGCAATTGCCAACGCTCTAGCTGCTGTTATGGCAGGAGTAAGGATGGTGCAAGGGACGATTAACGGGTATGGTGAACGTTGTGGCAATGCCAATATCTGTTCGTTAATTCCCAATTTGCAACTGAAGCTGGGTTACAAGTGTATTGAAAATAACCAGTTGTCTCAACTAACCCAAACCAGTCGCTTCGTGAGTGAGGTTGTCAATCTTGCTCCTGACGAACATGCTGCCTTTGTGGGACGTTCGGCTTTTGCTCACAAAGGTGGTCTTCATGTATCGGCGGTGGAACGCAATCCTTTGACTTACGAACACATTCAACCGGAACTAGTTGGAAACGGTCGCCGCATCGTCATTTCTGAACAATCTGGAGTCAGTAACGTTTTAGCCAAAGCCCGCACTTTTGGTATTGAACTGGATAAAAACAACCCAACAACAGGGCAAATTCTGCAACGTCTCAAAGCTTTGGAGAGCGAAGGATATCAATTTGAGGCGGCGGAAGCGAGTTTTGAGTTGTTGATGCGCGAAGCTTTAGGTAGTCGCCAGTCTTTCTTTGAAATTAAAGGTTTCCAAGTCCATTGTGATTTGGTTGAAGGGAAAGAAACCACTAACGCTCTTGCTACTATAAAAGTTGCTGTCAATAATAAGGATATTCTAGAAGTTGCAGAAGGAAATGGACCTGTTGCAGCTTTGGATGCAGCTTTACGCAAGGCTTTGATGAATTTCTATCCACACATTGCTTCTTTTGAGTTGACAGACTATAAAGTACGAATTCTCAACGGACATACAGGAACTGCGGCAAAAACCCGCGTTTTGGTAGAGTCGCGTAACACTCATCAACGTTGGACAACAGTAGGCGTTTCCACAAACATTTTGGAAGCTTCTTATCAAGCAGTGGTAGAAGGTTTGGAATATGGTCTTCTGTTGTACTCTCAAGCGCAAGCAGCTTTGAGTACTTCGAGTTGAAATTAAAGTGCAAAGGAGGACAAGGGGAACTCATAGGTCCCCACTCCGTGGGGATTAGGGGTAGGGGGGACAAGGGGAATTCTCCAAAGCTCCTTGCTTTCATGCTGAGTTCTCTTGTTCTTTCAAAAGTCCAATTGCCAATCCCAGACAATTTATTGAAACTCCCACACCAAGAAGGTGATTGGCAATTTGGCTTAAGGGTTGACTGTACGTTAGTTATTGGTTGTTTAATCACAACTCATCACTAACTGCTCACTGCAAGGCTGCTAACCACTCACTCCTCTAAGAGAAATTTTCCCAAGCTTGAGCAACGACTTGACAGAGCCAGCGTCTTTGTTGTAAGTCTAGCAGGCTATCGTCAGCTAGTACTTGGGCGGTTAACTCTTCTAAGGATTGACCTTGAGCACGAACAATTTTGATGACACCGGCGATCGCTGTAGCAACCAATTCTTCATCAATCGGCTTTTGCCTTAAGGCAACGATTTCTTGTGGACTGTCTGGGATGGGATAATTCATGGCGTGCGTTTACAAAAAACAAAGAATGAACAATAAATCTGAAAGACTCTTAATATTTATTTACTGAATTCTCATTCAAGAGCTAGGGCGGAGCTTACTGTATTTTATGCCTTTGTTAAATCTGTCTCAATACATAGATTTATCGGAGATTTTAGAAAAAAAATGCAAGAGATTCTTTACTTGGAAATCCCCACTCCTGATACAACTGCTGTATGCAACTGGTTGCATACTGATTTTGAACCAGGAACTGGTGAAAAAGTACTCACTCCACAAGGCTTTCGCCTGAGAGTTTTTGATACTACAACTAATACGGGAACTATTTCGGAAAATTTTCCGAATGAACTTTCCGTCTTCGTTTGGGCAGTGCAGCGAACTACGTATTTGAAAGCATTCCGTTGGGCAGATAAACCTTTCCCTAAAGAGCAAAAAATCCTTAAAAGGCTCACCACTGGGATTAGAAGCCGCTTTCCCCATGAATACCCTGAACCCCCAACAATCAACTTGTCTGAGCAATCAATTTTTGAGGCGCTTGCTCCCTATTACCCCCTGACAGTCAAATATTTTCAAAAAATGCCCAACGGTGAATATGACCTCAAGCGAGTCTACTGGTGGGAGCAACGATGGCGCGAAGGTGTACGGAATCCCCAGGAGCCGAGACAAGTGGTGTTTTCCCATTTAGGAAAGGCAATGGGCAATGGGCAAGAGGCAAGGGGCAAGGGGCAAGGGGCAATGGGCAGTGCTCAATTCCCATCTCCCTCATCTCCCCATCCCCCACAGCTCCCAACCCCAGAGGGGACCCCTAGCCCTCACTCCTCTTCCTACGACCTCATCTACATCGGCGGGGCACTTGGCGTTATTCATGCAGCAGTCATGGCAAGACTGGGTTACCGAGTGCTCCTGGTGGAACGAATGTCCTTTGGACGAATGAACCGAGAATGGAACATTTCCCGTGATGAGATTCAAAGTTTGATTAACTTAGGTTTGCTGACAACCACAGAAGTGGAATCGATTATTGTGCGGGAGTACAAAGACGGATTTAATAAATTCTTTGATGCGAATAATCCCAGTAAGCTAAAAGCACCTATTTTGCACACGCCCACAGTACTAAACGTGGCTTTAGATTCTGAGAAATGGTTGCACATGTGTGGGCAGAAGTTGCAAGCAGCAGGCGGTGACATTTGGGATGAGACAGAGTTTATACGGGCAGATGTGATTAAATCACAAGTTGTTGTTACTGTCAAGGATTTAACCAGTCAAACAGAGAAGCAAGTCAGCGGGCGACTGTTGGTGGATGCGATGGGAACCGCTTCACCAATTGCATGGCAATTGAATGGCAATCGCCCTTGGCGGCTCCTAAAGGAGCATCGCGCCTTCGACAGTGTTTGCCCGACTGTAGGAGCAGTGATTGAGCGTGGATTTGAGCCTGGAGTATGGGATTCTCAGCACGGAGATGTTCTCTACAGTCATGGGGACATCTCGCGAGGACGACAGTTGATTTGGGAGTTGTTTCCTGGAGCAGATGAAGAACTAACTATTTATTTATTTCATTACCATCAAGTCCATCCTAAAAATCCTGGTTCCTTATTGGAGATGTACGAGGACTTTTTCACGATTTTGCCAGAGTATCGTCGCTGTGATGTGGATAAGTTGGTCTGGAAAAAGCCGACTTTTGGTTACATACCGGGACATTTTAGTGTAGGAAGTCGCGATCGCACAATTGCCTTTGACCGCTTGATAGCTATAGGTGATGCAGCATCACTCCAGTCTCCCCTGGTTTTCACTGGCTTTGGTTCTCTGGTGCGTAACCTAGAACGTCTGACAACTCTTTTGGATACTGCTCTCAAACACGACTTGCTGAGTTTCCAGCATTTGAACCAAATTCGCGCCTTTCAAAATAATATTGCCGTCACTTGGATGTTTTCCAAAGGGATGATGGTTCCCACTGGAAAATTCATACCACCCCAGAGGATCAACTCTATGCTCAACAACTTTTTTGGGCTGTTGGTAGATGAACCTCCAGAGGTGGCAGATAATTTCATCAAAGATAGATTTAATTGGATGACCTTCAATCGGTTAGCACTGAAAGCAGCTCGTAATAACCCAGCATTGCTTCTATGGATTTGGGAACTTGCAGGTACCAAGGATTTACTGAGATGGACTAGAAACTATGTTGACTTTGGTCGCCATGCTTTTATCCGTGCTTTGCTCAGCGCATGGTTTCCACGTTTCCTTCGTCGAATTGCTCCTTGGCTTGAACCACGATATCCAGCTTTGTGGTTGCGGCTATTAACAATTAGCTATGCTCTTACCACAGGCATTGCACGTCCCCAAAATCCTATTGCTCAAGTCACGTCAGAAGCAAGACTTCACAAGCCAAAAGTTATTTAGTCCTTTGTTATCGCCCTGAATCCTTACGGACACGCGCAAGGGACTACCTTCTTCAATAGTCATTAATCATCAGTTAAGAAATTTTAACAAATGACTAATGACTAATGACTAATGACTAATGACTCTTTGGTCTAAAATTTGGCAGATCTACTGCAGCCAAAGACTTTCGCCCTTTGGGTGGACGTTGGGGATAAAGCAGTGGAGAGGGGGTGGTGTTGGTATCGTAGTTGGTTAATGGTTCCTGAGAGTCAGCAGTTTCTTGCAATTCGAGGGCTGATGATTGTGCGACTTTTATCCAGTAGTCCTCTGTTTCTTCTGGAAAATCATGAGTCACCAATGTTTCAGCAGTTTCTGGTTCATCTGCAAGAGGTATTACAGAAGTTTCCCAAATAGCTTCAGCCGCCTGGGTGCTATCTGCATCTTTTTCAGCAGGAGGCTGTGGAGATGTAGACACAGGATTGGCAACGAAAAACATTTGGATTACACCATCCAATTGCTCTTCTAAGCTTGTTGAACCCAAAGATGAAACTGTTTGAATTTCTGGTTCTGGTGTGTCAACTGATTGTGTTTGTGTCGGTGTTTCTTCTGTATCTGAATCCCAAGTCACCGGTGGATTTGGTGCGGAATTATCCGATTGATGTGGGGGTGATGCTGGAGTTTCCTCCCAAGGATGATGATCTACGTTAAAGGATTCAGGTTCCGCTGACCAAGGTCGAATCGGCTGCGCTTGGCTAAACAAAAAGCTAGAGTGTCTAGAAGGTTTTGTGTGACTAATGTTTGTAATGTCGTCGTTATTATTATCGAAGGAGTCATAGCTGGGGACAGGTGTCTCCAGACACTTTTCCAAAGCAGCTTTGAACTGCAAAGTCTGGCGCTGTTGTCGCATGAGCCTTGTTTTTAGCTCTCGACAAGCATTTTCTGATTGCAATAGTTGGTGAGACTGGTCGTTGTAGCTAGATTTCATCAGCGCACATTCCCGTTCTAACTGGGCAAGGCGTTGTTGACTTATTTCTAGCTGCGCTTTATAGTTTTCAATCAAACTTTCTTGACGCTGAACAGTTTGCACTGCAGTTTCCAACTGTTGAAACAAGGAATTTACTTGCTCTTGAGCTGCACTTAGTTCCTGAGCTTGTTGGTTAAGCATTGACTCTGTCACACTTGAGCGTTTTTTGTGCCACTGCAAACCCTTTTCCGACTCAGTTAAGGCAGCTTTTAGCTCCTCTACTTTGTCATACAAGTCATTGTTATCAGAACGTAATTCTTCATTCAACTCCAGCAATTTCTTAAATTCAGCATCTACAAGTTCTTGTTTTTCGCTTTGCGGCTCTGCAACCCAGTCTTGCTGGGGTGCATTTTCTTCTGATATAATTTCGCTTTCGCACTGCTGGTTTTCTGCTGGTGCCAATAGTGGCAATTTCGAAATTGCAGTGTTTTCACTCTTGCTAACTGAGTAAAATGGACAACTCACCTGCTCCGGTTGCGGTGAATTGGTATTCAGGGATTCAACAAAATCCCCATTGTTTGGGGTGTCAGCTTCATTCATCACTCTCTCTTCACCAACCAGCCTTAAATTAACAAATCAGAAACTGCGGTAGCATTACATATAAATGCTGTCTTATCAAAATTTACTCAGAAAGGCAAGTTTAGCTCCTTCCAAATTAAATGAATAAACACGAGTAAGTTGTAGCTTTTCCTCGCTGCTGTCTGCAAAAAAAGCGGAAGTCGAAAAATACGCCCGTTTTTGATGAAGCAACAGATGCTGTTGAAAAGTCTCACCCTGTTTGTTTCTGCTAAACAGTCATAGCAGTTCTTGTTCGCAAAAATACAACAATACTTTTGAGAAATGTGTAATGTACTTAATGCCTATCGGTTCATATTACCATTAGGTGTCATAGTGTGAGACATCATTTGTCATTAGTTATATATAGCCACTCTAGATGAATTGTGAAAATTGAAAAACAAAATCATCTGAAAGACACAGATCCCCGATTTCGTAAGAGTTGTCGGAGATCTTGTTTTTCACACATAATTTAGGATTGCTATAGTTGCAAATGACAAAGAACAACCCTTATAAGGAAGTGTGCAATTCAAATACACCTACAGCTAATCTCTAACGTGTAGACTCAAGAATCATGGCTATCGCCATTAAACACAACAGAAGAATTCCTATCCGCCACAACCAATCTCCTACTATAGCTAGCAGCGTCGCCACAATATGTAGTACACCTAAACTGACTGACATCACGTAGACGAGTGCAAAACCAAACAACATCAGCAAAAAATATTTGAGAAACCGAAACACCAGTCTCATTAAACGACTATCCTGTTTTGTCATCATAAAGTTATTCCTTGCAATTCTATGTTTGGGTGAAGATTAATAAAAAACAGGGCTGAGCAGTAGAACTTACTGCTTCAGCCCTGTCGTAGTCTATTTCCAGACTCTCCTGAGCTAGAAAATATTCACCATATCTAACTTGCTAACTCAGGATGAGCACAGTTTTTTCCCACTGCTTATTCATTCCTTGAGATAAGACAATTGCCTCTTTAAGAAGCCTGATTAGTCAGCTTACACAACTCAATCAATATTCAACAACTCAGTCACCATCGCACCAAATACGGGTGCTGTTCTCCCCTTCTTAGATTTTGAAAAGTCCAAATGGAGTGAGCCAAACCCCTTTGACAAAAAATTTATTAACTCGATTCGGAAGCGATCGCGAATAATAGATACTTGGCTTTTTGTATCCTGTGGAAACTGCTCTAAGTAGCTTTTTAGCTCTACACAAGGGCAACGGAAGCTACCTCTGAAGGAAGATACACACAGTTCCAACTCTTCAGCACCTACCTTTCGGATAGTTACTTCAATGATTCCATCTCTAAAACTGTGACAAACGCGAATACCTTCCTCAATAGAGGCAAACAATGCTTCAGCAGAGCTAGGAGAATCTGTTAACAGCATAGTATTGTGAACCTCAGTGCTAGTTATTTCAGTTGTCCTCTCAGTTGTCCTCGTTCACACCAAATTTAGCAAACCGTTGTCTACCACTATTTATACTTTTATTTATCGAAATTGTCAATTATTGTATAACTCATTTGGATAACTTGATAATCTCGAAGTATGCTTGAAAGTGTTATCGTTTTTATCTAGTGGACAGTAGCTCTGAGTCTGGAAATGAGTTTCCAGGCGGAATGCTTGCAATGTTCCTACTGGTAAGACAAGACGGTTGTCCTAAAATATCGGGGTGTGTCTATCTACTTGCACAAGAGTTACCCAATACATTGCAGAACAGTCAGTTTCTACATAGAATAGCTAAGGGTAACTAACTCCTCACACTGTACCTCACATAATTATCAACTCTCGTCTACTGGAGTGATTCACCCTTATGACTGATATTCCCGAAAGTTTGTTGAGAGTGGTAATGAGCGAACATAATGTGTCTGAAGCTGAGTTAGGCGCTTTAGTCCTAGCTTTAACTGGTCAGACGGCAGAGTCGATAGCTACCACTCTCAAAATTAGTGCACCAGCAGTGCGTAAGCGACTTGGCTCGGTTTATCAAAAGTTTGGTATCGCCGGGGGTACTCCGGGGAAATTAGAGGTCTTGAGAAGTCTTTTACACCAGAGATGTCAGTTATTAGCAGCAGCAGGTGCACAATCCCGGCGTGATTTTGGAGAAGCGCCTGATGTCCCCGTTTTCTTTGGACGGGGGTTAGAGTTAGATACGCTAGAACAATGGATTGTCAAAGAGCGTTGCCGATTGGTAGCTATATTAGGCATGGGGGGAATAGGCAAAACAACTCTGTCTGTAAAGCTAGTTCAGAAGATTCAGGATCAGTTTGAGTACGTTATTTGGCGATCGCTACGTAATGCTCCTTCTATCAAAGACATTTTTGCTGATTTGATCAAATTTTTATCTGACAATAATGAAACAAAGACTGATTTGGAGGATACAGAGGTTGGAATTTCGCAACTGATTGCGTGTTTGCGGAAACACCGTTGTTTGCTAGTACTTGATAATGCAGAGTCAATCCTACTAAAGGGAGATCAGGCTGGACATTATCGAAAAGGATACGAAGGATACGATGAACTTTTTAGACAAATTGGCGAAGTCCCTCACCAAAGCTGTTTAGTTCTAACTAGTCGGGAGAGTTTTAAAGAAATTTCACCATTGGAAGGAGACAATCTCAAAGTCCAAACATTGCAATTAGGTGGTTTGGATAATGTAGAAGCAAAGAGAATCTTTACAGGAAAGGGAGATTTCTCGGGAACAGAAGATGACTGGGGAAACTTAATCAATCATTATGCTGGTAATCCCTTAGCATTAAAGATAGTTGCCACAACAATTCAAGAGGTATTTGGCGGTAATATTTCTGAGTTTCTCAGGCAGGGGACAGCAGTTTTTGTCGGTAATCTTCGGAATATTCTAGACCAACAGTATGAACGTCTGTCAGACTTAGAAAAGGATATTTTGTACTGGCTAGCAATCAATATCAAGCCGACTTCCTTGTCAGAATTGCAAGAAGATATTATTTCAATAATATCAAACTTAGAATTAATAGAAGCCTTGGAATCTCTCAGGCGACGTTCGCTCATTGATAACGAGAAAGGCTCAGCAAAGTTCACATTACAACCTGTGGTTATGGAGTATATGATTAATCACTTCATCAAACAGATTTGTGATGAGATACTTTCAGAAATCACTTCTGAAAGAATTTCTCTTTTCAAAAGCCATGTATTATTCAAAGCTCAAACAGAAGGAAAAATCAGAAATACCCAAGTTCGTTTCATTCTTGAGCCAATAGCAGACACACTTGTCAATACTTTTGGTAACAAGAGTCGGATTAAAGAGCATTTACTTCAAATTCTGTCAGTGCTACAAGAAGAAACTCCTCTGACAATAGGATATGCAGGTGGAAATGTTATTAATTTACTTTGTCACCTAGAAATTGATTTAAGCAGATGTGATTTTTCCAATTTAAAGATTTGGCAAGCATATCTTGTAGGTGTGAACTTGCATCATGTTAACTTTGCTGACTCTGACTTATCTAGGTCTGTATTTACTGGCATATTGAATAGTATTCTGTCAGTAGCATTTAACCCTGTAAAAGGAGATATTTTAGCTATGGGTGATGCCGATGGCAGAGTGAGCTTATGGCAAGTTACTTACGGCAAACAGCTTTTTAGCTGGAAGGCACACGCTAATTGGATAAGATGTATAGCCTTTAGTCCTGATGGTAAAATACTCGCTACAAGTAGCGATGATCATAGTGTGAAACTATGGGATGTTGAGAGCCAAAAATGCCTCAAAACTCTTGAAGAACATACCAATTGGGTGAGGTCAGTTGCCTTTAGTCCTCAAGGTCATATTCTTGCTAGCGGGAGTAGTGACGAAACCGTCAAACTCTGGGATGTTCGTACTCATCAAAGCCTAAGAGTTTTAAAGGGACACGACTATTTTGTACAATCCGTTGCCTTTAGTCCTGATGGTCAAATAGTAGCCAGTGGTAGTGCCGACCAAACTATACGCATATGGAATGTGAACACGGGCGAATGCTTGAATATCCTAAAAGGACATACCAAGTTGGTGAAGTGTGTTGTCTTTGCTTCTCCTTACGGAGAGGCTGCGCCAACGCAACGCTGCGCGAACAAACCATCTGATGTCACAGGTAAGACGCCTGTGCTACTTGCTAGTGGTAGTGCTGACCAAACTATACGCATATGGGATGTGAACACGGGCAAATGCTTGACCATCCTTGAGGGACATACCAAGTTGGTGCAGTGTATTGCTTTCAGTCCCAATGGTCGAACACTAGCCAGTGGTAGTGCTGACCAAACTATACGCATATGGGATGTGAACACGGGCAAATGCTTGAATATTTTCCCAGGACATATTAATTCAGTACGATCTGTGGCATTTAGCTTAGATGGGAAAACACTTGCTAGCAGTGGTTATGATAAAACCGTAAGGTTTTGGGATATGGATACTCGTAACTGCATCCAAATCTTGCAAGGATACAGCAATTGGATACACGACATAGCCCTTAGTCCTGATGGAAAGACACTTGCTAGCAGCAGTGATGATAAAGCCATACGGTTTTGGGATGTCAATACTGGTCAATGTATTCAAACGTTAGAAGGACAAGCCAGTCGCATATGGTCGATTGCTTTCAGTCCAGATGGTCAAATTCTGGCTAGTGGTGGTGATGACCAAGCAATATGCCTTTGGGATGTACGTCTTGGCAAACCCCTAAAAACTTTACCAAATACAGATCGTGTACGATCGCTTACTTTCAGCTCAGATGGTCAAACTCTGGCTAGTGGAAGCGTTGACCGACGTATAAGGCTTTGGAATGTTCGTACTGGTCAATGCTTTGAAACTTTAGAAGCACATAACAACTGGGTACAGTCTGTGACCTTTAGTCCGGATGGTGAAACTCTAGCTAGCGGTAGCGACGATAAAACAATAGGGCTGTGGAATGTCCATACGGGTCGGTGTATTCACACTTTAACAGGACATACCATGCGAATATCGTCTGTGGCTTTTAGCTCGGATAGTCAAACTCTTGCGAGTGGCAGTAATGATAAAACTGTGAGACTTTGGGATGTTCGTACCGGACAATGCCTCAAAACTTTCTACAGTCAAGATGAGGTGCTATCAGTTGCTTTGAGTCCTCAAGGTCAGATTCTTGCTAGCGCCAGTATTAACCAAACAATTGAGATTTGGGATGTGACCACCGCTCAACGTCTCTTAACTCTAACAGGGCATAACAATGGAGTGCTATCTGTTGTTTTCAGCCCAGATGGTCAAAATTTATATAGCGGTTCACAGGATGGATCTGTTAAACATTGGGACGTTAAAACCGGCGAATGCTTGAATACTCTGGTAGCAACAAGACCCTATGAAAGAATGAATATAAAGGGCGTTATTGGTCTGACCGAATCACAAAAAGAGACTTTGAAAGAGTTGGGTGCAATTGAAAATTAAACTGTTTAATATCATACTATGCTTTTCCGGAAATGCCACAACTTAACCCGATAAAAATCCGCTTCTATGGAGCCAAAGACATAGATCGGCTTCCTCAACTGCAACAACTTTCAGCAGCAGATCGCATGGCAATAAAAGCAGTCGCCCAAGTTCTGCCCTTTCGTGCAAATAACTATGTGGTAGAGGAGCTGATCGATTGGGAAAATATTCCTGATGACCCCATTTTTCGTCTCACTTTTCCCCAAGGAGAAATGCTGTCTCCCGAACATCTGGACAAGTTGGTTTGGCATATCAATCATTCCGAGTCAGAAGACCTGCATCAGGTTGTGAGTACAATTCGTTCTCACCTTAACCCTCATCCAGCAGGGCAGGTTGAATACAACGTTCCTACTCTCAATGGCGATCGCGTTCCAGGAATTCAACACAAATATCCTGAAACAGTCCTCATTTTTCCCACGGCTGGTCAAACGTGTCATGCCTACTGTACATTTTGTTTTCGCTGGCCCCAGTTTGTGGGAATGGACAACATAAAATTTGCTACCCGTGAATCGGGTCTTTTCCAAGACTATCTCCGCCAACACAAAGAGGTCACAGATGTTTTGATAACTGGAGGAGACCCTATGACTATGAAAGCTAGACATCTTTCTCTGTACATCGAACCTCTTTTAGGTTCTGATTTTGAACATATCCAGACCATTCGCATTGGCACTAAATCAGTCGCTTACTGGCCCTATCGATTTGTTACTGATGAAGACGCTGATGATATCCTGCGTCTGTTTGAGAGGGTGACTCTTGCAGGAAAGCATCTCGCTATTATGGGACACTACGACCACTGGAAAGAAATTGAAACCGAGATTGCTCAAGAGGCTATCAGACGCATCCGTTCAACAGGAGCGCAGATTCGTACTCAAGCACCGCTTATACGCCAGATTAATGACTCTTCCCAAGTGTGGATTCGGATGTGGCAGGAACAGGTTCGCCTAGGTTGCATTCCCTACTATATGTTTATAGAACGAGACACAGGGGCAAAACACTACTTTGATGTTCCAATCATCAAGGCTTGGGAGATTTTTCAGAAAGCGATTCAAAAGGTATCTGGGTTAGCCCGAACTGTTAGGGGTCCTGTTATGTCAGCCTTACCAGGTAAAGTCCTTGTGGATGGTGTTGCTGAGATTTTTGGCGAGAAAGTGTTTGTACTTTCTTTCCTTCAAGGACGCAATCCTGACTGGTGTAAACGCCCCTTTTTTGCTCGATATGACGACAAAGCAACCTGGTTGACTGAACTGACTCCAGCGTTGGGAAAACAAGAGTTTTTTTATGAACACCAACTGAAAGAGATTCTCGAAAAGGGACAGTAGCTTATTGAGACTGAGGCAGTGATGAGGAGGGCAATGGGCAATGGGCAATGGGCAATAGGCTATGGGGGCAAGGAGACAATTCCCAATTCCCAATTCCCCCTCATCTTCTTCACGGTAGCCAACGCGGATGAAACCCTACTAAGGGAAGCTGTTCTGGCTTAATCTCGTTGACTGCTGCAGGGTCTGAGATAGGCAACAGGGGCATCAACCACAAGCTACTAGTCGCGATCGGCTGTCCGTCATCAGTTGTCAATGTATTTGCTTGTGATGAGTTAGTGGGGGTTGTCTGCGGTACAATTTGGTCAAATAACAACCCCAAACCATCAGGTGCTAAACTCATCTCTACATTCCGTTGGTCAGGAGGTAGTACTAGTAATGGTTTCTGTTGCATGCTTTTGAGGTCGATCGCCACTAAATATGGCTGTTCCTGATAGAGTTCCTTGCTTAAGAGTTGTGTCAGCAAACAGTAAAGGGTGGGTGAGGCTGTATCAAACTGACAGCCGAGAATTGAGCCTTTGGTGCGTAACAGTTGTCTTTGGACACCTTGGTTCGTTACTAAAAATAGATCTCGCGTGTAATCTGTATTAAACTTGACCATTGCCGCTTGTGACCCATCCTTAGAGAAAGCCTGCACTAAGCCAAACTGCGGCAGAAAATCTAGGGGTTTGCTGGCGTCTGCTTGGAGCGATAATATCGCTGCTCCTTGTCCTTGGGCGACTGCTACAGCTTTACTATCTGGCGTAATAATAAAGTCTCCCCCTGGTTGACTTTTCAGACGTTTGGGGGTTGGTTTTTCTTGAGAATTTTCGCTGTTTAAAGGCATAAACCACAGCCCAAAGTCGCCTGGCTCATCTTTTTTCCCTCGTTGGACAACAAGAATTTGTCCATCGGGCGATAAATCAAATTTCAGGTTTTGATATTCCTTGTTATCCAGAAGCAGATCAACTCTACCTAGCGCTTCTGCTTGTTTTTCAGATCGTGTAGAAATGCCTGTTGTGACAGTATAAAGCTGAGTTGACAGTAAGTCTTGGCTTCCTACTTTGCGAGCAGAAAATAAAACTTTATCTCCATTTGGAAAAGGCTTAAAATCCATGACAAGCAGGTCTTTAGGGGTGAGTATCATTTTTTGTTCTTGAGTCAAGTTGTAGAGAATTAATCGCCCCTTGTCTTGTTGATCTGCTCCAATGTAAAGAATCACGCGATCGCGTGTGCGGAAACTGCCTGTAAAGGGTTGTATCTGTCTGTTTTTTCCTTCCTGTTCCGAAAATTTATCCCTTGCTCCTCCTTGCAACTGCACTTTGTACGTTGTTCCATAAGGGGCTGGTGTCAATAGTGTGTAAACCATTCGCCGTCCTGCCCAACTCACTTTACCAGCTAAGGGCGGATCAACTTTTATGTTATCCTCTACGCTTTTTGAGTCCATTGGGCGACTGAAGGTAAGGGTAAAGGAGACATCATCTGCTCCAATTTGTTGATTTTGCCAGCTAAAATGACGCACACTAGGCTTAACTGCATCGCCCTGTAACATCAATAGCCCAATCAGCAGACTGAGGATGAGCATCAGTCCTATAGCGATACGATCTAGTGGTTGGAAAAAAGTTTTACGAGTGGGCATTGGGCATTGGGCAATGGGCATTGGGCAATGGGCATTAGTCATCAGTCGATTTTGATAACTTTTGACTTTGGACTATTAACCCTTAACTAATAAGTATATGGATTTTTGGGTTGAGGAATTTTATTTAAGGAAGTTGCATCAATAGTTAGTTGACGTTTATTTGCCAAGTTTTCCGTCACCATTTGTCCTTCAACTTCTAACCAGGTATCGGGTGGGTACTTATCACGAGTCTCTTTCAGTTTTACAGGTAATCCCACGGGATAGGCATCTGCGGCGCAGCAAGTTAAGACAAATCGTGCCAAGAACAAATATTCTTTTCCTAAATCTGGTGGATGGATAACAAATCCCTGCACCTTGACTTTTTGTCCTGTATATGCATCTGGCTCTGGGTAGACATTCAGCGTACGTACCCAATCTACGAGTGTTCGCTCTTCTGGACGGATGGAAGCGCGAAATGCTTGAGGTTGGGCGCGTGTTGCTCCCACTAAATCTGTCACACCTCGCTGAAGCGCTGTTTGGCTGGCAAAAACGCGAGGTGTAATGATTAATCCTAGAATTGCTGTTGTCAACAGTAAAGCACTGCTCCAACCAGGTGGGAAAACAGTTAAGTGCTGTACATTTGGGGTCATTTCACGACGCCGCTGCAAAAGTTGCAGTGTCTTGAAGAAACCAATAGTTATCAAGCCAATGGCACCTGCAATTACTAACCAAAAGTAGTCGGGGTGAATTAACAAGTTTAACTTGTTAGTTAGCCAGTATTTCAGAATTAAAATACCCCAAGCTGTAATTGCTAAAACATCTAGCCAAGGCAGTAATTTCTTCTGACGAATTTTAGATTTTGTTTTTGGGATTGAAGTCATTGGTGTTTAGTCATTAGTCATTAGTCATTAGTCATTAGTCATTTGTTATTAGCAAGGGACAAATAACTGATAACGCATTTTTAAATGACATGCAAGTTGATGAAGAGGGTAAATAAAAATGTTAACTGTCCTGCTAAAACAAACAAGTAGATGACAGTCCTTGGTTTAAAAATTGATAACAATAAACCAATGCCTTTGATATCAATCATCGGTCCAAATACCAGAAAAGCTAATAAGGAACCACTAGTAAAGGTCGAGGCAAAAGACAGGGCAAAGAATGAATCGACTGTAGAACAAATTGACACTACTACAGCTAATATCATCATGGCAGTGATGGAGCTAATTGGACCAGCTCCCAAACTGATGATAAATTCACGGGGGACTAGTACTTGAATAGCCGCAGCAATAGCGCTTCCTATAACTAATACTGCCCCCAGTTCACGCAATTCTTGCACGCAATTATCCACTAGCAACCGCAGTTTATCTGGTAGGGGTTTACTAGGTTGAGAGGATACCATATTTGCTTGCGGGATACCAGTATCCATCCGCATGCTTTGACCTGCTTGTCCTCCTAGTAAATAAGTGCCAGACTGTAACAAAGTAGGTGCTGTTGCTTGCTGCTGTTGAACTAATTGACTTCTGGTACGGCGTTTGGGTTCCGGCTTTGCAGGTGGGTTGAATTTTAGATAACGAGCGATCGCAGGTTGTACTATCGGAGCTAAGTCTTTTTGAAAACTGAAGACAGAGCCAGCAATGACTGCGATCAATAGAGAAAATACGACTCGTAACACCACAATTTCTGGCTGATCGCGAAATGCTATCCAAGTTGCCCAAATGACGATAGGGTTGACTGTCGGTGCTGCTAGCAAAAAGCCAATTGCTACTGGTATGGGGACTCCTTGCATCAGCAACCGCCGCGCCACTGGTATGTTACCGCATTCACAAACAGGAAATAAAAAGCCCACTAGACTACCGACTAATGCACCTAGTAACGGATTTTTGGGCATTTTTCTTATCAGTTTGCGCTCATCGACGAAAAATAGCAGCAAACTAGAGAACAAAACCCCAAGCAACAAGAAAGGTATCGCCTCAACTAGCAGACTAAGAAAAAGGGTGAAACCATTGTTCAGTTGATTCATGTGCGTCGCTTATCAAAGCGGTGTTGAGTTGTCAGGTTGTGCAAGTCATTTTATCGAAATTGGTATGACTCATAGGTAGTGACAATTAAATAACACTCAAGTAACAAGATTTTTGTATTCTAATTGCGCTTTTTTCTCTAGCCAATCTTCGGTTAAACATTAGCTATGAGCAATGAGCAGTCCTGCATAGCTGTATATACTTGCCTCCTTTGTACGTTAGATGAGCCGTAGATGAGCCGTAGTTTCTAGATTGTTAAACTTAAGAATTAGTTCCAATTTGGGAGTGTCAGCACCTACTTGCACAATTGTAATTACCTAACTTTCATAGTTAAAGTCATTCTGCTTAATAATCTTCTGCGGATTGTCATAAAGGGTTCACCGTTTTTAAACATTTGGAAATCACCTTGGTAACGACTCATTCTGGGATATGCCTACTTTAGGCAACATCTCATATGAGTTTATATGAGTTATGGATAATTACGTACTACAAAAATTTTCCGACCGCAAGACCAAAATGGAATAAACTCAGCAATGTTGCGTAATTTATAGAATTATTACGAGTTATAGCAATCCTTAATAGGTTGGGAAAAATCCAGCCTTCACCAAACCCAGTTTCTTGGAGAAACCGGGTTTCTCTGTGTGTACGAATAATTTAGGACTGCTATATACTGCATTAAGGTTGAACAAGAGGATTGCCCCATGAAGGATCAACAGATCAATCTGCCGTATTTTGACGTGCTTTTGACATTGCTCGACAGTGGTCATCCTGAGATCGATCTAGCGTTTGGGCGTCATGTACATTGGGGCTATTGGTCTAACCCAGAACAAGCATTGAATACACCAGAAGATTTTAGCAAAGCAGCCGAGCAGCTGAGTTGCGAAGTTTATTCTGCGGCAAATGTGAAGAATGGTCAATCTGTTTTGGATGTGGGTTGTGGTTTTGGTGGCACAATCGCTAGCTTGAATGAGCAGTTTTTGGGAATGAATCTGGTTGGGTTGAATATCGATGAACGGCAATTGGAGAAAGCACGAAAAAAAGTAGTACCACAGAATGGCAATACACTTCGTTTTGAACAAGGCAATGCTTGTGCCTTACCATTTCCCGATCAGTCTTTCGATGTGGTGTTAGCAGTTGAATGCATCTTTCACTTTCCTGATCGTCAGCAGTTCTTTCAGGAAGCCTTTCGCGTGCTTAAACCAGGTGGGCATCTTTCTCTATCGGATTTTGTTCCCATAGCTTGGTTTCTACCATTTATGCGGTTGTTTAACTCCAAGTCATCCAACCCAGGTTTCTACGGCAACTTCGACCTGCAATACACTGCCAAGCGCTACCGTAAACTTGCAGCCAAGACAGGTTTCGAGCAACTGCTCGAACGGAATATTACGGTCAATACCCTACCGACTTACAAATTTCTTTGGACTTTGAAGCAAGATTTTAAGTTGGAGGATTTTTCGGCATTCTCACAAACTTCTATCATTGCATTGATCTCTCAATTAGAATTGCTACGTTACATGATCTTCTCATTTCTAAAAAAGTAATCTTGCCATTGATTACACGTACTAAGCAAGAAAGCTCATCCCTTCTAGGATACTATTGGTCATTCAAGGGCAAGACCCCTCCCTCAACTCCTCGTTACCTGGCTCTTGCCAGGTAATGCCAACTCTGAGGCTCCGCCTCGCGTTTAGGGGGACGAGAGGCGGAGCCTCGATAACTGTATTCCCAGTTTGAGCAGGGGAACAAGTCGGTGGGGTGTGTGACTGAACATGAGATTTTTAGCCTTTTGACGTGCGAGCAAACCACTCCTGGTATGTTTTCTGATGTTCTTCATCTTCCACAAGGATTGTCACTCGCACTGCTTTGCATCCATGATTTCGCTCAAGAGCGATCGCATTTAAAAGTAAACTAGCTATTTTAGGAGAGCTAAACTCTCCACTCACAGTTAAACCACCATCAAAATTGGTCGATGCAGATGCAGATGTTTCCCCTTCAGTCAAATTAACACCAGAAATTTCTTCTTGTCCTAAATCTATTTGTGCAAGCTGTTTGCGTTCTGGGCTAACTTGTTCTACTATCAGTTTCTCGCGCCGGATTGGCACTTGTATCATTTGGGTTTCAATTTCTTTACGGACAATGACCTCGCCCACTTTACGCTTGCTGCGGTCAATGACTAATCGTTCTCCTAGCAAACGAATAATATCTTCTACTGAATCTATCTGACCATTTGTAGCATCTGCAATCGCTGCAATGAGATCTGAGTCTTGTTTATTTGCTTCTTGAGCGTTTGAATTATGTTCCATTTCACTTACCTGGGTTTCTCTTTCTATATATTCAGGTAAATATTCTACTTGTGATTTATTTAAGTTTATAAAAATTCGTTGAATTTGTGAGTCAATTTTTCCGACTAACTTGCTATTTAATAAAAATAATCGATGGTTTCCCTGATTATCCGGCTGAGATACAACGAAATTTAGCTGACGAGTGACATCTATGATTAAATCTCTCACTTCACCTACTAGCTGACCTTGCCTATCAATGACAGTATAATTTTTAACTTTTGTTCTCAAACTTTTTAACAAGGAGCTAATTCTTGCAATTTTACTACTTGCCTTTTCATGATTTATATGAATTGTCTGGTAATTCATTGTTAATTGTTAGCAGATAATAACAATTTACTCTATTATTTTGAAATAATTTTGATTCTATTTACTTATTGATGGTAAGTAGAAACGGTAGAGACGCGAAATTCCGCGTCTCTACATCTATGACATGGGTAAAAGGTTTGATTTAGCGTTCATCAATGGGAAGACCAGGAGCATTTACATCCAATTCTTCACGGCGAATTGTATCTTTAGTCTCAACAGTGTCTTGGTCTACCACTTTCTTCACTCTGACTTCTTCACGTACAAAAGCTTCTTTGTGAATGTCAGGTGTTTCTTCATAGATTTCCATGCGAGCAACTTCTCCTTCACGGAAGTTAGCTTCACCGGGAGCAACAGCTCTACCAGCATCTGTTGGAGTGACTCGCTCAACAACAACTCGCTCTTTTTCTATTGGAACCGCAACTCGTGCTGTGTCAGTTTCAATGTGTTTTCCAATCGTTACTTCCCCAGTTTTCTGGCGTCTCTTATTAGCAATTAGCCTTTCTTCGTAAAGTCTCAAAGTCTGATGATTCTGCTCGTTCATCTGAAACAAAGAAGGCTCTTGCTCGTAATTGTAGGTGTTACGGTCGTAAGTGGGATATGCTGCAGGTGTGTTTTGATATCCTGTTGTCGCAGATGTAGTGTATGCTGCACCCGCCAAAGGAGTTGCTGTATCCAGAGGAATCGATGCGTCTACAGGAGTGCGATATCCACCACGTACCCGCTCTTCATAGTCGTAATCCAGAGTCTGGCGCTCGTCGTACTCAGGTAAATTTTCGGCTTGTTCTCTGGTCATCCCAATCGCATATACGCGATCAGTGTTATAGTCGATGCGAGAACGACCAACTGGTAACAAGACTTTCTTACCAAAAATCCAGAAACCTAAGTCAACAACTAAATAGCGAAAATGACCTTCTTCATCTACTAAAACATCACTCACTGTACCGATTTTTTCATCGGTTCCTTCTGCTGCATAAACGCCCATCCCTTTGATATCATCACCCTGAAAAGTATCTTTGTAGTCAGGATCATAATCTGCAATTTTGTAAAGAGCCACGCTAATTTCCCTCCTAAAATTATTTTTATTTTCTATCAACTACAATAAGAAATTAATTAATATGCTTCCTCTTCCTAATGACTGACTTAAATCATATTCTTAATACTCGATAGTAGTATCTTTTCAAATTTCTCTATGATTAATATTATTATCGTCATTTTCTTAAACTATTATATATATACAATAACTTTAAGATTAGTTTATGAAATAATAAACACAGGCAAAAGATGAATTTATCTCCTCTTACCTGTACAAATTTTCAGCATAAACCTATTCAAAACTTTTTTGGGAAAGCAGTTTAAACACGGTCATTTGGAGTGACATCAGTTTGATTTCTGGGCAAATCTCCTTGAGTGTTAATATCTAACTCTTCTCGACGAATTGTTTCTTGTGTTTCAACTGTATCTCTATCAACCACTTTTCTGACGCGGACTTCTTCACGTACAAACGCCTCTTTATGAATTTCAGGCGTTTCCTCGTAAATTTCTATGCGTGCTACTTCCCCTTCTTGAAACTGAAGTTCACTTGGATTTACTGCTGTCCCTACATCTGTAGGATTAACTCGTTCAATGACAACTCGCTCTTTTTCAATTGGTACTGAAACACGTGCAGTTTCTGTTTCAATGTGCTTACCAACTGCGACTTCTCCTGTCTTGATACGGTTTTTATTAGCAATGAGCCGTTCTTCGTATAGTTTGAAAGTTTGATGGTTCTGCTCATTCAAATTGTACAGAGATGCATCTTGTTGGTAATTGTAGGTATCGCGATTGTAAGTCAGATCACTAGATATTGGACGATAAGCTTTGCGTACCTGCTCTTCATAATCGTAATCAACGGTCATGTTGTCTTTATACATGGGCAAACTTTGTACTTGCTCTTTGCTCAGTCCATCGACATAAACGCGTCGCTGATTATAATCAGTCCGAGAAAGACCAATTGGTAGCAATATTCTTTTATTAGAAGAATTGTACTGAGTATCTATAACTAGATAGCGAAAACGACCATCTGCATCAACTAGCACATCGGCAATTGAGCCAATTTTTACTCCACCTTCGGTATATAAATCCAAAGCTATGATATCGTCGCCACCAAAAGTTTCTCGATAATTTGGGTCAAAGTCTGCAAGTTTGTAGAGAGGCATGATGTTGTTACCACATAAATAAGAACGTCTCTCCTTTAGAGTAGAAATAGATTAGATTGTTTCCATCTCGCTGGCGACTTAATTTAATTAATTAATAATCAGTCATTAGTCATCAGTCATTAGTTAGTAGACTATTTATTAAGTGATAGATAGCTATATATATCTCTCTAAAGAGAGGCTTATAATCTAAACGGAACTCGTTATTATTATTAAGTCTATCTATGGTAAGATACAAAAGCTATGTCCTAATCATTAAGACATAATTTTAGATGTTCAAAAGGTAGAGAGCTACAATCTACTGTGATGAAAACTACTAATTCAAAATATAAAATTTGATAAAAATGTCTGGTCAAGCTTGGTTATCGCAGATCAAACAACATAAAGTGATTGCAGTTGTCCGCGCCCCAGAAGTGTCATTGACACGCCAAATGGCTTTAGCTATAGCATCTGGGGGAATACAGTTAATTGAAATTACCTGGAATAGTGCTGGTGCTACTGAACTTATTGCACAACTGAGAGTAGAATTACCTAACTGTACTATCGGAACTGGTACGCTGCTAAATTTACAACAAATGCAAGAAGCAATAGCAGCAGGGGCGCAATTTCTCTTTACTCCCCACATTGATTCAGTGATGATTCGAGCAGCAGTCGATATAGGCATACCTATTATACCAGGAGCGCTGTCCCCAACAGAAATAGTTACTGCCTGGTCTAGTGGAGCAAGCTGTGTCAAGGTGTTTCCCGTAGAAGCGGTGGGAGGGGTCAATTATATAAGAAGTTTGCGAGGACCGTTGGGTCACATTCCCTTGATTCCGACAGGGGGTGTTACTTTAGAAAATGCCAAGGAATTTTTACAAGCAGGAGCGATCGCAGTTGGTTTGAGTAGTCAATTGTTTCCCAAAGAGTTTGTCGATACACAAGACTGGGAGGCAATTTCTCAAAAAGCAGCAGCAGCAATGCAAAAGATTAGTTAGTCGTGTTATATCCTTGCCAAGGGCTGACTTCGAGTATGCCTTGCTTAGTAAACACCACCTTAAAATGGACAATTGCTTCCCTAGTTGCTGGTTGTCTTTTCACCAGCTTAAAGAGTAAGTCATTCTTTGTGGTTTGTTCAGTTGAGTGACCATTATTTGAATTGACGAGTTGATAACCTAAAATTACTCCATCAGCGGCTACACCCATACGGTAAACTAAATTTTCCTGACTCTTGTGCCCTCGTTGTTCCCAAGCTTGATTGACTTGGTTGTAAACCTTTTGGTTCGAAGGATAAAACAGGGTGGAATCTGTGCTTTGTGGTTGTTTAATCAGAACTGCTGCTAATTCTACAGCAGAAGGTGGCGTGCCAATACTAGCATTTGAAGGCAGTTGCCAAATCTTGATAGTTTCGTCTGCACTACCACTGGCGAGGGTATGAGCTTGAGGATTGAAAGCCACAGACCAAACGGCTTTGTTATGCCCTACAAGAGTGTTAAGCAACTGCCCAGTTTGGACATTCCACAACTTAATTGTCCTGTCATAACTACCACTGGCGATTTGCTTTCCATCAGGACTGAAGTCAACAGACAAAACTGCATTGTCATGTCCTACAAGAGTGTGCAGCAATTCCCCTGTCTGGGAATTCCACAACTTAATCGTTCTGTCAGAACTGCCACTAGCAAGAGTTTTGCCATCTCGACTGAAATCAATAGACCAAACGGCTTGATCATGTGCTGCTAGAGGGGTTCTCAACTTTCCAGTTTTGAGGTGCCAAATCATAATTTTGCCGTCTTCGTTGCCACTGACAAGAAGCTGTCCATCTGAACTAATCGCCACGGTTCTCACTGCATCTTGCGGCTTTATAGTGCGTATCACTTCCCCAGTCTTCACATTCCACAGCTTGATTGTTTTATCCCAACTGCCACTTGCGATCTGCTTTCCATCTGGACTAATGGCAACAGATTTAATATCGTCTAAATGTCCTGAGAAAGTGCGGATGAGTTTACGGGTTTTGAGATTCCACAACTTAACTTTGTTATCCCAACTGCCAGTAACAAGCATACGCCCGTCAGAACTCATGGCAAGAGATTCAACTGCATCGCTATGAGCGTCGATAGTGTCGAGTAATTTGCCAGTTTGCAGATTCCAAATCTTAAGAGTGCCATCGTAGTCACCACTGACTAAAGTTTTGCCATCCGGACTAATTGCTACTGCATAAACCCATACGGAATGTCCTTTGAAAGTGCGAACAGCTTGAGTAGTTAGCAATGATTGAGAGGTTGATGCAAACGTATTTGGTACTGAAAACGATCTCCACCAACTCAACCCTACAACAGCGGCTGTTGTAGTGATTACAAACCCTACTAAAATTTTCCAATATGTTTGTTTTAACAGCATAGAAAAATGCTTCTTGTTTGGACAATTCATTTTCATGATTATTCTCTGATAAAATTTTTTAGAGTTATTTTTTGCTTATATTTTCTTTTGTTTTTGTTGTTTTTTTTCTTGTTCCATCCTAAATCTGATCAAAAATAAAACTGTTATTCCGCTCATACCCACAATTGCAAAGGGCGTTAAATACGTCCAATGACCTGACATTTTGTCCCAAATATGCCAGGTTAAAAGAAACATAGCTAAATAAGTGAGTTTATGCAATTGCTTCCAGTTTTTCTTCAGCTTCTTTACACTCCAATCATTAGAAGTTATAGCCAGAAGTGTAAAAATTATGAGAGTTCCTATTCCTTGGATATAAATCCAAGATGTCTCTAAATCTAAGAAATCAATTTTTCTTTGTTTGACTAATAGAAATCCATGACAAAAAGCAAAACAGAACGCCAAAATTCCTATAATACGGCGTTTTTTTAGTAGCCATTCAGGAATACCAGTCTCTTTTGTTTGAGGGAAAACAATTCTTAGAATTGTGGGAAGTAATGTGACAATATAACTGAATAATGCCAAGAATCCTAGAATGTGAGGCTGTGTTGGTATATCTAATTTCAACATAAGAAATTCTGGTTATAGAAGAAATCTCTATATACATAAGGGAAAAACTGGTTTACTTATGCACTACTTGAGGAAGTAAGGGAGAACCAAAAAATAAAATATCCAGCGGGAGCATCTCAAATGTTTAAATTGACTGTCATGCTGAGTTCTGAGCGAAGGAACTGATAGCAAAATGAAGCATCTCAAGCCAAGTTCTTCTGTTTTTCGCGTGTTGTAAAAAGCTGAATTCGCCAACAAAGTCAATATCGTATCTCGAAGCCGAAGGAACAGGGCAGCGTTTAGCAAGTTTGGTAGCACCAGCGCAACGAGATTTGCTTTCGGGCAATGGTGCATAGCGCCCGCTCCTTTGCACCATCACCCAACAGGTAGAAAATCAAATTTGATACAGCAATCCTATTTGAGTTGTGAAAATTGTTGTAGTCTACCAAACTCGGTTTCTGGCAGAAATCAGGTTTCTAATTTTTCACAAATGATTTAGGATTCCTATAGTTGGTTTAGGATGAGATCAGATAGAGAATTTAGGAGGAAGCTAAAGACTTTTCCTAAATTCTGTTGTCATTTGGGTATATATGCTATGAAAAGCCTGAATGATCCTGGCTGGGCGCGTTCCTTGAAAGTATTTCTTGCTGGTGCTGCACTGACGTTGAGTGTTATGAGTGCTTCTTCTGGTGAGGTTTGGGCGCAATCAAAAAGCCAGACGATTAAAGAACGAATACAGACGCTACAAAAATCAGATCAGCGTTGGATTCAAATTAAGCTTTCAAGCCAACGCTTGATAGCTTGGGAAGGTGGCAAACCTGTTCATGCATTTATTGTTTCCACGGGTAAGAAATCCACAGCGACTCCCACTGGTGTTTTTCAAATTCAATCTAAGTACAAGTCAGCTCGAATGCAGGGTAGGGACTATGACATTCCCAACGTTCCATATACTATGTATTACAGTGGAAGTTATGCAATTCACGGTGCTTACTGGCATCGAAAATTTGGTACACCAGTTAGCCACGGCTGTATAAATGTAGCTCCCAAAAACGCTAAGTTGCTGTTTAACTGGGCATCGATAGGAACACCTGTGGTGGTGCAAAGGTAGGGAATGAATGAGTAGTAAGCGCTTAAGCGCTTACAGTGTCGGAGTAGAAAGCCCACTCCTTCTAGGGGTGGGGACGCCAGATGCTTGCGGAGGGAAACCCTCCTGCAGCACTGGCTCATGAATGGGCAATGGGCAATGGGCAAAAATTATTCTTCTCCTCTGCTCCTCTGCTCCCCTATTCACTGTTCACTGATTTAACTCAACTGCGCCACAAGTTGATTTTCCAGGAGCGTTTCACTTGTCAACAAGTCCTCTACAGTGATTCGCAAAAAGCGTTGCTCATCAACTTGAAAGCGGACTTTAATGCGATCGCTCCCTGGAACCCCTGGTGGTGTCAGTTGGGCAATTGATCTCGCGCCATCTTTATCGTTGAGGGGTTTGACGCTTGTTTGAGTGCTGGTAATACTGCGAGTAATCAGGCGATCGCCATCAAAATAAACTTCTGTACCGCCTGTGTCTGCTCCCAACTCGCCCATAATTAATTCAATGTTGAGCTGACTCTCCACAGAAGCGCCCAAAACTAATTCCACTGGCTGACTCATTGGGTAAGGTTGCCCAGCTCTAATGATAGGATGCCAGCTATGACATTTGTTGCGACGGTCCCAGTAACGGATACCGTAGCTGTGGTAGAGAAAATCTTTCACCTCCACGCCTTGAACAACTTGTAAAGCACCTTGAGCAATGGCTTCAAAAGGACGCTCACAACGAATTTTTTCTGGTTCAAAATACTGCTTAACCCATGTTTGTACTGCGCTTAGTTGCACAGTACCACCGACGAGTAAAACAGCGTTAATATCTGAAACTTCTATTCCCTGGCGTCGCGCTTGTTGCAACAGGGAAGTCATCGACTCATCAAGTCGTTCAAAAAATGAGTGTTCTTTCAGGATATTTTCTAGGGTGTCGCGGTTGAGTTCTAGCTCATAACTCTCAAACGTCTCATCGTTGAAATAAACTTCACTAGCTTGGGTTTGGGTTGAAAGTTGAATCTTCACTCTTTCTGCTAGTCGCGTTGTCAAAGGACTCACCACCAACGCTTGAGTTTTGGCAAAGTAATCAACTATCCAATTATCAATGTCAGTACCACCCAAATTTTGCCCAGCTTTCGCCAATACGCGAGCGGTTTTGACCTTTTGCTTTGAGTTTTCGGCTAAAGACTTATCACCCCACTTAAGAATAAACCCTATAGGCTTTTGAATTCTTTGCACGATTTTATCCAGCCGCACGAGAGATAAATCCAATGTTCCGCCGCCAAAGTCAATCACCAAGAGAATTTCTTGGTCTACCATACCATAGCCCAAAGCGGCTGCTGTCGGCTCATCCAGCATCCGCACTTGTTCGACGGGCAAGGCTTGACAAACTTTTCCTAACCAGTGACGATAAGCCTCAAAGCTGTCTACAGGTACAGTTAGTACCAGAGACTCTATTCCCCCTTGCAGTGGTGCTAATTGTTCAATGATTTGAGAGAGGAACCATTGTCCCACCTGCTCAAAAGTGATGGTTTGTCCATCCAGTTCTGGTAAGAAACCTTGGATATCTGCACCTATACCGCGTTTGAAACTGCGGAAAAATCGCAGGTCATTTTTGAGATCAAGACCGCGATCGCGCACCTGTTGACCCACTAAGATTTGCCTTTTTGAGGCATCTTCAACATAAACCAAGCTGGGAATGAGTGGGGGATTGAGACTTTGTTGAATGGATAAACCAGGTATGTTGAGAGTTTCTGGTTGTTGGGTAACAGGATTCCAGCGAGCGATAACTGTGTTGCTTGTACCAAAATCTATTGCTATTGCCATAGTTTTTTAATTATCTCACGCTTTGCGTCTTTGCGTGAGATTATTTTCCCATTAGCCATTGTATGTTCACGGGCACAAATCTTTTAAGTGCCTAAGTGCGGTGGAGCAGTCTTCTCAAACTGCTGTGCATTAGGTGAATTGTGAATTGCAACCCCTGATAGGGATTTAGACTCCCGCACTGCTGACATATGACACATCGCTATCACGCCACTTCTTTGATTTAACTCATTTTTGCCCAGGAGTGATGAGTATCCAAAGGCAGAAGTTATGTCCTACAGAGAATTCAAAAGTCAAAATTAGAAATTTGAATTTCTTTTTCAATAAATAAAATTTTATTAATTTAAATGTCAAAATTGTAAAAAATTATTTTCGTTCTACTATCTAGTAGTCTGTCAGCCTTGAATTGAGGGGTGACTCGGTTAATAATTTGAGTAATCCCCGAATACGCAATTGTGTCATGGCGAAAAAGAAATACATTGTCTCTCTAACAAGCTTTGAGCGAGAAGTA
>JAHHHH010000080.1 GCA_019359415.1 Iphinoe sp. HA4291-MV1 | reverse complement strand
AAAATTGGTATGAACTCCAAAGAAATTTATCTCTTCAAGTGGCTCGTGATTTTATTTTAGAACACCTAACACAGAAGTTGAACTTAACTGCATAGTATCAATGTTCTGTCAATGCGTAAGTTCTATATTCATAACGTGGACTTCCAGTCTGTGTAAGAGCATCCTGTTTTTGCAAAATGCTCTGTAGACTATGAGAACCAAGCTTGCATCTGTAGGCTTTGCAAGTGTAGCGATACCTTGGAAGGGTATCGCTACAAAATTGGGACGCTCCCGCCTGTGTAGGCTAAAAGCCTGTATCACGAGTGTGTCTCGGTATAGAAATATTGTTACATTGAGAACCGGCGATGGTTTTAACCTTGTTTAAGTTTCGCTTTGAGGGGTCACTTCAGTTTACATAAGCTTGATAATTGCCCTCATTTTACCTGATAATTACTCTCTTCCTAGCTGAGAGAGGGGTTTGGGGTGAGGATTTTTCTCTAGTTAACTCTCTAGAACTCATATTATTTACTGCTGTTTCAGTAAAGTTTCAGTGAAACTGTATATCTCGTCAGAAAAACACATATGCAGTGGTGAAGCTGTATTATGAAGGGTTTTCTGAGGACAAAAAAATGAAATTGCAATATCTCATAGCGTCATTAATAGTCGGAATAATAACTGTATCAGCTAACTATACAGACACGCATAATTTATTGCTATTGCAAAATACACATCAAGCAGTCAAAACTATTAAACAGAATAATCTGCAAGCTCAAGTAATATCTAAGCGAAAAGTTCCAATTCGTCGGGAAAGCGGCGGTGCTCGCAGCATAAAGCAGGCTAAATCTGATGGGACTCAGCAACATTTGATAGCGACAGCGAAATAGAAAAGAAGGGTTGCATCACAACATGTGAGTTGCTCTAAGTCAGTGAAAACATATTAATTATCAAGTCAAACATCTAAATTCTAAAATCAATCATTGTCTGCCGATAAGCATCTGGTAATCCAGTGTCAAGACACCTTCCCTTCACAACATATCCTGTCATTCCCTCTTCTTGACGTAATCTATCAAGACAAGATGTTAACTGAAATTCCCCCCGTTCCCGAAAATTTTGATTAATGTGTTCTTTCAAAAAGTCAAATATTTTTGGTGTCAATACGTACAACCCAAAGATACAGAGAAACTCATCATCTCTCATTCCCTCTACACACAGATGTTGATGAGCATAATCAATGGAAGGTTTTTCGTAAACTTGCGTTAGTGAAAGAAGCGAGTTAAATGAGTGCCAAATTCCTGTCACACAGCCAGCTTTATAGATAATTTCTTCTGGCATTACTGTCAACCCAACAACACTTTGATTGACTTGTTCGTAAACATCTATAACTTGACTAGCACAGGATTTTTCAGCATCTGATAAGTAAACATGATCACCTAGCATGAGCAAAAATGGCTCATCTTTCACCCATTCCTTAGCACAAAAAACAGCATGACCATAACCTTCTTGTTCTTCCTGCATTAAAATTGTAATTTTGCTACCTAATTCTTGAAGGTATTTGCTGTATTCTTGATTTTGGAGTGAAAGTTTGTTGAAAAGTTCTTGCTTAGGCAAATTTTTAAAAAACTCTGCAAATATTTCTTTATCTGGTGGTTGCACCACAATTCCAACTTCTTCAATTCCTGCACTTATAGCTTCTTCAACAATCGCCAAAATGACAGGTTTTGCCCTGCCATCTTTATCAATAATTGGGAAGAGTTCTTTTTTAACGACTTTAGTAGCTGGAAATAACCGAGTCCCAAAACCAGCCGCTGGAATCACTGCTTTTCTTATCTTATTTTGTTGCATAAATCGTCAGTTTTAAACATTGCATTTGCGGAAAATAATGCTCAATTATTTCGATGATTTTTTGTTGGCTTTCTTCGTCTTTGACAATAAATTGTGTAGTGCCATCTCCCTGTGAACCCACACCCTTACCACCTAAAATGTAAGGTTGGATGGGTTCATACTCAAGAAGTTGATGCAGTACGGGAGATGTTAACTCGTCTGGACAAGCGGGAATCAAATATTTGTCAAATTCTGCCTGTGCTTGTTTCATAAGAATACCAATTTGCTCAGCATCGCCTGTTTGCAAAGCATCAACTGCTGCTTGGGTTATTTGATAACTGATGGAACCGAGGTATTTTTGCACATTTGCTCGTACTTCATTAGTAGCAAAGGGATAGCATTCATTGAGTTGACTGAGAATTTTTTGAGTATTTTTGCTTGCACCCAAATCCACAATCACAAAGAACAAATTTTTTGCTACCTTTAACTCTCTCACATGAGTGTGACTGCCATCAAATATGATGGTAATAGGACGCTGACCGTACGCACAAGCCTGATCCATTCGTCCACATTGAGAAGGTGTGGTAATCTCCCCCAGGTATGCAAACTCCATTTCCTCTTGGAGAGTCATCTTTAAGTCATACACCTGATTGAATGATCGGGCGACCAACACGCAAATAGCAGCACTAGACGATAGCCCCTTCTTAATTGGTAAATCTGTCAAGTAATTGTCAATTTCCAGTCCACCTACGGCGTAGTGAGCAAGAAATTGATAAGCAACGCCAGCTGCATAACTGAAAAAACCGCCCTTTTGAGCTTCAGATAGTAAAGCCTCCCTTTCCATTGGCAAAGTCAGGTTTTCATGGGTTCCATCACTGAGGGAGGTGTGAAAAACAAGCTGGGTTAGATGAGGCTTTACATTAGCATAAAGTCCCTGATTGGTACCCACAAGCAGCGTGTACCCCACCTCCAGTTCAGGATTCAGACGACGATATCCTCCAGCCCAATCGCTGTGTTCACCAAACAAACAAAGACGTCCAGGAACGAAAACGTGCATTCAGTCTACTCTGAAATCTTTCCACTCTTCAGTAATAAATTACTATGACCTGCATAGGGAGTGGGGAGTAGGAGAAGAGAAATTCCCTATTCCCCGTTGACTTGCTGAAATTGAAATGAATAGGTTAAGACCGACACATACATACGGGAAAAAAGAATTTAAATTAAAAATTAAAAATTGAAAATAATTTGATTTTTGCACATAAAATTCTACTCATAGGGTTTCATACTTCTCTTGACTTTTAGGTAAAAAAAGCATGAGAAGCTATTTCCGTAGTGATTGATAAACTAGTCACTCATCTATTAGGGTCAGTTGACAAACTGTCACTCACCTGATTCCGCATTTCATAGTAGGAGAGATATTCTTTATTAATGCAAGGAGTGATACCACTTCACCATATGTTTGCCACAAGTTACATTCGCAATTCGTTTCACCAAGGGAGCGTTGCGAGTTTCAAATGTTGCATCAAGTAAGTGAATTGGTATAATAATGATACAGAAGAAGCGCTTGAGTGAGAGAAATTCTCAAGTGCTTTTTCATGTACAAATAACACCATGTTGCTCTCCGGATAAGAATAAATTGAAACCACTTCAAAGCGGATAGAAACATGGTAAAATTGCTTATATCTCAGTCATAAATATTTCTGAATTTTACCAAGCATACTCTGCAACTGTTGTACTGTTGCCCTAGGAGAAGGACGAGGTAAGAGTAGCTCCTTGTTCTCCTGTGTGCCTTCTGTACCTCTGTGATTTGCTAAAAAAAGCACTGGTACCTCGTATTGGTAAGCTTGAAACCAATCTTCACGAGTCGTAATATCCCGAATTTCTAGCTCAAACTTGAGGTTTTGTATCTGTTCTAGCTTTTCCTGCAAACCCTCACACAAATGACAACCCGGCTTGCTATATAAGATAATTCGCATTTGTTTCAACCAAAATAGATCTGTTTAACCCTACCTCTAATCCCCTCACAAGTGTAGATTTTTTAGGAAAAGATGAGTATTTATTCTTAATGGAAGGAAAATACATAAGCTAATGTACTTTTAATTTGCATCCATTAGGGAGGACCAGATGCCGACCCACAAGAGTTTTACTTCTAGCTAATATGCAACTTTTATGTCCAACAGCTTATCACCCCGAATCTTCAATATATTTCGCACAAAGACGCAAGAGCGCAAAGTTTTTCTTAGCGCCTTTGCGCGTAAGTCTTTCGAAAAGGCTCAGCCAACAAAGCAGCGTCTCCGGAGGACATAACTTCTCATCCCGCAAAGGAAGCAACGCCAAAAGCTTATTAAGTCCGCTGATTGGTAGAAGCGCTCGTACCTAACAGTCAATGAAATGAAGGTTTAGCTAAGATGGCAAAGAGTGTCTTTACAGTATGTGGGGTTCACTTAAATGCTCAACCAAGCTTTGTGCGTTCACCCCTATGGGGTGGGTACTCTGTGCCATCGCCCGGTTAGTCAGTGGCTTGTTTTGAAGTCAACGCTCTCTCACTGGCTAATGACACCAATATTTATTGTATTACCACTCTTGATTTTAGTCTTTTTACCTTGGATGATTCCACGCCTGCGCTGGAAACGTTTTTGGAGTGGTTTGGGAACTGTGTTACTTGTAATTTACTTTTCTGCCACCTTTCCATTGACCATCGCTGTCGCAAAAAAAGGATTAGTTACTTTTATTCCCCCCGATCCTGGTACAACCGTAGATGCAATTGTTGTATTGGGACGGGGGGAACCATTTAGAGATTCAAGGGTTCAAGTTGCGGCTGAACTTTGGAGGAATCATCGCGCACCATTTATTTTTGCCAGCGGTGCAGGAGATGGTTCTGAAATTGTCCAACAACTAAAAGCAAAAGGCATTCCTGATGCTGCGTTAGGCGAAGAACACTGTTCTCAAACGACTAAGGAAAACGCACTGTTCACCGCATCAGTGCTACAACCACGAGGAATCAAGCAAATTCTGCTAGTCACAGATTCTCCACATATGCTGCGATCGCGACTCACTTTTAAAGGTGTGGGGTTTGAGGTTATTTCGCACACAAGTTCCATACCATCTGAATTAACTACGAGTAAAAAAGCAATGCTCATGTTTTATGAGTATATGGGGTTAGTGAGCTATGGCTTGCGAGGGAACTTTCTTAAACAAAACCTACCTCAACAGGACAATCCACCTGTAGCTAAAGTCAAGAATTCGGCAAATTTTGACCTGCAAAAACAGCATATCAAGGATAACAGAAATATAAGTTATGCTCTTTAACGACAATTATATGATTGGCAAAACTCGTAGATAGACTGCACGTCAATCTACATGGGTCTGGTCTTGTTTTACCAGATCCAACTCAGACGACAACGCCTCGACATGCCAATCTCTTCGCTACTTTATCATCAACATCAGTTGTAGACGTTGTTTTTCGTCGTCAAAGCTGTCTTCAACAAAGTTTTTTCTCTTCTTGTATGGAAGCACCCTGCATTTACGCCCTTTTTAAGGCGATCAACGTAAGTCCTGCGGACAGGCTGCGCCAACGCTTAGCGTTCCGCAGGAAAGATGGGGGGATCTTATCTGAACTGTATTGGAACCACGCGGTGAGTTGTTCACCCCAACTGTCGTCGGAATTGACGAATACTCAAAGTTATCAGCACTGCAGCAAAAACCAGTAGAATTAATACCTGACGCCAAAGCGTCTCAATACCAACTCCTTTGAGTAAAATTCCACGACAAACTTCAATAAAGTAGCGCAAAGGGTCTAAATAAGAGAACCA
Organism: Iphinoe sp. HA4291-MV1; assembly: GCA_019359415.1. Lineage (GTDB taxonomy): Bacteria > Cyanobacteriota > Cyanobacteriia > Cyanobacteriales > Nostocaceae > Brasilonema. The sequence continues at coordinate 28,548 of JAHHHH010000080.1, read as the reverse complement.
TTGCACAAAAGTAGGCATACTAGAAATTGGTGTTATGGCTCCACATAACAGAACGAGTGGCGGGTTGACAAAGAATGCTGTTAGCTGTGTTTGCTGTTCGCTTTTTGAATAGGATGCAATTAGAATACCGATACTGATACCTACTGTGAAGTAAAGCACAGAAATAATGAGAAACACGAGTAAATTACCTCGCAGTGGCACACCAAACACCAGCTTTGCTACACTCAGAGCAATTAAAACATCTAAGGTCAGCAGAACGAGTAATGGACTCACTTTAGCTAAGATGACTTCTGTGTTAGAAGCTGGAGTCATGACCAACTGCTCGATAGTCCCCGCTTCTTTTTCTCGCACGACCAATGATGCAGCAGCTTGAGAACCAATGATTGTCAGTACAATTCCAAACATCCCCGAAACAATAAACCAAGAAGTTTCCAGCCCAGGATTGTAAAATACTGATGTCTGAACCTGCACTCTTATGCGCCCAGAAGCTACAGTGTCGCCACTGTTGTTTGTATGACGTGAATTGTAATCACTGACTAATTGACTAATATAACTAGAAGCAATGCTTGCTGTATTTGCATCGACAGCATCGTACAGTGCTTGCACTTGAACTGTACGCCTCCTAGCAATGTCATCAGCAAATTCTGGAGGAATTGTAAAACCTACTGTTAGCTTCCCAGTTGCTAAATCAGCAATCATATCTTCCTGATCAGGATAGTATTGATTAATGACAAATGCATCAGTTTGCTTAAGGATTTCTACAAACTCACGGGAAGCACTACTATTACTGTAGTCAGTAATGCCAACCTTGAGGTCTTGAACCTCTGGATTGAGAGCAAAACCAAACAATATTAAGAACACAGTAGGCGGTACGAGCAACTGAATGACTAACTGACGGTTACGAAATATTTGAGCAAATTCTTTCTGAAATAGTGCCCAAAAGCGACTACCCAAAATTGTGTCGATTAAATTTGAAAACATACTAGATAATGGGTGAATTTTAAATTGTTTAAGACCCTAATTGCATTTTTTGTACTTTGCGCCAAGCCAAGAAGAAAAACAAGCTTGTTAGCAATGTCAAAGCAAATACCGGAAACCAGACTCCCAGCCAACCTATACCGCGAGCATAAGCATCGCGAGTTAACTCAATGTAGTACCGAGCAGGGATAATGTTAGAAATCCAACGGATGGCAATTGGGATATTAGTTATTGGATAAATGAAACCGGATAACTGAAGTGATAACAAAAAAGCTGTGAATGCGATCGCTTGGATCGCAGCACTCTGCACTTTGGTATTGCAGCCTAAAAAGATTCCCCAAAATACACTGCAAGCAATATAAAGCATTGAACTGAGAATCATAGGTGTGGGGTCACCAACAAAGTGCAAACCAAAGAACAGCCATGCTTCTATGTTGACAAACAACACTTCTGCCATACCCACCAGCCAAAATGCTGCTGCTTTACCTAGTAAGTACTCTGTACCTGTTAAACTAGATGCATAAACTTGAATAATAGTCCCTTGTTCATACTCTTTTGCTGTTGCCAAACCAGCCAGAAGTGCGGGAAACAAGGTAACAGTAATGGCAATAGCCCCAGGACCAATGTATCTCAATGTTTCTAAGCCGGGATTATACCACAGCCGAGACTGGAGACTCACAAGGGGACTATTGCTACCACGTAGATTTTCAAGAAAAGCATTGGTAGTTGCCTTGGCATAACCTCTGACAATATTAGCAGTGTTAGCATCGGTACCATCTACCAAGATTTGCACTTCGGCTGCACGTTCACTCCGTTTTAAGTCCCGCGAAAACTCTGGAGGGATAATTAAACCAGCTGCGACTGAGCCTTTATCTAATAATCGGGATACGTTGACCTCTGGTCCAGAAGCAATAATATTGAACTTATTGGTACGCTCAAAAGTGGCAATATACTCGCGGCTAGTGGGTGTCAAGTTTAAATCTTGAATGGCAAAGTTAATTTTGTTTACCTCTAGAGATACCGCAAAGCCAAACAACAGTAGCAGTATTAATGGCAACACAAGTGCTAGTGTTAGAGTTAGGCGATCGCGTCCCAGTTGCGTAAGTTCTTTAACAGTCTGAGCAAATACACGTTTCATAATCTTTAGTCATTAGTCATTAGTCATTAGTCATTAGTCATTAGTCATTAGTCATTAGTCATTAGTCATTAGTCATTAGTCATTAGTCATTAGTCATTAGTCAAAAATTATTCTTCTCTCCTTGTCCCCAAGTCGTCCCTCTCCTAATCACTTGGCACATCTAAACCGCGCTGTCGCGCCTGTTCCACCACACTGATGAACACATCTTCCAAAGAAAACTCAATTTCTTTATGGCTTTGCACTTTTATTCCAGATTCTTTCAACCAGTTCTCGACTTGGGGAATCTGCGTTTGTGGCTCGTCCAAAACCGTATGCAGGCGTGAACCAAATATAGACACTCGCCAACGCTCTAACCTCTGCTTAAGCAAATCTGAAGCGACTTGCAATTGTTCACACTCCCATTCCACCAATTGTCCTGGCTGTTCCTCTTTAACTTGACGCGGTGTCCCTTGAGCAACCAGTTCTCCTGCAACCATGAATCCCAAGCGGTGACACTGTTCGGCTTCTTCAAGATAATGAGTCGTTACCAGTATTGCCATACCTTCATTCGCAAACTGGTTAATCCAACGCCAAAATTCTCTTCTAGCTAAGGGATCAACACCAGAAGTCGGCTCATCAAGAAACACAACTTTTGGTTCATGCATCACTGCTGCACCAAAAGCTACGCGCTGCTTCCAACCACCTGGTAAGTCTGCAGTTAGTCTATCCTCTTGACCAACTAAATCACTCATTTGCAGTACCCAATTTTTCTTTTCTCGTCGATGGCGGCGAGGAACACCATAAACACCGCAATAAAACTCTAAATTTTGTCCGATTGTGAGGTCATCGTAGAGAGTGAACTTTTGGGACATATAACCGAGTTTTTGCCGCACTTCGGCACTACGTAATTCACCTGTTTCTCCTACCAAAGTCACTTGACCAGAACTCGCCGGTAGCAAGCCACAGAGCATTTTAATAGTCGTTGTCTTCCCCGCACCATTCGCCCCCAAAAGACCAAAAACTTCACCGTATTTAATGTCTAAATTAATATTCTTAACTGCGTGAAAACTTCCAAAAATTCTATTCAGATTTTGCGCCCCAATAGCTGTTCCTTCAGATTTTTCTTGACGGAAAATCCGGGGATAGTTGCTTGCAGAAGTATCTCCTTTGAGTTCCCGCAACCGAGCAACAAAGGTGTTTTCTAGAGTTGGGGTATCGGTGGCAAAATTTTCAACTGGAATTTGTTGCTGCTCTAGGATACGCTGAATTCTGTTACTAGTTTCTTTAGGACTGTTTGTCAGTACATCCAAGCGATCGCCAAAGCGTTGCACGTCTGACACCAAATCTCGTAAATCGACATTGTTGTTCAGTGTATCGGCTGCTTTATCTAGCTGCGCCACAGGTAGATATACTTCTAACCGTTGCACACCCAAACTGGCTTTCACCTTGGCAGGTGTGTCGCACTGCTGAATTTTGCCTTCATACATCAAAGCAATTCGGGAACAGCGTTCTGCTTCATCCAAGTAGGGCGTAGCGACTATTGTTGTCATCCCTTCAGTCACAGCAAGCTCTGCTAAAATATCCCAAAACTCACGGCGCGATACGGGATCTACACCTGTTGTTGGCTCGTCTAATAATAAAATTTTCGGCTGGTGAATGAGCACACAGCACAAAGCAAGTTTCTGCTTCATTCCTCCTGAGAGGCGTCCGGCGAGACGTTCTTTAAACTGTGCTAAGTCCAGTAACTTTAGATAGTGTTCGCTCCGCCCCCTAAAAGCCGCGTCACTCACTTCGCGCAAACCTGCTGCATAACGCAGATTTTCCCATATGCTCATGTCGAGGTAGAGACTAAAGCGCTGGGTCAAGTAGCCCATTTGCAGGCGCACATCCCAAGGTTTGGAATCCAATACCTCGACGATACCGCCCTTTTGTGGCATCACTCCTGAGAGAATCTGGAATGTGGTGGTTTTGCCTGCTCCATCAGGTCCAATCAGTCCAAAAATCTCGCCTTGGTAAATGTCTATGTTTATACCTGCCACGGCTTCAGTTTGTTTGTTGTAGCTGTGTCGTAAGTCCCGGATGGAGATGACGGGGGAGTTGGTACGTTTTTGGGGAGGGTTAGTTTGGAGGGTTGCTGTCATAATTTATGAACCGCACAGACGCAGAGGAAAGAGTAGGGAGATGAGGAAGATGAGGGGGATGAGGGAGCAGGGGAAGAAAAAGTTAATAGACAATTATTTCTTTTCCCCTTGTCCTCTTGTCCCCTTGTCCTGTTCTGGTAGAAGAATTCGACCGTCAGCGGGCATTCCTGGTTTTGCTAAACCTTGGGGATTTTTTAAGGTGAGTTCTACGCCAAATACCTGAGTAACTCTGTCTTTTTTGAAATAGGTGTTTTCTGGAGTGAAGCTGGCTTTGGGGTCTACGCGAGTGACTGTTGCTTGTAGGGGTTGATTGGGAAATGCATCTAAGTAAACTTGTCCTGACTGACCAACTCTGACTTTACCAATTTCTCCTTCGGGGATGAAGCCACGCAGGTAAAGATTGTCGAGATTCACTATTGTCACCAACGGCGCACCGGCTGCAACGACTTCGCCTGGTTCTACGGAACGGGTGATGACGTTACCAGTGAGGGGACTGTTAATGACTAAGTAGTTCAAGTTCGCCTGAGTCTGCGCTTGCGTGGCTTGGCTATTGCGGACTTCTTCCTGTGCTACTGCAATATCAGTGCGGGCTTGAGCAATCTGTTTCTGGATCTGTAGTGCTGCAGCTGCTTTGATTGGTGGATTGCGAAGAGTTGCTTGAGCTTGGGTTAGGGTTCCTTGAGCTGATTGAACCTGCTGTCTGGCAACATCAACGCTGGCTTGAGCTGTTTGTGCGCTAGTATCATACTCATCCCGTGTCTGAGCTGACACGGCTCCTTGGGTAAATAACTCTCCATACCGTCGTTGTTTTGCTTGTGCTAGCTTCAGATTCGCCTGAGCTTGAACGAGTTGGGCACGAGCTGCGGCTAGAGATTTCTCTGCTTCCCAGACTTTGCCCTGACTGTCTTGCTTAGCCTGCTGCGTAATCAAATTGGCTTCCTCAAGTTCGGCTTCTAAGACAGGTAATTGCTGGCGGCTACGCTTCAAACTTTCCTGGGCTGAACGCACTTTGGCTTGTGCTCCCTGCAATTGAGCATGCAATTCGGAGTCGTCAATTTGCACTAATAACTGCCCTGGTTTAACGACATCTCCTTCTCTAACGGCGACTTTGGCAACCCGACCACCAGTTTTGGCAGAGACATCAGTTTCATAGCCTTCAATACGCCCGCTTAAAAACAGACCATCCGGCTCCGGCTGATAAAAGAATACACGATATCCTCCGTATCCTACCCCTGTAAGAAGTGCGATCGCTCCCAAAATCATGACTGGTTTGGGAATGCGTCGTCGCGGTTTCTGCCCAGATGGCTGGGGTTTGGAAGGTTGTTCTCTCTCTTTCACAAGGCTGCTAGCTTGTTTAGAGTCTTGGGATGGTTCGGTTGGTGTTTGTGTCATAACGACTCCGTGGGTGGTGGGAAATTTTAGGATTTTTAAAATTGATTGACTGATTAATCAACTGTCTGCCAAAAAAATTTTGCTTTCAAGCTTGGTTATTATCTGTTGGAGAAATTTCTATACCCTGCAAGAATACCTGAACAGCAGTTGCTACCATCGTATCAGAATTGATCTGCTGAGCATCTGGCTGTCGGAATACCTCACGCGTGATCATGTACACAACAAGGGAACCAATGAAACAGCGGGCTGCTGCGCCTGGGTTCATTGGTTTCATCAGTCCCAGTGACATTTGCTTTGTGAGATAGCGAGTTAAGAAAGCTATTGAACGGCTCGGTCCAACAGTATTGATCATATCTGCCACTTCAGGTCGCCGGAACGCTTCACTCAGCAGCAGCTTCATGAGAGCAATAGATTTGGAGTGTTCTAACCCCCCCAAAAACGCTTTACCAAAAATGATGAGTGCATCCTTTGGCGGTTTGGTCATAATTTCATTCTCATGGTGGTTGAGCAGTTGCAGCACTGGTAGGCGTTGCTCAATGACCTGCCCAAACAAGTCGTTTTTATCCTTAAAGTAGTGATATATCAACCCAGGTGAGCCAATTCCTGCAGCAGTAGCAATGTCCTTGTTGGTTGCCTTCTCAAAGCCCTTTATAGAAAAGACCTGCAAGGCACCATCAATAATCTGTTGTCGCCGACTTTCAAAGTCTTGCTCGTCGCGTGGAGGCATAACTGTGATTGATTGATTAGTCAATCAATAGTATAACATGAGGCAATTGAGGAAAAATATTTGGATGATAATTTTATAGCCAGAGCTTGAGCTTTCAAGTATGGATTATCCATATGAGTAGATACGTCTTTGGATAGAAGACAAAGACGTGATATCGTACTATCTCATCAAGAGGTGTTGGTTGACAAATAAAATTCCTCCCTAGTGGTGTCTTCCTAGCTCGAGTTGTTAGTCTATATTTTAGTTAAAGAAACATAACAGCTAGATTTAGCGAAATCAACTAAATCAAATAATAAATTACAGCAAATGACTGCCGAGTTAAAGATACCTGATATTAAACCTGATATTAAAGTTTTTGAATTGAACTAAAACAGTAAACAAGCTTTTTCAACTATAGAATGATTCACTGTTAACTATGATGCTTGCTCGCTTTTCTAAATTGCGTAAAAGTCTTGCCTTCTTTCTTGCAGGCTTGGGAACTGTTATAGGTATAGGGTTAATTACTCCTACGCCGGGTAGCGCTATTTCTTGGGGTCAGTTGCTTTTCAATGGCGTTCAGCTTCTGCAACTGTCCAATTTATCAACACAACAAAAAGTTGAACTAGGTAGTGAGATTCACCAACAGGTACGCAGTAATTACCGACTCGACACAAATGCTAATGTTAGCCAGATAGGTCAACGGTTAGCGAAAGCCAGTGACTGTTCTGAAATTCCTTTTAAATTCTATGTTGTTCAAGACCGAAGTATTAATGCCTTTGCAACCACGGGTGGTTACGTTTACGTCCATACTGGACTACTTAATGCGGCGGATAATAAAGACCAGTTAGCGGGGGTTATTGGTCACGAAATTGGTCACATTTGTAACAATGACTTGATCAACAAGTTGAGACAAGCGCAACTAGCTCAAGGTGCAGCCTCATTGGCTGGATTAGACCGCAGTACTGTGGCTGCTGTGGCTTATAAGCTCGCTGTAGATCTACCCAACAGCCGTGAAGCTGAATACAACGCTGATGACAAAGGACTACAGTATATGCAACGAGCAGGTTATAACCCTAATGCTATGCCTGCATTCTTGAGCAAATTAGTGAATCAGCGTTCTACGCCAACGTTTTTGAGTGATCACCCAGGCGCACGAGAGCGGATCTCTATTTTACAAAGAAAAATCGCTGCTGGTCAGTGAAGGTAGCAAGAAACCTGGATTCATGGAGAACCCAGGTTTCTAAGTACAGGTTTGCACAAGTTTGTAGCGTTATGTTTGTCACCAAAAGGGGTGTAAGGGGGTAAGGGTATAGGGGTGTAGGGGAAACCCCATCATTGAACAAAGGAAGAAGAAAGACAGATTACTATGAAGAATCATTTACTCAAAATAAGCAAATTACCTTTAAAGGCTTTAATAATAAGCGCTTTTGTTGCCGGTGGAAGTGTCTTTGCTCAAACACTCACTCTGCCTAAAAATTTAATTGCCTTCAATTCGCCAGAAGGTGAAAAATTATTATTTGAAAGTCAATCAAGGGAAGATTTCTTTCCACTCAGTATGCAGTTTATTACCCAAAACAATCAAGCCTATTGTGGGGTTGCAAGTATTGTTATGGTGCTGAATAGTTTGCAAATTCCTGCACCAGAAGTGCCGCAGTATTCTCCTTACCGTGTTTTTACTCAAGAAAACTTTTTTAATAACGAAGCTACCCGAAAAGTGTTAGCACCTGAGATTGTTTCTCGTATGGGTATGACGTTAGATCAGATAGGACAATTATTGGCTAGTTATGGTGTTAAGGTTAAAGTTTACCATGCTGCTGACACTAATCTACAAGATTTTAAAAGGTTGGTATCAGAGAATTTGAAACAGCCAGGTAATTTTATCTTAGTTAATTATTTACGTAAAGAAATTGGGCAAGAAAAAGGTGGGCATATTTCACCCTTAGCAGCGTATAACGAGAAAACAGATAGATTTTTAATCATGGATGTTTCTCGTTATAAATATCCACCAGTTTGGGTAAAGACAGCAGATTTGTGGAAGGCTATGGCAATGGCTGATTCAGTTTCTGGTAAGACTCGGGGATTTGTTTTTGTTAGTCGAAATTAAAAGCAGAAGGCAGTCCCAATGAAAAAAATTCACCCTCCGGGTGTCTCCTACGGAGAGGCTGTTTGAAGTTGAGAAGTTTGTTTTTTAACAATTAGGTTTTCAAGTTTGCTAATGGCTTCTTGTTCATTACGCCAAGCCTCATCTCTTAATTTATTAGCTTTGAGAACTAAGTTGCCGATTTCATCTCTAACACTTGGTTCAGGTAGGGGAATAGGAACAGAAGAGAACATTTCTTTATCAATTTCAAGAATCACTGAACCGTAAGAATATCGAGTAATGAAGCAGTAACCATAGTCTGAAGCTAACCAAGTATAAAGATAACCTGAATTCATGCCTTCTGCTGTTAGAAAACGGGTTGCATGTTCGCTTGCTGTCCACTTTGCCATATAAGCAGGAATGATTTGTACTCGCCCAATTGTTCCAGAACGAGTAACGGCAATTATATTTTCTTCTAGTTGAATTTCAGGTAAATCCTTGGTATGTGCGCCTTTAGCTAATCCCTTAATATCTACCGGATTAATTTGGAAAAGCTGCTTACTGCTAAGCATAGGAATTCCGCCCTTCTCAACGTAGGTTCGCTTGCGGAATTTAGTAATAGGTCTAATTTCTCTGGTAACTCGTAAATCGCCTACAGTGGTAGTTTCAACTGACAATTCACTCAACTGCTTTTCAGCAGCAATAGCAACCGGATCATGAAAACTACCTTCTAAGCGTCCCAGCAATTGAGATACTTTGACTTTGGCAATGGATATATTTCTATCTGTCGGCGCAATAGAATTTAGATAAGGCAAGTTTAACCGTTCATGTAGTAACCGATCTGCCTCATCTAACAACCGATTTGCTTCATCCCGCAGTTCACCTGCTTGACACATTAATCGACCAATTGCTATTCGACGAATTGGTGGTAAGTCGGGAATTAAGACTCTTTCTAAGTGTTCAGGTTCAATTTGACCTACAACAGAACCGTAAGTTCCTTGGATAACTTGAGCGCAACCATAATGACTGCGAAGAAAAGCTGCAACATAGCCAGCAGTATCAGGATCGCTTGCTTGAAGTCGAATGACATGTTCTGAAATAGCTTTACCTAGAAAACTTTCTGTTGCTAAACCAATATTACCAATAGTGCCAGAGCGTGAAATTAAGACATCCCACTTTTGAGATAAAAACAAATCCAAGTTTAAAGTGTACTTTTTACTAATGAAACGATCAGTTGTGGGACGCAAGCTAATAATTTCGGAGCTAGATAAAAATGGAATACCTTTCTCTGGGCTTACGTAAATCCGCTTGAAGCGATGAGGATAATAACCTCCTCTGCAAAGCCCAGCTTTGCCATAAAGCGGCATAAGTTGTAAACTACTGTTTTCCAAAGCTGTTACAGCATTGTGAGCTTCAATGCTAAAAGCAGATGCCTCTAAACGAACGCCTGCATCAAATATCTCACTAAGCCTAATGGTAGTTGACAGTTTCTCTGACTCATGAGGCGAAGATATCAGCGTATATTCCGGTTGAAAATTGTATTTTACCATCCCAGAACCACCTGCTTTTTCCAAGCAAGAAACTCATCTGCCACAAATGGCGTATCATCGTCTTCGACTTTCTGACGAGGTAAAGGTCTAGCTGTGCCTTCGCCGCTTGCTGTTCGCTCTATTAGCGGAATTGATTCTGGCTCGGCTGGCATTAGTATCTCTTCACCTTCTTCATTCCGTCTGTAAACAGTATTACCTCGTTTATCATGCCCGATCGCCTTTACCTGTGCCATAAAGATTTCGTAGTCAGGCATGGTTCCCCAATTAATTTCCTCTTCTGTCTTTTTCTGAAGAATTAGAACCGAGGTTTGAGTTCCATTATGAGGTTGGAAAGTGTCAGGATGTAAGTCAATTGATGCCACAATGCGGCAATGTTTAATCATCCAGTACCGCACATATAGTAATCCAGGCGCACCTAGAATTGCATCTGGTAACACAATTCCCATTCTTCCACCAGGCTTAAGAAATTGCCAGCACCGTTCAATGAAAAGAATTTCTGGAGGTGCAGAGCTTTGAAGTTGATCAGTTGGTTCCCAACCTGTTTCGGTTTCTCGCCAAACATGACCAAGCTGATATTGGCTTAATGTTTCACGGTCTTTAATTGGTAACTTTGAGCCAAAGGGCGGATTTGTGGCAATCACATTAAAATAAGCTAAATCTTTGGAACTGCGTAAACTTTTAGGGTCAATATCAAGAGCTTTTGCAAACTGTTTACGGAAGTTATCTTCCCACTGATGCGGATGTAATAATGAATCCTGCCGAAAAATGTTTCCAGCACCGTCATTATTCATGACCATATTCATTTTTGTAGCTTTTACTAAGTCTGAATTAATATCAATTCCAAAAAAGTTTGCTTGAGCAGTTTCCCTAATTTTAGAATTCAAAGCATCTCGCATCCAAACATCAGATTGCTCAGTGACTTCTGTTTGTTTCTTTAGCTTTTCGATAACTTCATTCATAGCAATAACTAAAAAGCCGCCTGTTCCAGAAGCCGGATCAAGAATTCTCTCAGTAATCTTTGGATCAAGCATCCGCACTGTCATTTTCTGAACCTTGCGAGGTGTAAAAAATTCACCGCGATCGCCTCTCAAGTTTGCGCCAATCAGTTCTTCATAAGCTTTTCCTTTTACGTCAATATTGGTACTCAGAAAACTATATCTCTGGAGTTCACCAACTACATAAGCCAAGGAACGAGGCTGAAGTTTTAGCTGGTCATTAGCATCAAAAATTGCTGGATACTGCTTTTTAACAGCATCAAAAATTTTGCTAATTCTATTCACAACAGTTAGTCTACCATCATTGCTTGCTTTTTCACGAGCAGTTGCATAAAACTCTAAAGGATTAGGAAAATTACGCTCATCGTAAATCTTGGAAAAGATAACTTTTAAAAGCTCAAAGAAAGCAGATTGTTTTTGTAATCCGTCAGTTACATAAATATGGTCATGACAAATCTTGAAGGAAAATAGCAGATTGTCTCCAACTGCATTTTTAAGAGATTCACGAGTTGGGCGATCAACATCTTCTAGGCTGCCATCTTTTGCAGGAACATCATTTGGTTCTTCGTAAACAACTCTTTCCTCTGTCTTAACTCGACGAAAGACAAACTTCTTCTTGCCATTTGTCCACATTCCCCATTCACAATTGCCGCAAAAGTCCATGTAAGACTTTAGTTGATCAATCCCATCTTTACTTGCTGAAGGCTGTATCGAGTCTTTCTTGCACTCAATAATAATCCAAACATTCTCCCGATTATGTGGTTCTCCTTCGCGGAAGATAGCAAGATCCACTCGAACTGTTTTACTGCCTTGTTTAATTGGATACTCAACTTCAATCTGTTCTGTTGAGTAGCCCAATTCCAGTACTAAGCGACGCTCAATATTTTGACGAACGTACTCTTCAGGTGTGTCGTTACGAATTTTTCGGTCAATGAAATCACAAATTTTCCCATCTGGGAGCGTTGCTAGCAGCTTGGTCATTACTGAACTAAATCATTATTATTTAGAGCTTAATCTTTTTATGTTTTATCCTCAAAGAATTCAGTCCTCAGGAGTCAGAATACAGAATGTATTCTGTACGACGCTCGGTTGAATAGATGGGTTTAAAACCCCACCGTCTACACGGTGAGACATTTTCTCATAAATTATTTAGGATTGCTATAGCTGTTGACTCCACAACCAGCCTTGAGGATTTGGTTCCAATGGTTGGTATTCACCGTCCACAATATGAAATCCTGCGAATTCCAAAGTGTCTGGATCAAACCAGATGGTTTCGCTACCACCACTCCAAACATTGAATTAGCAGAATCATCTGCCGTAGATGTAAGTCAGTCTCCCAAGGCGGTTCGTCACTATATAAATCACCAGGAGGAAAGATAACATCTTTTGGTTTTGGGATTTCTAAATCTTTGGCGACAGACATAATGGAAAGTCTCTAGATGTTACCAGTTTAGCCCAGCCATAACAGGTTCGTCGTTGCGATCAGCGTGCACTACAAACGTAATATTCCTATTTTGTCGCTACCCAACTGTCTGCTGCAAAGTTTTGATGACTCCATACATTTGTACTGGATCGAGGACTCGCAGTAAGCTGCTTTGAGTCACAATGCCTATTCCTATTCCTCCATCCCAAGACACCACCAATCTTCGCGTCTGTCGCCGTTGCATTTGCGCAAGAGCAGTCCATAAAGAATCCTCTGGATTGAGCAGAAACAGTGGCGTACTCATCACAGTTTGTGCCAGTACTTCAGATAGATTTACTTGCATTGCCTGAAATTGTACAATATCCTGCTCGGTGACAATTCCGACGGGGATATGAACGAACTGTCCTAAATCTAACTGTGGTTTTTCCTCGGTGATCACGACACAGCTAATCCGAAACTCTGCCATCACCTGAGCTAAACTCAATACCGAAGCAGTCATTGGAGCACGAATAACTTGGGTTGACATGACATCTGCCACACGCATGAATTTTAGGAGATGAATAGGACGTAAAATGCTACGAATGCTTTGGTGGGAAACGACACCAATGAGTTCGCCCTTTTGTCCTACTATCGGCAAATGGCGAATGCGATACCGCCGAAATAAAAATAAAGCAGCAAAAACATCTTTAAAAGCAGCTTGCTCCAGGGTAATCACTGGTTGCGTCATCACTTCAGCTATTGTCATCTTTCCAAAGTCAACGCCATCTGCTGTTAGCTGTACAATATCTCGTTCTGTAAAAATGCCCAATAATTCTGTTCCTTGTGTGACTAAGACACAACTAGAGCCTGTTGGATGTACGGTCAATGCATCTAACGGCGAATTAACACTGGGTAGTGAGCAACAGTGAATTCGCTTTTGGTTCATCAAAGTAATGACATCTACCAGCAATGTTGTTGGTGTCACAGTAAGTGGTTTATAGTCTATAGCCGCCTCTATTGCTGGTTCACTCAGCAGCAGGTCATCAAGTTGCATGGCTGATTTGTCTAAGGAACACTGTTTCATAATGTACCAAGACTTGAGAGAGTTCCTCACCTGTTTCTTTTATTGTCAATTTTGTCACTATTCGTTACATTGGCTTCTGACTTAAAATTTAGAAGTCATTCAGGCAGACAGGTATCTATTTTAATAGATGTCAGGTGGTATGATTCCTGGTGCATATGTAAATTAAAAAACTGTAGAAATGCGATAAAATAAGCGCCACTGAAACAATATTAAGTGGGAACTAAACTCGCAAGTCGCCTCTAAAGGCGCTATCAGTGTGCATCGAAGCTTCTATTACAGTGCGCAACAGACGTGTCTTTAAGCCAAAAATCCTAGCTGTTTATGTCTGATACTACCTGGACTCGTCACCACATTCTTTCCCTCGCTGACTTCACAACCCCTGAGTACGATATCGTTTTGCAAACGGCTGCTAGTTTTCAAGAGGTTCTATCACGGCGGACGAAGAAAGTCCCAACATTGCAGGGACAGGTGGTGGCGAATTTATTTTTTGAGTCATCCACTCGCACTCGCAGCAGTTTTGAACTTGCTGCTAAGCGGCTATCAGCAGATACACTGAACTTTGCCTCAGCAACCTCTTCAATGACAAAAGGAGAGACGATTCTCGACACGGCGAAAACTTACTTGGCAATGGGAACTGATATCATGGTGATTCGCCATCGGGAAGCAGGAGTCCCTCATGCGATCGCTCAAGAAATGGATCGTCTCGGTGTACGAGTCAGCGTCCTTAATGCTGGTGATGGTCAACACGAGCATCCTTCCCAAGCTTTGCTAGACTTATTTACTATTTGTACTCTCCTTGATCCTGACTTTCCCCGAGTCGAACTTTTAAAAGATAAAAAGATTGCTATTGTTGGGGATATTCTACATTCGCGAGTAGCACGCTCGAATATTTGGAGTTTTACAGCAAGTGGTGCTCACGTGCATCTAGCAGCACCACCCACCCTCTTACCTAAATTATTTGCAGATTACAGCAAAGACAAACCAGGTAAACTCTTTCTCCACTGGGAGTTAGAACCAGCTTTGCAAGATGCTGATTTTGTCATGACTTTGCGCTTGCAAAAGGAACGGATGACTTCTCATTTATTGCCTTCTTTGCGAGAATATCACCAGATGTTTGGTTTGACACACTCAATGCTGCAACTATGCAAGCCTTACGTCAAAGTTTTGCACCCTGGACCAGTTAACCGTGGTGTCGAAATTAGCTCAGAATTAATGGATGACTCGGAATTTAGCCTCATTCAGGCTCAAGTGACTAGTGGTGTTGCCGTTCGTATGGCGCTACTGTATTTGATTGGGAGTGGTAAAGCTTAGGATTTCACATCTCGCTCTTAACCTCACCCTCGCTTTAGGGTGCGCTAAAATTTTTCCCTCTCCTTCGAGGAGAGGGATACCCGATAGGACTCTGTTGACACCAACGACTTCTTACTTGCCCCTTAGTTTATAATGAAAATGCCATTCATTGGTCAAACTGAAACAAGATAGATGAATCGATCCCCGGCAACAAGCAGCAGTGAGGTGAAAAAAAAAAGCTCTAGAGTTAGGATTCCACAAAGTTGGAATTGCTGCGATCGCTGGGGAAAATGTCACAGAAACGCAAAGATTGCAAGCTTGGCTAGCGCTGGGTTATCATGCTGATATGGAATGGATGGCAAATTCTAAGCGCCAGGATATTCGTAAGGTCATGCCAGAGGTGCGAACGATCATTAGCGTTGCCCTCAATTACTACACACCTCATCAACGTCCCTCAACAGAAGAATACGCAAAAATTTCTCGGTATGCTTGGGGACGAGATTATCATAAAGTCATGCACAAAAAACTTAAGGCACTGACGACTTGGCTGCAAGGGTTTCATGAAGGTATTCAAGCACGATATTATGCAGACACTGGTCCAGTGCAAGATAAAGTATGGGCACAAAAAGCTGGCATTGGCTGGATTGCCAAAAATGGAAATGTGATCACCCGAGAGTATGGCTCTTGGGTTTTTTTAGGGGAAGTGCTGACGAATTTGGAGTTGGAGAGCGATCGCCCACATACAGAACACTGTGGTACTTGTACTCGTTGTATTGAGGCTTGTCCCACAGATGCTATTACCCAACCGTTTGTCGTAGACGCGAATCGCTGCATTGCTTATCATACAATTGAAAATCGCAATGAAAAACTGCCCCAGACAGTAACATCCGACTTACAAGGTTGGGTTGCTGGTTGTGATATTTGCCAAGAAGTTTGTCCTTGGAATCAGCATTTTGCCAAAGAAACAGATGTTGCAGAGTTTCAGCCGTATCCTGGAAATCTTGCCCCCAAACTGGTAGAATTAGCTCAAATCTCAGACCAGGAATGGGATAGACAATTTCCGGCATCAGCGTTGCGGCGGATTAAGCCAGATATGTTGCGACGGAATGCCCGTGCTAATCTAGACGCATTCCATCAGGCGAAAGAATGACCCAAAAAGTAATCATTTTTGATTTTGATGGCACGATTGCTGATACGGTAGATGCTTTGGTAAGTATTGCCAATCGTTTGGCTGAAGATTTTGGCTATATACCCATCACCCAAAAGGAACTTGCCCTCCTGAGAAACTTGAGTTCTAGGGAAATCATTAAGTACTCAGGTATTTCCATTCTGAAAATTCCTTTCTTGCTCAAGAAGGTGAAATCTGAATTGAAAAACAAAATCAAAGAATTAAAACCAATTTCCGGAATAAAAGAAGCTTTAGTGGCACTCAACAATGAAGGTTATAGGTTGGGAATTATAACTTCTAATTCTCTAGAAAATGTCACAGATTTTCTCAAAGTCAATGATTTAGAAAATTTATTTGATTTTATCTCTTCAGGAGTGACAATTTTCGGAAAAACAACGATAATTAATAACGTATTAAAGCAGAAACAGATTCAACCCCAAGAAGTCATCTATGTTGGAGACGAAACCAGAGACATAGAAGCATCAAAGAAAGCAAACATTAAGGTGATTGCGGTGACTTGGGGGTTCAATTCACAGGAAGTATTAGCAAAACAAAATCCTGATTTTTTAATTCATCACCCAAGTCAACTGTTAGAGGTAATGAAATTTATTAACTTTTAATTTAATTATCAATTTTTTGCTTGAGGAAAAGCTAGATTTATAGTAAATTTCGGGAGTTCGCAGTCCTCCCGAATATGTTTTTACACACACTACAGAAATGAGAAAAGAGTGAAATAGCTCTGAATGCAGTTTGAACGCTCATCTTATTTGATTTTTTGTCAAAAGCAGCCAAAATTACTTTTGTTGAGCATTTTTGGCTGCTTTTGCACCTTTGTTAGTGCGGTCAATGTCACTAACGCTGAATTGTTGTGCAGCTTGGTAATCTTTTTCCGCATCGACGCTTGGAGCTTTTTCCTCACCGCTCGCTATATTTTCAGCAGCTAATTGTGCGTCGTAAGAATCTTGTGATGGATTGGGTTTTACTTCTTCAGACATGATTGATTCCTCCAAAAATTTCTCTTTCAATGCTGCATTCTAACAAAGAAAACTCTTGGATTTTTGGTATCTCAAGATAGATTTGCATCTCTATGAAAAGGTAGATAAACAGATATATCTCAATTCTTAAAGCTCTTTCTCTTGGAAGGCGATACTCATTCTAAAAATTTGATACCCCTAAGTTTGACAGGTTAAATAATTTTGGAGAAAAATTATGACAGCAAGTTATCAGAAAAATGCTCCTCAAGCTTTAAGCAATGAAACTCAAAAAGTGGTAGAAGCATTTAACCGCTTAGATACAGATGCCAAACTGGCTTGGTTGTATTTTGCGTATGAGAAAATGGGTAAATCAATTACTCCCGCTGCTCCCTCTGCCGCAGATCCAGAGCTAGCACCAATACTCTTAGACGATTATTACAAATTATCTGAGGATGAACAATTGACGATTATGCGGCAAATTGTCAACTGCGAAGATTCAGAATATTCTCGTGCCTATGGCGCACTCAATGAAAAAAACCAACTATTCGTCTGGTTTGCTTGGGCACAAGCTATGGGTAAGCAAGTGGTTGGAATGCCAGGAAACTACAAAGCAACTGGCGCAATCAACGATGTCCTTTCCCAAATAGAAGAGCTTGATTTTGAAGGGCAAATGTCTGTGTTGCGGACAATTGTTGGTCAAATGGGCTACAGCGACGTTAAGCCAATTGAAACGCAAGCCCAAACTGGCAAAACGCCAAGTCTTTAGTTAGTAGTTACTAATGGCTAATATAGCAATCCTAAATCATTCGTAAAAGGCGAGAAACCCGGTATCTTTGAGATACCGGGTTTCTCGAGTTTCGCAATTTTTACAAATCAAAAGGGAGTAAGTCATTTCTGAGTACTTGGGTTAAGCTGTTGTGTTGAGTGTGATACAAGTACTTAACAAAGCGATAAACTAGTAGAGGTAGATTGCGTATTGGTCTCAAGCAGTACTCTTCTAAACTGGCAAATAGTAGGAGATTCCGTAGTTGTGTATCTGTTGTCAATTTAGAGATACAAACCATTTGCTGCTGCATATAGCTGTCGCTTTGCAATATTTCTTGGAGTACTTCTTGCAATACATCCAGCATTGTACGCTGGCGATGCTCCCAAAGGGAGCCGCCCAAAGGGCAATCGCGACTCATGGCTACCCAAGTCTGAATTTTATTTCGTTGTGTCACTGCACTCCCTAAGCGGATTATCAGGTTGCGATAAGCAGCTTCTCGCTCCTTCCCTAAGTAGCGTTGATGTAAAATACGATAGTGATATTCCATCAGTTGAACAGCAATATCGAGATCCTTAGAGTGGAGCAGATCAAACCGTTTTAAATCACTTCCCAAAAGCCAGCGAATAATACTTTCCTTAGAAGCTACACTTTGTTGTGGGCACTCCGCCTCCAGTCGCGATCGCCAATATTGCGCAAGTTTTTCCGCAACCGTTGCTGTAGTGAAATTGTACTCGCCAAAAGGATATTTTAAAGTTGGCATAACAACCTCCACTTAGTATCAAAGTCTTCGATTAATTTCCCCAGCAGGTGGGAAATGCTATTGCCCAATGAAGGGTTAATAGCACTCATTTGTATCTCTACTCAGAACTAAGAATTTTCCACGAAGCCGAGCCATTTGTTAAAAAACTTCACAACACATTCTGAACGTTCCTACATGCGCCGCTCTTCTCTTGCTCTCCTGTGTAAAGGTGAGATTTCTGTTGTGTAGCTCCTTGCCTATAAACCCGAATGCCCAGAAATGCCCATCTACTAATGATAAAAAAATAAAGTTATATGAAGAAATAGCAGATTTTGTATAAAACCTGTGTGTCTCAAACTGAGAATAAGCAAAGATTACTTAACTACTAGCAGAAGTAGTTTACTTATCAGTAGTACAACAGAACCGTTATTCACCAACTGTAGAGAGAGCTAGGGAGGTGCAATGTTCATCCAAGGGAGTACTTGTTGGGGCTGGGTCTTAGGTATTGTAATAGGTGGTGCAAGCACTTCTATTGCAAATTGCGCACTTGCTCAAGTTACCCCGGATGGCACTCTACCTAATAATTCCACCATCACACAAGAAGGTAACACCAGCACTATTACTGGAGGAACCAAAGCCGGTGGTAATTTGTTCCACAGCTTTCGGGAGTTTTCTGTTCCCACCAACGGCACTGCTTATTTTAACAATGCTGTTGATATTCAAAACATAATTAGCAGAGTAACGGGTAAGTCTATCTCTAATATTGATGGTTTAATTAAAGCAAACGGCATTGCAAACTTGTTTCTGATTAATCCGAATGGAATTATATTTGGTCAAAATGCGCGGTTGGATATTGGCGGTTCGTTTGTTGCCAGTACTGCCAGTAGTATGAAATTTGCTGATGGCTTTGAGTTTAGTGCTGCTGCACCTCAAGAAGCACCCCTGCTGACTATCAGTGTTCCCATTGGCTTGCAATTCGGGATAAATCCTGGTTCGATTCAGGCGCAGGGCGATGGTCAGGGAACAGGAAAACCAGGACAACCACCTCCACAAACTGAAAATGCTCTGCGAGTGCCATCCAATCAAACTTTAGCGTTGGTGGGGGGTGATGTCAGCTTACAAGGGGCAACGCTGAAAACAGAAGGCGGCAGGATAGAATTGGGCAGTGTCGCAGGAAATAGTCAAGTCAGCCTCATCCCTGTCAATAAAGGTTTTGCATTGGGTTACGGTGGCGTGCAAAACTTTAGAAATATTCAACTATCTCAAAGCGCGACAGTTGATACTAGTGGTGCGGGCGGTGGTGATATTCAGCTGCAAGGCAGGGACGTTACGCTCACTGATAATTCAGCCATTTTTGGATATACATTAGGAAATGAAAACGGTGGAGATGTTTCCATTCGCGCTAAAGACTTAATTGTTCGGGATGGATCACTAGTGGTTGTTAGTAGCAGTGGTTCGGGGAAAGCAGGAAATCTAAATGTGTCTGCTTCTAATTTGGTGGAAATCTCAGGAGGGGAAAATAATGATCTTCCCGGCGGTTTGTATACACAAGGTTATGGCAATGGAACTTCTGGCAACTTGACGATTAACACGGGGAAGTTAATTGTCTCTAATGGGGCACAGGTGTCGAGTTCTAGTTTTAGCAAAGAACCTGCCGGGAATTTAAAAGTGTCCGCCTCTGAATTCGTGAAACTTGTAGGAACAGCAGATGATTTTTTTACCAGCAGTTTGTCTACTGAAAGTTATGGCAATGGAACTTCCGGCAACTTGACGATATACACAGGGAAGTTAATTATCTCTGATGGAGCGCAGGTAACTACTTCTGCTCGTGGTGAAGGCTTGGGGGGAAATTTAACTGTACGTGCTTCTGAATCTATAGAATTGACGGGAAGCTCAGATTTTTTTGTAAGTGGTTTATTTTCTCAGACTTCAAACAATGGAGCAGCGCTTAATTTAACAATTGATACAGGAAAGCTTATTGTTCGTGATGGGGCACGAATATCTACTTCTTCCTCTGCTGAACGAACTAGATTGTTCGTAACCGTATACCCTCCAGAGAAATTGGTTACAGCAACCTCACTTTCTGTATTACCAAGAGGTATTTTTACAAAAAGAAGTATAATAAATTTCAGTACAAATACAATAATTTCAACTGAAACTGCAAATCGTGCCCGCAATATTAGAAATCGTGCCAGCCAAACCGGCGACTTAGATCAAGATCGCGGATTTGAAGACAAAATTTTCAGCACAAATGGATCGTTCTTATCATATATACACAAAATAAATATAAATTCTAATAATTCAGGCAAGGCAGGAAATCTGGTCGTAACAGCCTCTGATTTTGTAGAACTGGTGGGAACAACACCGAATGTTAGGTTTCCTATTTCCAGTGGTTTATTTACTGACACTTCTTCCAGAGGAGATGCGGGCAACTTGACGATTAATACAAATAAGTTAATTATCTCTAATGGAGCAGAAGCCACAGTCAGCAGCACTGGACAAGGGGCGGCTGGTAACCTTAATGTTACTGCTAATTCTGTAAGCCTCAACAACGGCAAGATTACATCGCAGACGCGCTTTGGCAATGGCGGTAACCTTAAGTTGAACGTTGCTAACTTGTTGCTGATGCGTCACGGTAGTGAAATTTCCACAACCGCAGGCACAGCACAGCAGCCTGGAGATGGCGGTAACATTACCATCAACGCTCCTAATGGTTTCATCATTGCCAAGCCAGGTGAAAATAGTGACATCACCGCCAATGCATTGAATGGCAGTGGTGGAAGAATCACAATTAACGCTACAGGTATATTTGGAATTGCACCCCTCACTCGGCAAGAACTTGAAAGGTTGCGTCCTAACGATTTAGACCCCAGTAAATTACAGACGAATGACATTACCGCAATTTCGCAAACGAACCCTTCTTTAAGCGGTACTATTCAGCTAAACACACCCGATATTGACCTCAACAGCGCCTTAATAAACTTGCCATCAGTACCAGTTGATACCCAAGTAGCACAAAGCTGTACTGCAGGTGGAACTGTAGCTCAAAGCCAATTTACAATCACCGGACGCGGCGGCTTGCCACCCAACCCAGGCGAAGCCCTCAACACTGATGCAGTTCAAGTAGATTTGATGACACTAAACCCAGAAGTTAATAAACCTTCTACTCCAGCAGTTTCCATAAATCCCATTAGCCCAACACCAGATCGTATAGTAGAAGCTACTGGTTGGGTGATTAATGCCAATGGCAATGTCATTTTCACAGCGGATGCACCTACTGTCACGCCCCATTCTTCCTGGCAGAGGACAGCTGATTGCCGTGCGTGAAATCAACAGCAAGGAGGTTGATGAGCGCAAATTGCATTGTTCATTTTAAAGCAAAGATGTGGTGGAAGTGAGGGCAAAAACATGGCAAGAAAAAAATTTAGATTGCGCAGAATCAAACGCCTCTTAAGTTTACTGCTGCTGTTGGCTATGTTCTTGGGCGCAGGATTATTGCCCCCCACTTTCGCCCATATGACTGCACAAAACTCTATTGTTCAAAGCTTGCCCAATGCCCAAAACTTGATGGAACAGGGGAGAAAACTTTATGAAGCCCAACAGTTTGCCCAAGCAGCAGCAATATGGCAACAGGCTATTTCTGCGTTCAAAACCAATGGAGATGAACTCAGACTTGCCATGACACTGGGCAATCTATCATTAGCTTATCAACAACTGGGACAGTGGACTCAAGCTGAAAGTGCGATCGCTCAAAGCCTCAACATATTACAAACCACGCAAAACATAAACGCAAAAGACCGCCCACAAATCTTTGCCCAAGCTTTAGATATCAAAGGTCGCCTACAATTGGCTCAAAACAAAGCTGAAGATGCCTTAGATACTTGGCGACTCTCAGTTGACATTTACAAAAAAATAGGAGATAACAATGCGGTGATTCGTAACCGCATTAACCAAGCTCAAGCTTTGCAAGCTTTAGGGTTTTACCGTCAAGCAGAGAAAACGTTAGAGGAAACTACCAAGCTCCTTCAAAAACAACCCAACTCGCTTGTTAAAGTGACAGGACTGCGTAGTCTCGGTAACGTTCTGCAAGTCACGGGTAATTTAGAACAATCCCAGCGGATATTGCAGCAAAGTTTAGAAGTCGCTTACTCGTTGCCAAATAAGCAAGCAATAGGTGATATTTTACTTAGTTTAGGCAACACAGCCCGCGCCCAACAGCATGTCCCAGCAGCTATAGAATTTTACCGACAAGCTGCCAAAACTGCCACCTCACCTACCACGCGCATCCAAGCTCAAGTCAATCAATTGAGACTACTGCTGCAAAGCGAGCAATTCCAAGCTTTCCAAGCATTGTCCTCCCAAATCAAAACTCAGCTTGTGGACTTACCTGTTAGTCGCACGGCAATCTCTGCACGTATTAACTTTGCTCAGAGTTTAATGAAAGCCCAGAGTCCTGAGTTCCGAGATAAGGTTATAGAGAAAGACTCATCACTCATCACTCAGCAGTCAGAACAGTTATTGACGACTGCTATCCAGCAAGCGAGAAGCCTGCAAGATAGACGCACAGAATCCTATGCTCTTGGTGTTCTGGGAGGGGTGTATGAACAAACCCAGCAGAGGGCTGATGCACAAAACTTCACCGAGCAAGCCTTGCTCATAGCTGAACATGTTAATGCTAAGGACATTGCTTATCAATGGCAATGGCAGTTGGGACGTTTACTGAAAGCTAAGGGAGATATGAAAGGGGCGATCGCATCTTATAATGAAGCAGTCAATACCCTCCAGTCTCTGCGCTACGATTTAGTTGCTGTTAATCCTGAGGTGAAGTTTTCCTTTCGGGATGAAGTCGAACCTGTATACCGGGAGCTAGTACAGTTGCTTTTGCAACCAGGGGGAAATTCCCAACCTAGTTCAGAAAATATCGCAAAAGCAAGCGAAACAATAGAATTGCTGCAAGTCGCAGAACTTGACAACTTTTTTCGCAACACCTGTTTGAATGCTCGGATTCAAAGTAAAAAACAAGACCAAACAGCGGCAGCAGTTATCTATCCTTTTATTTTACCAGACCGACTAGAGGTCATCCTCCAGTTACCGCAAAAGCGCTGGCTGCACTACACTAGCGCTGTAGGTAAAGAGGAAGTGCAAAGTACTTTAAAACAACTACAGGAAGATTTACCAAAGCCCCACACAGAGCGACAGGTTCAGTCCTTATCCCAAAAGGTCTACAACTGGTTGATTAAACCTGCTGAAGCTGACTTAGCTGAAAGTAAGACGCCAACTTTGGTGTTTGTGCTGGATGGTTCGTTGCGAAATATCCCGATGGCGGCTCTCTACGACGGCAAACAGTATCTCATCGAGAAGTATAGCATTGCACTGACCCCTGGTCTGCAACTGATTTCACCCAAGCCATTGCAGAAAGACTTGAAGGCAATAGCTGCAGGATTGAGTGAATCACGTTCCGGATTTTCTGCACTACCCAACGTCAAGCGTGAATTAGAGAAAATCCGCTCTCAGGTACCTAGCAGCATACTTCTCAATCAAGAATTTACCAGAGCGGCTTTGCAAAACCGAATTAATTCTCTACCTTTCCCAGTTGTTCATCTTGCAACTCATGGTCAATTCAGTTCTAAGGCTGAGGAGACATTTATTGTCGCTTGGGATGAGCGCATTTATGTCAAGGAGTTAAATAACTTAGTACGAACTCTAGAGCAAAACAAACCAGAAGCGATTGAATTGCTTGTCTTGAGTGCTTGTCAAACTGCTGCTGGCGATGAGCGGGCTGGACTGGGAATTGCTGGTGTCGCTTTTCAGGCGGGAGCACGCAGTACCATTGCTTCTCTGTGGAACTTGGATGATGAATCCACCGCTGTGTTGATGAGTCAATTTTACCAAGAGTTAGCCAACAAAAAACTAACGAAAGCCGAAGCACTTCGTCGCGCCCAGTTAGCTCTTTTACAGAATCCTAAGTACAAACGTCCTAGGCATTGGGCACCCTATGTTCTGCTAGGCAATTGGTTGTAATCAGCTAGCGACATCACCGCGCTTTGCGTCAAAAGCTGGTATAATGAACCAAACTTAAATCAGTGAACAGGGAACAGTGAACAGGCAACAGTTATCTAGCATTGCCCATTGCCCATTGCCCATTGCCCATTGCCCATTGCCCATTGCCCATTGCCCATTGCCCATTGCCCATTCATAACTGATAACTGTACCAGAAAAAGCTATGTCCACTGACGCTGCAACTGAGCAAGAAACACGGTGGGCACAGGTTGTGCCACTAGAGGTGCCTGAGCCACCAACCAATCTCGTGTTTGACGATGGAGAACCGTTGGAAACGAACCGCCACAGGATTGCGATGAATGTCTTGATTGATTCAGCGCTAGCGGCTCTGTCTGGACGCGAGGATTTCTTTGTCGGTGGCAATATGTTCGTCTACTACAGCCGCTTGCAGGCAATGAACCGCGATTTTCGGGGACCAGATTTTTTTGTAGTGCTGGATGTAGATGGTAGCCGCGATCGCCAAGGTTGGGTGGTCTGGGAGGAAGAGGGGCGCTATCCTGATATAATTATCGAGTTAATGTCACCTAGTACAGCACGAGTAGACCGCGAGTCAAAGAAACGCTTGTACGAGCGAACATTCCACACCGCAGACTACTTCATCTTCGACCCCTTTGACCCCCAATCCTTACAAGGCTGGCATTTAAACGACAAGCAACGGTATCAACCGCTAGATGCTAACGAGTCCGGTTGGCTGTGGAGTGAGACTTTACAGCTATGGTTAGGCAAGTGGGAGGGGAGGATTCGCCGCGAGCCGCCGCAGGGAATGTGTCACTGGTTGCGGTTCTATGACTCACAAGAAAACTTAATCTTGCTGCCGGAAGAAATAGCTGCGCGAGAGCAGCAACGGGCACAACAGGAGCAGCAACGAGCGGAACAGGAGCGGCAACGAGCTGAGCGTCTAGCAGCGCGATTGCGGGAGTTAGGAGCAGATCCAGATGCGCTCTAGAACTCTTATGTAGTATCGTTTTAACAGTTATCAGTTATCAGTTATCAGTTATCAGTTTCATTGTTGAAGAAACCGGTTTGGTGTCCGGGTGCTTATCCGAACGTCCACGAGTATCAAATACTCGTCCACGAATATCAAACATTCACCCACGAGTATCAAACACTCGTCCACGAATATCAAACACTCGTCCACGAATATCAAACACTCGTCCGCGAGTATCAAACACTCGCCCACGAATATCAAACACTCGCCCACGAATATCAAACACTCGTCTGTGAGTATTAAACACTCGTCTGTGAGTATTAAACACTCGTCTGTGAGTATTAAACACTCGTCTGTGAGTATTAAACACTCGTCTGTGAGTATTAAACACTCGTCTGCGAATATCAAACACTCGTCTGCGAGTATCAAACACTCGTTCACGAGTATCAAAAGCTTTAACTGCTTCCACGGAATGAACTTTTGTAAAGAAATGACGGGTTTTGTGTAAAACTACCGCGCCAGAAACTGAGAATTGGGCAGAGGAGACTTTGACCATCACTAAACCCACATTTGTGGTGTGACATAACCAAAGTTCCGCAACTGCTGTTTGCTTAGGGAGATACAATGTCCGAGATGATGACTCGTTGGGGCGCTTTCTTAGTGATTTTGATAGGTGGTGCAAGCATTTGGAGTGCAAATTGTGCTCTTGCCCAAATTACCCCAGATGGCACTTTGCCTAATAATTCCACCGTCACACAACAGGGCGACATCAGCACTATTACTGGAGGAACCAAAGCCGGTGGTAATTTGTTCCACAGCTTTCGGGAGTTTTCTGTTCCCGGTGGCGGTACTGCTTATTTTAACAATGCTGTTGATATTCAAAACATAATTAGCAGAGTCACGGGTAAGTCTATCTCTGAGATTAATGGTTTCATCAAAGCAAACGGCACTGCGAACCTGTTTCTGATTAATCCGAACGGGATTATATTTGGTAAAGATGCGCGGTTGGATATTGGTGGTTCGTTTGTGGCGACTACAGCTAGTGCTCTAGCGTTTGGCAATCAAGGTTTTTTTAGTGCAACAAATCCGAATACACCAGAACTGTTGACGATCAATCCATCTGCGTTTTTCTTCAATCAAATTGCTGCTCCGATTCAAAATAACTCAATAGCGGACTCCGGCTTAAATCCATCTTCTGCGTTTACTGCTAGGGGTTTGCGTGTACCAGATGGCAAGAGCTTGCTGTTGGTAGGCGGTGACATCAATATGAATGGTGGAAGTTTGTATGCTTTTGGTGGACGAGTGGAGTTAGGTGGGTTAGCTGGTGCGGGAACAGTTGGGTTGAATGGGGATGGTAATAATCTAAGTTTGAGTTTTCCCGATAGTGTAGAAAGAAGCGATGTTTTCCTGAGCAATGGCGCTGGGGTAGATGTGACTGCTGGCGATGGTGGAAGTATCGCGGTTAATGCCCGGAATTTAGCGATGACAGGAGGGAGTTTCCTGTATGCAGGCATAGGGAGTGAACTGGGTTCTGATAATAGTAAGGCGGGAAATATTTCGGTTAATGCAACTGGAGCAATTAATCTTAACAATGGGAGTGAAATTTATAATCTGGTGCTACCAGAAGCAAATGGACAGGGAGGCAATATCAATATCAGTGCTCGCACTTTACAAGTAGAGAGTGGGGCACAGGTAAGTGCTAGCACTTTCAGTGCTGGTAAGGGTGGAAAATTGAGTGTTGATGCCCAAGATGTGCAAATGATTGGTACAAGGGCTGATAGTCGGTTTGCCAGTGGTTTGTTTGCTTCTGCAGCGTCAAACTCAACAGGGGATGCGGGAGATCTTATGGTCAGAACTAATACCTTGCTAGTGCGAGATGGGGCGCAAGTCTTTACTGGTACATTTGGTGCGGGCAAGGGTGGAAATTTGACGGTTGATGCCCAAGATGTGCAACTGATTGGTAGAAGCGCTGACAATCGGGCTTCCAGTGGTTTGTTTGCTTCTGCACAGGGAAACTTAACAGGGGATGCGGGAGATCTTACAGTCAGAACTAATACCTTACTAGTGCGAGATGGGGCACAGGTGGGTGCTGCTACATTTGGTGCAGGGAAGGGGGGAAATTTGAGTGTTGATGCTCAAGACGTGCAAATCATCGGTACAAGCGTTGATAATCGGGTTGCCAGTGCCTTGGGTGCTTCTGCACAGGGAAACTTAACAGGGGATGCGGGAAATTTGACGATCAAAACTAATACCTTGCTAGTGCGAGATGGGGCACAGGTGGGTGCTGCTACATTTGGTGCGGGCAAGGGTGGAAATTTGACGGTTGATGCCCAAGACGTGCAACTGATTGGTACAAGCGCCGATGGTCGGGCTATTATTAGTGGTTTGTTTGCTTCTGCACAGCCAAGCTCAACAGGAGATGCGGGAGATTTGACGATCAAAACTAATACCTTGCTAGTGCGAGATGGGGCTAGAGTATCCGTGCAGAGTCTCGGAACAGGAACCGCAGGCAACATGACAGTAAATGCTCGCTCTATCCGTTTAAACAACAATGCCTTACTCACCGCCAACACACAAAGCGCTAAAGTTGACCCCAATAGGGAGCAGGCGACAATTAACATTAACTCACAAGATTTAATAATGAGCCGCAATAGCAACATCAAAACTGAAGCAACAGGAGAAAACGTCATCGGCGGCAACATCAATATTGACACCGATTTCCTCGTTGCTTTCAAAAATAGTGACATCAGCGCCAATTCTGATAATTTCCGTGGCGGAAATGTGCGAATCAATGCTACTGGTATCTTTGGTACACAGTTCCGAGATATGGCATCTGATAGAACAAGTGACATCACCGCCACTGGGGGAAGTCCGGAGTTAAGTGGTACCGTGCAAATCGACACACCCGATATTGACCTCAATAGCGCCTTAATCAACTTGCCATCAGTACCAGTTGATACCCAAGTAGCACAAAGCTGTACTGCGGGTGGAACTATAGCTAAAAGTCAATTTACAATCACTGGACGCGGCGGCTTGCCACCCAACCCAGGCGAAGCCCTCAACACTGATGCAGTTCAAGTAGATTTGATTACTCTTAATCCAGAAGTTAATAAACCTTCTACTCCAGCAGTTTCCATAAATCCCACTAGCCCAACACCAGATCGTATAGTAGAAGCTA
>JAHHHH010000079.1 GCA_019359415.1 Iphinoe sp. HA4291-MV1 | reverse complement strand
GCCAAAAGTCGAATCGAGCCGCAATGGATAATAATTATATGCTTACTATTCTTGCTGCTTGTTTATCCCTACATAATGATATCTCTAAATCCGCTTGTCAATAGCATTTGAGACGCGCTTACCCTGGTCCAGCAATGCGTCCTGGGTTATTTTCGTCATAGAATTCTAGTGGTAGAGTGAGAATTTTCTCGATCGCTTTTTGGTTCTGATCGCCACGTGCTCTTAAAGGTATATCCCAGTGAAACCAACTGGTTAGCCAAGGCTGGGTGGGCGCTCTCAATACGGTGACAATGAAAACTAAACTCAGCAGGACACCTAACTCAAGAGGTTTATTGACTGGGTAATTGGTTAGGTTTGAAATTGTGGCGATCGCTCCAGTAAGTGGTTTGTCTAGTGGTTGATTAGACAAAACATTTAAAATTTGCCCGATCGCATAAGGGACAACCAAATCTATAATCTCGTAGATACTAGTTGCTGCGATACTGAAAATACTTAGCGACCAGTAGGGACGGAAATAGTTGAGAATATCTCGAAAATTTGCCATGATGCACACTGCCTTGGAGCGCGAGCCTGTAACTCCTAGACTGTTTATACTACATACATACTACATAGGAGTCAATAGTTAAAAAGGTAAATCATTCTTTAGGAGTAGTTGAGTGAGTAGGAGTGGGAAAAAACTGATAACTATTGACTTTTCGGGAAAAATTCCAAGTAATAGCGATAGAGTGCAATTGGTCGAGAAAGAGCAGCAAAGTAATTTGGATCTTGAGGCGACAAATAAACAGCAGTGACTTGATCTGCCTCTATGATAGGATTTGACTGATTAAGTCTACGATATGCAGTCGTAGATTCTACAGTGTTGAAATAAGGACGCCCACCGCCTTTAAAAAGTTGTTGAAACACTTCTGTTGTCATGAATTTACCATCCGGTGTCATTTCTGTAGCACGTGCTGTGACAATAGAAACAAGTTGACGCCCACCACGTAAAAACGTAATCTGACGATTAGGAGAATTGGGATCGACTTTGACTGATAACACGGTGTCGCCTAAATATGACCGTGCCAAATTCAAGCCATTAAAAGCTCTATCCGCGATGACAGCTGATTTGCGACTTCTTAAGGGAATAATTTTCAATGCAGAATGAGGCGTTGTTTCCCGAACAAATCGCACTTGGAAACTGACAGGCTCATTGAGATACTGACGATTACCCTCAAAACCAGGTGTGACGATATCAGGAGCTAAGGGTGCAACCAAATCTATTAGCGTACTTTTCACTTGCCAAGAACCCATCATCCAATCGGGATAAACCAAATCTCCCACAGCGGGACGCACTGAAGTTAACTTTTCCCATTGGGGGAAATGTGCTAAACGTTCAGATAACTCTCCTGCTAGAGCCTCCGTATTGAATAGTAAAAATATAACAATTAAGCAAAAACTCCACATCACCTTCACAGCTAGCATCGTAATCTCTTATTTATTTTGTTTGGAGATACGTTGATGAATAAAATGCTCTGCTATAGCGTCAAAAAGAAAGTAATCAAAATAACACTGAGAACGACAGCGAACAAGATAGCGTATTCGACTCTGCGACTAAAAAATCCAATCACTGCGATTAGGGCGATCGCAAGACCAAGAATGCCAAAATACTGATCCTTTTGCAAACCTTTAGCAATCAAAGGGTCATTTTGAGTTGTACCTGGTGGCGGAGTTTCTCGAATTGTGCCTCCATACTGATTCTTCGGTTGCAATTCTCGCGTTGGTAGAGCCATAAAACTATTTGTTTCTATAAAATTTTTTAATATCTATCCTTCCGAAAAATAAACATTAAACATACTATCTAAAGGTTGATTTTCTTCAAAGCTAATAAACAAAATAACCCGCAATCACAGATTAATGAGGGCACTCCTTACCAAAATAACAGTGCAATGACTCTTACGAGAAATAGTCTCTGGTATATTTCCTTTGATTGCCTGTTGTAAAAGCTTTTCACGGCTAGCACCCAATACAATGACATCACTGTGGTCCTTTTCGGCAAACTCAATCAACGCTTCAGGCACAGAACTGGCACGAACTGGAGTAGCGATGACCTTACCGCTAACTTTACGCTTAAGAAAGCGGACAGATTTTTCTAATACCGTTGTGTCAGGAGCAGAGCCATTTGGCTGGAAAACTTGACAAAGTTTAATTTCTGGTGTAACGCTTAGAGAAGCAAGCGCAGGTAAGAGTTGAAGGGCTTGACGGGAGTTAGGACCACCTGCGATTGGCACTAACCAACGATTAAAGATTCTTTTGCCATTCAATTTCACCAACACAACATCACAAGCAGCTTGTCGAATAACAGTATCCACAACTCGGCTAAAAACTCGACCAGGTGTGGAAGTACTACCTTTCCAGCCCATGAAAACTAAGTCAATGTGTCGTTCTTTGACAGTCTCCAAAATTGCACCAGCCACATCATGAGCAACTCGCACCTGTGTATGAACGGGTATCTGCTTCTCTTCCCCAAGCTGCACAGCCTGATTCAAAAGGCGAAAGCTGTTGGTGGTTTGCACTGGTGTTTCCGCTAGAGTATGACTAGGTGGCACAACAATGACCTGGAGGCATTCTAATTCATAGTTGCGTTCGGTGGCTATAGCCACCGCCATTTTCAATAAAGTTTGAGCCGTATATGGATGCGATAGCGGTACTAACAACCGTCCTGTGCCTGTCGCTGGAGCGCGGGTTTGATACACGACATATGAAGGTTCCGGTTTCGATCCTACTCCAGAGGTATTGCCACTCAATCGTTCTGCTTCCACACGAATGATATCGCTGCGTGTAATAATCCCTACTAGCTTTCTCCCTTCTGTAACGGGTAGACAGTTGAGGTTATTACGGTTGAGTAGATGTAGAACATAAGCTAGCGTGTCTTGTGGACTCACTGTTACGGGTTCAGGCGTCATGATTTCGCTGACAGGTGTATTCCCGCCTAATGGAAGTGAGGCAATATTTGCAACATCTTTCTGAGTCAAGATACCAACGACTTTACCATCCTCAATAACTGGGAAGTTGCGATGCAGCGAGTGGGAAAATGCCTGTAGTGCTTCCTCAACACTCATCTGATTAGATAATGTTTCTACACGGTGCTGCATGACATCTGCTGCACTCAACTGGGGCAACAATCCTTCTTTTTTTGGCTCTTGTTCTAAGTGAATGCCACTAAGCTCTAACAAATGGTCGTAAAGTGATCCAGCGGCTACTTTTTCCGCCACCAAGTAGGCAACAACCGCACCAATCATCAGCGGTAACACCAAATTAAAATCTGTCGTCATTTCAAAGACGATGATGATGCTAGTAATTGGTACTCTGGCTACAGCACTCAAAAACGTTCCCATGCCTGCTAAGGCATAGGTTGTAGGAGAAGTAATTCCTAAGAAGCTATGCTCTGCGATTCCCACTAAATAACCAAGAGCTGCTCCTAAAAGCATCGGGGGAACTAACAACCCTCCTGGCGCTCCCGAACCGTACGCTATTAATATCAGAACAAACTGAGAGATGAAAGCGACGAGAGTGACACCAGCGCTGAGTTCACCAGCAGTCAAAGTTTCCCTGAGTCCCGCCGTATCGCGGAAAGGTACTGGCAAAAAAGCGATCGCTAAACCGCAAATTAATCCAGCTAACCCCACCCTCACAGGTAATCCAAAGCGCAACCAACGATTGTTAAATTTTATAGACGCGATAATTCCTCGATTAAATAGTGCGCCTAGTACCCCAGCCAATACTCCTAAAGCCAGATAGAAAGGAATTTCTGGAAGTGAAAAGTTGGTTTGTAGGGCAGTCAACTCCAAGACTAAGCTATGTCCTCCCAACCATCGGGAAATAACCGCACCAATAAAAGAAGCGAGTATTGCCGTACCGAGGGTAAAGCCGGAGACATCCTGAAGGAGTTCTTCCACAACGAACAGAAAACCAGAAATTGGGGCATCGAAAGCTGCGGCTAATCCGGCTCCCGCACCTGCGGCTATGATTTGGCGACGGTAATCTGGAGAACTCGGAAAGAAGCGATTGAGTTGATTGGCGATCGCAGCTCCCACTTGTAGCGTTGGACCTTCCCGACCCAAAGGTAAACCTGAAGCTAATGCTATGATTGCGCTAAACAGCTTGACCACTGCTACTCGTAAATCCAGTGCCATTGGAACTTTTGCGAGGACAGCCTTGACTTGTGAAATACCACTACCAGAAGCTTCAGGAGCCACTTGTTCCACCAACCAACCAGACAGCAGTCCACCGCCTAAGCCAATGACTGGTAGTACTAACCAAGCTGGTAGTAGATGAGTCATATGGACTCGCCATCCACCTAAAAAACTCACGCCTTGCTTTAACAAGATTGCTGCTAGCGCCGACACTAAACCAATCAGACAAGCTTGAAAAATAGCAAAGCGTTTAGGTTGCGAAATTTGTCGGTAAAGCCTAAGCCAAAAAATTTTTCCCCTGGTTAACATCTGTTTGGCAATCACTTCTAAGCTGAAAATCTTATACCTTGCACACTATATTTTAATGAAACTCTTGTGGGGTGGGCATCTGGTCCCCCTACTATCGCTCTTTGTAGTCTATGCTTTTGAAAGCGCTGTAAATCTCATTAATTTAAATAGAAAAGTTATCATTTGAAATTGACTGTTTTCTATCCCTAGTGTTTCACTAAAAAATGAAAGCAAGATGAAATTTTTCTCTTCCAAAAGATAGATGTTCAGCGTTGCAAAGGGAGTCGCACGGTAAACGTACTGCCTATTCCCAACTGACTTT
Source organism: Iphinoe sp. HA4291-MV1 (assembly GCA_019359415.1). Classification (GTDB taxonomy): domain Bacteria; phylum Cyanobacteriota; class Cyanobacteriia; order Cyanobacteriales; family Nostocaceae; genus Brasilonema. Next base: position 29,641 of record JAHHHH010000079.1, on the reverse strand, counting down.
GTACATAAATACTACCTTTGTGCGCTTTTGCAATTGCAGTCGCGATCGCCAATCCCAATCCAGAACCCCCAGAAGCGCGAGAGCGATCTTTATTAACTCGGTAGAAGCGGTCAAAAATCCGACTTTGATATTCTGGAGCAATACCTATTCCCGTATCTTGCACTTGAATCAAGGCGTAGCGATTGCGCCCAGCGCAGTGTCCTGACGAGCGATAGCGCAGAGCGCCCGCCCCAAGGGAGCGATCGCTATATTCTAGAGAAACAGTGATTTTTCCTCCAGTGGGCGTGGCTTGAATTGCATTCACAATTAAGTTAGAAATTAAGCGATAAAGCTGTTCTTCGTTTCCTAAAACATAAAGTTTTTCTTGCGTCTGCACCTGCTTTGCCAACTTCACCTCCGCCTCGACTGCGAGAAATGCCAGTTCCTCAACTAAGTCGCTAATCAAATCATTAAGACAGCAAGGTTGATATTCTCTTTGTTGTTGCTGATCAAGTCTTGCCAACAACAGCAAATCCCCTACTAATTGGGACAGCCGAGTGTTTTGTCGCTTGAGCACTTGCAAAATACCACCTGTTGCTGGTGGAGACATAGACTCAAAGTTCGGTTGTCCGGATAATCTAAAAGCAGCATCGATAGTTGAGCGCATGGCTGCTAAAGGTGTGCGAAACTCATGGGCTGCATCGGCGGTGAACTGTTCCATTTGTTGATAGGAGCGATAGACAGGCTGCATTGCTAAACCTGCCAACCACCAACTGCAAGCACCAATAAATATCATGCTAATAGGCCATCCTAACAACAAAGTTAATCTCAAAGCAGCAAGATGCTGTTCTAAGTCTTTGAGACTTCGCCCCACTTGTATGTATCCAGAAAGCTGATTGTGGGTATGCAGTGGTAAAGTTATTTGACGATAGTGAATTCTCTTTGTGTTTGTTATCGTTTGCCAATGCCGTGCTGGTGAGGTTATCGGTAATTCCTCCAGGTGTATTCCTGCTAAGGCTATAGGCTTTCCTGACTGATTCAACAACCGCATATAGTAATTAACTGTACCAACTGCCTGTGCAATTTGGTTTTTAACGACTGCAGTTTGAGTTAAGCAATCTGCCTGAGTCACACACAGTTCTAAAGAAAGTTGCTTGGCAAGTTGTTTTATGTGTTCGGGTTGCTGCGAAACAGGTTCGATACTTTTACGCAGTGCGTCTGCTACTGATTCCAGCCCTTTGTCTATGGTTTCGCGGTAAGCATGGGCAACTACATGATATACTCCTAGACCAGATGCACCCAAAATACATCCCATAACAAGTGCATACCAAGCTGCTATTCGCAGGCGAGTTTGGCGAAAGAGTTGATTGCGTTCCATTTAAGCGTTAAGGCGATAGCCTACACCATAAATTGTTTCAATCAAAGATTCGCTTTCTATTTCTCCTAGCTTATGTCTGAGTAAACGAATTTGTGCAGCCACCACGTTACTAACTGGTTCTGCACCAATTTCCCAAAGCTGATTGATAATTTGATCGCGGCTGACAATTTGGTGAGGATGTTTCATCAGGTATTCCAGCAATTGGAATTCTTTAATGGTTAACGAATTAACCTGCTTATTGCCATTAGGATATTGACGAGTCACTTCATGAGTGCTGTAGTTGAGGGTGAGACAACCTACCTGGAAATGACGAGATTGGATCTGAGGAGAACGCCGCCGTAAAGCCCGTAATCTTGCCAGCAATTCTGCCATATCAAATGGTTTTATGAGATAGTCATCTGCCCCAGCATCCAGTCCGATAATCTTTTCTTCCAGTCGATCTTTGGCAGTTAGCATCAAGACAGGTAGATGATTATTTTGCGATCGCAGCTGTTTGCACAAATCTAATCCTGACATTCCTGGCAGCATCCAATCAACAATCGCCAGTGTGTATTCAGTCCACTTGTTTTGCAAATATTCCCAAGCTTGAAATCCATCAACAAACCAGTCAACTACATACGCTTCATGGTTCAAGACTTGTTTTATTGCAGCGCCTAAATCTGGCTCATCTTCAACTAATAGCAATCGCATATTAAGTAGATCGGCACAAATAAAGTTAACTCGTTCAGGCTCTTTCCCCTCCTCGCTTGTCTACGGTGTAGACACAAGTCATCGCATGACTCAAAATTTCCTCTCTACGAGACGCATTCGCGCAGAGGGTTAGGGTGAGGCGCTAAAAGCGAGGGTGAGGTTTTGAGTGAGATGTGTGTACACCGTAGCCTCGCTTGTGGGGAGGGGTATGAGGTGGAGTCACACAGAACCTTTAGCTGACTGGATTTACACTTTCTCCTGCTTCCAACTGTAACTTCTGCCCTAATTTTGGTTCAGTGCCTGCAAGTATACGCCCAATATTGCTGCTGTGTCGCCAAATAACATACAAACCAGCAACAGTACCAAACAGGATGTAAGGTAACGGTTGATGCAGGAGTACCATTAAAATAGAAACAGCAACGGCTCCAGCGATCGAACTCAAAGAGACAATCCGCGATATCGCCACGACAACAGCAAACACGCCAAAGGTAGCCAAACCGACTTGCCAATTCATCGCCAGCAAAATACCCAAACTGGTTGCCACAGATTTACCACCAGTAAACCCCAGAAAAATTGATTTACTGTGTCCAAGGATAGCAAATAGCCCAGCTAGAATGACTATCCAAGCTTGCCATACCTCATAATTCACAGTTGTTGGAATAAGATTTTGACTGGAAGCAAAGTTGAAAAACCAATAAACAAGAGCGATCGCTAGCACTCCCTTCAAGCAATCTATCAGTAAAACAAAAGCCCCAGGTCCTTTCCCCAAGGTTCTCAGCACATTGGTTGCTCCGGTTGAACCAGAACCAACTTGGCGAATATCAATACCTTTCAATAGCTTAACAACTGTGTATCCAGTGGGTGTAGAACCCAGTAGATAAGCTAAGACCAAAACTGCTCCGCACAAACTTAACCAAATAAGCATATTTAACAGTGATCAGTTATGAGTTTTTTGTCCTTTGTCTTCTGCTATATAAAATCTAGACTTACTAAGGACTAATGACTAATGACTAATGACTAATGACTAATGACTAAATTAATAGTCATCATCATAATTTCTCATCATTTTGGGATCAGGGGCAAAGGCTAACCACAGAGGAAACTGCAAGAGTGCCAAACTAATTTGCTCTTCAGAATCGTCAATGAGAATCAGAGGCAGTTGATTGGCTTTTACCAGTCGGTCTGCTTTTTGCGCCAAGGCTTCTGAAGTCTCAAATAATACAAGACCTCTGTCTGGTCCAAAATCTGGACGCCCTATTCCCAAACAATCCTGTAAACCACGCCGCCATTCACCTAATCGTTCAGGCGTATTTGCCAATACCAGAGTACGGAGGCGATCGCCATACAACCTGTGTAATATCGAAATGGCTGCTGAGGCAATAAGAATATTCTGCAACCTACTGCCCGTCGTCCGCAAAGCACCTCGTCCTCCTTGGCTAAAAAACCAGTTAGAGACTCGTTCTGCGTGCATTGGTTCAAAGGTGCGGCGCAATTGCCAAGGTGGACCATAGTAATCTGGTTTCGTGCGATACTGGTCAATCAAACGGCGAACTTGTTTTGTTGTATCTTGAAACTGCTGTTGAGCAAATTGTGGTGTTGCTGGCTGTAGTTCGGCTTGCTTAACCTCTTTGATCTCTAACTTTTCAGGTTCTGGTTTCGGTTTTGGCACGAGTTGCAACTGTTCTGCCGCTGCTGCCAAATCTTGTAAACTACCAGTGAGATAGTCTTTAAAACCTTGTACCCGAATCGCTAAGTCTTGAGAAGTACCTGCAAAAGTGGTTCGCATCTCGTTGCGAATGCGTTCTTGACGGCGTTCCAACTGTTCTACAGAAATTTGCAGCGCTGCTTTGCGTTGTTCTAGCCCAGAAAGCGCCTCTTGCATCAGTTGTGTCATCGCCATTTGAGTGTCACCCAATTGCGCCTGAAGAGTTTTGTAGGATGCTTGCAGGTTGACTATTTCTTTTTTCAGCGCTTGTTCCTGGCTTTGCAACTGTGCGATCGCCAGTGCAACTTCCTGTTCTTGACGACGATTTTGTGGTTCTGATTCGACTTGTGATCCCAGCGCGGTAATTTCCTCTTTTAAGCGCGTCACAACCTCGGTAGTTGACTCTTGTGTTAACTTATCTGTAGAAATTTGTCCTTCTGCATCTGAATTGGACACAGCAGAAGTTGGCTGGTCATTTTGTGTGTTAACTGTGGAGTTTGGCGCTGTTATTTTTACCACTGACTCAACAGATGAGTTGTCTGGTTGTTCTTTTTGCTTCAACGGCTCATTAGTTGGTTGTGGTGTTTGAAATTCCTCTGGGTTCATAAACAATAGTGTAATTCCTATGACACGAATAAATAGCTTTCAGCAATATACAATTTACTTGCCATTAAAGTCTGAGGTCAGAAATAGTCCTGAGCAATGAGTGCATTCGGTACTAAATACGTGGACAGCGTTCTTCCAGGCAAGTTTTGAGAATAAGAAACAAGCCAAACAGTGCGATCGCTCCTCCCACCCAAGGTTGCACGACAAGCATTGGGATTGCTGCAATCACTAATACCAAGGGTATGTTGTAACTGGGCTTGAGTTCGACGGTGGTAGATGGCGAGTTAGATGTATATGAAGTCGTCACAGCCAAAACTCCTGCTTGTTTAGTAAACATTATTTCTATTCTAGAGCGCCGGTACAGTAATCCCAAAAACCCGGTTTCTTTGACTTGACTTAACGAAAAATCAGTCTTTTCAAAGACAGAAACCGGGTTTTTTGTCCCTAATTTTGACTAATGTACCGGCGCTCTAGGAGTTAGGTGTATGGACTAAGGATTAGAACCCTTGTAACAATGCACTGCCAGTTCCTTGGAACATTATCCAAGAAAGAAAGAAATTGCTAATAAATATAATCAATAAGGCAGTTACAACAGCAGTTGTGGTAGACTGTCCCACTCCTTTCGCTCCTCCCGTTGTCGTTAAACCCCAGCTGCACCCAATGACGGCTATTAAAATTCCAAAGCAGGACGCCTTAATCATGGTGCTCACAATGTCCCAAGTGCCAAGAAAGTTGCGGGCTGAGTCTAGAAACACTGTCTCTGACAGATTATATATGTTTGTTGCAATGATTAATCCCCCTAACATACCTGTTACCAAAGACAAAAGCGTTAAGATTGGTAACATTAAACAGCAAGCAAGTACGCGAGGGATAACCAAATAATCAATTGGATCAGTTTTTAACATCAGAAGGGCATCAATTTGTTCTGTGACTCGCATTGTGCCGATTTCTGCTGCAAATGCTGAACCCACTCGTCCTGCTAAAATCACTGCTGTCAAAACGGGTGAGAGTTCGCGTGTCAACGCTACCGCTAGCACTCCACCAACGATATTTCCTGCACCAAAGGTAATAAACTCACGCGCAACCTGAATAGTAAACACAGCACCGACAAAAACAGCTGTTAACAGGGCAATAAACAGGGAATCTGGACCAACTGCAGCCATTTGATCTAGGGTATTGCGCCGATGAATTCTTCCCCTCAGCAGGTGAATCATGACTTGTCCACCCAAGAAAATTGCTGCCAGCAATCGTTGGCTCCAGACTCCTAAACTAGATTTGGATGTTGTTTCACTCAATGTTGACAAGCTAACTCTGTAACTGCCGTCATCATAGCGAATTACGAAATATAACGGAAAGCCTGCCTTGGTGGAATTCTCACTAGGTAAGTTGTAGCTTATCTTAGTTGGTGCTAAGAAGCAGGATATAACAAATTTATAAAGAATTGGTATTCAACATCCTTATTGAAGCTATTTTGTGCATAACTGCAATGCATCCTTACCTATTTAAGATTAGCACAGAGTGAATGGAGTAAGTATTTCTCTTACTGCCATTACTTTCGGGCAATGAAAACGCAATCAGTCTAGTCAAACAAATTACTCAACTTTTCCAAGGAGGAATTTATGTCTACTTCAGAATCAAGTCCAGTTTCAGCAACAACAAAGCGTTCGCGCAGCGACTCCGCAGGAGTATCGCTCCTTCAAAGATATCTCCAAAATCCTTTCTCTATTGCATGGTCAAAATTGGCTGAGTTGTTCCAACCTGTCCAAGCTGCTAAGGAACCTGAAGTGCTAGAAAATTCTGAACCTGAATCCCACCAAGCAGAGTTTATCCAAAAGCACTATTCGTACCCTCACTTTACAGACAGAATTGACCCTTCAGTTTACTACACTGTCTTAATCTCCCCACGAACGCTTAAGAGGTGATTGACGTGGGTAAGTGTCAGTAGACCGAAAACTTTTGTCAGTCAACGCAAGAATGAGGGTTTGGGGCGATGTTTTGGGCACAGGGTCGAGCGATCGCTTACCTTAGCAGGAGAACTCATCTACAACCCTATTGCTCAAAACGCAGATGATACGGGCATTCTGGCGGATTGTATACAATCCGCCAGAATGCCCCAATGGTAAGCCTTCTAGAAATCTTTTCGGTCTACTGAGTGTATCACGCTTAGCCGCAATCAGCCAACCTGATAGAGGTTTCTTTGCTAGCACCAAAGGAGAGTCTTGGCGTTAGCCAAAGGTGGGGTGGGTTTTCGGGGAATGCAGAATCTTTTCAAGACTGTACACTAGCAAAGGAATTCTTAAAAGACAAATATCAATAGAATTTCTGAGATATTCTTAAATAGGTCAGAAGTTTGCCAAAAAAGTGACGATGAAGCTGGCAGGACGAATCAGTCAAGTAACACCTTCTATAACCTTAGCTATTGCAGCGAAGGCTAAGGCAATGAAGGCTGAAGGAATTGATGTTTGTAGTTTTAGCGCTGGAGAACCAGACTTTGACAGTCCAGCGCACGTGAAAGCTGCTGCGCAGAAAGCTTTGGACGAAGGTAAGACCAAATATGGACCAGCATCTGGGGAACCAAAGTTAAGAGAAGCCATTGCTCGCAAGTTAAAAACTGACAATGGTCTTGATTACAAAGCAGAAAATGTTATCGTCACCAACGGTGGTAAACATTCTCTATTTAACTTGATGCTGGCGCTGATTGAACCAGGAGATGAGGTCATCATCCCCGCGCCCTACTGGTTAAGTTACCCCGAAATGGTGACGCTTGCCGGTGGAGTATCTGTCATTGTTCCTACAGATGCTTCCACTGGTTATAAAATAACACCAGAACAATTGCGTAAATCGATTACGTCCAAAACAAAGCTTTTTATCCTCAACTCGCCATCTAACCCCACTGGTATGGTCTACACACCGGAGGAAATTCAGGCGATCGCGCAAATTATCGTTGAGGCTGACATTCTTGTCGTTTCCGACGAAATTTATGAGAAAATTCTCTACGATGGTGCAAAACACGTCAGCATTGGTTCGCTGGGAGCAGATGTTTTTGAGCGAACTATTATCAGCAATGGGTTTGCTAAAGCTTACTCCATGACAGGATGGCGCATTGGATATTTGGCAGGACCAGTTGGTTTGATTAAGGCAACAATTACCATCCAAAGCCATAGTACATCAAATGTGTGTACCTTTGCTCAATATGGTGCGATCGCAGCTTTGGAAGATTCGCAAGATTGTGTGGAAGAAATGCGTCAAGCTTTCGCCAAACGGCGAGAAGTCATGTTTGAAAGACTCAACGCTATTCCTGGACTAAGTTGTCCAAAACCAGACGGCGCTTTCTACCTATTTCCCGATATCAGCAAAACAGGACTAAAATCCCTGGATTTTTGTAACACCTTGCTAGAAAAAGAGCAAGTCGCGGTGATTCCTGGAATCGCCTTTGGTGCTGATGACAATATTCGCCTTTCCTACGCCACGGATATGGCAACAATTGAAAAGGGAATGGATAGGTTAGAGAAGTTTGTCAAGTCAGTCATTAGTCATTAGTCATTAGTCATTAGTCATTAGTCATTAGTCATTAGTCATTAGTCATTAGTCATTAGTCATTAGTCATTAGTCATTAGTCATTAGTAAAAAACTTTTGACTTTTGACTAACGCAGTAGTCCCATTTCTTCCAAACCTTGGCGCAGTCGTTTCGCCTCTTCAGGATTTTGCTGCTGTTCGTGAAGGGCTATTGCTTGTTTTAAAACTATGAGACTATCCCGTACGTAGCCAAGTTTCAACAACAATACTCCCAAGTTTTGGTAAGCTTCGGCGTAGTTAGGATTTAACTCAATTGCTTTTTGATAAGCTAAGATAGCATCTTTAAATAAATTCATTGCCTTTAGCGTCATTCCTAAATTGTAATATCCTGGAACGAAGTTGGGGTCAATCTTGATTGTTGTTTCGTAAGCAGTCTTAGCACCATTTAAATCTCCAGTTGCTTTGAGTAAGTTGCCCAGGTTGTTGTATGCTCCTAATTTCAGAATTGGGTAAATGGGCAATTTAATGGCAGCATCATAGTGAGCGATCGCATTTTTATAATTTTGCAAACGAGAGTAGGCAATGCCAAGATGATAGTAAAGTTCGTACAAAGTCTCGTACTCTTCGTCACAAGAAGCGACTCCTAGCGCCAACAATTTGATACCTTGTATTATTTTCCCGGTTTCCACATAGAGCGCCCCCAACTTACTACAAACATAGGGGTCATGAGGATGAGAGGCAAGAAACTCTTCCATCGCCGCCTGCGCTTTGGTGAATTTATCTTGTTGAGAGATGGCACTTTTTTGGTATCCTGTATGCAGAATCGCTACTCCTTCTAAATAACCCACTTGCAAATGCGATTCCTTACTTAAAATTTCAGACACGCTATCATCCACTAACGCATGGTAAGGGCGAGAAAAGCGGATTTCTGGATGATTGCGAAAGAGGCGCGAAACTAGGGAATAGGGAGATTGTTCCGCTCCCACCTCATGGCGCAGGAGGTTGATAAGGAGGTATTCTTCCCTTCGTATCGCCTGTTTCAACTGTGGTACAATTGTTTGGGTGAGAGTTTCATCTGCATCTAATACAAGAATCCAATCACCTGTGACATATTTTAAAGCTTCATTCCGGGCAGCACTAAAGTCATTGCACCATTCAAAGTGATGCACTTTCGCACCAAATTTCGTGGCGATTTGTGGAGTGCTATCTGTAGAGCCTGTATCTAATACTACCATTTCATCGACGATGTTTTTCACACTGCCAAGACATTTAGGCAGTGTTGCTTCTTCGTTCTTGACAATCATGCACAGGCTGAGTTTCATAAGTGACTCGTTTACTTTTTTTATATTCTGTAAATATGAGCAACTTTAATTTTGTGCCAAAATCTTCATCAAGTGAAGTGAAAACTTCCTCAACACATGGGTGACTTTAATGGTAAGCCGTTTGGATATATATGAGATTATTGGTCAATTCACGAGGGGTGTTACCCCGCAGTCAGCCTCGTTCCCAGGCTGGAGCCTGGGAATGCAATTCTGTGGACTGCTGCCTAAGAGTGAGTCAAGGAGGCGGAGCCTCGATTGCTGCATTCCTTGCCTCTGGCAAGGAACGAGACATGAGGGGTCAAACCCTCTCTCAATTCACCAACAGCATGATTCTATTCGCCCAATAGTTTCCAAATATCCTCTTAGAAAGAATTATGAATTTTGAATGATGAATGATGCAAAACTTCATGATTCATGATTTATAATCTTGAAGCAACGTGCCAAACTTTTACAGTCTTATCGAAACTGCCACTAGCAAGGGTTTTACCATCTGGACTAAACGCCACAGACCAAACCTTGTTGGTATGCCCTGTAAGGGTATTTATTTCCTTTCCTATAGCCAAATCCCAAAGTTTAATCGTTTTATCCCAACTGCTACTAGCCAGGGTTTTACCATCAGGGCTGACAGCGACAGACAAAACCTTGTCGGTGTGTCCTGTGAGGGTATTAATTTCTGTTTTCGTAGTGAGATTCCATAATTTGATGGTCTTGTCCCAACTGCCACTTATTAGGGTGATACCATCAGGGCTGAAGGTGAGGGAGGAAACAGCTTCAGAGTGCCCTTTGAGGGTATTAATTTGCTTTCCTGTCGTTATATCCCATAAATTAATGCTGCTGTTAAAATAGTTACCACTGGCAAGAATTTTGCCATTTGGGTTAAAAGCAACAGTGTTAACTATGTCGCGACTACCTTTGAGGGTGCGAATGTTTTCACCAGTAGTCAATTTCCATAGTTTAATAGTCTGATCCCAACTGCCACTCGCAAGGGTTGAACCATCAGCGCTAATAGCAACAGCTTGAACTGAAGCTAAATGTCCTGTAAGAGTCCGGATTTCCTTTCCGGTATCCAGATTCCACAGTTTGATCGTTTTATCAGCACTTCCACTGACAAGAGTCTTGCCATCAGGGCTAAATGCAACTGAATTCACCCAATCTAAATGTCCTGCAAGAGTCCGGATTTCCTTTCCAGTATCCAGATTCCACAGTTTGATAGTCTTGTCTCCACTGACACTAGCAAGAGTGTGTCCGTCTGGGCTAATAGCAACAGCTAAAATTGAGTCTGAGTGTCCTGTAAGAGTCAAGGTTTCAGAAAAATTTGCCAAGGGTGTTGTTTGAGGTTGACTGGGGTGAGAAGATACACTAGTAGTGGCTGCAGGGGAAGATTGCAAATACCAAACAACCCCAAATCCTAAAAGCGCGATCGCCACACTTGTCAACACTTTCATTTTTGAATCAGTCATCTTCACAGAACGATTGCAAAATCTAGAGGTGTGTTGCTCTCATATCGCTACTTTGACCAAACAGAGAGCATCATGCTTATGTGGGAATACACTTACTTACCAATTGAGGTAATAACATTCCGGATTTTTGATCACACTCTTGCCTATTTGCTGTACCATCAACTAGAGAGCAGCCTTCACATCAAAAAATTTAACACATCAAAAAATTTAAAGAGACGTTTGCCAAATTTTAATCATTTTATCGTCACCTCCACTGACAAGAGTTTTTCCATCTGAACTAAAGACGACAGATTGAACCCCGTCAGAATGACCTTCCAGTGTGCGGATTAGCTCTCCTGTTGCTAAATTCCAGAGTTTAATGGTTTTATCAAAACTGCCACTAGCAAGGATTTTACCATCAGGACTAAAGGCAACAGAGGTCACTTTGCCGGAATGACCTTCCAATGTGCGGATTTGCTGTCCTGTTGTCAAGTTCCAGAGTTTAATGGTTTTATCAAAACTGCCACTAGCAAGAATTTTACCATCAGGACTAAAGGCAACAGAGGTCACTTTGCCGGAATGACCTTCCAATGTGCGGATTTGCTTTCCTGTTGTTAAGTTCCAGAGTTTAATTGTGTTGTCAAAGCTACCACTGGCAAGGGTATTGTTGTTGGGACTAAAGGCAACAGATCGAACCGAGTTAGAATGCCCTGTTAGTGTGCGTATTTCATCTCCTGTTGCTAAATTCCAAAGTTTAATTGTATTGTCATCGCTGCCATCAGCAAGTATCTTGCTATCATGACTAAAGGCAAGGGTATGAACTGAGTTAGTATGACCCTCCAAGGTGCGAATTGGTTGTCCAGTTGTCAAATTCCAAATTTTGATAGTTTTATCTTTGCTACTACTAGCTAGAATTTGTCCATCTGGACTAAAGCTTGTGAAATTAACCATATTGGTATGACCACTAAGGGTGCAGATTTCCTCTCCCGTTACTAAACTCAAGAGTTTAATTGTGTTGTTATTGTTACTAGCAAGTATCTTCCCATCTGGGCTAATAGCGACGGATAAAATTGAGTTTGTATATCCTTTGACAGTAGAGATTAGTGAGAAGTTCCCGATAGTTGTCTGTGCATGCTGATGGGAAATGATTTCTTGGTTTGCAGTGCTACTGTGTGGCTGATTTAAACTAGCGGAGATTATCATTCCAAGATGATGGAACTGCCGATACCAAAATTCTCCAGAACCAAATAGTATAATGACGCTACCAACTAAGAGCGAATTTCTCAACAACAGAGATGGTTTTGATACAAATGGTAGTTGAGTAATTGGTAACTTTGTGATGTGCTTTGTTGCAGTTGCAGCTTTTAATTGTGATGAGGGTTGCTGCTTGGTGATTAAGTCGTTAAGGACTTCATCGGCGCTTTTGTAACGATGCTGTCTTTCTTTTTGCAGCAGCTTATCGAGAACTTGTTCTAATTCTCCAGTGATTGGACTTTTTAAATATTGCTGCCAATCTTTGACCCAGTTATATCCATGTTCCGTCCACAGTTTTAATGGGGAAACTCCAGTCAATAAATGAAAGCAAGTCGCTCCCAAGCTGAACAAATCACTCGCTGGATAAGCTGCACCGTCTCTGATTTGTTCGATGGGGGAATAGCCTTGTGAACCTATTGAAGTTCCGCTTTTCATCCGTACTTTCATCGTTAATTGTTTTGCAGAACCAAAATCAATTAAGACGAGATTTCCACTGAGTTCTGAAACAACTTTTTTGGAAGATGGGGAGGTTCGACGGCGGATAATATTTTGTGGCTTGATATCTCTGTGAATCACTCCTTGTTCATGGATAAACTTGAGGACAGGCAGTAAATCTAGTAAAATTTCTTGAATTTCACTAGAATTATATTTTTTCTTCTGTTGCAATTCTTCTAACAAATTTTGCCCATCGATAAATTGCTGTACCAAGTATAGGTAATTGTCTTGCTCAAAGTAAGCCAAAAGCGTTGGGATTTGAGGATGTGCTCCAAGTTCTTGCAATCGCTGGGCTTCCTTTTGAAACAATTCCATAGCTTTATTTAGCGCCCAAGTTTCCTGAACTTTTGGTGCTAGTTGCTTGATAACACACTTTTCATTTAATTTGTCTACATCTTCTGCTAAATAAGTTCTACCAAATCCACCTTCATCAGAAAGGACTTGAATGATACGGAAGCGATTTCGCAACTGTGGTACGAGTGGAGTGTCGCACGTTCGGCAAAGTTTGTTTCCGTTAGGATTGAGGGGATTTGGACAATCAGGATTAAGGCAACAGATCATCATTTTGTAGGCGCGATCGCGTGACACATTACGCTTAAGTAATCCCTGATTTTTTGATGATAAATGAATAGTTTTTCTTATTATACAAAATTTTAATTAAAAAAGTAGTTTATGTCAAAATATGAGGAATTGTACTTGAATATCCGTGAAAATCAGAATCTTCAGTATGAATAAAAACTAATTACTAATCAGAAATCTCTGACAAAATTTGTATTGTTTTGATTTGGAACCGCAGATGAACGTAAAAAGCAAGAAAGCCGGTATCTTTGAGATACCGGCTTTCTAAGAAGTTGATCTGTTTGCATCTATTCATAGTAGTTCTACTATTACTTGGTAAATCTTTTGAAAGAAATTCGGTAATATTTCTCTAGGATGACTTCTGTAGTGTTAAAATCTATTCAGTATTAAATTTGTTCATAAATCCTGGAGTGGTTCCTTCCAATCCTTTCGTTGCTGGCGGGAGGTTAGATAATCCCCAGCTATTTGTTGGTAGACAAGATGAATTACACGCGATCGCATCACGCATGAGTGGTGCGCAGCCCACAAGTGTCAATGTTGTTGGTGAGAAACGGATTGGCAAATCTTCGTTGCTGTATCACTTTTTCCAGACTTGGGAGCAGCGAGTGCAAGATCCTAGCCGTTATGTGGTGATTTATCTGTCGCTTCAAGGTGTTCAGTGTCAACGGGAAGAAGATTTCTATCTCGCTGTGGCGCAGGAGTTGCTGAGTCGTCCGGCTGTGCGAGCAATACCAAGTTTGATGACTGCTTTGCAACTCAACCCTCTGAATCGCTTGGCATTTTCGGCAGCGATCGCACTCTTTAAAAATCAAAATCAAAATCAAAAGTTATTGCCAGTTCTGTGCTTGGATGATTTTAAGACATTATTTCAGAACAAGAGCGAATTCGATGATGGGTTTTATAACAACTTGCGCTCTTTGATGGATAGCAGCAGTTTAATGCTGGTGATTGCTTCCCAAAAGGAACTGGATTTTTATGCCCGTCGCCATCAACTGACTTCTTCTTTCTTTAATTTAGGTCATGTGCTCAAGCTGAGGGAACTGAGTGAAGAAGATGTCACACAATTAGTTCTCCTCCCTAGCAGTACTATTCCTCATGCCCAATCAGCCTTGGGTATGCATGAGCAAAAGTTAACTCGGCAACTGGGTGGGCGTCATCCTTTTTTGCTGCAACTAGCAGGTATGCTGGCATGTGAAGCCCGTCAGCAAGGGAAAGATGACGACTGGGTAAAAACTCGGTTTAAGCAGGAGTCTCGCCGTTTACCCCGTCCTGGATTGGGTTCCCGCAGCTGGTGGCGTTCTCTACGTTGGTTAGTTTGGAATCTTCCAATTCGTATAGGTAGCGTAGTAAAATCTATCGGCGTGAGTATAGACAATATTAGTGCTTGGATAATAGGGGTTGTTGTAGTTTTTGCCTTTATCCTGGTTGTGTTCGGTTTTGTGACTCATTCTGATGCGTGGCAATTGATACAGAAGTTGGTGAATAAAGTCTTAGGGGGATAGCCATGACTCAACAGCGTTCAGCATCAGATTTGTGGACTTACATCGCTGAATGTATTCGCCTCCTTTACTGGATTTACTTCAAGCGCTACACCTTTGCCAACTGGTTGCAGGATATCCATCCAGAATTGAAACCAAATACGAATCCCTTTGCAAAACGGGCTGAGTTTTCCACTAACCCGCGCCTGCGTCGTTATGCTGGGCAGGTTTGGTGGCTAACTGCTATGACGCCTGTGGTAGCTGCGTTGATGGTAGCGCCAGTTTATACCTTAGTTAGTGGTAAGCCGTTTAACTGGCTTTCCAGTGGTTTATTTTGGCTTGGTTGGTTAATCAGTGTGATGGTAGCCCGTGGTGACAACAAACAGAGAATATTAGTGTTAATCTTTGCTGTTCTCACAATACTCTTGGCATTCATCACACTTTCAGGCGTGGCGTTAGTCGTGGCGTATGGCGTGGCGAGCGGCGTGGCGTTAGGCGTGCTGTATGGCGTGGCGTTTGGCGTGGCGTTTGGCGTGGCGAGCGGCGTGGCGAGCGGCGTGACGTTAGGCGTGGGGTTTGGCGTGACGTTAGGCGTGGGGTTTGGCGTGGCGAGCGGCGTGGCGTTTGGCGTGGCGTTTGGCGTGGCGTTTGGCGTGGGGTTTGGCGTGGCGTTTGGCGTGGGGTTTGGCGTGGCGAGCAGCGTGGGGTTTGGCGTGGCGTTAGGTGTGGCGTTTATTCTTGGGGTTTTGCGTGTTTATTTTTGGGTGCCAGAGTTGTTGTGGATGCTCATCCTACGTTTGCTCACACTGCAAAAGAATCCAGTAGTAGCACTGCGCTACATACCACCTCGCTTTGACGAACTCATCCGTTTACCCCTACCTTTCATGGGTGAGATGATTGTCGAGGCTTATCGAGAAAACCCAACTGCTGCCCGTGAAACAATTGATTATCTGATAAATTTTACTAACCAGCAGCAGGTTGCACTTCAGGCAATGGCTAATATCGCTGTGACTCGCCTCAACAGTTGTCAAACTCTCAGCGATATCGCGAATCTTACTGAAGAACTCGCTTGGATTCCCTCACCTCCGCCAAAAGAACTCGGTTTGGTTCTACCGCAGCTGTTAGACATTAGTCAAGATGTATCCGCAGCGAGGCAAGCCACTTCAGCTCATCGTCAATCTGAGTTACTCAACAAACCCATCATTACATTGCGTCAACTAAAGAACAGTCTGGCTTTAGGCAAGAATGCTAAAGTCGCTACGACTTTTGGCAGTATTATACAGCGTTGGCTGAGTATTGTGGAAACTGCACAGCGTACTTTGGAAGAACAAGGACGGTTTTCAAAAGAAATCCGGCAAGTGTATATTGCTGGCAATGCTCTAGATCCCCAAACAGCAGAGAATCGTTTCAAAGGACGGATGGACTTGTTTCGCGAAATCGAAACTTTGGCGCTTTCTGAATCACCGCCTGTTTTGCTACTGTATGGCGGGCGTCGCACTGGCAAAACTTCTTCTTTGAAATATCTGCCGGAGAAAGTAGGAGCAAGTTTGATACCTTTGTTGGTGGATTTACAAGGCGCAGCATCAGCGACAACGCTTCAAGGATTAGCAAATAATCTGGTGTCACAAATGACGGAAGCTGCACGGCGATTACCCCGTCGTCTAGACTTGCCTTACCCAGATTTAGGCAGAACAGATCCATTCATCGCCCTCCAAAATTGGCTGGGACAAATTGAACGCACTTTGCCTGATAAGCGGTTTCTTCTGTGTTTGGATGAATATGAGCGCTTGAGTGAGGTGGTGGAAACGACACGTAGCCGAGTTCCTCTCAACTTTCTTCGCAATATTCTCCAACACCGCACCTCTTGGACTTTACTTTTCAGCGGCTCTCACGAATTCTCGGAACTTCCCCCATACTGGAGTGACTACTTAATTAATACCAGAGCTTTACGGTTGACATATTTGCACGAATCAGAAGCGCGTGAGTTGATTGAGAAACCTGTGGAAGACTTCCCCAAAATCTACGCACCAGATGCAGTAGATGCTATTATCCATCTGACTCGCTGTCAACCTTATCTCGTGCAGTTGATGTGTTACGAAGTGGTGGAGTTGCTCAACCGTAGTATCAGGCAAAATCAGCGAGACGCGGCTACTATCAAAGCAACTGTACACGATGTGGAGACAGTTATCCCCACAGTGCTGGAACGGGGGGATCAGTATTTTCGGGAATTGTGGACAGGTTTTACCCAGAGCGATCGCAATTTACTTCAGCGTCTCCTTCAAGGAGAAACACCCACAAAACAAGACAAAGCATCTGTGCGAAAACTCGTGCGGAAAGAAATTTTGTGTCAAGAAGGTGTTGGCTTCCAAGTGCCTTTAGTCCAGAAGTATGTAGAACAGCGCTTAGAAGAAGAAACTTAATAATCGAATCATATCATGTCCTAGGCTTCACCCACCCATTCCAATGAAGGCTTTCGCTGCGATTTTACACAGTCCTGTAAATATAAATTAATCAAGCTTTGGTAAGAAATCCCTGTTTCCTCAGCTAAACCCTTAAAGTAGTCAACAACATCCTCTTCCAGCCGAATTGTGACTTGCTTCTTAAGCTTCTTGATATAAGGGTTCTTCACAGATTGAGAGAAATCATACTCATCTTTCATAAAAGAAAACTCTGATACTGTTGTTGCTCTGCCTTATTTGCCCTACGAGCCGAAAAAATCCGAATGGTTTGTTCATCTTCTTTGTATACATGGCAAACCACTAATACTGATATCTTGCACCATTTTCAACAAGACCCAAAAAACCGGGTTTCTAAACCAGAGATTAAGGTTTCTACGAGCAGGTATTCTCAAGAAACCCGGTTTTTAACTCAGGTGCAAGATCTGAGAATAAAGATAGCGAGTCGCTCATACCGAGCAAGATGTATCGATCCTCCTCCGAAGAGTGCTCTGCGTCATAAAGCAAACGTGCATTCTCGTCGTATAAGACAGTTTCTGCCTCACCAGAAAAGGGAGGGGAGGTTTTGGCGCAAGACAAAACCGGGGTGGGGTTATGCGACAATTGTGGTCGAATAGAATCAGGCATAAAATGACAAGGGTGTCAACGCCAAATTAAGGTACTTCAATCGGAATCAAAGCATTTTCTGGAAGATAATCACGGAAACACCCTTCATCCGAAAGCACCAAAATCAGGCGCAAGGGATAATCTGGTGGAACTTGCAAATCTGCCCAAGGAACAGCCACCTCCAAACACTTGTTCAAGGCAACTTGAGCGCGATTAGCACGTGGATGCCATTGATAACGCTCCCCGGCTTCGCGAAACTGAATTATTGATTGCGTTAACAAATTAACTTCCAAGTGATGATGAAATAAGTAATTTACTGGAGATGTATCCGGCACCTCTGCTAAGGGAACAGGACTGTTGTGCATCGTTTTGTCAGGATAAAACCACAGTAAATTCAACTCTGGTGGGACATCTTGCCCTAGTTGAATACCTGTTCTGAAATCTACGCGTAAATAGAAATTCAGGTGATCCACTCCATACCAAAGCCGCTGAATAGCACTGCTGTTGTGCATTGTTCCCCGTGCTCCACCAACTTCAATGCGTCCGGCTTTGTCCCAGTCTTGCTCATCGCCTTTACCATCAATGACTGGATGAATAAAGCTTTGTGGGCGATGATCAGTCCGTGCCTCATGGATTTCTAGGGGTTGCTGGAGATAGGACGGTATAGGTTCATTTAGCGCCTCATATATACCATACAAATGCTCTCGAAACAACTGGTCAAAAATGGCATCCTGATTTGAGGAATGCCCAGCACCGAACCACCAAAACCAGTCAGAACCCTCTGCTGCATATAAGGCTTCCCATGCTTCGGGGTTGTTTTCTTCTGTTGCTTCTGGATGATTGGCTAAAGTTGTTCTGGCTTGCGTTAGGTAATCCCAAGCACGATTTTTAGCAGGATCACCAATCCAGGTGGTGAAGTTACCATCCACCCAAGAACCACTGTGCAGTTGCTCTCCTGGTATAGTTGTTGTTGGCGGAAATTGTTCGATAAATTCTGAGACGGTGACGAGTTTTAGGCGCGGTTCGTTATTGAAGCTTTGATACAAAGCTTCTAAGAAGGGTTTGCCATCTTGGGGATAAAATTCCCAGCAGTTTTCACCATCTAAGGCAATAGTCACCAACCAAGGTTGCTCGCTTGGGGAATCTCTTTGCATTCGAGCGATCGCTTGCAGATGCCCCACAAGATCCGCTGCTGCTTGCTTTGGTGACATGGAACCATAGGTAAAGCCAATTAAATCTGATAATCTATGATCCCGAAAGACAATAGACACCTCACCCGCTCTTGTTTGCAAGCGGTATGGTTTGTACAGCAACTCTGGGTTTTGGACGTTCCCTGCATTATCACGATGGAAAAAGTGTCTCAGCGTCCAGCCCAGCGTCGCTTCATCTGAGCAAATCCACTTAAAATCTTGATTGATAATATACGGTAATATCTCTGGACTCACTGATTGTTCTGAGGGCCACAAACCACGCGGCATCCTTCCAAATCTATCTATATATAAATTCCAAGCTTTCCGCAAGTGCCGGGGAATGTCTTCTGCCCAGGCAAACCGATACTCTGGTAGTGTCATATCAGGCACCGCAACACGACCAGAGTTGGTATCGGCTAGTAAGGGCAAGATGGGATGAGTGTAGGGCGAGGTTGTGACTTCTAATTGCCCAGCATCCTGCATTGCCCGATGTTGTGGTATAATCCTGCTAATAATTTCTCGTTGTTTCGAGTCAATTCGCTGGCGATCGCTCAAAGTAAAATTCCGACCCTGCTTTAACCAAGCTTCAATTTCTGAGTCATCCCAAAACACGGGGTCAATCCACGCCAGATTGTGCCAAGCTAATAAATCGCCATAATCTTGCTGCTGCCAATTTGTTAAACACCAAGCTTGTCCTTTCTCTTGTCTGGTATTATACAACTGGGCATAACGGGGATGAGGATCAATGAGATTGTGGTGATTGGCATCAAAAAAATGCTCTATGATAAATTCCCGTTGTTGGTCAGAAAGTTGCTCTGTTGGCGTTAGACTCAGTTCTAAATAAGGGTCAAAGGCAGTACCAGCGACGTAATCTTCCAGCTGCAATATTAGCGATGGTACCAAATTGACTGTTTGGTGCAAACGAGGATAGCGTTCTAGAATCAGCACGAGATCCAGATAGTCCTTAGTACCATGCAAACGCACCCAAGGTAGACGATAATGCTGAGAACCAGACAGCGAAACGCTACTCGTGGGAGATTTGTACAGCGGTTGATGTTGATGCCAAATAAAGGCGACGTAGAGAGGATGAGACATATTTGTGATGGGAAGATGGGCATTGGGAAGATGGGCATTGGGAATTGGGCATTGGGAATTGGGCATTGGGAATTGGGCATTGGGAATTGGGCATTGGGAATTGGGCATTGGGAACCCAGAACTGGGAATCGAGCGTTGCCCATTGCCCGTTTTGCCCATTGCCCATTGCCCATTGCTTTTTGTCCTATATTCTCTACATCACTTGCTCGACTTCTGCAATTTCAGGAATCATTTCCTTGAGGCGACGCTCGATGCCCATTCTCAAAGTCATAGTGGAACTGGGGCAAGAACCACAAGCACCTTGCAACCGCAGTTTGACGATGGGACCATCAAGTTCTACGATTTCCACATTACCGCCATCAGACATCAGATACGGACGCATTTCATCTAAAACTGTTTCGACATTATCAATCGTAAGTTCCATGGTTGTAGACCTCTTCCCAAAATTTTTATTTTCCAGTGTTGCTAAGACAATCCTAGATCTAATTACAGCTTGATTGCTTGGTTGCCTTTTATCCTCGGTCTAATGTTAAGTTACCAATCAAAAGCGATTTATAAACGGGTGTGGTCAAAACCTGTTGGTAAAGGAATGGACAAGGGGACAATAATGCCCATTGCCCATTGCCCATTGCCCATTGCCCATTGCCCATTGCCCATTGCCCATTGCCCATTGTCGACCAACGACTAACAATTTCTACTTAACAACTCCAGAATTGCCAGGTATATCACCCACTGGTTCTACTCGTCCACCCAGATACTTGGCAAGAAACTCTTCTGCTTTTGCATAGAAGTGTAGCCGGTTTTGCGGACGTGCAAAACCGTGTCCTTCGTCTGTGTAGAGAATGTACCCCACAGGTTTGTTTGCTTTTCGCATTGCTGCAACGATTTGTTCGCTTTCTGCTTGCTTGACTCGTGGATCATTTGCACCTTGTCCAATCAGCAAGGGGGCTTTGATGCGATCCACGAAAAATAATGGAGAACGAGACTTGAGGAACTCCGGTTCTTTTTCTAAATTACCAACACGATGGTAAAATTCAGCTCGTCCTGACTCCCAATAAGGTGGAAGACTCTTGAATAGCGTGAGCAAGTTGCTGGGACCAACAATGTCTACACCAGCAGTAAATACATCAGGAGTGAATGTCAACCCTACAAGAGTCGCGTAACCACCGTAGGAACCGCCCATAATAGCAACCTTTTTCCGATCAGCGATACCCTGTTGGACAATCCAGTTAACGCCATCAATCAGGTCATTGTGCATTTTACCTGCCCATTCACGATTTCCCGCGCTGAGAAACTTTTTGCCGTATCCGGTAGAACCTCGGAAATTGACTTGCAGAACTGCGTAACCACGGTTTGCTAGCCACTGCGCTTCTGGATTGTAACCCCAAGTATCCCGCGCCCAAGGTCCGCCATGCACAAGGAGGACTGTAGGTAAATTCTTTGCCGGAATTCCTACAGGTGTTGTCAGGTAGCCGTGGATAGTCAACCCATCCCGAGATTTGTAGAAAATTGGTTTCATTTGGGCGAGTTTTAGCCCTTCGAGTTTGGGTTGATTGCTGAAGAGGAGTTTGCTTTGCTTGGAGGTGCGGTTGTAGATATAATAATAGGCGGGACCGTCATCAGTATGATAAGCAACTAGCCAAGTTTTATCGGCAAGGTCGCGGTCAACTACGGAAAATTCACCTCGGCGGACTTTAGATATTGCCTGAAAATCTGGAGCAATACTTTTATCTAGTATCTGCCACTCCAATTTGTCTTTATAAAAGGAAACCGCCTGAATTTGGCGTTTCACTGGATGATCAAACATCCCTCCCACATCATACTGCGGGTCTTGAGCAATGACGGATTCTTTACCTGTTGCCAAGTTTAGCGCCAAAGCTCGTGTCGCATTCGCATCATGACTTCCCGTGATATAAAGCGTTTTGCCATCACGAGAAAAGCCTACAGCACTCCCTTGATCATCTGGTCCCCATTTACGAACAGTTTTCCAGGGTTGATTTGCTGTTTGCCTAACGGATAAGCTAGAACCACCATCAGGAGTACTGGCTACAGATGCACGAATTTTGAATTGTGGATCTGCAACTGAGTCAGTAACATTAACAGAGTTTTCTAATTCCAGCTTTGCTGTTCCTGTTTTCAGGTTAATACGGTAAGCATCGTGTTTGCGGGGGTCTTTAATATTCAGACCCACCAGCACTTCATTGGGGAAATTCGGCTCTAGGGCTATCATTCGCGCTCTCACACCCTTGTACGGCGTCAGGTCGCGCACCTGCTTAGACTTAACATTAACAGCATAAAAATGGAAATTTTCATCACCATCTGTGTCTTGTAGGTAAATGAGTTGTTCGCCGTTGTAAGTCCAAAAGTAACTGCGGATACCACGTTTTTTGTCAGCAGTCAGAACCTGGTCATCGTTCTTACCTACTGTACGTATCCATACCTGCAAAACATTATTCTTATCTGGTGCAATGTATGTCAGGTACTTTCCATCTGGAGATAGTTGCGGGTTTGTTTTCTGTGGATTTCCAAACAGAATCTGTCGTGGAATGAGTGGTGGTAAATCAGCAAAGGATTGACTGATGTTGGTGAAAAGAGTTGCTGCAAAGACTAAGGGTGCAGCTACTATAGAGAAATATTTTTTGTTCATAAACTATAGCAGTTTTCAATTGGGTACAATACATCAAAGAGTTAAGGAACCGCAGATGTAGACGCCCGGAGGGCGGCTACTCTTACGAGAACGCCTAAAGGCGAACCCGGAGGATACGCAGATGAATATGTACTTCATCCGGTTGCAATCCGCTATAAATCTCAGAAAATCTGCTTTGCAGAATGCTTGCAAAGACAGTCATGAGTATAAAAGATTCATCTATGAGATTCTAATACTCACTCATAAGTATAAAAGATTCATCCATGAGATTCTAATACTCGCTCATAAGTATAAAAGACTTGCTCATGAGGTTCTGATACTCTCTCACGAGTATAAAAGATTCATCCATGAGATTCTAATACTCGCTCATGAGTATAAAAGACTTGCTCATGAGGTTCTGATACTCTCTCACGAGTATAAAAGACTTGTTCATGAGGTTCTGATACTCACTCACAAGTATAAAAGATTCGTTCACGAGGTTCTGATACTCGCTCATGAGTATAAAAGACTCGTTCACGAGGTTCTGATACTCGCTCATGAGTATAAAATTACTAGATTTATTCCCGAAAAATTGGTAGATGCTAAAGTATACGTAATAAGAAATATATACAATTCAATGATTTATGGAACCAGTCACTCTGGTGGCTGTGGCTACGGCGATCGCTACTACACTTTTGACTAAGGCATGGGAAAAAACTGGCGCAAATCTCGGGGATGCTGCATGGCAAGCATGTCACAAGTTAATAGAACAGCTTCGTCATAAGAATAAGTTACCATTACTCACCAAATCAGGGTTTGAAGCCCCTCTCCTCATAGGAGAGGGGTTTGGGGTGAGGTCTCTCTAGGCTTCATCGAACTCACGTCCTTTTAAAGGATGTCGTTAGTAACAAAACCCCTCTTTGCCCTATTGGTATCCTGGCTTTTATCCCCACACCACTTTTCTCGCAAACTACCTCGGTCTTCCCAACGTAGTAATATATAACACAACTTCCTTTGTAGGGATACCAAGTACTTCATTGACTTGGTCATCAAAGAAACCGCCAATACCACTGACGCCCAAACCAAGGCGAATAGCAGCCAGGTTCAGTCTTTGTCCCAAATGACCAGCATCCATGTGCAGATAACGGTAAACGCGATCGCCATACTGAGCCACAGCTGATTCTAAATCGGCTGTATGAACAACGACCGCTGCTGCATCCCGTCCTAATTCTTGTCCTAAACAGAGGTGGTGTAACTCTCTTCTAAAGTTTTTAAAACGAATTTGTCGCAACTCTTGTGCTTTGGGCGCGTAATAGTAACAACCTGCCTCAAGACCTTCTACTCCAGAAACAGCAATAAATGTTTCAATTAAATTGAGGTCAAAGTAATCAGTCGAATTATCAAAACCTTGGTCAACATAATTTTGAGGTTGGTAAGAAAAATCGAGTAAAGCTTTGAGTTCATCAAATATTAAATCACTACCACTGTAAGCACGGGTAGAACGCCGGTTGAGAATGGTCACTTCGAGTCCTTTGAGTTTTTCTTCCCAATCGATAGGTTGGCTGACAGTGGAGATTTTTTCACAGAAAGGAAAGTTATATTTATCCTCTAAGGGTTTTTCCTGTTTCACTTCAGGTGAAGTGAGTTTACCCGTTGTCCCTGGTTGAATTTGCGTGCAGTAATGAAAATACTTAAGGAGTTCACCATCGGGAATATGAGGATAGTTAGTTTCTGTAGCAGAGGGTAAGGTTGTTCGTCCTATGGGTATGTTTTGCTTGATATCCAGCAAGTCTGCTAGGGGAAGAACAGCGATCGCACCTTCCTGCTGGGAATCGATGTATAGCAGTTCATTTACCGCTTCATCCACAAAGCCACCAATAAGATGAGGGCGATAGTGAGTCATAGCGCCAGCTAACTCGATATTACCTAACAGGTGTCCCGTATCCAAAAAAATTCTTCGGTAAGCCCTATCTTCATATCGCCAAGCTGAACGATAGAAAACCGCAGTAATAATAATTGCCAACTGGGTCTTTTCCAAAGTAGGATGCCAGAAACAAGCTTCTTGCAGCTTTTGCCAAACATCACTTCCCCAATAAGCTATAAGAGAGTGAGTTCGACACTGGTAATTATACACTCCCGCTGGCAACAACAGAGTACCACGGGAAACAACATACATCTCCGCAGGGTACAAGCCACCTGCACTAGGGGCAGATCTTAGATATACTGCACTTCCCATAGAAGGCATTTTTGCTGTTAGCCCATAGCTGCAAAAGAGTAACCGCGACAACCTCTGCCACCACTGAGCTTCTGATTCATCAACAAAAGCTTCAGGTTTCTCTTGGATGTAGGGTTTTAGGTCAAAAGTAGAGCCGATTTTGTATTCTTTGAACGGCACAGGTTGTTTGGACCAGTCTAACCCCTTATTCTTAGAGGCGATAGTCTCTGGGTCGTACTTAGTTCGTTCGTGGTAGTGCTGAGCGATCGATTGACGTAGTTCTGGCATAAGAGCTTAAGTATGCTTCTGCTACATATCTTGTCATTCTATAGGCTCATCATTTCGTCTTAATGAGTACAAATTAGGATGTCAAAAATTGGGTAAAGTTGTCACAATCTTTTACTGACTTTAACAAAGGTAATCTCCACGACTCTATTCTTACACATTAGTTATCATCCGAATAATAACGCTGGAAACTAGAGCTAGAAATATGGAAACAAAACAGCTAGGAAAAACAGGTGTCTCCGTAAGTGCGATTGGTTTAGGGGCTATGCCAATGTCCTTAAGCACTCGTCCCCCAGAATCACAGTCAATTGATGTTATCCATCGTGCCTTAGATTTAGGTATCACGTTCATTGATAGCGCCGACTCCTACAGCAAGGATGAAAGCGACAAGCACCACAGTGAGCGATTGATTCACCAAGCTTTACAATCCTACAATGGTGATGTGAGTCATGTTGTTGTAGCAACGAAAGGGGGCTTGATGCGTCCAAATGGCAATTGGACGCGCAACGGTAACCCACAGCATTTACGCGAAACCATCCGCATTAGCTTTGAGGCTTTGGGCGGCGATAAACCAATTGATGTCTGGCAATATCACTCTCCAGATCCAAATTATACCATTGAAGAATCTCTTGCACCAGCCAAAGAAGGAGTCGAGGCAGGTATGATTCGGTTTGTGGGAGTTTCCAACTTTTCCGTGCAACAAATTAAGCGGGCGCGGGATATGGTTAATATTGTTTCTGTGCAAAATCAGTACAACCCTTGGTACCGTCAGCCTGAGTTTGATGGCGTATTGGAGTATTGTGAGAATGAGAGTTTGACATTTTTACCTTGGAGTCCCTTTGGGGGACGTCGTCGCCATCAGGGCTTGGAAGATTTTTCAGCGATCGCGAAATTAGCTCAGGAAAAAGGCGTCTCAGTATACTGCATTGTGCTGGCGTGGCTGTGTTCTAAGTCGCCGAGTATTTTGCCTATTCCTGGTGCTAGCAAAATTTCTAGC
The DNA here is from genome assembly GCA_019359415.1 of Iphinoe sp. HA4291-MV1. GTDB lineage: Bacteria > Cyanobacteriota > Cyanobacteriia > Cyanobacteriales > Nostocaceae > Brasilonema. The sequence goes on along the minus strand of JAHHHH010000079.1, from coordinate 3,729 downwards.
ATTGAAGATACAGTGCAAAGTGTCAATATAAAATTGTCAGATGACGAAGTGCAAAGAATTGATAAAGATACCGCATCAATCCTGTAAAATAACAAGTTTGCGAGGTAGCGCGTTGGGCGGTGAGCCGCTCTTGTTGTGACTACCCTAATGAATCACGATGCTTGCTGAGGTGGAAAAGCGATTATGGCCCGGATGTACTACGACGAAGACGGAAATTTAGACCTTTTGGCACAGAAAACCATCGCCATCATCGGCTATGGTTCCCAAGGTCACGCCCACGCCCTTAATCTCAAAGATAGTGGTCTGAATGTGATTGTCGGACTATATCCGGGTAGTAAGTCAGTGGCGAAGGCTAAAGCTGCTGGGTTAACCGTGAAAAATGTTGCCGATGCTGTCAAAGCTGCTGACTTCATTATGATTTTAATGCCAGACGAGGTGCAAAAAACCGTTTATAAAAACGAGATTGAACCCAATCTGGAAGAAGGAAATGTTTTATTATTTGCTCACGGCTTTAATATCCACTTTGGTCAAATCGTACCACCTCCTCATGTAGATGTGGTGATGGTCGCACCGAAAGGACCAGGACACTTAGTACGCCGGACTTATGAACAGGGACAAGGTGTACCTTGCTTGTTTGCGGTATTTCAAGATGCGAGTGGTCAGGCACGCGATCGCGCGATGGCATATGCTAAAGGTATTGGCGGAACCCGCGCTGGTATTCTCGAAACAACTTTCCGCGAAGAAACCGAAACCGATTTGTTTGGTGAACAAACAGTGCTGTGTGGTGGTTTGAGTGCTTTAATCAAAGCTAGTTTTGAAACTTTGGTGGAAGCAGGTTATCAGCCGGAGTTAGCTTATTTTGAATGTCTGCATGAAGTCAAATTGATTGTTGACTTGATTGTGGAAGGTGGTTTAGCAAAAATGCGCGATAGTATTTCCAACACCGCTGAATACGGCGATTATACTCGTGGACCTCGGATTGTTAATGAACAAACCAAGGCAGAAATGCGTCAGATTCTCAAAGAAATTCAATCCGGTCAATTTGCACGAGAATTTGTTTTAGAAAACCAGTCTGGTAAATCAGGATTTACCGCTATGCGTCGTCAAGAAGCTGAACATCCTGTTGAGGAAGTTGGCAAAGATTTACGCGCTATGTTCAGTTGGATTAAGAAGGATTAACAAAGAAGTAGTCACCGAGTCAGCGAAGAGGCAGAGGGGCAGAGGAGATGGGGGGCAGAGGGGAAACCCCCATCTCCTCTGACTTGCTGAATTCTTCTTCAAAGTTGTCTGCTTCGACTCAATTAGGACTAGCCCTTTCAAGGTGTTGTTTGATGGGCAGATTTGTAGTTTGGTAAAAACAGGTGCAAATCTGTTGGGTGGAGAAAAAAATGTTGCTAGGGCAGGTGTTTGAGCGTTTTGTAAAACAGAGTCCAGTATCGGTGATGGTTCGTGGGCTTTTAGAGAAAGCATTATGTCCTCAAATCCTTGATGAACTATTTGAACGTAGTGCCAAAAACCAGTACACTCGTGAGCTATTATTCTCCACAGTAGTTAATTTGATGAGCCTTTAAGACAATAAAGACACCACGCCTATGTCCAAAGGGCACGCTCTTGCAACGTGGTTTTTTTATGTACCCCCTCAAAGTTCTCTTGGTGGAGTAGTAGTGGCGATAAAGGGATGCTCTTCTCTCAGCAGACGTTGCCTTAGTTCCAAAGCTTTAATGAATTGTCTGTGATTGCAATTTTTCAATAGCCACTTAGCATAAGCAAATTATTTCTGCAAGTGCCGGAGCATTCTTCTCCTCCAAGGCTTGCACAAGTTTTTTGTACTTTCTGATAATAGATTTGTAGGGTTGCTGTTCATCGTTTTAAGATTTGCTCAAACCTTTTTCAAATCTTATCATGGTGGTATATTCCCTCATTATTAACTCATTTCCATATGGTCAAACAAGTAGCCGTACGCATTGTTAGCTTAGAGGAGTTTTTGACAATGCCTGCACAACAACTATCAAAAATGACTGGTGTTCCAGGTGCTCGGTGGTCTGAGTGGCAACGTGGGCGTGGGCTGAGCGAGCGCAACCTTGTAAGTGTTTCTTCTACTCTTGGGATAAGTCCAGGCACTCTACTAGATTGGATTATTCTCAGAAGGCAGTCTTACTCGCAAAACTGGGAAGACACCAGAGCCAAGTACTAGGGCAAAGATACGATGAGTACTTTAAACGGCTGTGCAAATTTGAACAACCCTTACAACAAGTTTCAATACTTTGTCAAAGAGGTTTTGCACTTACCATCTCTTTGTAACCAAGCAAGGGCGATCGCCCTTGCTGAAAAGTTTAAAGGTAGAGGTGCTGTCTTGTGTGATTTAACATCATCTCTAGTCAGTTGGGAAAACGGTACTATAGAGGACTTGCAGCCAGTACCAGTTAGCTATGTGCTTTTGGAAAGTTCTGAGGAGTGGTTGTCAGAAAGGACAGAGGAAATATTGACTGCTACACAAGGGTTGTAGCCTTAAAAATAGAATTTAGTCTAAACTCCAGTATGTTAGGTTTAGACAGAATTACCTTTGATCCGCGCATCATGGCTGGACAAGCTTGTATTCGCGGAATGAGAATTCCTGTTTCGTTAGTTGTCAATTTGGTGGCGAATGGGAAACCTGTAGAGGAAATTTTAGAAGAATATCCTGATTTAGAACCAGAGGATATTCGCCAATCTCTGCTCTATGCTTCGTGGTTGACTCAAGAGCGAGTTTATCCTTTCACAAATGCTGAAAAACAAGCCTCATGAAATTTTTAGCAGATATGGGAATTTCGCTACGCACTGTAGCTTGGTTGCGCGATGCTGGCGCGCGATGTTGTGCATCTGCGCGATCAGGGTTTGCAAAGGCTACCGGATGAGGAGATTTTGATTAAAGCACGTACAGAAGTAAGAATTCTGTTAACAGTGGATTTAGATTTTGCTCAACTATTAGCCGTGAGTGGAGAAGCTTTGCCAAGTGTAATTTTATTTAGGTTAGGAAATAAAAACTATCAGGGAATTAATGAACGTTTAACAGAGGTATTGAGTCAATGTCAGCAAGATTTAGAAACAGGTGTCATTATTTCTGTTACTAATGAGACATTTCGGCTAAGAAAGTTGCCGATATGAGTAATGCATACCAAATGATACGCTTTGACTAAGTGCCTCGCTATACATCCTTCACACGCAGCGGTACACCAAACTCAATGCCAACAGGTTTAACTTTGAGTGGGATGTTTAATTTTTCCTCAAACATAGGGTTGTACAAATTTTTACAGATCTATTAATAATATCAAGTTCGGATGATTACTTATAATTAAGCTGCCCTTGTTTTTGGCCACCAGTGGTAGCAAGTTAGACCAGAGATGAAATCATGCTGTTTCATCAGTTGTTGACAACGAAGTACCAAAAGCGCTTCTAGTTCATCTAAACAAGTTGGGGAGCTATTGGCTACAATCTCGTTAGGCACTTACAAGTAATAAAATATCCAGCCGTGTCCCAGCCCTCCGGGCTGGGACGACCTCAACGCAAGGATTTGGGAGAATCGATAAATTAGACGGCGCTCTATTTTATTTTTTGGATCTCCCTTAGTCAGAGGCCACAAGCGTTCTGCGGGTTGGAGTTCGGGTGAGTAAGCAGGTAAATATATTAAATCGATACCTTCTGGTAAGTCTAAATCATTACTTGTATGCCAACCGGCTTGGTCAATAGTTA
>JAHHHH010000078.1 GCA_019359415.1 Iphinoe sp. HA4291-MV1 | reverse complement strand
ATTCCTCAACCGACATCGGTCGATTTTCATTTCAGATCTGGACTTTACCGATTAATTAAGCAACGAGTATTTTCAAGGGCGCTCCCCCTGAACGGTTACCACTACCCCGACTTATTGAGCCGATACATAATAAGCATCAAGTAGAGACAGAGAAAAGCATGAATGAGGCACTAGAAGCAATAAAAGTCCTAGATATAGACCATTTAGGCATAGTAGCGGGAATAATAGACGAGATGGAATTGGTAGAAGAAGTGAATAAAAAAGTGGGAATAAAAGTTAAAGAAACTCTCACACCTGGACAAGTAATGAAAGCGATGATTTTGAATGGATTAGGGTTTTTGAGCGCGCCATTATACTTATTTGAAGAATTTTTTGTAGGAAAAGCGACCGAGCATTTAATAGGAACAGGAGTATTCCCATCACATCTAAATGAATGGAATGAGCCTAACTGACCGTGAACTAACTCTCGACACCAGACACGTTGCCAAACACCTCCCAGACACTCTCCAAATGCAAAAGCTACTTGAAAAAGAAGGAAGCGCTCATGTGTTTAATGATGAAGTCACAATGTCTATGGTTATTCAAGCAATCATAGAAAAAGGAGAGTTTGTGGGGTTCATTCGTGGACATGAACGTTATGGGTTGTACTTTGACGAGCCGATTGGTTATCGTGTCAGTATGGACGGCAGCAGAATTCCACTTTATTACGCTGAAATAAAAGTAAAGGGAAACAAATACCATGTCATCTCCCGTACCAAACCTAGTCGATAACTGGCAATTTACAGAGGTATGGGTAGACCCCACTGCCTCACCTCCCTACGTTCTGATTTTACTGAGTGACAGTTCCGGCAAGAGCTGTATTTACGATCCAAATCAGAATTATCAGTTGGTGTTTTCTAGTGACACCTATGAAGAAGCAAAGTTCTGGCTACTTGAAGATGAGTACGAGCGAGTTCAAGGACGACTACTAGCAGAAGTGCCAGCCTGAGAAGCATCTTGCTTCATTTTACCAGCCCCAGCGCAATTGCTGCTCCCAACTTGGGGGTTATTTTTTGATTTGTCATCACAAGAATGAACAAGGGCAATAATGCGATCGCCCAAAGGGCAGTGGCAAAACCAATCGCTTGAAGGAAGCTGATTATAACGACTTAATTATAACCTGAATTCGATGTAAGAAAATAAGCTGTAAATCTCTCCTCATAGGAGTTACAGGATTTTGTGAGGTTTGACCGAGCTAAGCAGGGGTGCAGGGGGCGGGGAGCAGGGGGAAGAAAGAGAATTGCTGGATTTAAAGAAGCTCCTTGCACCCCTGCAATTGGGTTTCAAGCCCCAGCCCTTTCAACGCGAACAAATGAACTACTAAATCAAAGGCTGAAACCCGCTCCCAAACTAGAGCCAAAAATCATAATTCCAATCTGTCACGGGGGTCTAACACGAAATTTTTGGGCTGCCCTCTAACATTAATAACTCGTTTGCAACACAGATCAACCAGAAATAGGGCTGCCCAAAAATTAGGGGACAGTGCGTCATCCAAAAAGAGCAAAAAGAAATAAAGTTTTTAAAGATTTATCAGGTTGGGGTAAGAGTTCTGTCGCTTGGTACTTTGGCTTTAAACTTCATCTGATTATTAATGAAAGAGGAGAGTTATTAGCTTTTCAAGTAACTCCCGGCAATACGGATGATCGAGTACCTGTTCCAACTTTAACTGACAAACTTTGGGGTAGCATCTTCGGTGATAAAGGATATATTTCTAAAAAACTATGGCAAGAACTTTGGTCAAATAATATTAAGCTAATTACCCCATTCAAGAAAAATATGAACAATAAATTAGTTGAATTATGGGAAAAATTAATCTTAAGGAAAAGGTCATTAATTGAAACTGTCAATGACTAATTAAAAAATATTTCACAAATTGTTCATTCCCGTCATAGAAGTGTGAAAAATTTTATGGTAAATCTGGTAGCGGGTACGGGCAGCCAAAAACCCTCAGCTAACGTTCCAGATTGTCGTAGCCCGCATCCGCTACTCCGCTATTGCCGCCCAATCTTCTCCAGTTGCTGAATTACTCGTGATGGCAACAAGAATTTAGTTGGAGAGTGCGTGGTGTTGAAAAAGTTAGGCTGCTCTTCGTACCTGATTCAAACAATGATTCTCTTGAGGAAGCAAACAAGGAGCAGGTTTACCTGTGCGTGCGCTTTTTACTGCTTTTTTGTTTTTGCGGCTTTTTTCCAAATCCCGGTGGGTCACTTGATGGTGGTGATGATGAGTTCAAAGATGTACGATTGATTTTTTCTAATAGCTGTTGCTGAACTGCGACTAATTCTGCCTGTTGCAGTTCTAATTTTCTAACGTTATCGGACAGCGAGAAGAATATCTAGACAGATTGATAGTTTATCAAAAACGAGAAATGAATCTGGTAAGCACAAAAGGAAACAAACATACATAAAATTGATTGAAGTCACCAAAGCTGCAATTAAACAAGCTCAAAAAGTAAAAATACTTCTCGATCATTTGGAGCACCTCAAGTCACAGCAACTACTCCAAAAATGGGAAATTTTTCTTCCACGTATAGAACAAGTGGTTGAGCAGACATCCCGCAGGGTGTTAAATCTTAGTGGTGATGCATATGCTCTGCTGGCATATCTGTTTTCGGGTCTTTTAGTTCTGGTTGATTTGCCTTGAGCCGTACGAAACCCATGCTCTGTGGTCCCACAGTTGCTAGCCCCATTGACACGGCTCCCACACTGGCTAGCCCCATCGACACGAGTCCGATTGAGAACACACCCATACTTACTACCCCGATACTAATCAGGCCATGAGCTGATATGCCAATAGCGATGATGCCATGAGCTGATACCCCAATAGCGATACGTCCATGAGCTCCTATTCCGAGGGACACCAGCTTTCGTTTTCCTTCGCGTGAGTTCATGCTGTTATGAAGTCTTAAATAACGTAAAAGATTAAGTTAGCGTTCTAGCACTTGTCAAAAGACATATTGTCAAACTTCGCGCGTGCTCATATCATGTCCTGTGGTTAAAACTTATAACTATAGGGTGCAGAGGGCAGGAAAGCGGATTTTAACGTTTCTGAGTTCTGTAGTAATTGGCTCCATTACGATTGCGCCACATCAGAACACCAGTGATTAACAGTGCGGGGGGAACAAGACCGATGAGTACATATAGACACCGCATCCCCAATCCTCCATAAGCACCGTTATGCAACGAGAGCAGTGCATTACTAATTTGTGCTGCTAGAGGTGCTTTCAAAGCATTATCCACCCGCAACACTTTTCCACTATACTGATCAATATAAACTTTACTGGAACCATAATAATCAATATCTTGAGGTAACTTCTTGCCCACCTCGAACACCCCATCTGGTTGATGCGGCAGAAATATAAGGGTGGTTAATCCCTCAGGCAAGGAGGCGTCTGCTGCATGTAGAATCTGAGTCAACGGTAGAGGGGCTTGACCTGCTACGAGCGTTGAGGCAAGCGGTGTTGGTTGAGGCGTGTGAGTTAACCAATAAGTCACGCTTTCAAACTGGCTGCTAAATACCATAGCCGCCCCGGTTGAGGCTATCAAGAGCAGGAATGCAGCTGCTAAAAAACCTCCTACTTTGTGGAAATCGTAGGTGAGTAAAGGAGCAGGAGCTTTCCAGCGAATCCAAAAGCCTCGACTTAGGTTGCGCCATCCTGGCCAAACAACCAGCCCACTGACAACTAGTACTAAGAACAATAAACCACAAATCCCGACGAGTTGCTCTCCCACTTCTTTAACTAGCAGAGATAGGTGGATGTTGTAAATGAAGCTCATTAGGGTATACCCCCATTGCTGTGACCCTAGGATAGTTCCGCTGTAGGGATTAACGAAAACATTAATCCATTCGTCAGAACCAAACTTCAGTATGACTCGGTAGACTCCAAAGGAGGTGCGAGGACAGTCGATGCCATAAAGCTCTATATTGGGAAAGGCAGAGTGAACGATATTCAATGCAATTTCCGGCTCAAGGCGCTCCCCTTGGGGCACCACTTGCATCAGTTGAGGATAAATTGCTTGTGCAATCTCTCGATGGAAAACCAAGGCGCTTCCTGTTAAAGCTATTACCAAAAGCATTAGACCGAGGAGAATACCGATAGAGCGATGAATGGTTAATGCTAGGGTTCGTAATTTCATTGTCAGCTTCTCCTTGAAACTCCATCTTTTGGTCTCTAAATTCTTTCAAATCAAAACTCAACACATACTTCTTGTTTGCGTTGCACAGCACTCACCTTTACAACATCAGCACGTACTAAGAAGGCTCCTAAGACTGATACAGCTGCAAACAGTCATATCTAGGTGAATAATTTCTGTTGTTTTACCGTAATTCCTCACATTTGAATGACATGACGCCTATAGTGCTAATGTGGCAAGTCTTAGGACGTTTGCTGGACTTCCTAAAATTAAAACTGAATTGATACCGTCCCCAAGACAGTTAATGGTGCTCCTGGGTATAAAAAGTATTCCTGAGAATTATAGAAGTATTTAATATCAAAGAGATTCTTGATATTTAGAGCAAGTTGATAATTACCTCTCTGGTAGTAGATAGCAGCATCAGTCTTTAGATAGGAATCTGTTTTGAAAGTATTTGGCAGTGAGACTTGGCGAGATCCTGCATACACAAGCCCCACTCCAAACCCTAACCCTTGCAAATCACCGCTTTGAATTTTATAAGTTGTCCATAAGCTGGCGCTATGATCGGGCACATCGACTAATTTATTGCCTACAGGAATACTGTTGTCACTTGTGACCTCCGCATTTGTGTAAGCATAGGTGGCAATAACATTCCAACCTGGTAAGATTTCCCCTGCTACGTCCAGTTCTATCCCACGGCTTCTTTGTTCGCCCGTCTGAATGCGGTAAGTTCTATCTACTGGGTCTGGTGTCAGCACATTTTGTTTGGTAATTTGGTAAAGTGCTAAAGTTGCTGAGAGCTTGTTATCTAGAAAGTCCTGCTTGATTCCAACTTCAAATTGCTCTCCCATAATTGGCTTAAATGGTTCATCTGTCCGGCTCTGACCATAGAACACAGGAGCGAAAGCTTTTGACCAATTGAAATAGAGCGAAGTCGTATCGCTTGGCTGATAGACAATACCGACTCGTGGTGAAACTTCATTGAGTGACTGTCGAAAGATCACTGTATCATTTAGCAGATTTTTTCTTGTAGCTTCGTTGGAGTCAAAGCGAGCGCCTGCTAGAATTTTCAGATTGGGCAGAATCTCAACGAGATCCTGTACATAAATTCCGAGAAGGTCAGAACCATATCCACTGAAAGTACGGCTTCCTAACTCTCCTGGTTGTTGTCTATACTGTGGTGCAAATATATCAATTTCAGGAAAAGTTCCTCTCAAAATAGCAAAGTTAAAATCATAGCGGGCTAGCTCCGCTCCCAGCAGGAAGTTATGTTTCACAGAACCAGTATTAAACTTACCAAAGATTTCGTTTTGCAACGTGTAGTTGTGTGTTTCTTCATCTGTCTTTAAAGCTTCACGCGGAAGTGTTCGGCGATCGCTCAGCAGATCACTACTGTAGATGTCTAACTGTTTGCTGTTATAGTTCGTAAGGATAGTATTAAAGCCTTGCCTGAATCTCCAGTTGTCACTGAATCGGTGTTCAAAGTTATAGGTAATCGAAGTTGAGTCGATGTTACTATGACTAAAATTGGGATCTTCTAAATATCTATTACTGGGAAGCCTTAAAGACTCAGGTAATAGTGGAAAACCGGAATCAAAGACATTGTCATAACGTAGATGCTCAAACTCAACAGTCAGGTCAGTTCGCTTGCCAATTTTCCAAGTTAGCGCTGGTGAGATAAAGAAGCTTTCATTTCCTCCAAAGTCGCGGAAACTGCCTGCATTTTCATAGGCGAGGTTAAGACGATATAGAAGGGATTTGTCTGTTGTGAGTGGTCCACTAATATCAATCGTAGGACGATAAAAGCTATAGCTACCTGCGGTGAAGGTTGCATTATAGAAAGGTTCAGCAAGTGGCTTTTTTGTCACAGTGTTAACAGCGCCACTCAAAGCTTCACTGCCACTACCTCCATATAGAACCGATGCCGGACCTTTGAGAAACTCAACTCGTTCAACGTTTGCAACCTCGCGAGGACTCAGATAACCAATATCCCTAAACCCGTTGCGTAAATTTTCAAATCCCAATCTAAAGCCTCGAACTCGAAAACCTGCAGAAGATAAGTTGCCATAACCAGGCTCTCGTCGGACACCACTGACGTTCTCAGTTAGTTCATCAAGACGAATGACCTTGCGATCCTCTATCACCTGACGCGGGATGACTTGAATTGACTGAGGAATATCGCGCCTTTGCAGTCGTAGCTTTGTTGCAGTGTCGGCAGTTGATGGGTTGTAACTGCCTTCTTGCTCACCTGTCACTACCAATTCAATCGGTTCTTCACCAGAAGCTGATGGTTTTGCTTGCGGTGTTTCACGACTTGGTTTGTTCGTTTGTGGCGTTTGTTGCTGTTGCTGTTGTTGCTGGACAGAAGATGCAGTTGGCGTGAAGGCGAAAATTAGACCAGAATTGCTGTCAAACAACTCAACAGTCGGTAAACCCGTTTCACCTGTCACTGTCACCTGGATACTATTTGCATCCAAATTCGTCACGGTTACTGCTGTGATTCCATCTGTTGGCTTGTCAGCACGGAATGTATTGCCTGATGGTAGGCGCAGTTGCGCGTTAGAAATAACAGCGCTAAAGGTATTTCCTTCACTTTTGATTGTACTTTGCAGCTTATCAGATGCAGGAGTTTCTAAGATGACTTCCAGACCATTCTTCTTTGGGGAAAGGCGCACTCCTGTAACTTGTATAAGTTGATTTTGTTGAGTCTGTTGTGCTACCCAGTCCTTGACACTGGTGTAAGGACGCTGAATCTCACTCAGTCGAGGAATGTCTTTTATGGGTGCTGCTGCGTTTGTTGTCCCAATTTTGTGTTGCACAGCACTGACATTTACAACATCAGCACGTGCTGGCAAAGTTCCTAAGACTGATACAGCTGTAAACAGCCATATCCAAGCAGATAGTTTCTGTTTTTTCACCCTAATTCCTCACACTTAAATGGTAGATTGCCGCTATAACATCAGAGAGTAATTATGAACATTGGAGAAAAACATGAGTGTCTCCTGATAGGGGTTGAGGAGTTGACTTACACCAGCTTCAAGTTTCCCAAACTCAATCGATTGGTGGTTAAGTAAAGACTCTACTTGTACATAAGATTTTGCTTGTATATCTATCGTGTCAAGTTGCACAAAAGCAATTCTTATCATGAACGAAGTAGCTATATAAGTCAAACGACGGGTTGTCAAACTTTGCCAAACTTTACTCGACTCCAAATTAAGATAGCCTATAGTGCAAGCGACAAATGATTCATTTGCCGATATCAAGGGGTTAGAGAAATTTTTTTCACGCCTTCGAGTTAGATACTTGCTAACATTTTTGAGCAGCTATTTAAATACTCAACACAATAAGTAAAACTTATTATAATAAAGATAAGAATTATGATTATCTATTGATGTCTTCTTGCTAAGAATGAGGAGTTTGTAATATGTTGATAAGTGTATATCGATCAAGTTGCAAAAAAGTTGTTCAAAACTGTTTTGGAGGGCTTGTCTCCCAAAAGGCTTTGTAAGGAGCATTAATAATTACAGTAACGTAAATGTTTGCGAGGCTTTTAGCTTTGTCTCGTTACCAAAATTATAATAAGCTCCTCTTAGAATTAAGTTTTCGTTATGTTTGTTATGCGTTTTCCTTTATGACGTATAACTAATCAAGAAGATAGCTTTTGAGATAGATAATTAATCCCTTTTCTGAAATTTCCAATTTCTGCACATAATGGTCTCTTAGAACTAAGTCGATAGGATAGGATTGTTTTCAACCTCAAGTAGAAAATCTAGTTTATGCTATCTCAGGAAATTAATTTTTCAGCTATTTTATACATAGGAGTAAAAATATTTTCTGTGAAAAATTACTGTCGTATAAATCAAGTAATCACTGAAATTTTCTAACTGTATTCAACAATTAATTCAGTTGTATACAGCAGACTTTAATTGAGCATTTTTAACGGAAAAATTATAAGATATAAGCAGGTGTGCAAATGGGCAAAAACCTTTTCGAGCTACCAGCTAAGTTTTCCACATTGGTCGAACTTCTCCAAGGTCGAGCGCTTCACCAACCTAAACAGAAAGCTTATTCTTTTCTGCTTGATTCTGAAGAACAAGAAAGTCATATCACCTACGGGGATCTCGATTTTCAAGCTCGGAAAATTGCTGCCTTGCTCCAAAGTTGTGGAGTCATCAGTGGAGAGCGTGTTCTGCTGTTATACCCGCCAGGTTTGGAATTTATAACGGCGTTTTTCGGTTGTTTGTATGCTGGAGTCGTTGCTGTCCCCGCTTATCCACCTCGGGCTAACCAATCGGTGTCCCGACTCCAAGCTGTTGTGGCGGATGCACGCTCAGCAATCGCACTAACCACCACAACCGTTTTGTCCAACATAGAGCGACAATTCGCCCAGTATCCAAATTTACAAGCTCTGCGTTTCCTAGCTACCGACAACATTATTGCTAGCGACTTAGCACATGCATGGCAGGAGCCATCTGTCAACAGCAACACGCTAGCATTTCTCCAATACACCTCAGGCTCCACAGGTTCACCCAAAGGGGTAATGGTGAGTCATGGGAATTTGCTGCACAACGAACTTTTGATTCAGCAGGCGATGCAGCATTCAACAGAAACCCTCTTCGTAGGTTGGCTGCCCCTTTTTCATGATATGGGTTTAGTCGGAAACATGCTCCAGCCTCTGTACTTGGGTATCCCGTGCATCCTCATGTCTCCAGTGGCTTTTCTGCAAAAACCCTTGCGCTGGCTACAAGCCATTTCCCGATACAAAGCAACGACCAGCGGTGGTCCCAATTTCGCCTACGATCTGTGCGTTCAAAAGATTACTCCCTCCCAGCGAGCAACTCTCGACCTCAGCAGTTGGGAGGTTGCTTTTAACGGAGCTGAGCCTGTCCGTGCCCAAACCCTTGAGCGCTTTGCTATAACCTTTGAGTCCTGTGGCTTCCGTCGCGAAGCTTTTTATCCCTGCTATGGTATGGCAGAAACGACTTTAATTGTTTCTGGTGGTTGCAAGAAGACTCCACCTGTCCTTTTATCTGTGCAACAAGCAGCACTGGCGCAAAATCGGGTAATTCCCACAAATTTAGAGGAGGTAAGTGCTCAGACACTGGTGAGTTGTGGTCAACCTCTGCAAGACTTGCATATTGTCATTGCCCATCCCGAAACTGCAACTTGTTGCGACAGCAATGAGGTAGGTGAAATTTGGGTTAAAGGACCGAGCGTGGCTATGGGTTATTGGAACCAAACCGAGCAAACCCAGGAGACTTTCCAAGCATACTTAACAGACAGTGGGGAAGGTCCATTTTTACGTACTGGAGACTTGGGATTTTTACACGAAGGTAAGCTGTTCATCACTGGTCGCCTCAAAGACCTAATTGTCATCCGTGGTCGCAACCATTATCCACAAGACATTGAATGGACGGTAGAACAAAGTCATCCTGCATTGCAAAAGAGCGGTATTGCGGCATTTTCAATTGAAGTTGCAGGTGTTGAACGGTTAGTAGTAGCAGGTGAAGTGAAGCGCACTTACCTGAGGAATCTAGATATTGATGAGGTGATTAGAGCCATCCGTCAAGCGGTGGTGGAAGAACACGAGTTACAAGTTTATGCGGTGTTGTTGCTAAAGACTGGAAGCATCCCAAAAACTTCCAGTGGAAAAATTCAACGCTATGCGTGTCGCGCTGGATTTTTGAATGAAACCTTGGATATTGTAGGAAGCAGCATTCTTGAAAACTCATATACTTCAGTCAGCATGACTTCGCTGACTCGCTTTGACCTCAGAGCGTTGCAGCCTCAAGAACGTTACTTAAAACTAACTTCTTATTTTCAGGAGCTCTTGGCGAAGGTTCTCAAGATAGCTCCGTCCCAGTTGGACCTGGAGCAGCCCTTGAGTACTATGGGTCTTGACTCCCTAATGGCTATTGAACTCAAAAACGCCATTGAAACTAACTTTAGTGTAATTTTACCAATAACGAGTTTTCTTGCAGATTCCAATATTGACCAGCTTGCAAACGAGGTACTTGCACAAGATACAACATCTACTTTTCCCCAAGAAATGACTCTCGCTCCAGCCTCCGAAGCAGTTGCTGAAAATTCTCTCTCAATTGGTCAACAAGCTTTGTACTTTCTGCACCAGCTGACACCAGAGAGTCCAGCTTACAATATTGTGGCTACAGCCCGCCTTCAAGGAGAATTAGATATTCCAGCATTGGGTCGTGCGTTTCAAAGCTTGGTGGAACGTCATCCAACGTTACGAACCACCTTCACTAATTTATCAGGGCGACCCGTTCAGCAAATTCACGAACGCTTGGAAATTTGTTTTCAGCACGAAGACGTTTCCACTTGGAGCGAGGCGTTTTTGAACAACCGCCTAGTCGAAGAAGCCCATCGTCCCTTTAATCTAGAGCAAGGTCCCTTGCTGCGGGTCAGCTTATTTACGCGATCGCTGCAAGGGGAGCCACCCAAAGAGCGTTTATCACAAGAACATACTTTACTGCTAGTTGTGCATCACATTATCGCTGACTTTTGGTCTGGTGCAGTGCTGATGCATGAACTAGAAATACTGTATCAGGCGCACAAAGCTGGTACAAGAGCAATCCTTAATTCCTTGGTGCTGAGATATACCGACTATGTTCGCACAGAAGCAGCAATGCTGGCTTCAAAAGAAGGTGACGCATTGGGACAAAGAAATGGGGCAGGTCCTAATAACCCAACGATAAATCGTGGGGCTTCTAGACTGTCGAAAGAGGACCTGCCCCATTTCTCCAGTCATTCCCCCGGTGAACGGCTATGGGAATACTGGCGCAAGCAACTGGCTGGGGATTTGCCAGTACTGAATTTGCCGACTGACCGACCGAGACCATTTATCCAAAGTTATACAGGTGCTTCACAATCCTTCCGGCTGAATGCAGAGATAACTCAAAGGCTCAAGACCCTCAGTCATGCTCACGGAGCCACTCTCTACATGACAATGCTAGCAGCTTTTCAAGTGCTGCTTTACCGTTACACAGGTCAAGAGGACTTGCTGGTGGGTTCTCCAACAACAGGTAGAAGTCGAGCTGATTTGGCAGGGGTAGTGGGCTATTTTGTCAACCCAGTTGTTCTACGAGCAGATTTATCAGGAAATCCGACGTTTGAAGCCTTTCTTAGTCAAGTGCGCTCCACTGTGCTAGATGCTTTTGCTCATCAGGATTATCCCTTTGCGCGTCTAGTTGAGCAATTACAGCCGATACGAGATCCAAGTCGCTCACCCCTGTTCCAAGTCATGTTTGTCTTGCAGAAAGCACACTTGCGAAATCAGGAGGGCTTGGCAGCCTTTGCTTTAGGGGAAACAGGAGCAAGAATAAAACTAGGAGAGCTTGAACTGGAGTCCTTGAGCTTAGAGAAGCGGATTGCTCAGTTTGATCTGACTTTGATGATGGCTGAGGTAGATGGAGTGCTATCTGGTTCTTGGCAGTACAATACAGACCTGTTCGATTCTGCCACCATTGCCCGCATGGTCAACCATTTTCAGACTTTGCTCGAAGGTATAGTTGCTGAACCACAAAAGTTGGTTTCAAATCTGCCACTCCTTAGCGAGTCCGAACAGCACCAACTGCTGCGGGAGTGGAATGCTACTTTGACTAATTATAATATAGATTCATGTCTTCATCAACAGTTTGAGGCTCAAGCAGAGCGGATTCCAGATGCAGTTGCACTAGTCTGTGAGCAAGAACGGCTTACCTACCAACAACTGAACCAACGAGCAAATCAATTGGCACACCATTTGCAAGCTTTGGGGGTGGAGCGGGAAGTGTTGGTCGGCATTTACCTGGAGCGCTCTGTTGAGATGGTAGTAAGTATTTTAGGGATTCTCAAAGCTGGTGGAGCTTATGTCCCTATTGATCCCACCTATCCCAAAGAGCGTATAGCTTTTATGCTGGAAGATGCGCAAGTACCGGTGTTGTTGACTCAACAGAAGCTTCTTGAAGCTTTACCTGAGCATGAAGCGCAAGTGGTTTGTTTGGACAAAGACAATGAAGCTCTATTGCAAGAAAACGTGGACAATCCTGTCAATAAGGTAACGATCAATAACCTGGCTTACGTAATTTACACCTCAGGCTCCACGGGCATTCCCAAAGGAGTTTTGGTGAATCATCATAACGTTCTTCGGCTGTTTGCTTCCACTCAGTCGTGGTTTAACTTTAGCGATCGCGACGTCTGGACTAATTTTCACTCTTATGCATTTGACTTCTCGGTTTGGGAAATTTGGGGAGCTCTTCTTTATGGCGGACGGCTGGTGGTTGTTCCGTATTGGATTAGCCGGTCACCGGAGGCGTTCTACAACTTGTTATGCACCGAGAAAGTCACAGTTCTCAATCAGACTCCTTCTGCTTTTCGTCAGCTGATGCGTGCAGAGGAAGAAGTATCCAGTAATAGTAAGTCACTTGCCCTACGGTTGGTGATTTTTGGCGGGGAAGCCCTTGAACTCAAGAGCTTGCAACCCTGGTTTGAGCGACACGGCGACGTGCCGCAACTAGTCAATATGTACGGCATTACAGAAACAACTGTACACGTAACCTATCATTTTATCACCACAGCCGATTTAAATAATGCCACTGCTAGCCTGATTGGGTGTCGCATTCCTGACTTGCAAGTTTACCTACTGGATCAACAACATCAGCCAGTTCCAATTGGAGTAGCCGGTGAACTTTACATTGGGGGAGCAGGTGTAGCTCGTGGTTATCTTAATCGCCCTGAACTAACTGCTGAACGCTTCATTACTAACCCCTTTGAAAATTCAAAATTTAATCGCCTGTATAAATCCGGTGATTTAGCTCGGTATTTACCCAATGGTGAGCTTGAGTACTTGGGGCGGATTGACCATCAAGTCAAGATTCGGGGCTTCCGTATTGAACTTGCTGAAATTGAAGCGGTTTTACATCAACATCCTGCTGTACAGGAAGCGGTCGTCCTGATTCTACAACCCGATTACAGTCAAAAACGCCAGAGAATAGCTCCGGTAAACGAACTGGGGGATACCGACACCATTAATGCATTTCGTCGTCTGTTGAAACAATCTTCTGAAAGTGAGGTTGAGCCTGCTGAGGCGCGATTAGTTGCCTATTACGTCTGTAATCAACAGACTGCGCCTACAATTAGCGAACTGCGTCGCTTTTTGGCACAAAAGCTACCAGATTACATGATTCCTTCAGTCTTTGTACCACTGGAGACAATGCCCTTGACGCCGAATGGCAAAGTTGATTGGCGATCGCTTCGGGCACCAGACAGGACAAGACCTGAGTTGGATAAGCCTTTCGTGGCTCCACGCACCTCAATTGAGAAGACATTAGCCGATATTTGGGCTCTTGTACTAGAAATCGAACAAGTGGGTATCTACGACAACTTTTTTGAAATTGGAGGGGATTCCATTCGTAGCATTCAGGTGCGAGCCAAAGCCCAAGAAAGAGGTTTGAACTTCTCGCTCCCGCAAATTTTCCAGCATCAGACTATTCATAACTTAGCGCAAGAAATTACTACTGCCGAACCCAGTACTCAAGAGACACCCAGAACAGAACCGTTTAGCCTCATCTTGTCGGCAGAGCGCCAGAAACTACCTAGCGATGTGGTGGATGCCTATCCCTTAGCCAGAGTCCAAGCCGGGGTGATCTTCCACAGTCAGTACTGCCCTGACTTACCGATGTATCACGATGTCTTCCTGTATCACCTGCAAGTTCGTTTGGATGTTGAACTTTTTCAAGAAGCTTTGCAACAACTTGTCGCTCGCCACCCCATCTTACGAACTTCCTTCGATTTGACCAACTTTAGCGAACCACTGCAACTGGTTCATCAAACGGTTTCTGTACCATTTCAGGTGCAGGATCTGCGAGATCTGTCGCCATATCAACGCAAGCAAGCATTGGCAGATTGGATTAAAGTTGAAAGGAAGCGAAATTTTGACTGGGCTTGTCCACCCATTATCCGCTTTTTTATTCAACGCTTAACAGATGACTCCTTTTATTTCACCTTAAGTTGTCACAACTCGATTCTTGACGGTTGGAGTAAGTCTTCCCTATTGACAGAATTGCTACAGCGCTATTACGCCCTTATCAATGGTGAGTGTTTTATTGAACCCCCCCTAACAGTTACCTATCGGGATTTCATCGCCTTAGAGCGCTCAGTCCTGAAGTCTCTAGAATGCAAAGATTTTTGGACGAAAAAGCTGGAAGATTGTGTTACAACAAAAGTCCCTCGCTGGCATTTTACTGAGCGTGAAACAAACACACCCCAAATAGCTGTCTTAGATGTCCCCATTTCCTCCCAGGTTTCTGATGGACTAAAGAAACTAGCGCGACTGGCAGAAGTTCCACTCAAAAACGTCTTACTGGCAGCACATGTTAGAGTTATGAGTTTGATAAGCGGTGAGACCGATATCCTTACAGGACTTGAGTCTAATGGTCGGCTGGAGGAAAAAGACGCAGAAAAGACACTGGGAACCCATTTGAACACAGTACCATTTCGCCTAAAGCTGACAGGAGGAACCTGGGTAGAATTGGTACAGCAGGTCTTTGAGACTGAGCGGGAGTTGTTGCCCTTCAGGCGTTATCCCTACGCAGATTTACAGCAGTTAAGCGGTCGTCAACCCTTACAGCCTTTAGTAGAGACTGTATTTAACTACACGCATTTTCACATTTTCCAAACCCTTGAGACTCTAGAAGGACTAGGAATTGTAGGCGCTCAAGGGTTTGGTGAAACCCATTTTGGTTTAAAGGTAGAGTTTAATCGGAATCATGCTTCCGACTGCATACAACTCGATTTAGAATGTGACCTGACAGATATCAGTCAAGCACAATTAGAAGCCATTGGTCGTTATTTCAGTGAGACGCTAACGGCAATGTCTTCGCAACCGTTCGAGTGTTATAAGTCTCAATGTTTGCTTCCAGAGCGAGAACGGCATCAGATGCTGGTGGAATGGAATAACACTGCAACCGAATATCCACAGGATTTACTTATCCACCAACAAATTGAGGTGATAGCTACACAAATTCCTCATGGAATCGCAGTTAATTTTGAAGGTGAGCAACTGACTTATCAAGAATTGAACCATCGCGCTAATGCGATCGCAAATCACCTACGAGGTTTAGGGATTAGTCCCGACGTACCAGTAGCAATCTGTGTAGAGCGCTCCTGGGAAATGGTAGTAGGGATTTTAGGTATCCTCAAAGCAGGCGGAGCTTATGTACCGCTAGATCCTGCGTATCCTAAAGAACACCTTGCCTTTATGCTGGAGGATGCCCAAGTGCCAATCTTGCTCACTCAAGCACGGCTGGTAGCAGGACTTGCTTCTCATAAGGCTCAAATAGTGTGCATAGACTCACAATGGAACACATTGGCTCAGGAGAGTATAGAGAACCCCATCAATAGAACTACCCTAGAAAATATAGCATACATAATCTACACCTCCGGCTCAACAGGAAAGCCCAAAGGAGTGCTAGTTACTCACAAAAACTTGGTTCACTCCATCAGTGCTCGGCTAGGCTACTACCAGGAACCCGTTACTAGTTTCTTATTGCTTCCCTCCTTTGCTTTTGATAGTTCAGTAGGGAGCATTTTTTGGACTCTTTGTCAAGGAGGAACCCTTGTGTTGCTTAAGGAGGGTAAACACAGAGACCTCTGGCAGTTGGCAAAAGCGATCACCCAATATCAAGTTTCACACTGGTTGAGTGTTCCCTCACTTTACAGCGCTCTGTTAGCACACATAGATCCTACTGAGCTTGTTTCTGTGCGTACCGTCATCGTCGCCGGAGAGCCTTGTTCAAACGAGTTAGTTAAACGTCACCATGAGTTGCTGCCCCGTACATCCTTATTTAACGAATACGGTCCAACGGAAGGAACGGTTTGGAGTAGTGTTTACGATTGTCACAACCATGATTTGAGAACTCCTGTCCCTATCGGTCGCCCAATTGCTAACACCCAGATCTATTTATTGAATTCTTACGGACAACCAGTACCAATTGGAGTCAGGGGTGAGGTGCATATTGGTGGTCTCGGTGTAGGTCAGGGCTATCTTAACCGCCCGGAACTGACTACTGAGAAATTCATCCCTAACCCCTTTAGCGACGAACCGAACGCACGTCTTTATAAGACTGGGGATTTAGCGCGTTACAAGAGCGACGGCAACATTGAGTTTCTGGGGCGCATTGACCATCAGGTCAAGCTAAGGGGGTACCGTATCGAATTAACGGCGATTGAAGCGATTTTACAACAACATCCCGTTGTCCGGGAGGCAGTTGTCACACTTTCTGAAGAGGCGTCGGGCAGCAAACACTTAGTCGCCTATGTGATGCCTGAGCAAAAATCTGCGCCTGCAAGCAACGAATTGCGGAGTTTTTTGAGGCAGAAGTTACCGGAATATATGATTCCTAATGTCTTTGTCATCCTAGAAGCTTTGCCATTGACTCCCAGTGGCAAGGTTGATCGCCGGAGTTTGCCAGCACCTGAGCAGGTACAGTCGGAGGATGAAAGAATAGCTCAAATTCTGGGCATGCTGGAAACACTTTCAGAAGACCAAGTGAAACTGATGCTTGCTAAAAAGAATTTATCTATGCAACGCCAGTAATTAACAACGTTTTTGGAGCCGATTAACAGTGAGCGATGATCTTTTAAAGCGCATTGAGCAGCTTTCTCCAGAAAGACGTGAACTTCTGGAAATGCTGATGAAGGAAAAAAGTACAGAAGTGCAAACTAGTTACGTAGAACCTCGCACACCAGTGGAGGAGGCACTAACCACAATCTGGAGTCAGGTTTTAGGAATTAAGCAGGTAGGCATTTACGACAACTTTTTAGAGTTGGGAGGTGATTCGATTCAGAGTATTCAAATTGTGGCTAAAGCCCATGAAGCTGGTCTTCAATTCAGTAGTAATCAGCTATTTGAGTTACTAACAATCGCTGAGTTGGCAATGGTTGTAGAGACGATTCCAGCTCCACAAGCAGAACAGGGCTCAGTCACCGTGGAGGAATTGCGATCACCAATAACTGACTACCAATTAACCGATACGCCAAGCTTTACACCGTCAGATTTTCCAGAAGCTGAGTTAAGTCAAGAAGAATTCAATAAGCTTTTCATGAACAACACCTAAAACTAGACAACAGCAACTAGAAATCTCTAAATATAAACATTGATGGAAGCTCAAAATATCGAGGACATTTACACACTCTGTTCCACCCAACAGGGTATGCTTTTTCACATCCTGTCTGCTCCAGATTTCGGGATATATCTTGAGCAGACGCTATGTACTTTGCACGGAACTCTTAATGTTTCAGCTTTTGAAGGTGCTTGGCAACAGGTGGTGAACCGACATCCGAGCTTGAGGACAGCTTTTGTCTGGAAAGGTTTTAATAAGCCAGTTCAGGTGGTACACCGACAGGCGAAACTGCTGATAGAGCAGTACAATTGGCGTGGGCTTTCAATTGCCAGTCAACAAGCGCAATTACAAAGTTACCTTCAAGCAGATCGTAAACGTGGCTTTGAGCTTTCTGAACCACCATTGATGCGGCTAACCCTAATCCAGACTGATGCAGACACTTATCAATTTATTTGGAGCAGTTGTCACATTGTGCTGGATGCGTGGTGTATTAACATAATCTTGAAGGAATTCTTTTTCTTCTATGAAGCACTTTGCCAAGGTCGGAGTCTACAATTAGAACCAAGTCGTCCCTACCGGGACTACATTGCTTGGCTCAAGCAGCAGGATTTATCTGAGGCAGAGGTATTTTGGCGAAAAATTCTTCAGGGCTTTAAAGTACCAACCCCTCTGGCAACCGACAGGAGAACTGGTGGCTCTGCCAGTCAGGAAGAAGGTTTCAGTCAACAGCAGATTCAACTGTCGTCAGTAACCACAGCTGCCTTAAAATCCTTAGCACGACAGCAACATCTGACACTGAATACCCTGATTCAAGGGGCTTGGGCTTTGCTCTTAAGTTATTACAGTGGTAAGGAAAATGTGGTCTACGGAACCGTCGTGTCTGGTCGTCCGCCTACCTTGGCAGGAGTTTCGTCTATAGTTGGGCTGTTCATCAACACCCTGCCAGTAAGGGTACTGGTTTCTTCTAAGGCTTCGCTCTTTTCCTGGCTAAAAGAACTTCAGTCCCAGCTGTTGAAGATGCACGAGTATGAGTACAGTCCGCTAGTACAAGTTCAGAAATGGAGCGACATACCTCAGGGGTTGCCTTTGTTTGAGAGCATCTTCGTGGTTCTAAATGTCTTGGATTTTTCGCGTGAACAGCTAGGAAACCTGAAGATTAAAAATTTTCGTTACATAACACATTCAAGCTATCCCCTCGGTGTCAATGTAACACCTGGTAGGGAACTGTTGATAGAAATGCTTTACGATTTGCGCTACTTCAGAGCCTCTACAATAACTAGAATGCTGAGTAACTTAAAAATACTGCTAGACAGCATGGTAGCTCAGCCAGATTCTCAACTGAACGCTTTGGCAGAAATACTCAAAAAGACTGAAAGGGAGCAGCAAGCAATGGAAGTGAAAGAACACCAAAATACTGCTATCAAGAGTCTGAAAAGCTTCAAACCAAAGGCTTTAAAAATATCAGATGGAGAATTGATAACAAAAGATTATTTCCATCTTGGAAATCAACTCCCTTTAGTGATCCAACCAGTCATGCAGGATGTTGATCTAGTAACTTGGACCAAAAGTAATCAAGAATTCATAGAGAAACAACTATTGAAACATGGAGGAATACTTTTTCGTAATTTTGACGTGAAATCAATAGCGGAGTTCGAGCAATTTATCATCGCTATTTCTGGGGAATTACTGGAGTATCGTTATCGGGCATCACCTCGTTCTCAATTGAGGAACAACATCTATACTGCAACGGATTACCCTGCTAGTCAAAGCATATTCCCACACAACGAGCATGCGTATTCCTCTACCTTTCCTTTAAAAATTTACTTTTTCTGTGTCACAGCTACACAGCAAGGAGGGGAAACGCCGATTGGCGATACTCGAAAAGTTTTCAAACGCATTGACCCAAGAATTATAGAGCGTTTCATCCAGAAGAAGGTGATGTACGTTCGGAATTATAACGATGGATTTGGACTTCCTTGGCAAACAGTTTTTCAAACTACGGAAAAGACAGTGGTTGAAGAGTATTGCCGTAGTCATGGCATTCAGTTTGAATGGAAAGACGATAATCGCCTAAGGACTTGCCAAGTTGGTTCCGCTGTTTTTCCACATCCTCGAACAGAGGAAAAAATATGGTTCAATCATGCAACTTTTTTTCATGTGTCAACATTAGAGCGAACGATACGCGAGTCGTTGTTGGCAAGTTTTAAGGAGGAAGATCTTCCAACCAATACCTATTACGGTGATGGTTCTCCGATTGAGTCCTCAGTTTTAGATCATCTGCGCGATGCTTATCTACAAGAAATGGTTACCTTCTCTTGGCAGAAAGGGGATATATTGCTGCTGGACAATATGTTAGCGTTTCATGGACGAAAGCCATTTGTAGGAACACGAAAGATTGCGGTGGCTATGGCGGAAGCTTTCATACAAACGCGCCATTCTTAGTAAAGAAAAGAAATATAAGGATGTGATGTATGTGCGGCATTGTAGCAATTTTATCGAAAGGGGAGCCGATTTCGGCAAGTGTGTTATTCAGGGCGACGCAGCAGATCAAATATCGCGGACCAGACAAGCAGTGTCAGTGGATCGCTTCTCATCAACAGGTTGGACTCGGTCACGCTCGGCTCAGCATTATCGATCCTACTACGGGAGATCAGCCCATTGCCAACGAAGATGAGCAACTGCACTTGATTGTCAATGGAGAGTTTTACGACTTTGAAAGGATTCAGCGTGAGTTAAAACACCGGGGACACCGATTCCGCACCCGTTCTGATAGCGAGATTGCACTCCACCTTTATGAGGAGTTAGGGACACAATGTCTGCACCATTTGCGGGGTGAATTCGCATTTATACTGTGGGACGAGTCGAATCAGCTCCTCTTTGCTGCGCGCGATCGCTTTGGAATCAAGCCACTCTTTTACGCAATGGTCGGCGACACACTTTATTTAGCATCCGAAGCCAAAGCGTTATTTGCAGCAGGCGTTCCAGCTCGTTGGGATCATGAGTCATTTTTCCAACAGTTATTCCTCTATGTAAATCAAGATCGCACATTATTTGAAGGTGTATATCAAGTACCGCCCGGTCACTACCTTCTGGCAACGCGCTATGGCATAAAGCTTGAGAGGTATTGGGATCTCGATTACCCAACAGAAGAAGATGCTTTGGCTCTACGGCGTACGGATGCTGAATACATTGAACAAATCCGGCACAAGTTGGAGGAAGCCGTTCAAATCCGACTGCGGGCTGACGTGCCAGTTGGCAGCTTCCTCAGTGGTGGTCTCGATTCGTCTACCGTACTCGGTATGGCTGCAAAATACAGTCCGGAAGCGATTCGGGCTTTCACTGTCACGTTTGATGGTGCTGGTTATGACGAAGGGGCAATAGCTCGTGAAACTGCCTCACTCGTTGGAGCTGACTTTCAGCCCATTCCCCTCAACCAATCCGATTTTGCCGACCATATTGCCGACACGATTTGGCACGCCGAGACGCTAGATACTAATTCGCGCGGCGTTGCCAGGTATCTACAAAGTCGTGTGGTGCATGATTCAGGCTATAAGGTTGTGCTATCCGGCGACGGCTCTGACGAGATATTTGGTGGATACAGTCACGTACGACAGGATTTGCTGCTCGATAACACTTTGCAGCAATCTGCCAAAGTGGTACAGCAGGGATTGGGGGAGACTTCAGGAAAGAAATCAACCTCTAATGCAATATTACCCAACAGCACACCAACTTTCTTAGCAAGCGTGCAGCAAACTTTGGGGTTTGTCCCCGCTTGGTTGAAAAACGTAGCCGTAGACAGAGCCTTTTTCCATGTTCTCCTTGCGCCTGATTACGCCTCCAAATTTGCCCAACAGGATATATACCGCATTTTTTTGAACCAGTTTGATGTGCAGGGTCAGCTTGTAGGGCGGTCTTTAGTCATTCAATCACTATATTTGTGGTCCAAATCAATCTTGCCCAATTATTCATTGTTTGCTGAACGTCTGGAAATGGCACATGCCCTTGAGATCCGGTTGCCATTTTTAGATCACCATGTTTTCGAGTTAGTGCGTGAAATACCTATCTCTCTTTTGACTCATGGGACGCGGGAAAAATATGTACTGCGGGAAGCAGCTCGACCTTTCCTGACTGATACAGTTTATGCGCGTCCAAAGCACCCTTTCACTGCTCCGCCTGCCACTCTCACAACAAACAATGAGTTGTATACATTGATGCAAGACTCCTTGCGTAGCTCAGTTATGGCATCAGTGCTGTTCTTCGATCAAGCGATGATCATTACACTGCTGGATAAACTTCCCGAAATGGATGAGCGCAAACGCATAGCTTTAGACTCAACCATGATGATGCTATTGTCTACATACTTTCTTCAGGCTCGATACAATCTATAGTTTAAAATTTAGTTTTCAGTAGGCAATAGGTTTACTAAAGGCTGATTATTGAATACTTTTTACTAAGCATAACTTTAGAGTAAAACCAAATTAGAGAAACAGGAAAATTAAGCAAATGCAGACTAACATTATTGAAGGCTTTCCACTCTCGCCACAACAAAAGCGTCTTTGGCTATTGCAGCAGAATAGTTTGGCTTATCGAGCCCAGTTAGCTATTTTGATTGACGGAAATATCAAGGTAAAAGTTTTGAAAGAAGCCCTACAAGACTTGGTTAATCAACATGAAATTCTTCGTACAAAATTCCATAGCCTAGCTGGGATGAAGCTCCCAATTCAGGTCATAAGCGATAGCGGTTGTCTACAATGGCGGGAGTTCGATTTGAGTAGTTGCAGTCAAAAACAGCAGGAGGCTAAAATTGAGGAA
This sequence comes from Iphinoe sp. HA4291-MV1, assembly GCA_019359415.1. Taxonomy (GTDB): domain Bacteria; phylum Cyanobacteriota; class Cyanobacteriia; order Cyanobacteriales; family Nostocaceae; genus Brasilonema. The sequence continues at coordinate 12,544 of JAHHHH010000078.1, read as the reverse complement.
TTTTTTAGCGAAGAGGAGCAACGTCCTTTCGACTTTGAACAAGATCCGCTTTTGCGTTTGACTCTACTGACTCTGTCAGCGCATAGACATATTTTACTTCTTGCCCTGCCATCTCTTTGTGCTGATGCTAGGACGCTGAAGAATATAATTCAAGAAATCAGCCAATTCTATGCTAGAAACTCATATAAAGAACGGTCTGAAGCACCTGTGCAATACGTGCAATTCTCTGCATTGCAGAATGAATTACTTGAGGCAGAAGACAGGGAAAGCGGAACAGAGTATTGGCGAAAAAAGAATATTTCTGCTCTTCTTAATTTGAGGCTTCCTTTTGAAACTCAGCCTATTGAGAGTTCAGAATTTCAGTCCCAATATTTAGCTTTAACGATTCATCCTGATACTTTAGCTCAGATTGAAGCAATTGTTCAAGAGCATGAAGTTTCAACTTCTATATTTTTCCTGACTTGCTGGCAGATCTTACTTTGGCACCTCGCTGGAAAGTCAGAAATCGTTGTAGGAACTGCCTACGATGGTAGAGTGTATGAAGAGCTTGAGGAATTGCTTGGGCTAGTTGCAAAATATTTACCAATTCATTGTTCTCTAGAAGAAAACTACCGATTCAGCGAGGTTCTGCAGCTCTTTGACGAATCAATACGTGAGGCATACGAATGGCAAGAGTACTTTGCTTGGGAGCAAGCAGTTGCAGCGACAGATGATATTAAGGAACAATCCTTCTTACCATTTTGTTTTGATTTTCAGCACCAGCCTGTGAAGTTTTCTGCTGGCAATGTGTCATTTGAAATTTACAAGCAGTACACCTGCATTGACCGATTTAAAGTAAAACTCTCCTGTATTGAAAGGGGAAAAGATATAATCACAGAGTTTCATTACGATTCTAGTTTATTCTCAGTTGAAAATATTAATCGTTTGGCAAGACAATTTTACACGTTGTTGGAGAACGTCGTCAGCAATCCAGAAAAATCAATAGGAGAGTTGCAGATTCTAAGCGATGTTGAGCGACAGCAACTGGTTGTTGAGTTCAACAATACGAAAACAGATTATTTCAACGATAAGTGTATCCATCAACTCATTGAGGAACAAGCACAACGTACCCCAGACAAAGTAGCAGTTGTGTTTCAGGCTCAGCTAATGACTTACCAAGAACTGAACCAGAGCGCTAATCAACTGGCACACCGTCTTCAGGCTTTGGGAGTTAAACCGGATGTATTAGTGGGGATTTGCTTGGAACGCTCTTTGGAAATGCTGGTAGGTATACTAGGTATTCTCAAAGCCGGGGGAGCTTATGTACCAATCGATCCAACATATCCAAACCAGCGGTTGGCTTATATTCTGGAAGATTCTCAGGTATCAGTGCTATTGACCCAACAGCGCTTGGTCAACAGTTTACCTGATTATGGAGCGCAGATACTCTGCTTAGACACTCTTTGGGATGCAATTGCCCAAGAAAGTAATGAGAATCCTCACAGCGGAGTGATGACTGATAACCTTGCCTACTTGATCTATACTTCTGGATCTACAGGACAACCCAAGGGAGTACAAGTTACGCATCAAAACTTGGTTCACTCCACAATTGCTCGTACCTTATACTATCATCAATCCGTCACCAGCTTTCTATTGACTTCTCCTTTTGCGTTCGATAGCTCCGTTGCTAGCATATTCTGGACTCTTTGTCAAGGAATATCCATCTCACTCCCACCAGAAAACTTCCAATTGAATCTCATTCAGCTAATAGAGGCGATCGCAAAAGCTAGGATTTCTCATTTACTGTGTCTTCCGTCTCTCTACAAGCTGATATTGGAGCAAGCCCAGCCACAGCAACTAGTTAGCCTTCAAACCGTTATCGTTGCTGGAGAAACCTGTCCGAAAGAACTTGTAAAGCAACACCATGAGTTACTGCCGCACACAAGTCTGTTTAACGAATATGGTCCCACAGAAGCAACGGTTTGGAGCAGTGTGTACGATTGTCAAAATCATGATTTGAGAACTGCTGTCCCGATTGGTCGCCCAATTGCCAACACCCAGATTTATTTGCTGGATTCTCACCTGCAACCAGTACCGATTGGTGTACCGGGTGAGGTACATATTGGTGGTTTTGGTCTAGCTAGAGGGTATCTCAACCGTCCGGAATTAACCGCCCAAAAGTTCATTCCCAATCCATTTAGCGATAAACCAAGCGCACGCCTGTACAAAACTGGGGATTTGGCACGCTACCTCGCGGATGGAAACATCGAGTTTCTCGGTCGTCTCGACCATCAGGTCAAGATTCGGGGCTACCGCATCGAACTGACTGAAATTGAAGCGGTTCTGAATCAACACACAGCTGTGCGGGAAACCATAGTTGTTGCCCAAGAGGGCATCCATAGCAACAAGCGTTTAGTTGCCTATGTTGTCCCTTCAAGGGAGCAAGCACCAACAGTCGATGAACTGCGTAGTTTCTTGAAAGATTGTTTGCCGGAGTACATGATGCCATCGGTCTTCGTGATACTGAAGGCGTTACCACTAACACCCAATGGCAAAGTAGACCGCCAAGCGCTCCCAGCTCCTGACCAGAGCAGACCAGAACTGCAAGAAAAATTTGTTGCACCTATTACGTCAGTAGAGGCAGATCTGGCAAAGATTTGGTCCCAGGTTTTTGGCTTAGAACAAGTGGGCATCCACGACAACTTCTTTGCCTTGGGTGGGGATTCGATCCTTAGCCTTCAGATAGTTGCCAGAGCTCATCAAGCAGGGCTTCAGCTGATCCCCAAGCAGCTATTCGATTACCCGACCATCGCCGAGTTGGCAGTAGTGGCTGGCACCACACAGATTATCCAAGCGGAACAGGGATTGGTTACCGGGCTACTCCCCCTCATTCCCATCCAACACTGGTTTTTTGAGATGCATCTGCCTAACCCCCACCACTATAACCAAGCCATCTTGTTGGAAGTGCAGCAAGCTCTCAAACCAGCGCTGTTGGAACAGGTAGTGCAAAAATTACTAGTACACCATGATGCACTTCGTATGCGTTTTATTCAAAAGGAATCTGGTTGGCAGCAAATCAACGCCAGCAAGGTCGAGGTGATGCCGTTTACTAGCTGGGATTTGTCAATGCTACCAGAAACGGAGCAACTTACTGCCATTGAGGCAAATGCCGCCGAACTGCAAGCCAGCCTGAACATATCAGAAGGGCCGCTTGTGCGGGTTGCCCTCTTTGACTTTGGGAGCAAAAAGCCAAGCCGCCTGCTAATAGTCATTCACCATTTAGTTGTTGACGGTGTCTCCTGGCGGATTTTGCTAGAGGATCTTGAAAAAGGTTACAAGCAACTCAGTCAGAGTGAGACGATACAGCTTTCAGCAAAAACGACCTCGTTTAAGCAGTGGGCTGAACGACTAATGGAATACTCGCAAACAGCAGATGTTCAGCAGGAAATGAATTACTGGTTAGCAGAGCTGCCCAAACAGGTTTCACGGCTACCAGTAGACTATCTTGAGGGAAAAAATACACTAGCTTCAGCCCGCACCATATCGCTGGTGCTAGAGGCACAAGAAACTCGTTTCCTGCTGCAAGAGGTTCCCAAGGTTTATCGAACCGAGATTAACGACGTGTTGCTGACAGCGCTGGTGCAATCTTTTGCACAGTGGACTGGTGTGCGCTCACTATTGGTACATCTGGAAGGACACGGACGGGAGGAGATTTTTGCCGATTTAGACTTGTCAAGAACTGTGGGCTGGTTCACCACGTTCTTTCCCGTATTTTTAGCTCCAAAAGAGTCTTCCCATGTAGAGGTATTGAAAGCAGTCAAACAGCAACTTAATAAAATCCCAAATCGGGGTATTGACTATGGTGTGCTGCGCTATTTGAGTACAAATGTAGAAATTGTTGAGCAACTGAGAGCTTTGCCTCAGCCCGAAGTAAGTTTCAACTACTTAGGTCAGCTAGACTTAGTTTTACCAAAAGCGTCTTTGTTCAGACAAGCTCAGGAATTTTGTGGAGCGACGCGCGACCAGCAAGGAAGACGGAACTATCTGCTTGAGGTCAATGGATGTGTTATTAAAAACCAACTCCACTTAGAGTGGACGTACAGCGAGGTTATTCATCAACGAGTTACGGTTGAGAAGTTAGCCCAGAGTTATGTGGAGATACTGCGATCGCTCATTTCTCACTGCCAGTCCCCTCATGCCACAAGCTACACGTCTTCAGACTTCGCAGAGTTTAAGTGGAGTCAATGGAGCCAAGCAGACCTAGACAAAATGATCGAAGTCATAGGAGAAGTTTGAAGTGAACTGGGAAAATATAGAAAATTTTTATCCCCTCTCGCCCATACAGCAGGGCATACTCTTCCATACCCTTTACGCTCCCGAGTCGGGAGTATATTTCAATCAAACGCTTTGTACCTTACATGGTAATCTAAACGTTTCGACGTTTGAGCAAGCTTGGCAGCAGGTGGTAGATCGGCATTCCGTCTTACGAACCTCTTTTGTATGGAAAAGTATTAAAGAACCTGTTCAAATAGTACATCGGCAGGTGAAATTGCCTTGTATACAGCATGACTGGCAGAAACTATCAGCACAAGAGCAGCAAGAGCGACTGGAGACTTTACTTCAAGCGGAGCGAAAACAGGGCTTTGAACTTAACAAAGCACCTCTAATGCGCCTAACCATTATCCAGTTGGCTTTTGACACTTACCAATTTGTTTGGAGTCATCACCACCTGTTGCTAGATGGGTGGTCTTCGGCTTTAATCCTCAAGGAAGTCATTGCTTTTTACGAAGCGTACTGCTTGGGTCAGGAGTTACATTTAGAATTGAGCCGTCCCTATCGAGACTACATCGCTTGGCTACATCAGCAGGAACTGTCTAATGCTGAGGCGTTCTGGCGGCAGATGCTCACTAGCGTACAAGCACCAACCCCTTTAGTAGTTGATCGGATTTCTGAGAAATTCGGGAGCCAGGAGAAAAGTTACGCTCAGCAGCAAATCAAGCTATCAATGGAAAGTACAGCAGCACTGAGGTCTCTAGCTCAAAAGCATCAGCTAACGCTAAACACTATACTACAGGGAACATGGGCATTACTGCTAAGCTGTTACAGTGGTGAAACCAACGTGGTTTTTGGAGCCACTGTCTCCGGTCGTCCAGCAGCACTGGCTGGAGCCGAGTCTATGGTGGGTCTATTCATCAACACCTTGCCAGTGCGAGTAAGAGTTGATGCCGAAGATCTACTCTTATCCTGGCTCAAGAGACTTCAGACTCAACAAATTGAAGCACGCCAGTACGAGTACAGTCCTCTTTCACAGATCCAAGACTGGAGTGATGTGCCTAGGAGTATGCCTCTGTTCGAGAGCATAGTAGTGTTTGAGAACTACCCCGTAGAAGCTTCTTTACTGGAGTGTAGTGATGAGCTAAAAATTCGGAATATTCGTTCTGTTGAGCGGACGAACTATCCTTTGACTGTCGTAGTAGTGCCTAGTTCAGAGTTGCTGCTAGAGATTTCATACGATTCTCGTCGGTTTGACGCAATGACCATTACCCGGATGCTAGGGCATTTGCAAACTTTGCTCGAAGGCACGATCTCTAATCCCGAGCGGCGAGTATCGGAATTATCAATTTTAAGCGAGGGAGAACGACTGCAACTGCTAGGCGAGTGCAATAACACTCAAGTTCAGTATCCCCAAAACCAGTGTATTCATCAACTGTTTGAGGCTCAGGTGCAGCACTCCCCTCATGCTGTGGCAATAGTCTTTGAAGACGAGCAACTAACCTACCAACAACTGAACGCCAGGGCTAATCAGCTAGCGCACCACTTGCGATCACTAGGAGTAAGACCAGAGGTTCTTGTTGGCATTTATATGGAACGCTCAGTGGAAATGGTGGTTGGACTGCTAGCCATTCTCAAGGCGGGTGGTGCTTACGTTCCTCTGGATTCCAAATATCCAAAGGAGCGCCTCGCTTTCATCTTGCAAGATGCTCAGATACCAGTGTTGCTGACACAGCAGCCTCTGATAGAAACCTTGCCAAAACATCAAACCAGAGTCGTTTGCTTAGACACCGACTGGGGAAGTATCGCTCAAAACAGCCAAGAGAATCTCGTCAGTAACTCCACGGCTAATAACTTAGTTTATGTCATCTACACCTCAGGTTCAACAGGTCAACCTAAAGGTGTCTTAGTAAACCATGTAAATGTCACTCGTCTCTTTTATGCTGTGCAGTCCTGGTATCATTTCAACGAAAAAGATATCTGGACACTGTTCCACTCAATTGCCTTTGATTTCTCAGTTTGGGAAGTTTGGGGTGCCCTACTCTTTGGTGGGCGGCTGGTAGTAGTGCCATACTGGCTTAGTCGCTCACCGGAAGCATTCTACGACTTGTTGTGCAAGCAGCAGGTGACTGTACTCAATCAGACTCCTTCAGCCTTCCGCCAACTCATACGGGCAGAAGAATCTTTGGGGACTGCCAAGGAACTAGCCTTGCGCTTGGTCATCTTCGGTGGAGAAGCGCTGGAACTTCAGAGCTTGAAACCGTGGTTTGAGAGACATGGGGATAGATCCCCCCAGTTAGTGAATATGTACGGCATCACGGAAACCACCGTGCATGTCACCTATCGCCCACTGACAATGGCAGATTTAGAAGTTGCTTCAGGAAGTCTCATTGGTCGTCCAATTCCTGACCTGCAAGTTTATTTACTTGCTCCAAATCAGCAGCCAGTACCAATTGGGGTTCCTGGAGAAATGTACATTGGCGGTGCCGGTTTGGCTCGGGGCTATCTCAACCGTCCTGAGTTGACTGCCATTAAGTTCATTGCCAACTCCTTTAGCAACAAACCAGATGCACGCCTTTACAGTTCTGGTGACTTAGCCCGCTATTTACCTAATGGAGACATAGAATACTTAGGACGTATTGACCACCAAGTGAAAATTCGGGGCTTCCGCATCGAACTTGAGGAGATTGAGGCAGTGTTAGCTCAACACCCAGGGGTACAGGAGACTGTGGTGCTGGCGCGAGAGGTTCAACCCGGTGACAAGCAGTTGGTGGCGTATGTTGTTCCCAGTAAACAGCAAACACTTACCACCAGTCAACTACGGAACTTCTTGAAGCAGCAGTTGCCTGAATATATGGTACCACCGGTCTTCGTGTTCTTAGATGCCCTGCCTCTAACGCCCAATGGTAAAGTAGACCGCCAAGCACTGCCAAATTCTAACGCAACTAGACCGGAATTGGATGAAGCTTTCGTAGCACCTCGCACTCCAGAAGAGAAAGTATTAGCCGAAATCTGGAATCAGGTTCTTGGTCTCGAACAAGTGGGCATCTACGACAACTTCTTTGCATTAGGAGGGGATTCAATCCGTAGTATTCAAGTTCAATCCCAGGCTCAAGAACGAGGTTTGTGCTTTTCACTACAGCAGTTGTTCAAATATCAGACGATTTATGAACTGGTTCAAAACCTAACAGAACAAGAGGCAGGCACAATAATTTCACAGAAAGTTCAACCGTTTAGCCTTATTTGCGAACAAGATCGGCTGAAGTTACCCAATGACATAGAGGATGCCTATCCCCTTACCCAACTTCAAATGGGGATGGTTTTCCATAGCGAATATAACTTAGATACCCCAACCTACCATAATGTTTCTAGTTATCACTTACAGGCTCCCTTTAACCTGCAATACTTTCAAACTGCGGTACAACAGCTTGCAGATCGTCATCCTGTGCTGCGTACTTCGTTTGAAATGAGTAAATTTAATGAGCCACTACAGCTAGTCCATAAAATGGTTAATGTTCCTTTGCAAATAGAAGATATTCGCCATCTCTCTTTTGCTCAACAAGAGAAAGTACTGTCTAACTGGTTTGAAGCCGAGAAGCAATCGCTTTTTGATTGGACTAAAGCCCCTCTGTTACGCTTTCATATTCATCGTCGCAGTGAAGAAACCTTTCAGTTTAGCTTTACTGAGCACCATGCAATTCTCGATGGGTGGAGCGTGGCTTCCATGCTCACTGAGCTGTTTGTACAATATTTTTCCTTGCTAAATAAAGAAGCTGATTTGCTTCCTTCACCCCCAGCAGTTAATTTTAAAGACTTTGTTGCTCTAGAGCAAGAAGCGATCGCATTGGATGCTCAAGAACGCTACTGGACTGAGAAGTTAAGCGACAGCACCTTAACGATGTTACCTCGCTGGTCAGCTGCAAACCACAGGAATTCTGTCCAACAAGTTGGCGTATATGAAGTTCCACTTTCAATAGAAGTTTCTCAAGGTCTTTTGCAACTGGCGAAATCCTTAAAAGTTTCTCTCAAAAGTGTGCTATTAGCTGCTCATATGCGGGTGTTAAGCCTGCTAAGTGGTCAATCAGATATTGTAACAGGATTGGTATCTCATGGGCGACTGGAAGGAACTGATGGAGAACGAGTGCTAGGATTGTTCCTCAACTCTTTACCTTTTCGCCTGCAATGTAACGGAGGTACTTGGATAGATTTGGTGAGGAATACCTTTGAAGCTGAGCAAGAACTACTACCATTTCGACGGTATCCTTTGGCAGAATTGCAGCGAGTCCTAGGTAGACAGTCTTTGTTTGAAATAGCATTTAACTTCGTCCACTTTCATGTTTATCAGAATACGCTCAACCTCAAAGGCGTTCAAGTTCTAGACACAAAGACTTTCGAGAAAACAAACTTTACTCTTACTGCTCAATTTAGCCAAAATCCTTCCTCGTCTGAAGTTCACTTTTCTCTTAACTATGATCCCATAGCATTGTGTGAGGAACAAATTAAACAAATTGGTGATTATTATGCCAGAACCCTCACAGCGATCGCTAGTGAACCAGAAGAACGCTACGAATCATACTGTCTGCTTTCTCAACAGGAACAGTATCAACTACTGGTAGAGTGGAGCAACACTAAGACTGATTATCCTATAAATCAGTGTATCCATCAGCTATTTGAAGCTCAAGTTCAGCAAAACAGTAATGCTGTGGCGGTGGTCTTTGAAGATGAGCAGTTAACTTACTCGGAGCTGAATCATCGAGCTAATCAACTAGCACACCACTTACAGACACTAGGTGTGGGACCGGAAGTGCTGGTGGGCATTTGCCTAAAACGCTCAATAGAGATGATAATTGGACTGCTAGGCATTCTCAAAGCAGGAGGAGCTTACTTACCTCTCGACCCTACCTATCCAAAGGAGCGACTAGCTTTTATGTTGGAGAATACTCAAGTACCAGTGTTGTTGACGGAGCACCATTGGATTGATATATTGCCTCCTCATCAAGCTCAAGTAATCTGTTTGGACACAGACTGGAAAACCAATGCCGACGACCCTGCTTTGCAGTACGCCCAACAACGCCAGTCAAATCCGGTTAGTGGAGTAACAACTAAAAATCTCGCCTATGTCATTTACACCTCTGGTTCTACAGGGAAACCCAAGGGGGTAATGAACACCCACATGGGACTATGCAATCGTTTGCTCTGGATGCAAGATGCTTATCAATTAACAGAAACAGACCGCGTTCTGCAAAAGACTCCTTTCAGCTTTGATGTGTCAATCTGGGAGTTCTTCTGGCCATTGCTGAATGGTGCTCGTCTGATTATCGCCCAGCCAGGAGGTCATCAAGACAACGCCTATCTAGTCAAGCTGATTGCCAAAGAGCAAATCACCACGCTCCATTTCGTCCCCTCTATGCTTCAAGCTTTTCTCGAAGAGCCAGGACTAGAGGCATGTCATTGTCTTAAGCGTGTTATTTGCAGTGGGGAGGTGCTGCCTTTTGAACTTCAAAAACGCTTTTTTACTCGTCTAAATGCCCAACTACATAACCTCTACGGTCCGACTGAAGCTACTATTGATGTTACCTTCTGGGACTGCAAGCGGCAGAGCAATTTATCCATTATTCCCATCGGTCGCCCGATCGCCAATACGCAAATTTACCTCCTCGATAATTACCAAGAACCCGTACCAATTGGGGTTCCAGGTGAGGTGCACATTGGTGGTCTCGGTCTTGCTAGAGGGTATCTCAATCACCCTGAATTAACCGCTCAAAAATTCATTCCTAACCCGTTTACCGACGAACCGAGTGCACACCTTTACAAAACTGGGGATTTGGCACGTTATCTGAGCGATGGCAATATTGAGTTTCTGGGACGAATTGACCACCAGGTCAAAGTTCGTGGTTTCCGCATTGAACTCGGAGAGATTGAGGCGGTGCTAGCCCAACACCCAGATGTACTTCAAACTGTGGTCATAGCGAGGGAAGACAACTCTAATGACAAAAGCCTAGTGGCTTACGTAATTCCGAAGGTGGAAAAAGTCCTTACCAGTAGTGAACTGCGCCGCTTTCTCAAAGAGAAGTTGCCCGATTACATGATACCATCGGTTTTTGTAATGGTAGAGGCTCTGCCTTTGACACCCAACGGCAAAGTAGACCGCAGAGCGCTACCAGCACCAGACCAGAATCGATCCAATCTTGAACAAGTTTACGTAGCACCACGTACACCAGTTGAAGAGTTACTGGCGAGAATGTGGACCCAAGTACTTAAGGTCGAGCAAGTCGGTATCTACGACAACTTCTTCGATTTAGGTGGGCATTCCTTGCTAATTACTCAACTTGTTGTTCGGTTGCGAGAAACTTTCCAAATTGAACTATCCTTGCGTAGTCTGTTTGAGATGCCTACAGTCGCGCAATTGGCACAGAGCATTGAGATAGCTCAAAAGACAGGAGCTTCTACTATTGGCACAAAAAATGTTGTAGATCTCAACAACGAAGCTATCCTTGACCCCACAATTTGTCCTCTTGCTATCCCCATTCAGTTTACCACTGAGCCAGCTTGTATCTTTTTAACTGGAACCACAGGCTTTGTGGGCGCTTTTTTGCTGAACGAACTCCTACAGCAAACTCACGCAGATATTTATTGTTTGGTACGTGCTTCTAACGCCGAAGAGGGTAAGAAGAGAATTCAAAGCAGCCTTGAATCTTACTTACTTTGGGATAAATCTCAAAGCCCCAGAATTATCCCAGTTGTAGGAGATCTGTCTGAGCCGCTTTTGGGGTTTTCCCAGGAACAGTTTCGAGAGATGGCTGAGTTAATCGACGTCGTCTATCACAATGGAGCATGGGTTCATCATACTTCTCCCTACTCTGTACTTAAGGCAGCCAATGTTTTGGGAACTCAAGAAGTTTTGAGATTGGCAAGTCAATTCAAAGTCAAGCCCGTGCATTTCATTTCCACCAAAAGCGTTTTCTCCTCAGTTGGTGATTCTGGAGTTAAGGTAGTTCGAGAACAGGACAGCCTAGATAATTACCAATTGCCATCGGGGGGTTATGCTCAAAGTAAATGGGTTGCCGAAAAATTAGTCACCATTGCACGCGATCGCGGTCTTCCTGTTTGTATCTACAGGCTAGGACGTGTATCAGGGCATAGTCAAACTGGTGTGTTTAATACAAATGACTTTTTGTACAAGCTAATTATCGGCTGTACCCAACTCGGAAGTGTGCCAGATGTGGAGATGATTGAGGACATGACTCCTGTGGATTATATCAGCAGAGCGATCGTCCATTTATCGAGGCAAGAAAAATCCTTAGGAAAGGCATTCCATTTTGTGAATCACCAGCCTTTTTACTCAAGTATGCTGAGCAACTTACTTAGCTCGTTAGGTTACCCAATTCAGCAAATCTCCTATAAGCAGTGGCGTTCAAAGCTACTGGAAGTTGCTGAACGTTCACCAGAAAACACTTTGTATCCATTAGTGCCGTTTTTTCTCGCTCAGGATTATGAAGAAAATATCTCTCACTCAGGGAGGTTACAATTCAACTACCAGAATACCCTTGATGGACTGGCAGATACCTCTATCGTCTGTCCAGCAATAGATAGTCAGTTATTTAGTACTTACTTTTCTTACCTAATTCATAACGGTTTTTTGAAGCCTCTGCAGCCTAATGATGAGCGGGAAAACTTCGGGTAAAAGACACTTGGAGCAACTTGTAGGTACTCGTGAACAATGGCAAAAAATATATCTATCAACGTGCTGTATTTGTCAACAGTATAAAAAACCTAATTTTAACATAAAGAGGTATCATGATGCTTCCAGGCAAGGCTACAGCGCAAGGAACACGGCGTTACAGAGAAAAGCACAGAAAGGACTGTGTACCAGATCACTTTCGAGAAGCTGGCCAACTGATTGCAAGCTCTATTGGGCTTGGAACATACCTTGGTGAACCCAATGAGCAGACTAACACCCTTGTGACGGAAGCTGTGGTCGAATCGGTTCGGCGCGGGGTCAATTTAATCGATTCGTCAATTAACTACCGCTACCAGCACAGCGAACGGAGTGTAGGAAAGGGTGTTCGGCATCTAGTGGAATCGGGAGAGGTGTCAAGGGATGAGCTGATCATCTGTACAAAAGGTGGCTTCCTGTCATATCCAAATCAAAACCAAGCAGACAGGTTTTATCGACATTGCCGGGAAGACCCCATACTCCGCGTAAGCGGAGTGTGGGGATGAAAGGCAGTTAAATGTGAAACATCCTTTGAACGTATTCTTGCAAAGCAAGAACAGAAAGAGGGATAGTTGA
>JAHHHH010000077.1 GCA_019359415.1 Iphinoe sp. HA4291-MV1 | reverse complement strand
TGAGTCTTTTTGGACAGACTAATTACAGATCAAATGCACTACACCTCAAACCTTGACGTTTATAACCTTTATCCAGTAAAGCTTTCAGCCTTAGCGTAAGTTTCTGCACGATTGCTACAAAAACCCCAAAGAGGGGAATAAAATTAGTTAAAGTTGTTGACACCAAGATAGAACCTTTGCCAATAATTTGTATTTTTGAGGGCTACCCAGATGAGTGAAACAACTACCCAGATACCAGTTAGTGAATTAATTCCAATGCTAACTGCTATAAGCGATCGCAACTGGGAGCGATTTAAGGAAGTTGAAAAACAATTCGTTACACAACACGGTATAGAGGCTTGGGAAGATTTTTTTGCCCAGCGACTAAAGCCAGCGTTAGATAAAGAATCTGACAGATGGCTGTTAGTTCAATGGTGCAGCAAGGGCTTTACAGTCAAGGATGTCGCGTAAAAGTCACTACCAAAAGCATCACTGTCTGCTATAGAAATCTTTTCCTAAGAGCAGATATTGCATGAGTCTGACGTTCGCAGTATCCTTGAATTGCTGCCATTATTTGACTGTAAATTATACCACAGGTCAGATGGCATACAACAAAATGGGGCGCTCTGTAACCAACAGAAGCGCCCCGAAAACAATTTAAAAATAAAAATTTCTAAACCCATGATGACACAATCAAATACAAACCTCAACGGCACTGTCTCCACATTCGCTTCTAATTCCGATAATTGTGGAAATAAAAAGCAAGAGAAATTCTTTTGGATGGTAACACCCAGCATCCTAAGAGAGGCTTACAAGCAAAAGAAAATAACGGCTGAATTTTACATTGAGGGGATTATCAAGTGCAATAAGCCCGGATTTGTCCTGCACACGACTGTCCGGGCATTTTGTAAGGAATGGGGCATCCCTGAGCGCACCTTCTACCGTGTCATTTCTAAGTTACGGGCGCAAGGAATCATTTATTGGGAAACCGAGCCCAACGCCCCTATGAAGCTTTGGCATGGAACACGCATTTGTCCCCTAGACTTGGAGCCAGCGTTATTAGAACGAGTACCCGACTCCGACGACAGATCAATGGAACAAAGGCTGGCTCCAAGTCTTACGTGTAAGACCTCGTCAGCAACACCTAGCAGCCCAGGTCACTCAGTGATAACCGTACCACCCTCTGTGGCAGAGCAAGCACAAATACTTATGCCATCAATGGCAGAGCAAGCACAAATACTTATGCCATCAATGGCAGAGCAAGCACAAATACCTATGCCATCAATGGCAGAGCAAGCACAAATACCTATGCCATCAATGGCAGAGCAAGCACAAATACCTATGCCATCAATGGCAGAGGGTCTGCCATCCGTGGCAGAGGTTGCGTCATCAATGGCAGAGGGTCTGCCATCCGTGGCAAAATCGACAGCTGAAACGCAGTTACAGCAAGCGCTCCAGCCCTCTTACAGAGAATTAACAGATACTTCTACACATATCAATCAGATAGCGCCCCTGGCTGCGCCACCCGCGCCCCCCACCCAAGAGGATGGATCTGAAAAGGAAAAAAGTCAGGAACAAGCCGAAAGCAAGATCCAAGACAAGGTTATTCAAGATACTCCGTCTATCGTTGTTCAACAAAACAAAGACGTAACGACTACGAGCAAGCCGATTCTTAAGGAACAACATTGCGGCGCGGCGCGTGAGAAGAGTTCTCAAAATTTGGCTTTTAGCGATGACCCCCTCAACGAGTCCGCATTTTTGGGGTACTACAAAACTTACATGAAAACATCGCGAGGCATCGATATTGTGAACGCTCACAGCTACGTCTCTACGGCGCTTTCTAACGACAATGGGGGAGACGTTGAGGTGATTGTACTGTTTGACCAGTGGAAGGATGCTTGTAGAGCTAGTGAGCGCAAAATCAGCAACTATGCAGAAGATCCCGCAGAAATGGAGAGACAGCGCAAGAAATTTGATTTTGAAAGTTGGGAGATACACAGTCACGAAGGGCAATACCACACTTTACTGAAGGTTGGGTTAACCAAATTCTGTGAAAACAAGATATCTGCCAAGTGGTATGAGTGGGCGCTCGCCAAGCATCCTGAGAGGTTTGTGAATATTCCTGCTTGACGGTACTACCTGCAATGAGCTATCGTCATTGCAAGTAGTACCCCCTAGCGGGAACATGGTAATCAACACAATCAAGCAATTTGTAGACAGTCTAGGCATAACTAGATACCAGTTTTACAAACGCGCTGGAATAAGTAAGACAACGGCATATGCGCTCTATGAAAACCATGAGCGCATACCTGACACCGAAACGATTGAGCGTATTTGTGCGGCTTTTGATTGTCAGATAGGAGACTTAATGAAGTATGTACGCGAACAACCGAGACAATGTCATTGATTTTGCAAGCGCAGCGGGTAAAATTCCACCTCAAAATATTGAGGCTGAGTCAGCGATACTTGGAGGGATTTTGTTTGACCCACAGGCGATAGAGCGCGTCAAGGACACCCTAAAGCCCAAGCACTTCTACATCAACGCCCACGCTCGCATCTACTCAGCAGCACTGAAACTCAATGCCCAAGAAAAGCCTACAGACTTGTTGTGTGTGAAATCTTACTTAGCTGACAATGGTTTGCTTGAAATCGTTGGCGGTTGCAACAAGTTAGCGACTTTGCTTAACTGTACAGTATCAGCAATCAACATTGATGCACTTGCAGATCTGGTTATTGAAAAATGGAAGCGCCGGGAATTAGGCAGACTTGCCAGTCTTGCCAACGAGTTACAGCACAAATCAAACGAAGAAACGCCGCTAGAACAGGCGATTGAGCAGTTACAGGATTTTATCTACGAATTGCAACAGAATCAATCCACATCTGGAGCCAGCCACATTTGTGAGGTCGTTGTTGGTTTATACCAACAAATTGAGGAGCGCAATCAAGGTGCATCATTGCCAGGTGTCCCCACTGGATTCTATGACTTGGATGCGATGACAAGTGGTTTTAGTTGCGGTGATTTGGTTGTTATCGCTGGCAGACCAAGCATGGGAAAATCGGCGTTCGCGGCTCAAGTGGCTTTCAATGTTGCCTCTAGTTATCGCTTGCCAGTCGTTGTTTTTAGCCTTGAAATGTCTAAGTTGCAGGTTGCGCTGCGGCTGTTGGCAAGCGAAGCAGGCATAGAAACCGGCTATTTGAAGTCAGGACGTATCGGTGAAGCTCAATGGGAACCGCTATCAAAAGCCATTGGCTCACTTTCGGAGTTGCCTATTTATCTGGACGACACTCCAGACCCCCCACTGACTTACATTGAGGCTGAGTGCCGTAAAGTTATGGCTTCGGAGCGCCGTGAGCTTGGGCTAATTGTTGTTGACTATTTACAGCTGATGAGCAGTGAGCACAACGGCAACAGAAACAACGAGATAGCAGCACTAACACGCGGTTTAAAGCGTCTAGCTATGAAACTACAAACCCCTGTTATCTGCCTTTCTCAATTGTCACGAGCAGTAGAGACTCGCACCAACAAGCGTCCTATGCTCTCGGATCTGCGTGACAGTGGCGGAATTGAGCAGGATGCGGACAAGGTAATCATGCTTTACCGTGAGGAATACTACACTCCAGACACTCAAGACAGAGGTATAGCCGAGGTTATTCTTGCAAAACACCGCGAAGGACCAACGGGTACAGCCAAGTTATTGTTCGATGGACAATTCACCAAGTTTAAGAATATGGCGCGTCCTAGTTGGTAGGTTAGTAGTACAACCCAATTGTCAGCAGTCCTTACCAGATTGCTAAAAATCGCCACTGACAATGGCAATACCCGAAAAGGTAGTACAAACTTACCTATACTAACCTGTGTATGGAAACAGATTTGAACTGGCGTGCAGTTGTACCAACGCGCCACCTAGCGTCTGAATGGGAAGAAAACTTCCTAACTTCACTAGAAGCCCAGCAAGAAAGTGGCAAGCAGCTAACGCAAAAGCAGATTGACAAATTCTACGACGTGGCGAGACGGCTTGAGCAGCGCTGGCAAGACAGGGAACTGTGTAAACGGTGCAGCAACTTTGATGAAGTTGTGCAACAATTCTACTGGCATTTGACCAAGGGGGGTGACCTCACAGAGCGAGAGCGCTCGCTACTCGCTCAAAAGTTCCATGAGCATCCGCCTAGAAATCCGATGCTAGATTTGATCCAAAACCACATAAACTCCGGTTAGAGAAATATTTCTTTGACGCATTGTTCCGCTTCATTTTCCATAGACAAAAATGGACAACCCTACACAATGTCTACTCGTAAAACTCAAGATCTGGGTGTATTTTGGCGGCCATACCCAAGTTCTTGGGTAAAACGAGTTGACTGGAGGCCGCCAAAATACAAGGGTTGTCCATTTTTGTCGAGGGTTTGCCCAACCCTAAAATTCTGCCACACAAGTGTTTCGTTGATCTGTCGGCTCCGTCGGGTACTCGTTTTAATAAGGCGTCGCGGGGAACAGAGCTGGGGGTAGTGTTACGGAAGCTGCGACCAGGGGCAAAGTCATCTGTAATTATTGCTATACAAGCGTTTCAGCCAATAGAATTGGAACTAGATGGCGATCGCTATTGACGGCAGGAGAAGTTCCGGTTTGCATTGGAGTCGGAATTTTTTAGCGAAATTACCTATCATTTGATACTTTTGGGGCATCAAATTGTCACGAACATGAGTCAAGTTCCGACTCTTCAATAAAATTCGGAACTTTTATCTGTCGCTAATTAAACTATACGGTTTAGTTTGCCCTTGGCCGCAGCTTCCGTAACACTACCCCTCCTTGGGAGATTGCCCGACTAAGCGCACTGTGATAGCAGTGATATCAAATCACTGTCTAACCTCAGACAGCGCAAAAAAGCGATTCGTTCCGGAGCGCAATAAACGCTCTGGAACGAAAACGTTCGTTCTTAGGAGTGCTATCGCGTTCTCTGGTGCTGGGAAATATCGGTTACTAAGCAGTATGGTTTTTTACGTAGCCATTTTTGTGCTTAGAAATATCAGGGATACCTCGTAGTGAGCTGAGATCTCATTTCCATCGCTACGACTAACGCAATATAAGGCTGGCTCCTTCTCCAATCGTTTTGTACCACAATAATAAAAGCGCAAGCAAATTTATCTTGTTTTGACCCCTTTTTTGGTGTATAAGGTTACGGAAAGACTTATTATCGTCACCTAATTTTTATGTCCAGTCGCATCTTAAAGGTAGCTAATAATACTTTACCTCAAGTGGTTTCTTGGTGGCAAGCGCCTGATGTTTTGGCGATGCTATTAGAGGAAAAGCGGAGTTTATCTACACGTAAAGCTTATGACCGGGATATTAAGCATTTTTTCTTAACTATGTTTGGGGTGGAATCGAGCGCGGAGTACGTTGTGCGGTTTTTGGCATTGTCCCAGGCGCAGGCGTTGTCGTGGGTGGTGCGGTATAAAGCAGCGATGATAAAGCAGGGGTTGTCTGAAGCAACGGTGAATCGGCGGCTGTCGGCGTTGAGGGCGCTGGTGCATAAGGGTCGGGTATTGGGGGTGTGCAATTATACCTTGGAAGACATAAAAGGTGAGACGGTGATGAAGTACCGGGATACCAGTGGTGTGACTCCCCAGGAGTTTAAGCAGATATTACTGACTTGCGATCGCTCTACGGCGAAGGGGGTGAGGGATTATGCTCTACTGCGCTTGCTTTGGGATAATGCTCTGCGTCGGGGGGAGATTGCGGCGTTGACTATGGGGGATTTTGACCGTCAAAATAGCAAGTTGTTGGTGTTAGGGAAGGGACGCGGTAGTCAGAAGGAAAAGCTTGATTTGACTCCGAAGACTAGGGATGCGATTTGTTATTGGTTGGCGTTTCGGGGGTTGGCGTCAACTAAAGATGCTTTGTTTGTGGCGTTGGATTTGAATACGCCGGGGCATCCTTTGACAGATGCTGGGATTGCGAAGATGGTGAGAACTAGGGCGAAAAAGGCAAATATTACTAAGCCGTTAAGTCCGCACCGCATAAGGCATAGTTCGATTACAGCTGCGTTGGATGCGGGGCAGAGTGTGCGAGAAGTACAGAAACTCAGTCGGCACAGCAAGTTGGAGACGCTGATGATTTATGATGATAATCGGCAGCAGCATCAGTTGAAAGTCAGCAACGTTCTTGCGGATTTGGTTTGATTGAGGTGGATGGGCTGCTTTCGTGATAGCTCATAATTGAGATATTAAATTAGTTTAAATCCGTTTTATACCCAATTTTCCAAAGGAAATTCTCGTACTTGTCGCATTCGCTCAAAGTCACGGGGTCTTACACGTAAAGAAATGGGCAGGCTTGGAAGCTCCTCGATTAATTTATCTACAGCCAAACTACAATGACCTATACACAGCATGGTCATTGTTCCCCCTGTGTTTACACAATAGTTAAGCCGGAAATTGCTTTATCAATTTTATTTCATCTGACTTCTGACCGGAGGCGGAGCGAATCGAGCGGAGATTCTTCTTCAAAAATCTTTGATATGACTTTTTAGGTTATCCTGGCAATTATACTAAATGCAGAATGACAATGATATAGATGACCAAGGTAATCTCACTTTTCAATCAGGCAGGGGGTGTCGCCAAGACGACAACCGCCCAAAACCTTGGCTATCATTTATCTGTGCGTCATCACCGTGTTCTCTTGGTAGACATTGACCCTCAAGCCTCCTTAACGACGTTCATGGGGTTGGAACCTGCTGATTTAGAAAAAACTGTTTACGATGCCTTAGTATCATCATCAGATGAACCCGTGCCAATACACCGGGATGTACACGGTATGGACTTGGTTCCAGCTAACATTTTGCTAGCCAACGCCGAACAAGAACTTATATTTGCTGAACTAAGAGAATTTCGACTGAAAGAAGTGCTAACTCCCCTATTAGATAATTACGATTTTATTTTGATTGACTGTCCACCCAGTTTAGGTATTCTTAGCCAAATTAGTCTGGTTGCTTCTACTCATGTGCTAGTTCCCATCCAGTGTCAGTTCAAGGCGTTGAAGGGAACAGACTCGTTGCTTAAGACGGTAGCACGAGTGCAACGCAAGCTCAACCGCTCTCTCAAAATAGCAGGTTTTTTCCCAACGATGTACTCTGCTAATAATTCTCTAGACCAAAGAACTCTAGAATCAATACGCGAGCAACTGTCTCCCATAGGAAAAATATTTACCCCGTTGCCTCGCGCTACAACAGTGGCTGAAGCTGCCGAGTACGGTAAACCTTTAGCATTATGCCCTAATAAGAATCTAGCTATTCTCCGCATCTTTGACGAGATAGCACAAGCGATGGAGGAAATATAAATGAGTCCCAGACGAGTTAGCCAACAACCACCTGCTGATAGAAGCAAGCTCAAAAACGTCGCTCTGTTTAAAGAAGATGAGCAGACGGCTCCTGATACTGTGCCACTAGATAAGATTGTCCTCCCTTCTACTCAACCTCGGCGTTATTTTGACCCCCAAGCTATGCAATCTTTGGTGGAGTCGGTAAAGCAAAATGGCATTCTCCAACCTCTTTTGGTCAGACTTGTGGGGGACAAGTATTCGTTAGTTGCAGGAGAGCGGAGATATAAGGCAGCACAATCAGCGGGTTTAACTGAGGTGCCTGTAACAGTGCGCGAGATGTCTGATGAGCAGGCGGTACAGTATGCCCTGGTTGAAAATCTGCAAAGGGAGGACTTAAACCCAGTAGAAGAAACTGAAGGAATATTGCAACTTTTGGCACTGCGATTGGGATGTGAGGCAGCAGAAGTGTCCTCCTTACTTTACAAAATGGAAAATTCAGCGAAAGGGAAAATTACCCGAAACGTTTCGGGTAATTCTGAGGCATCAACAGTAGAAAAAGTGTTTGCTGAATTGGGGCGGATGAACTGGCAATCATTTGTCCGCACACGACTGCCGCTGTTAAAATTGCCAACTGATATCCTTGAAGCTTTGCGTGCTGGACGTATTGAGTACACCAAAGCTAAGGAAATAGCCAAGCTGGAATCAGCAGAAGACAGGACTGAACTCTTAGAAGCTGCCATTGAACTACCTTTGTCTCTGTCGCAAATTAAAGAACAGGTAAAAAGGAAACAACCAGCAACAGAACTCCCAACACTGCAAAGCCGTCTGTCAGCTACTTACAAGAAGGCTCAGAAGTCCTCGGTGTGGGAAAATCCACAGAAGCGGGAGAAGCTAGAATCTTTGTTGGCAGAGTTGGAAGCTCTTATTGCTGAGTCTGACTGAAAGTATCTTTGCTTTGGAGCCGACTACTTTACCACTTCTCCCTATTTTTGCAACACAACCGATTTTCATCTGTGCTCAACGCCTTACGGCATCAAAGGTTAGCTCACGCCGCTAGCTTGGGTTCTTTTATGTACCGCTTGTCGTGCTCAACGCCTTGCGACATCAAAGGTTAGCTCATGTAGTTATAAGCCTGAAGAAGTCGTAAATAATTAGCGGTGCTCAACGCCTTGCGACATCAAAGGTTAGCTCATTTCCCAAATGCCGAGGGTGACTTCTTCAATTCACCTGTGCTCAACGCCTTACGACATCAAAGGTTAGCTCATGATTCCCAATTTAATGGGATAAACCAGACTGTAACGTGCTCAACGCCTCGCGGCATCAAAGGTTAGCTCATAAGAAGGGGCGGTATAGTGTTCTATGTCGAATAGTTCGTGCTCAACGCCTCGCGGCATCAAAGGTTAGCTCATACGTATTAAATGTGCTGACCCAGTATTTGGTGGTAAGTGCTCAACGCCTCGCGGCATCAAAGGTTAGCTCATTTTCTACAAATCTGTTTGGTTTTTTCTATTTCGTATAAGTGCTCAACGCCTCGCGGCATCAAAGGTTAGCTCATAACATTTTCCTCAAAAAATCTACAAGATTTGCAACGTGCTCAACGCCTCGCGGCATCAAAGGTTAGCTCATTTACAGAAACCGGATTTAAATATTTATTGTTACCAAGTGCTCAACGCCTCGCGGCATCAAAGGTTAGCTCATTTGTTACCTTTTAACCTTTTTTTATGACGCATTGCGTGCTCAACGCCTCGCGGCATCAAAGGTTAGCTCATGCTTCACCTCAGCGTCTGTTTCCTCGCTCTTTTCTTGTGCTCAACGCCTCGCGGCATCAAAGGTTAGCTCATCCGCTCTTGTATGCTGTGCAACTCTAATGCCGAGAGAGTGCTCAACGCCTCGCGGCATCAAAGGTTAGCTCATCTTTACAATCTCGCCAAGAATCGAACTACTATGTCGAGTGCTCAACGCCTCGCGGCATCAAAGGTTAGCTCATTAAAGATACAATGGCAGGCAGACTTGATTCAAGGTGTGCTCAACGCCTCGCGGCATCAAAGGTTAGCTCATATTTATCTTCTGATTTCCAACTAACACAAGAGAGTGTGCTCAACGCCTCGCGGCATCAAAGGTTAGCTCATATTTGGAGGAACATAGAAAGCTTTAGCTTCTAATTGTGCTCAACGCCTCGCGGCATCAAAGGTTAGCTCATAGCGAGTCCTGAAAGCCTTGTCCAATCAAAGTTCTGGAGCAATTCTACAACTACCCTTTAAAAGGCGATAATAATAACTCTCAACTTCAACCAAATGGAGACAGCCATAGAGCCAATTTTGGCTTCTCATAGGTATTTGGAAAATTGCAAGCACCTTGAGTAAGTGTAAAACTCTCTAACGCTAATTATAGTCAAGCTTTTGCGCTTTGATTCGCTTTTATTTGACTTCACACTAAAAGATGCTTGCGTCAAACAATTCGATATGGTTCCTCTGTTGGACGCCATGCACCTGGTCGATTGTACTTGTGGATATCTTCCAAGCAACGGTTACTCAAACGAAGCAAAAGAATACTATCCTCAGCAGCAAGTATCTTCTCCAGTTCCCAGCGCAATTTTTCGCGTGTGCGCTGGTTTAGCCAACAGCGAAATATCGAGTATTGAATTCTTTCGCCGTATCCTGACAACAACTTGTAAGCCTTGCGCCAGCGCTTGTTGTCACGAATGTCGTAGCAAATCAAGTAGCAGTTTTGAGCTGAAGCCATCGCCACACCTCACCGCAATATCAATTGAGCAAACAAACCACCTTCACCAGACCACTCTTTTTCTAAAAGCCGAACTTCCAATTCCAGCAGGCGGCGATAAGTTAAGGAATAACCAGTAACAGGGTGTTTCCAACTTTCTTGTTTGCGCCGTTCATACAAATCAACAAACTTGCGCTTACCAGCTTCGCTCAACCAGACTTGTTCTCCTCGGATATCAAAATCAGCTTGCACATCCCACTGAGCACGATTAATTGATGCCATTATTGGCATATCGACTAACGGAACTCGGAAAACTTCCATTAAATCCAGTGCTAATGGTGCAGCTTGAGAGCGAGGTTGGTGGTAGAATCCTAAAGCTGGTTCCAATCCCACGGTTAAGATAGAATTCATCACATCTTTGATTAGCAAAGCGTAGCCAAAGCCTAACAAGGCATTAAATCTATCTTTGGGAGGACGACGATTGCGACTATTAAAGCAAAGTTCCTTAGCAACTCCTTGAGAAATTAAACAAGGCAAGGCACTAAAGTACAATCCAGCTAAATTACCTTCCAGTCCTAACAAAGATGCCAAAGATTGTGCTTTGGGAACTTCTTTAAGGAGGATTTGCATCTGTTTAATGGCTTTGTTCAAAGTCTCTGGCACTTCAGCTTTGCCTCTAGTTCCCCGCATCAAAAACTTCCGCTGTCCTTGACCCCGACAGGTCACCAATTTACGCGCTAACTCCAAACAAGTATCAGGATTGCTAAGAGCAGCATATTGACGAATTCGGCGTTGAATACTACCATGTCGGGTGTCAAAACTACCGATGTAGCGTCCGCCGCCAGAAAGAAAATGTAACCCGATTTCTTGGTCGGCACAAAAGTGCAGTGCTTGGGTGGAGATTTGTGAAAAACTGTGCAAAACCAGTTGCCCTACCTGACGAGCAGGAACGGTTTCCACAGGTTGATTCCGACGCGCGATTTTGATTTGTTCTCCTGTTCTGCCAACAGATGTTCCTGGTTCCAAAACGTGAATAATTTGCCGTTCGTCATCTTCCGGAAACAGCCGAATTGGTTGCCACTCCCGGTCGTGGGCGAGTCGAGCTTCTTCTGGCAAACACACAGGAGCAAGAGAACAGCGGGCGCATAATCGCTCGTTGTCAGTTACTGGTGGTCGGTGGGTAGATTGTCTGAGTACTCGTGCTTGTTGAATTGCTTCTTGAACAGCCGCACGTCCTGAATTATCCAGTGGTACGTGAACGAGGACGTTGTCAGCATGGTAGCGGATGCGACCTTCTTTAACCGTGATTCCCAATGCTGATTCTAAGAGGTAGGCATAAGCGAGGATTTGCAGCTTGTCACTCTCCCATGCTTGAGGTTGATTATTCCCATCTCGGTGACAGCGACCGCGTTTATGTTCGTAGGGGATTTTTTGCCCATCACGGGTGCGGAGGGCATCAAGCCGACCGCGTAACCCTAATTCTTCGCTTTCGAGGAAGAGTTCTTCCCATTCCTCGTCTTCCTGTTTTTCGAGTTCGGTGTGCAGTCTGCGTCCGGCAAATACTGCGGCATCTTGGGTGTAGAGTTCTTCAACTTCTTCAAGATAGAAAAGGCGGGGACAGTAGGCGAGGGCGTGGAGCGCAGAAACCCGGATGGTGTCGGCTTTAGTAATTTCTAAGCAATCTAAAGTTTGCATTTTTGATGTGTGTAAGGTTAGATATAAACGGTTAAACGCCTTACGACATCAGAGGTAGAAATTAATTAAAATATTCAACGCCTTGCAATTTCTAAGGTTTAGGCATACCCACCGCTTCAAGTGTGCTCAACGCCTAACGGCATCTGAGGTAAACTTTTTCTAAGTTGTCTGAATTACTGTCCAGGCAGACTCAGGAGGATAATACAGATCAGAAGGTTCAAGTATAAAGTATCTCTGCCAACGAGTACCCTTTGAGCCAACGTGATCCACCCAGTAGGGTAAAGTCAACAACCCATTTTCATCCCGTACCAGCCATTGCAACGATTGACCTTGATAGTTTTTTGGCAACAAGGTAACAGCATTAACCAAATCTCGGCTTTCTCCTAAACAAAGACCGCCAAAACGATTGATAGAAGCAGGGTTGGCAAATGCCATCTGTAAGCGTTCTGCTAGCGTTGGCTGCGAATTATCTTCCCCAGAATCAACCCAAGTAATAAATCTAACATCAGTCAATAGTTCCTGATAATCTGGTCTGGCGTTGCTAGGGTCATGGATATCTTTCTTCTTAAAGCGGCGAAATGTGCGGATAACAGTTGATTTTTGTGGTTGTGAAATGAGAGCGATCGCTAACTTAATTCCACAATGTTTATATCTGTCGATCTCCCCCACTATAGACAATAACATCCCATAAACTGTAGATGGTGGAGGTACTGGATAAGTTTCAGCATATTCCCTTGCGCGAGATTGACGAAAGCTAGCTATGGGAACTTCTACTTCCAAAGCCAACATTTTCTCAGTTGTTGTCGTCATCGAATTAACTCCAGTTGAGGTAGCTGCAAATCTCTCGCGATGACTTGTTTCATGCTTTGTACAGCTAATTTAATTCCTGGAAAAATATTCACTCCCAATTCTTCTAATTCTTCCACTTCCTCAGATTCTGTAATTGCACCGGCTATCCACAACTCCTGCGGTTCAATATCTTGATTTTTGACTTTTCTTATCAATTCCCCAATTGATATTTCTCCCTCTTCCTCTTCAAAGCAGTAAAGAATTCGGGAAGCGAAGTCATGCGTCCATCGTAAAACTAAACTTTCAGGAGAAAAGTCGTAAAGAAAACGAGAGTGGTTACCTGCTACTTCTCCCAAAGAACTCAAACCATCCAAAACTGCAATTATGCGAGATTTATCTTTCAAGCGTTCTGGAGTTAATGCAAATCCATATTGATAGCGAGTTGCATGAACTTCAGTTCCATAAAGTGAAGTCCGTCCTTTTTTCCCACTAGCAGCATTGAAGGTTAAATCCCCACTAAAAGCTGTTGTAGAAACAGCACGAGTTACTTCTAAAACTCCTCTTTTAGCGGTTGTTGTACCTTTGGGTGCTTTTTTCCCTTTTTGTTTAGGTTCATCGGAAGCTTCAACTTTTGCACCCTCTGCACGCATGAAACCTAATACATCATCATCAATAAAATTGATGTCATCAAAACTTTCATTCTGCCAAACATTATCGTTGATATCATCGTCCCAACGACGATTGACTTGGTAACCGTTGCCAGCAGTCTGCCAGTAGTAGCGCAATGCCCAACGAATTGCCTCAGATGAAACTGTTGTATGTACATCTCCCTTCCAAAGAATTTTTTGCAGGGTAGTTATATTACCTTCATTTTCTCCGCGATTGTTAGCAGCAGTACCATACCCAGTTAAAACATTTCCAAATAAATGAAATGACACTTTTGAAATCTCCTCAAAAATCACAATTTTCTTTTTTTTACACCAGAGATAGCAGATAGAAATGATTTGTGATAAATCACTAATGACTAGGAACGATTAACACGAGAATTATCACAAATCAAATATGATTGCTTGAGTAGCTAAATGCTCCATAGATATCGTTTGATTTGAGCGCTTTATAAGCCAATATCAATTTCAATGTTTCCATCTATATTCTCGCGCTCAGTATCATCTGTATCAAAAACTCCTTTGCCTTTATAGCTAGCTAATGCTAGTAAAGCTAAGTCTCTTGACTTTTTCCAATGACTATCTCGCATAACAAACTCCATCAAATCTTGCCAATGCTCCTGCAAAGTGGGAATTCTTCCTGCTCTTGACCAAAAATCAGTAATAAATTCTCGAAATGTTTCAGCATTTTTACACCGACCTAATCCTGTTCTGATGCGTACTGTTTCTCGGTCGAAATTTGGCACTTCTCCTCGTTTCTTCGCTTGTTCAGAAATTTGTCCGTATGTAAATTTAATTGCCTCATGACAAGCCTGAATAAATAGTCTTTCGCGTTCATCTGATTGAATTTTCTGAATCACTTGATATAGTTCTCTCCTTTCGTAAGCTAACTTTTTGAATAATTCGTTACTGTTTACTTTTTCTGAAATCCCAAAATACCAAGGTTGATTTCTTGCCAAGTTTTCAGCTATTAGTTCTTTTGCAAAGTTAGTAGCAACAAATCCACCTTCTTTACCTTCAATGGCTTTGTCTTTCAACCAATCGTCACAAACCTGATAGTTGTGACAAACCTCGTCACTGGCTTCTACCACATACATATCTGTCCGAGTTTTTTGCTGAGTCGCCCATGCGACAGTTCCCAATGTCAAAACTTGACAACGCGGTATACCAAAAGTTTGAGTAATGTTTACAGTTTCCTTCAATGTTAAAAATCGCAACCCTGCATCGCCTAAACCTGATGCATGGAAATCTTTATAAGTGGCATATCTCAAGTGTTGATTTTGGCGGTATTGAGCATATTTTTCTAAATCTGTGATTTCTGGAACTACCAATGCATACTGAGCACGTTTATCTCGCAACTTGGAGCGGAGAATGTAGTAATAACAAGCGACGGGAGCAAATAATAGAACAAATGCATCTTCTGGAAGTTCTTCAAAACTTGTATCAGAACTAAAAGCAACATGACGTACCACCGCACCAGGATTTAACCATCCAGCAACGCTAATAGATTTTGTCAGCAATTGTCCATTTTTATCACAAAGGTTACTGGTAAAATCTTGATAAGCATAGCTTTGTAAGGCTTTATATGTAACCTGAATCTCTTTTTCCCCCTCACCTAATGATAGAGATTCGGTTTTTGTCCCAATCGATTTATGGGTGCTGGTATGTTGTAAAAAAGTACCAAGAATTCCCTGGTGTACAATCACCTGAGCATCCTTACGCATAGTTTGCGAATCTAAACCACGAAGGGCAATTAGTCCATCATTTATTTGGAATGATTCTTTTAATAGCCATTCCAAAACTGTTTTATCGCTTCTTTCCCAATTTAAGATGACTTTTCGGTTGGAAAGCTGCCAATTTAAACCCTCTGGAGGAGCCACTTTTTCTATTTCTAACTGCTTTAAAGTCATCCATAACCCAGCTAAACCAGCACAATGCAACAAAGTAAAGCTAGGATTACCTAAATCAAACTCTAATTTCACTGTTCTGCCCCTACCTCTTTGCTGTAGCGAATTCTGCCTTTTGGAGTGATGGGATAGAATCCCCTACGTTGCCATTCCCGATAGTCTGGTTCAATTTGGATAGGTACTGACCAAGCTTGTGCTTCTTGTTTGAATAATTTCATTAAGGATTCATTCTTGCCTTGTTTAAGTAATTCTTGTCTGCGCTGTTCAGCAATATCCCATATCGCTTTTTCTTCATCTTCACCCAATAACACCGTGATGGTGTATCCTCCTTCACGCAGGAAATCTGGGCGATTACACCAGTTTTCTTCTAACCAACTTGATTTAACTTGCTCGACTTTCTCTGAGTGAAGACGGGCAGCGACTTCAGCTAAATCTCGTTGAGAAATACCTGTTTTACCAGAAAATTCTTGAATTAGTTGCTCTCCTGTAGAAAGCTCTGCTGTATCATAGGGTCGCTTATTATCCCAAGGATAAATAATTGCCAGCCTTGTTCCTTCTTCCTGTCTAGTCATCCTGCGGTTCAGTCTTCCCAAGCGTTGAATTAAAGATGCTGCGGGAGCCATTGCAGATATCAATAAATCTGCACTTAAATCTAGAGACATTTCACAAACTTGCGTAGTGATAGCCAAGACTGGTTCATCTTTATTAAAGGCTTCAATTACAGCTTTATGCTTTTTGAGCCTATCTTTGTAACGGTAACGACTGTGATAGATTAACGGTTCGATGCTTAACTCTGGTAATTGTTCAGCAAGCTTAATTTTGGCTGTGCGATAAATTTCGATACAGGTTGGTACAGAATTAGTCACCCACAATACTTTCTGCTTATTTCTGAGAGCTTCTATTGCAGGTTGCCAGATTTCCTTGAGTTCATCCAAGTCAGCTACTTCAGGAATGTATTTAATTTCGTAGCGTTTAAGTTCCTCTAACTCTTTTGGTCCTTCGATGGGTTCATCTAGTTCTTCGCCTTGTTCTGCAAGTACTTGACGAATAGCTCGTAACTGTTCAGGAGTAAAGCTGGCACTCATCAAGAGAATAGGCGCACCACGAAACGCTTTGATAAATTTCAATAGCGCCCCGAAAAGACGTGCATCGTAGGCATGGACTTCATCAAAAACAAAAGCTGATTGAGCGATCGCAGCCCAAGAGTAAAGCGGTTTGCGGTTATTTTGAATCAAACCCAACACAGAATCAACCGTACAGACAATTAGTTTCTTGCGCCATGCTTGAAAAGCCATTAATCGAGCATCAATACTCTCAGCATCATCAGAATCACCAGAAAATAGCAGTTCTCGATCCAAATCAGCACGAGAATGCATTAAAGCCGTTTCTATTTCTGTACCATCTGCATAGTCAATATATCCCTGTGAAGCTGTGCCTGTAGTCGGGTAGGAAAAAAACAGTCTACGTCCTACAGCCCATTTTTCCCCCCAGGCATAAGCACTAATTGTTTTACCCGTTCCACAACCTGCTACAACTAGCGTAACTCGACGAGCAGATTGGGCAATCTGCTTCTGAAAACGACGTAATTTTTTTCCTTGTAAACGTTGATTAACTAATTTCTGAACCTCTTCTTTTGAGAGTTGTAGCGTCAATACTTGTTCAATCCATACCTTAAAGTCTTCTTCAGCTAAAGGTAATGCAGAACCAGCTAAATCCGCTGCAATCACCGTTGCCTTTACCGCAGCTATAAACTTTTGCTGTTCCCAGTCCAGTTGCGATTCAAACTGAATAAATTCATCACGCAGATTTATTAAGGCTTCTTGTAATTGAGATTTAGACCAAATTTCTTGAGGGGCTTCTGGTAAGCTTTCAGGTAATCCTAAAACTTGATGACCCATTTTCAATACTGCTTGAAAGTCTGAATGATGGGTGTAAATTTTCAAATTATCCCCAGTACTAGAAGGAATTTCGGCTATAAATTCCGCAGGTTGATTATTTTTATTTATCCCTATTTTTAGATGATGCCCCATTGCTGCCCAGACAGCAATCATTAAATTACTATTGGGGCACTGTTCAAGCCATTTCCTAAAGCTGGGAACTTGCAACGCCAAAATACCACTAATGACTTCATGACGAAGCATTTGTTTGTCTGAATGCTTCTTTGAAAGTGCCAAAATTTGCTTTCTATAATCTCGGAGCTTTGGATCTGGTGATTTAGGATCAAGAGTTTTCAGGTAAACCATCTCCTGAAAATGTTGATTTGCTTTACCCCAATCATGTAAGTACGCGCCTAATCGAACTGTGGTTGCAAAGTAGCCTAAATCGATGTGCTCTATACCCAATTGTTGGAGGATAGATAATCCCAATTTATCTACTAAAACATCAGCTGCTTGCATTACAAAGCTAATGTGTCCTGTATACTTAGCGGCTCCTCGTGCTCTATCTTCTTCCTTCTCTTGCTGTGATAAGGACTTAGCTAACAACACCTTAAACATTCTTACCTCCCTTATAAGGCAAGAAATATCCACAACCAAGGTGTCTTTTCCCACCAATTCCCCACTGTTGCAACTTTAGGGAATCATCGTCACTTAAGCCTGAAATTTCTGTTGTAAAACCCACAATGGTATACCGCTTGACCTTGAGAGTTTTACGGCTTGGTTCACCTTCTTTATCTATTGGAATAGAAACTTTACCTGAAATTTCTAAATTATCAAGCTGGCGCTGTGCTGCGACTAAAAAAGGCTCCGGTTCGCTATATCCTTTAATTACAACAATTCTAGACTTCAGCTTCTTTGCTGGTCGGAGCATAAATATTTGTGGAATGCCAATTTGAATTTCATGTATTCCTACACGAATAGACTTCCCTGCCAATTGATAAATCAAAGAGATTTGTGGAATTGGTACACGAATCTTGAAGCAAGATTGCTCAGTCAAAAGGATCTTCCCTTGTTTGTCAGCAAAACCAGGGATTGTCAAAATACTGAGAGATGTTTGCTGACGTATCTCTGGAATGATGTGAACGCACGCTGCAAAAAGAGCGTAATTATGATCCGCAGGAAGGTATTTTCCTCGGACTGGAAAGCTTAATTCAACGAAAGGCTCAAGTTCACTACCTGCATCTTGAGATGCAGAAAAACCTACAGATGCAATCACTTCAGGAATCCTCCTAAATGACAAATTTTCAAATACCTAAAATGTTCAAAACCTTACGGCATCCGAGGTAGCAAGCAAGAACTAGTAGCACGTAGTGCTTCGAGCCAGAACTGAATCGTATTTCAGTGTGAAACTCTGAAATCAACCTTTAAATCATGAAACATTAGACTCAACTCATAGATAACATAAATATATCAGTATGTCAATTTATTTACTAATGTGCTTAACGCCTTACGGCATCAAAGGTTTAGAGCAGGCAGGGTTATGTTAATCCCAGCTGCCCTGCATCACTCAAAGGTGTTAAACCTTGAAATCGTGAAAGTGCTCAACGCCTCACGACAGCATAGGGTAGAATTAACTTTCACTATATACTTAACTTCCACTAACATCAAAAGCGCTGATAGATTTGACGCAGCTCCTCAATCGTACTGACAGTTTTTATTCCTTCTTTTATCGCCCTTAATTGTTCGATGTCTTCGATTTGGGAAATTTCTGGTATTAGGGGTAGTGTTACGGAAGCTGTCACGAGGGGCAAAGTAGCCCAAAAGCCTTTCGTGGACTAGCTTTCAAATTTTACAATGTAGAAGTTCACCGGAAATCAGATCTTTTCAAATCCAGCTTTCACGCTTCCTTGGTACTTCCTAAAAAAGTACCGAATTTACTATGAGAGTTTGCACTTACTATGTTTAACAGTCTAAATTACCATTTCAAAACCTAAAAATTGCACAATTGCAGTGAGTAAAGTTCCGGCTCCAGGGGAAAGGGGGAAAAGACAGAATTGTTCCGTTTCCTGTTAGTTTTAAGGAAATTTTGGCGATGCACGTAGACTTGATGCAACGCAAACAAGCGACTTACTTGTTTGAGTCGTCGTGGAAGCGCAAGTATAGTGACCGAGGCGTGAGGAAAATCCTAGAAAAGTATGCAACTTTGGCGGGACTCTCTAGAGCTATCTCTCCTCACAGGCTACGCCACTTTCTGCTGACATGGTTGAAGCAGCAAGGAATTGATGATGCACTGATTCAACCTTACTCAGGACATTCGTCCCGTCAGTCGCTGGAAGTGTACTCACGGTTGTCAATAGGAGAAGCGCAGAAGGAATATAACGGGGTAATGGGGAAGTTTCCAGTTTAATACGTGTGTACTACTTTGCCCCTCGTGACAGCTTCCGTAACACTACCCCTTATAGTGTAAAAATTTGGGGTATCAATTGTTTATTTCTTCCCCAATAAAAAGACTGGTTCTGTTCAAACTGAACGAGCGACTAGGAGCGCACGGAGCGGCGGAAGCGGAGTGTCTGCCTGCCCCAAAGTGCCAAATGGGATGCTCACCCAGAGTTATTATAGGGCAGTGCAGACACCGCTCCGTGCGAGCGAGCGGAACGGCAGTGTAGCTCGCGTCTCCCAGTCGCTTTCGTGGTAGTGGGGTTAAAAGATATGTTGACACTTTTAAGTGCAGCTGATTTCACAGAGAAAGTCCTTGACTACGGTTTTCTCTGGACTTTTCTTTTTCTTGTTGCAGGTAGCGTAGTCCTTCTTCAATTTTTGGAATGAATTGCTGGAAGTGCTGTACAATTTCTTCTGTAAGACTCGAACGCTCAACTGGCTCCCATTGCGACTGTTTTTTTCTCGCTCGAATTAACTGCGCTTGGTCGCTGTTTCTGACCAAAACCAGTTGATTTTCTGACCAATAAACAGTGTGCTCTTTGCCCTCAAATCGCGTTGTTCTCGCTACTGATAGAATACCAGCAAGAATGGGTGCAACAATTTGAGTCCGCTCGAATTGGATTTTTTCGTTTTCATCCTCAGTAGATGGAGTTGCATTCAAAGATATTACTTCCTCGGCTGGGTGTGGGATGTTACGGGGTAAGACTTGTGAAAATGAGCCAGGCTTTATGGTTGATTCGTCTAGTGAGTCGTGTACCCGTGGGGTAATATCGCCTGGCTCCGAGTCAAAGCCCAATGCGTCGGGTTTTGGGTGTAGTGAAGAATGTTCTTTCCCAACACTCGACACCGTAACACATTGTGCTGAGGAATTGACTGCACTGTCGTGTAGTGAAGAATGTTCTTTCTCAACACCCAACACCCAATCCTCTATACCCTGCCCTACCGAATGACTCTGGACAGAACGTAACTGAGTATCAAAAGCTTTTACTGTTTCGGGTTGTGAACTCAGTAGAAACTGCTGGTTAATTTGTGTTAGTTTAACTGGGTTCAACAGCAACTGCTCTATGCTAAGTGAATCGCGTTGTGGTTGGTAGTCAACTCCCTTATGTTTTTGTAATCCGGGAAAGGTATACGCGCTTCCTAACTGAGAACCACTAAAGGCTTGCCCATCCATTGAATAGCTGATACCTTTTGATTTACCATTACGTGTAAATCCGTGGCGAACTTCCACACCTAGTAGTTGCAGTCGCTCAATTAACTGGGGCATGGTTGGATGGTCTGTTGTAGCGCGGTCGATGAGTTCTTGGAGTTGTTGTTTGATGGGGCGCTCTTGTGGTGTTGGGCGTAAGCCATTAATGTATTCAAAGTGTTCTCTTTCCAGCCGTCTTTGTTGTCCCACACTTGGGTTACGGGATAATTTCTCGTAACTGCTTTGAGTTTGTTGTAAGCCGTAATCCCGTTCAATTTGACGGATGATGGTTTCGCTGCGCTTGTAATCCCAGCTATCATGAACTATCTTGCCATTGTCCAAACGAATGCGACTGGCGCAGATATGTATGTGGTCGTGTGAGGTGTCGGCGTGTCTGTAAACTACATACTGGTTACAGTCGAATCCCATCTGTTCAAGGTAGCGGTTGGCGATTTCGTTCCAAGTTTCGTCGTCCAATCGCTCGTTAGGTGGTAGTGACAATGATGCATGGTATACGACTCTGTCAGCTTTCAGGTTTAATTGACGGGAGATTTGAAATTCCCTGGCAAGTGCGCGAGCGTTGTAACCGCCCATGTTACCACCAATGAGTCTGGCATCTCTTTGAGATTCCAAATAATTTAGCAATCCGCGAAATCCTCGCCCTTTAGTCTGGTTGCCAATCATCAGTTTGTGAGTCTGATTCTGATATTATGGTGTTGGCTATTTCCCGTTGGCAGTGTCGCAGCAGTTCTAGTAGTTCCTGTAAGAGTTCTGGTTTTGCTGGTGGTGACAGTTGCATTTTGATAGCTGTGTTGGTGGCTTTGGCTAGTTGGTTAATGTTGTTGCCAATGCGGGAAAGTTCTAGGTATGTAGCAATAGTTACTCTGCTCAGTCGCAGTGGTGGTGGTGGGATTGGTTGTAATAACAGACTGCGTCTGGTTAATTCTCCCAAGCTCATACCTGTGTCAATAGCTTTGGAGCGAATCATTTCATATTCAATGGGACTGAATCGGGCTTGCAGCATTTTGCTGCGAATGAGTGATTGGTCAGAACGTTTGGGCATAATTTATACCAGACGAAGTGCAACTGTTTGAGGGGGTTTCCAAAGTGGGGATACTTCCCCCTTTGGCAAGCCAGCCGTGCCGAGCGAAGCGAGGGCAAACCGCAGGTTTAGGCTATGGCTTGCTCTCCACCCACGCGGCTGGATTTGGCTCCAGGCAAAGGTTATACTCACGCGGACTCGCTACGAGAGGACATGAGTTACCCGCAACGTAGGGAGGCGAAGGGGCAATGGGGATGACACCCACGGCGCTTGAATTGGCGGATTTTGAACACCTATTGACAGTCGAATTTCCGTGAGCCATCTTGATATAAGAGTAGCCTAGTTAACAATTAAAGAGATTAGTGATTATACATAGAGAAAAAAGTTTGAAAGAGGACGGAAACTGGGGTGTCAAGTGTCAGAAAAACTACCAGAACAAGAGAGAATCGGCAAAGAGAAAATCCCAGAAGCACTAGCAGCACTAAGGGCACTTAATGCTAAGGAACTACCTGATGTACCTGCTAAAGTTGCTATCAGAAAGATGCGACGGCAGATAGAGCGGGTGCTGAGGCTTGGCTATACCTATGATGAGGTGTCTTCTGTATTGGCAGGGTTGGACATTCACATCGGTGGTAGTCGGTTGAAATATTTACTAGCAGAAGTCCGTAAGTCTACTCGCTCTCAAAACAAGAAGAAAGCTGAACATTTAGAGGAGTCAGAGACGGAGCAAGTGAATTCGGCTCCGCAGGAGTCGGAGCTAACTGATTCTCATCCTGAGCTTGCGACAAGTGAGCCATTGAAAATTGAGAAGAAAAAGCATAAGGAGCAAAAAATACTGAAGCCGCAATCACACCGAGAAGAGCTGCAAAAGCAAAAGGATTTGACGCAGACGCAAATAAAACAGAAACAACAACAACAAGAAAGCTTACGTTTTGAACCGAAATTTTATAACGATGATGATTTATGATTAAGACTAAAAGTACTAAAAATACTAAAAATAAGAATAGTGAAGTTGCTGATAAACCATTAGCATCACCAGCTAACAAAAGGATTGTGATGTGTACTGGGGATAAGGGGGGCACCGGGAAAAGCGTAGTAGCACGAGTGCTGCTGGATATCTACCGCCACCGCAATATCAATTGCATTGCT
This sequence comes from Iphinoe sp. HA4291-MV1, assembly GCA_019359415.1. Taxonomy (GTDB): domain Bacteria; phylum Cyanobacteriota; class Cyanobacteriia; order Cyanobacteriales; family Nostocaceae; genus Brasilonema. The sequence goes on along the minus strand of JAHHHH010000077.1, from coordinate 13,090 downwards.
TACGAGTGCGATCAGAGTAATCCTCAACTGTGGAGACATTACAATAAGATTCCCCCTGGTGTCAATACTTTGAAGCTAAATCATCGAGGTGGTGCTGATGCATTGCAGGATGATTTGAAGAGTCTTTCTCCTCAAATATCGCTTGTGGATTTACCTGCAGGTGCTGCAGAATATTTTGAAGATTTGGCGAATGACATTCACTTGTTCCAAAATGCTGAACGCCTGGGCTATCAAATCACAATGGTAAGCGTGTTAGGGAGAGTGAAGGATAGCGTGATGCAGCTGAAGCGCCTGGTGGAGTTTTGTGGAAATCGAGTGGACTATGTAGTAGTTAGGAATCTCTACTGGGGAGCAGAAAATAAATTTACTCGCTACAACAATTCAAAAGCACGGCAGACTGCTTTGGAGTTGGGTGTCATTGAGTTGAATCTGCCTGAGCTTTTTGATGATATTTTTGATTTTATTGACAGTAATGACCTTACCTTCAGAGAAGCACTGGAACATGAGGCGCTGACATTGAGCAATCAATCTAGGTTGTTTGGCTGGTTGGATGCTATTGAGGATGAGTTTAATCAGGCGACTGTGCAGTTGGGGTTGGGGTGATGAGAAGGACTAATGGTAAGGTTCAAGCGGGGGAATCATCTCCTGAAGGGGAACTATCTCATTTAGATAAACTTTTAGAAGACAAGCCAGCAGAATTTCAAACTAAGGTACTGCGTTTTGCGATTGATGCAGGGATGAAGCCGGATGACCCAGCTTTTCGATTGGTGCAGTATATCGGGTATTTGGCACAACTGACAGAATCAGCTCCACTGGAATGGAAGGAATTATTTCAGAGATTGCAGGGGGAATTGAATGAGTGGACTCAATTGACTGCGGAGCAATTAGAGGAAGCAGCAGAACAAAGCGAGACTATCAATAATCTAGCTCAGTCTTGTAATAGACTTTCTACGGCGTTGAATGCTTTAGATTTAACGTCGCAGCAGCAGTTAGAGCAATTGAAAGTTTTGAGTGAAGTTTCACCTTTTTTGAAAGGCATTATATCAGAGATACCAACGTTGAAGAAACTGTTGGTGAATTTCAATCAAGCGCTCTCTCAAAATCAGATGTTAAGGGTGGAGTTATCTTTTGCTCAAATGGAGGAGTTGAAAAGGGAGATTTTGACTGTTTCTAGGAATAGGGAGTTGGGTTTGATAAAGGGGGAGATGGAGGAGTTGGCGCAGAATCAGAGATGGCTGATGCAGAAGATGGAGATGTTGGTACTTAAGGAGAGTGAGAGAACAAATTCACTGGGGATGTTTGCAGGTGTTTGGCAGAGGTTAGAAGAGGCGGTTTCATTTTTATTTTATAGTGTGGACTTGTGGTCGGGATTGGTGGGAGGGATGGTGTGTTTTGTGGTTGTTTGTGTGTTTCTAGCAATTGTCACTAGAGTGACTTTTCAATTTGCACCTGCTCCTTTGCCCTATTTTGTTCAACAGCAGATTCAATATACTACTGAGCAAGTGGGATATGCGAATGTAAAGTTACAGCGAGTTGAAAAAAAGTTGGGGACAGATCCGAATCAGAAAAAAAATAGAAATTAGGGGAAGGGGTTAAACGGGTGGTTGAAAGTAATAGCTCCGTTGATTCGGCTTCTAACGCAAGCATACTACTGGCTCGCGCTAGCCTTGAGCGCATTAAGCTTAATACTGCAGCAACTGCCAGGGCTATTGAAAATACTAATAGAAATCTTGACGAAATTGAACAGCGTAGGATGTGCCTAACCCAAAATGAACTTGTTGCAGAAGAATTTGGAGAAGAGGAAGAACTCATTCAATGGGAACGTACTCAAACTGTAGCACCCATTCTTGCTAGGATTCTAAAAGTCATGGGAGCAAATCGGTTTGAGGGACGGAGGTACAGCATTTGTTGGGAGAAAAAGCAAGTGGTTTTGGTGAGTAATAGCTCGGAAGTGGAGTTAATGAGGGCGTTTTATAATTCGGAGAAATCACAATGGGAGCCGGTTGAGCGCTCAGATCTGACTCTGGAGGTTGTGCAGGATATGGAGCAGTTTGCTCAACTGGTCCAAGAGAGATTGCTCTACCTGCAACAAGAAGAAGAAAAGTCAAGAGAAAACCGTAGTCGAGGGCTTTCTCGTTGAGAGATAGAGCGCAAGGTTTTAACCGCTAGCGCTCAACGCTTACGGTGTCTGCCACTGCCAATTGGTAGACTCTCTTAAAGTATAAAGTAGCCCAATTAGTCGCAGGCAACGGCAGACACTCCGCACACGCCGCCTGGTTGTTAACAGTTGCTTAGTACAGGATTTCATTAATAGGGGTCCCAAATGCTGGAGATTGATGTTGGGTTGCGCTGTACTCCACCCAACCTACGACAAATCAAATTCCGTACCCCTTTTACGGTGATGTGTACTTAGTCAGCATCCTATAGGAAAATATCTCTTAAACTTCACACTATACTTCACATTCTTGCCCTACGATAGTTATAGGGAACGATAGGTAGTATCTCTCGTCTCTAACTATGCTCAATTTCTCTAAAAGCCCCACAAAGGATGTAGAAAGTGGTTAATATCAACCCACTCATTGCACAGCCACCTAAAGAGGTGCCGTTAAAAGATGCACCTCTTGTTCGAGTAATTGCACAGGTGCGCTTTCCACCTATTCTTTCGATTGAAAAGAAAGATTTTGTGGGTTCATTTCAGGAGGCAATTCGAGAAAAATATCCTATCCTACAGCCTGAACAAACTCAGGGTTTTGCTTTTGGTCCTCAAGGTGTTGTGCAAACTGCACCTCAAGTGACTTGGCGGTTTGTGGACACAACAAATAGTTGGCGAGTCTCATTAGCACCTAACTTTGTGGCGCTTGAGACGACTGCTTACTCAAGTCGTAGTGATTTTCTAGAACATTTAGAGAGCGTGCTTGTAGCACTTAATGAAAGTTTTAATCCCAAGATTATTGAACGATTTGGATTGCGATATATCGATAGACTTGTTGGTCAAAATTTGAAAGATATATCATCACTTGTGAAACCTGAGATAGCTGGTATTACAGCTGCTGAGTTTAAAGAATATATTCATCAAACTATTAATGAATGTTTGTTTGTCATTCCGGATGGAGGTGAGCAAATGATCGCAAGGTGGGGACTTATGCCTGCTGGTGCAACTTTTGATCCAGATGCAATTGAACCTATTGCTGAATCTAACTGGATACTTGATCTAGATATGTCCCTTTCAAGAAACCGAGAATTCAGTGTTGAGGCGTTGATGAGTGAAGCACAGCGTTTTGCGGAGAGGATTTATACTTTCTTTCGATGGGCAGTGGAGGATGACTTTTTGCGGCGCTTTGGAGGTGAATTATGAGCACTGTTTTAGGTAGAAAGCCTGATCAGTTATCGAGGACTTCTGCGCTTGGAGCTATGCGGCATTTAGGTACTAATCAATTCATTGCCTCTAAAATTTTCATGGCTCATTCTAGCACAACCGCTTCCAGAACAACTGTTGAACGAGATTTGTTAGCTGCTTTGGAGATGACAACAAGTGGGGTTACTCTGCCATCAACTAGTTCTATAGAAGCAACGCAGAAAGCTCTTAACGAACTAAGGAAGTTGAGTGGATTGACCTGGGATCAACTTGCTAAGCTCTTTAATGTTTCACGTAGAAGTCTTCATTTCTGGGCAAGTGGACAACCACTATCTCGTTTTAATGAGGAGAACCTGAATCGACTTTTGGGCACCATTCAATACATTAATCGAGGGAGTGCAAGTCTCAATCGCAGTCTCTTATTGAGACCAGGTAGTGACGGTAGACCTCTTCTTGATTTATTGGTGGCAGGTGAACACGAAGAGGTTAAACAGGTTCTTGGTCCTGGTAATGTACCTGAGAAACCACAATTAATTCCCTTATCCGAAGATGCACGTATGTCACGTATGCCACAGAATCCAACAGATTTGGTTGATGCTCTTCAAGAGCCTATCCACCGTGAAAGTGGACGATCCAAACCTGCCAGAGCAGCAAGGAGCCGAAGAAACAGTAGTGGGCAATGAGCGTGATGTTTGGATTCGGGAAGTAGACGACACTCTCAAGGAGTGGTGTCAGGGTGATTGTGTGCTTGGGGAACATTGGTTCGTTCAACGTTTTAATCCTCAACGTCCTCTGACATCAGACTCTGCTAATGTTGCACAAGAAGAAATTGACCTTGCAGAATCCGAGGTCGAGGGTTTTGTTGTGGTTACACAGACATGCGATATTGTGCGTTCTTGCGCGAATCGTCCATTCATAGAAGTGGTACCTCTGGTAAAGGTTAATGAGCAACTCCTGTATGAAATTCAAAAAAGTAGACGACCTCAGTTCGTTTATATTCCAGGGGTTGCACAGCTTAATCTTGTTGCTGATCTTGATCGTGTGATGACAGTGGAAAAAGCTGTCGTTGCAAAATGGGAGCGTAAGCTAGGATGCCGAAACGATGAAGAGATTAGAGCGCTGGGACAAGCATTAGCGCGGAAGCGAGTTCGATTTGCTTTTCCTGATGATTTTGTGAGATTTGCTAAAAAGCTTCAAAAGCGAATGCGAGATAAACACGATAAAGGCAGCGTTGAAGGGGAAGCCCTTCGTGCCCTACGTGAAATTAGAGTACGTGCAGCACCTTCTTGGAATGCTCCTGAAATTCAATTGATGTTCTGGTTTATCCGTAATGAAGAGCAGGTTCAATTTCAGGAACTAGGATGGGATCAATTTCTTCAACAGTGGTTGCAATTACTCCCTGAATCTGGGCGCTTTCAATCTGTAGAAGGATTGGTAGTCTCTCTAGAAGATATGACAGCAAAGGATTATGTTGAGAGCGATCCGCTTGATCTGGATGATTTATCCTCTTAAATTGCAGAATTGTACGGTTCCCTTACCTACAAACTCCATAATTGGCGATCGCCTCACCGATAAGCTTAAAGCTCTGCCCTATTGATGACCTCACGGTACTTTGATGCTGAACACTAATTAGTTATCAAAAACAATCGGCTTACCGTTAAAATGGTTGTAGATGTCCTCTGGGTTAAACCACTTGGGCAGTGTGCGTTCTGCGTCTTTTAGTTCTTCACCGTTATCATCAAGCAAGCCGCGCACGATTTTTACTCTAGGGAGCGGTGTTTTCCCGTTGGCTGAGAACTTTTGAATGAGGATTGTGCCTGCCTCTCGAGTTGCTTGTGTTCCTTCTGGGTACGAAGCATTAGTGTCATTGTGGGTGATGCCTATCACATGGGACTTAGCTTTTCTAGTGTCAGTGAGGTGCATCTTGTAGAATTTCTCAGCGCTGTCTTTGGTTGCGTCCAGTCCCTTTAAGTTGGTATACTCATCAATCAGTACTTGCTCAGGCGTTATCAAAGCGGGTTGCTCTAGGTCGTTTTTCCCTTTGATTCTTAATAGCCAATGGTTGCAGAGAGTATCAAGCGCGGTGTCTATCTCCTCTTCTGATTCTGCTATATTAGTCGTGTCGAGATACTGCCATGCTTTCTGGTTATCCCCAGTCGCGTGACGGTCAATAAGGTAATAGATAGGAATTCCTAAGCAGTGCTTTCTAACAAGCGCTATGGCTGCACTGGTGTAGGTTTTACCTGAGCCTTGACGACCAATAAGCCACAATGGGGTTAAATTGTCAATAATTTTCCATAGCCAGCAGTCTTCATGGGCTTTGAGTGCTTCTATAAGCTCATTTGCTCGCTGCTGGTTAACTGATTGCTGGTTGTCGTCATCTGTAATCGCACTCTTATTCTTACCCTCAATCTTCTCGCGTTCTTGGTCAGCTTTAGCCTTATCTCTTAGGTTTTCTGCAATTTGCTTGTCCATTACTGAGTGATTAACAGCACGAGCTTTTAAGTAGTCCTCAAGCTGGATACGAGCCTTAGCCCGTTCGTTGTCTTCATCTGTCAGTCCTAGTTCTTGGCGTTCTTGCACATCTAGTGCTGACAGTCCGTCCTTGAGTTGGTCGGTACGTAATTGAGTAGAATGTGCTTTGACCGAACGTCTTTGCTTTTGGGCGTTCCAGGTTATGTAACCAGAGGTTTTTTCGAGTTCACCAAGTTCGTAATCCTTGTGCTTTAGACGATTGGTGCGGACAATAAGGCAACCAGTGACACCCCATAAACCAACAATGGCGATCGCACCACCCATTATCTGCTTGGGATTATCTGTGGGCAGTTCGCGCACCAGTTGAATGGCGTCCCCTTTGTAGGGGATGGGGCTGTTGTAACCGCCGTATTGCTTCCATGCTTCTGCTAGGACGTAACGTGGTTGATAACAAAAGCGCTTATCTAGCTCTACTTGACCGACTATGCCGTTGGCTGACTTAGGACAGAACTGTATCTGTGTTAGGTCGTAGGGCTGTTTACTTTGGGCTGCGGTAAACCCGATGATTGCAGAGACACCAAAGAAACCCGCAAGTGCTAACTCTGCAATACTTTCTTTCACTTATCGCCACCTCCAAAAATAAGCCTGAATCCACCTAACAGAAGCAGTGCAGCAATAACAATCCCTAGCCAGGGGTCAAGTTGTGGGTACTGTTTCTCGATAGTTGCAATGTCTTGGTTAATTTGTGCAGCGGTTTCTTTGGTCAGGTTCTCAAAGTATTGATAATCCTTGGTTGCAAGCCAAGTGACACCGACTGCACCCGCCACACCGCCTACTGCCTTGAGCACGTTTTGTCCATTGTCCACCTCTAGTCCCTCCTTGTAGTTGATCCTGAATCCTGTCAATCCGGCTAAGGAGCCAACACTTGATATGGAGAAGCAAAGCGAAATAGCAAGCCAGTAATAGAGACTTCCACCGTTTATTAATAAGAATTTAGCTATAAAGAATCCGGTTGAATTAAGCGACCAACCAATAAAAAATCTGGTTAGTTTCTCTGTAGTATTAATAATTTCTTGGCGGTGTTTCTTGCGCGATTCTAGGTGCTCTAGCAAGTCCTTGGGTAATGGCGTGTCAGGAGCGATTTCGCCTACCATCTCGTCTTGGTTATCGTCAAAGTCATATGTCATGATGTGTCATGATGGAACCCTTTGAAAAGTACACCAATCCCCTCTAGCAAGTCGTAAACGTGCTAGAGGATTTATCTTAGAAACCTAAGAGGGTCTCCTTAATTGATTGAATGATTGAACGTCCAGCGTATTGTTTTTTGGGCTTATATTCATCACGGGCATTGTTACCCATCTCCAAGTAATATTTGCCCAGTTCTTTGTCGTGTTGTAGGTCAATTGTTTGTTGCTTGATGTCAGTCCTCAACTCAGTTTGCAGCATCTGGTATTCGCCGTCAATCTGCATCATGTGCTTATCGACCCATGCTTTGAGTTTGATGTTATCCATTGACTGAGAGTGGCGCTGTTCTTCTCGCTCTTTGGCTGAGTCAAAGTCAATCTGCATCTCTTCTAAGATATTGGCAAGATGGGTGTCAGCAAGGATAGTTGATTGCACAGCCCTCTCAATCTTCTCGCCAGACACACCAGCTTGCTTGTAGATATCAGCAAGGACGACGTTTAAGTCCTCCGTCCCTTTGATTGCAGCTAGCATTTGTTCTCTAACCTGTGGAGCGAATTCACTTATCTTTGCACCATCGTTGCCCATTTGACCTATCAGTTTGAGGGCTGCTTTATCACCCATCAGACCACGTATGACAAGGTGACTGCTAGCGTTGAACTTGCCCTTCAATTGCTTTTCCAGATGGCGCGATTTTGAAGTTACCAGATTTTTGAGCAGATACGAACTTTTCACAAATGTACTCCTTTTGAGGGGTAAATATTTGGTTGCAGTGGTACTCCATTCTTTTGGTGTACTCTTCTATGGCGTGCTTCCTTTTGAGATATTTCTGATAGTTTGAGTACTCGTTTGTTGGCGTGATGATGAAGAAATGCACTGGTAGAATTATGGACGCGATTACGCCTAGCCCAAGCATTAATCTCTGCCAGTAGCTCATCAATGAAACGCGAATGAGTAAACACTCAGTTAGTGTGTATTCGCTGGCTAACTTCTGACTAAACTGTCTTGAGTCGGGCGAGGATGCTTGTGAGTTGGCTTTTTGTTTGGTTGCGGCTTGACTCCAATACCGCACCTAATTTCGTCAATTTTTGTGCTAGATGCTCGCGGCTTTGCTCATGACGATAAATCACCCGTTGCTGCACTCTGTCAAGTGTTTGGTCAATTTTGGCGTCTACGCTGTCAGCAGAGTGGTCAGCATAGGCAAGTAGTGCTTGTTCTACGTGGTCTAAGATTTCGTCAAAGGTGTCTGCTGAGGTGTCCACGCTATCAGCGATATCATTAATTTGTTGTTCGGAGAGGACCACACCCATCTCGTTTGCTTTGGATGTGACCAGTTGACCAACGTCCGTGGCTGCGTCTGTTGTTGCTAATTGACCAGATTGGGTGGTTTCTTGCGTGGATTCTTCTTTTCGTTCTTCTATTATGTTCTCTACTGGTTCTTCTGGTGTTTCCTGCACCAACTCCTCTAGCAGCTGCTCTGTTGGCGAAACTACTGCTAGCCGAGACATCGACTTTTGCTTGAGGTAATCCACTGCTTGGTTCATCTGCTCTTTGGTTGGTTCATCTAAGTTGTCACAATTGACTGCGATCGCGGCGTCGGTGAAGTCATCTTTGGTGAATCCTTGGTAACCTTGTTTGTACAGGCGAGTGCGGACGTTGTTAGTGAATTTATTAGACATAATAATTGCTCCTTTATTTGGCTAGTACTAAAACTTCGGCGCTTGCAGATTTCATTGGCTTTACTCGCCTGTTGATTGCCCACTTAGCAGCGACAAAGGCAACAAGCGCTAAATCCTTGCTGTGTCTTAGTTCCTCGGCTTGATATGGAACTCCAGCGCGTTCAAACCAGTAATAGCGGGTACTGCGTGGTACATCTTTTAAGTCGATACCTAGCCGCACAGCAAGCAAATCCAAAAATTCCTTACAGGTGTATCGAGTTTCTTTTGACTCGTAGAAATCTTTGAATAACGCCCACCGTTCCTCAAAGTCTGAAGTTCTAAAGGAAAAGGCTGCATACTTTCTCTTTAAGTCTGCGAACGCTTCAACAATGAGTAAAGCGCTGGGTGACGAAACATCAAGCTTAAAGTGTCGCTTGAGAGTAGAAACTGTTCTATACCAAGTTATGTCAGAAATTTCTTTGCCAGTAATGCGCTCATATACTTGTTTGAGCTTGCGATACTTAGTTGTGTATTCTTTCGTTGCCACATTATCTCCGTACCGATATGTAAATGTGTATCTTTTTCACCTGATTTCCAGAGGTCTAAGGTATTTGCATTGACCCTGCTTTTGGACAGAGTTTTTTGCTAGTACCTAATTTTTGGAGGGTTTCAATAACCTTGGATTTTCAGCATTGGACAGATGAAAAAAGTTTTTCTCTGTGGGCCATAACCACGCAATAACGAAACACTTACCGTTTGTGGGGTCATTGGACAGCCCATTTTTACCCCCGGACAAACGCACCAAAAGAACAAGCTCATAAAAGTTCCTGACAGGGTTCATGCTCCAATAGCAGTTCGCCCACGGCTTGTATTGCATCGCCTAAATGGACTTCTGGGTAATAATCCAGTTTTTTGAATTCATCTGAATCTCTAATTTCTGTGAGCCATCGCGAAATGATTTCTAAACGCCGAATTTGGCTATTGTTCAGCATTGTTTTGTCCTTTAATAGTTCGTTGATTGACTCGTTCTTGGCGTAAGTTGAGAAACATTAAGGTGTCCTCTCATAACTGACAGTGGTTCATAGACGATTGATTTTTTAGGGTTCAGATACATAACTCATGCTGCAAACGCAAATATACATTTACAACTACCGATAACAGGATAGTTGCACCATGCTTGAAATTTCGCGCTCGCAAGTCTTACAACCCTTTCTGGGAATCGCCTTAGCTTTTATGCTTGACTTGCCTTTGCGCTCATTGAGGTATTTGACGTATTAATAACCTTGACACTAATATAATTACAACTGTTCATTAATGTCAAGCGTTCAGTAGTATAAAGCGATTGATATTTACGAGCGCCTAAAAATTAGTGATGATAAGTGGTTGTATTAACAACCGCTTATAGTTACTGAATGCCTATTAAAAACAGGATTAAAGAGTTTATAGACGGTATGGGTATTACTCGCTACCAATTTTACAAAGAGACGGGTATTGCCCCTAGCACCGCCTACAATCTCTACGACAATCCTGACTGGATACCGCAAGTTAATGTCTTAGACAAAATTTGCGAGCGCTACAAAGTGCAGCCAGGTGACTTAATTTACTGGATTGAAGAAGAGCGAAAGTGACCGCAAACCAAAACAAGAGGAGGACAAATGACGGATTCAGCAGTACCACCCGACACAACAACGCGATTAAACAACATCGATGAGGTTCAGAGTGCATGACTGAAGGAAATCAGCCAAACGACGGTATAGAGCGGGTTGAAGGGAAATTTGACCCACTCGCTGAGACTAGGTATTGGCTGCCAGCTGCATCAGAGCAACATTGTAAAAGAATAGGTAGAAAGAGGGGTTTTTGTAGCAATCGTGCAGGAACTTACGCTAAGGCTAAAAGATTTACCAGTAAAGAGTTTCAGCCCACGCTTCTGCCGTACCTTTATCAGAGCGCAAAGGACGCATCCCGCCATTCTTCAAAGATTCAGGCAAATTAAAATGGTAGCGCCCTAACATATTAATATGGTCGTGTGCTAAAGGAGATAAGCGAGCTACATCATCTGGCATGACAGTTTCATCTTCAGCACGTAAATGATTAAGAGCTACATCCAGATAATAAGTGTTCCATAACACCAGTACGTTAACCACTAACCCCAATGCACTCAATTGCTCCTCTTGCCCCTCCCGGTAAGCTTGACGTAGCTCTCCTCGACGACCAAAAAACACAGATCTAGCTAAACTATGACGGCTTTCACCTCGGTTTAATTGGGTCAAGATGCGGCGACGGTAATCTTCATCATCGACATAGTTAAGCAAATACAAAGTTTTAGAAATTCGTCCCAATTCTGCAATCGCCTTGGCTAAAGTAGAAGGCTTTTTACCTCTGTGCAAAGCCCGCATAATTTCTAAGGCACTGACAGTTCCCAACTTGAGAGACCCTGCCACTCGCAACATATCATCCCAATTCTGCTCAATCAATTCTGTCTTAACTGTAGCCCGTGCTAACTTATCTAGCACCCCGTAATCAGTGTTTCTGTCGAGCCGCCAGAAGCGGGCTTCTCCCGCATCTGCCAAGCGCGGACTAAACTGATAACCCAACAGCCAGAACAGTCCGAAAACCACATCACTGTAGCCAGAGGTGTCAGTCATTAATTCTCTGGGACGCAAACTGGTCTGCTGTTCGAGTAACCCTACCAGAACCACGAGCGAATCCTTTAATGTTCCTGGGACGACCAAACCATGAAAACCAGTAAATTGGTCAGAGGTAAAGTTGTAATAAGTAATACCGCGTCCTTGACCAAAATACTTGCTGTTAGCCCCAGCATTGAGGGTACGTACAGGCACAACAAAGCGTAGACCATCTGCTGATGCGACTTCGCCACCTCCCCATATCTGCGCCAAAGGAATCTGAGCTTGAGCATCGACTAATCGTGCATTAGCTCGAATCAGAGTTTCAGGACGAATGTAGTTTTGTTCAACCCAAGTAAGTCTGCCACGAGTTAAGGCTGGGACATCTGAGCGCACTAAGGGGGTTAAACCAATATTACAAGCAGAGGCGATTAATACAGCACAAATACTGGTAAATAAGTCATTGACACGAGCAAAACTTTCATTGACATGGGTAAAATCATCCATAAATCCAGTTTTTGCTTGAATCTCCAACAGGACTTCTGGTAAATCAACATGAGGCAATAAACTGTCTACGAGTATTTTGAGTTGATAGGTTTGCCAGCCATGTTGGCTTGAAAATCAATTGTTCGCAGTAAAATGGGTAGAAAACGTCTGACAATTCGCCAATGCAACAATAACTCCCGGTAGTAATTATCGTCATTTGGACTAGCCAAATCTTCTACTTTAGCGATCGCTGTTTCTAACTGTTCTTTGCTAATCAGTTGCCACACCTGCTCTCTAACCTTTTGGTCATTACAATGTGGGTCGAGTAGGACTCGACAGGCAACAGATAGTTGTAAAGCAGATGTATCTAAATCCTTTAAAGTCCGCAATCGTTGATTTTTGCTTTCTCGCTCCGAGTCGGACAGCAAATCTTTGACTAGTAAATCCAAGATATCGAGGGCATCATCGGTGGCGATAGCTTCCATAATATAAATAAACGCAACTAGAGTAGCGATGCGCCGAGAATCTGACATTCGCTCAATGGCCTGCGCCCGAACCGTTAAAGCCGTTTTCGCCAAAGATTTGAAGCGAATGGGCGGGATTTTTGCTACATCTAATTTTCTGATCCCGAAATCACGAATTGTGACAAGACGGTTTAAAGCGGATACTAAAGCAGGCGCACTGTACCGGGTCGGAGAACGGCGCAACTGGTCTAAAGGAGTCTGTTGGGTTTTTTCGTTGACCCTTAAAATAGACTCCAGTTTGGTTCGTTGCTCAGGAGTTGGTAGTTTAGAGATTAGTGACCAAGCTCGTTGGTTGACCTGTTCTCGAACACTGCCAATCAGCCGTACTAACACCGTCACTCCAGGTAGAAGAATTTTGTTCTCAAGCAAGCGGGCAGTAGTCAAGTCAAATAAAATACTCGGACTTTCATCGCTGCTCCAAGCTCTCTCGTATAGCCAACGCAGCAAACGCCACCTAGAGGGCTGTTCAGTAAAATCTCGATAACCATAGTGTCGCTTGATGATTTGAGCGTGTTCCCAATGAGTGGTGGGTCGTTCTAAATAGCGCAGCAGACAGTTGGTTTGGGAGATGCCTAGTTGTTGAGCGAGTGAAGCTACGATTCCAGGTGGGACATCTATTGGGTTAATCAAAAAAGTTCCTAGAAACCGCACGGTGCAAAGTTGGATGGCGAAGCCCAAACGGTTATGGTCGCCACGACGCTGTTTCACCAATTGTCGTGCTGTATCGTCGAGATGAAAATAACGAGCTAATTGCAGAGGTGTTGGTTCTCCCACGTAACGCCCATA
>JAHHHH010000076.1 GCA_019359415.1 Iphinoe sp. HA4291-MV1 | reverse complement strand
TCCGAACCCTAAACACAAACAAGTAAATTATCTGTTTTTCACGCCTCTGGTAAATAGCGATCGCTAGTTTTTTTCTGAATTCTCCTTACGCACTTTTTGTCTTGATTGTCAATGCGTAAGTTCTAGTATGGCCGGAAAAATCTGTTTTTCCTGATTTTCTGCGTTCTGATGTGCGTCAGTGGTGGGGCGATTTACACAAAAGCCTGACAGACATTGGCGTTGCAGGAATTTGGAATGATATGAATGAACCAGCCATAGACGATCGCCCCTTTGGAGATGGTGGTCAGAAAATTTGGTTTCCTTTGGATGCACCGCAGGGAGGAGAGGAAGACAAGGGGAATTTAGTTTTTAACGAAAGGGCAACTCATGTGGAAGTACATAATTTGTATGGTTTGTCAATGGCGAGAGCATCTGCGGAGGGTTTGCAACAACTACGCCCAAATGAGCGTTCTTTTGTGCTAACTCGCTCTGGTTTTGCAGGAGTGCAGCGGTGGTCGTCTGTATGGATGGGTGATAATCAGTCGTTGTGGGAACATCTGGAGATGTCCCTACCAATGCTATGCAATATGGGACTTTCTGGTGTAGCTTTTGTGGGTTGCGATATTGGCGGATTTGCTGGTAACGCCACGGCTGAATTATTTGCTCGGTGGATGCAGGTAGGAATGCTTTACCCGTTCATGCGTGGTCACTCAGCAATGACTACAGCTCGTCATGAACCATGGGTTTTTGGAGAGCGTACAGAAAACATATGTCGAGAATACATCAACCTACGTTATCAGTTATTACCATACATTTACACTCTTTTCTGGGAAGCAGCGACCACAGGAGCACCCATTTTAAGACCATTACTTTACCATTTCCCCAGCGATCGCAAAACCTACACGCTTTACGACCAGGTGTTGCTTGGTCCTTCCCTCATGGCTGCACCAATTTATCGTCCTGGAATTGAGCATCGCGCCGTTTACCTAAGCGCAGGTACTTGGTATGACTGGTGGACAGGTGAATCTTACTCTGGTCCCATTCATATCCTCGCCCATGCTCCATTAGAAAAAATGCCTCTTTATGTACCTGCTGGTGCAATTATCCCCATGCAACCTGTTATGCAATATGTTGATGAACATCCACTTGAGCAGCTAAGGCTACGTATTTTCCCTGGTACTGGTGAATTTACACTTTACGAAGACGATGGACAAACATTTGAGTACCAAAAGGGTGCTTTTGCAACTATAAATTACCGTGTCTCACTTAGGGGAGAACAAACAATTGTGGAAATTGGAGCGCGAGAGGGAGAATGGACACCATCGCCTCGTGAAGTGATTGTTGAACTCGTTGGTGTTGGTGAACAGCAGTTTCAAGATGATGGAAAAGCACGTACTTTGAAGTTTTGAAAATAGTCATTAGTCATTGGTCATTAGTCATTAGTCATTAGTAAAATACTTTTGACTTTTGACTTCAATTAATTCACTGCATCCTTTACCTTGCGCTTTTTCAAAAAACTGGACATAAATGGTCTTTCAAAGATTGAAGTTCATCTGTTCTTAACAAAAATGCACAGCATTATCGGTTAAGCGATTGCTTCTAAAGCAAATTTGCCAGAAAATCGGTCTTGTTTGCTTAGACCCTAACAAAACAATCTATGACCTTAATTCTCACTAACGATGACGGGATAGACGCTCCCGGTATTCAAGCACTCCGCAAAGCTGTAAATGGTAAAGAAATCATTATTGCTGCTCCCAAAGATCATCTCTCAGGTTGTGGACATCAAGTCACCACGACTCAACCAATTCATGTCCATCGTCGCTCTGAAAACGAGTATGCTATTGGAGGCACTCCCGCTGATTGCGTCAGAATTGGTATAACGCATATTTGCAAAAATGTCCAATATGTATTGTCTGGGATCAATGCTGGGGGGAATATGGGTGTGGATACTTACATTTCTGGGACTGTCGCTGCTGTGAGGGAAGCAGCGATGCACGGCATTCCTGGTATTGCAGTTTCCCACTATCGTAAAAAGAAGCTGAATGTTGATTGGGATGTCGTAGCACGTTGGACGAGTTCTGTTTTAGATGACTTACTTAATCGTCCCCTAGAACCGGGAACTTTTTGGAACGTGAATTTGCCTCATCTGGTTCCAGGAGAACCAGATCCAGAAGTTGTGTTTTGTCAACCCTGTACCAAACCGTTGCCCATCAACTATCGTATTGAGGGCAATGATTTTTATTATGAGGGTGAATATGCCAAGCGCGATCGCACTCCTGACAGTGATGTTGATGTGTGTTTTTCTGGGAAAATAGCTGTGACCAAACTGAGGGTTTGATTGAAAAAGAATTCACCGAGTCAGGAGCCAGAATGGCTCCTTTGCGACGTCCCCTTGTGGTGAAACGTGGAGTTCTCCTGACTCGGTGGATTGGTGGATTCTGACTCCTTTTATTCAAATGATTCTCCACTCAATGTCATCAAGCTGTCTAAGGTTTGTGTGAGTTGAGTAAGTTTTTGTAGAGAATCATCCTGGGTTTCAGCAAGGGTCTGCACGGCATCACATAATGCCAGAATCTGATATCCTTGTTGCTGTAATTGCTTTCCTTGTTCTCCAACTTGAGCACTGAGAGTATCTATTCTGTCAGCAAGCCGTTCAATCGTCTCCGTGGTAGCAAGTACTGCTTCCCCAATTTGTTCAACAATCGCTTCTAATCGACTAACTTTAACTTCAACTCCTGCTAAAACCATTTTTTACCACCCTAATTTAAGATAATACGACAGCAAATTTGCTGTTTATTTTTGAGCAAGTGAATATAGGCAATTCGAAATAGTAATTGCCTTCTAGATACTATGTGCAATTTTCTTCAAGACACTAGTGTAGACGTCTTGTTCAGAATGTTTTAATGTCACGAATTGAGCAAGAAAAAAGCCGGTCCTACCACGCGTCAACGAGGGGCTTTTTTAAGAGCTTGGTCTCTGGTCATCACAGGACATTTCAGAGAAGCTTAAAGTCATGACATAAAACGCTGCCTCTTTAAAATATTCTTCCCTTTATATTCTTCCCTTCAACAAGGCGTCCATGTCTCTTTGTACTTTCATTAAAAGATAAAGCTATTATTGCCTTCTAGTGGTAACTTGACTTTTGTTATAACTCTCACTGCTATGGTGCATCTTGCAAGAGGCATCATCCAATTGCTTATTGATAAAACCAAATCTTTAGGACGATATGTTTTACCTTAGCTTTACATACTTTCTGATATGAGTTGAACTTTTCAACGAATGCACTTGGTTGATTGTGTATTATAACATAATTATCTGAAAACATCAAATTTGTAATAATTTTTCATCTGTAAATAACTTTTCATCTCGCATAAGAAATATTTATTCTGCTTTAACTGAAATTTATCAAAAATCATGATCCCAGGAATGTTGATGAAGATTCAGTAAATCTACGGTTGAGCTTGGTTTCCTGGTGGATAGCTAGGTCTATAGTCAGATTATTGCTACGTAATCATACGTTTTTCTATAAAATAATTAATTAGCTTAACGATGTACCAGATATCCTGTACAACGGTTGTTGAAGGTGCAACTACTGATACTTGGGAATTACAGCTGACTGCTCACCCGTCAGTGAATTCCAGGCTTAAACGATTTTTAGACATTGCAGGGAGTCTAGTAGGACTACTAATTTTATCAATTTTGTTTGTGCCAGTAGCAGTAGCAATTAAAATGGACAGTCCAGGTCCAATTTTCTTCACGCAAGAACGTTACGGACTCTATGGACGTCCATTCCGTATCCAGAAATTCCGCTCTATGGTTTCTGATGCGGAAAAGTTAAAATCTTTAGTGCAGAACGAAGCTAATGGATTAATCTTTAAAAATAAAAATGACTTCCGAGTGACAAGGATAGGTCGCTTCTTAAGAAGTACAAGCTTAGATGAACTCCCACAGTTTTGGAATGTTCTGATGGGCGAAATGAGTTTAGTGGGGACACGTCCACCAACAAAAGATGAGGTGTCTAACTATAATCAGCGTCACTGGCAACGCTTAAACGTTAAGCCAGGTTTGACAGGTGAGTGGCAAGTGAACGGTCGTTCTCATGTGAAAGATTTTGAGCAAGTTGTTGACTTAGATTTGCAGTATCAGAACAAATGGTATCCACTGTACGACCTATTACTGATTGTGAAGACATTTTTTATCATTATTGGTCGAGTGGGAGCTTTCTAAGGAAGATAGCCAACCACTAGTCATAATGTTAATTAGGGCTTGCTGAATAAAAGTGTAAGGAAGTCCAGATAAGGGGTTCAAGCCTTTTTCCACCAAGCAAGTAAGGTTATAACATCTAGAGTCTCAAAACCCTTGCACTTTCGTGGGCGATTGCCCAAGGGACACTGTCGGAGGCAATCGCTGGGTAAATTTGGAAACTGAGCAACGAAACAACCATTTTGCAAGCTGTGTGGCTTCTAGATTTGCTTTAGAGACTTATTCAGCAAGCCCTAATTAGCCACCTAGAGAGTTTAAAAATCAGTATAAAAATCATAGAGAAGCTCAAGTCGGCGCAGCATATCTTATGCTGAAAACGCTGACCTTTGGTAGGATATCAAAATCTTTATAAGAATTGCAAAAAACTAATGCAATAATTCCTCAACCTGATGCTGGCTCCATAAAGTTCTATATAGCCCGCTTTGCTGCAAAAGCTCTATCTGCGTACCTATCTGAACGATTTTGCCCTTGTCCATGACAAAGATTCGGTCAGCAGTAGCAGCCGCAGAGAGTTGATGAGTGATGAAAACGACTGTTTTTCGTCGTGTACCACCAGAGAGATTTTTCAAGATGGCTGTCGCTGTTTGATTATCTACACTGGAAAGGGTATCATCCAAAATTAATACTTGGGCATTGACTAGCATTGCCCTAGCCAATGCAGTACGTTGTCGTTGACCACCAGAAAGAGTAATGCCGCGTTCGCCAACTATGGTTTCATATTGTTGAGGAAAATTGATGATTTCTGGGTGAACTTGCGCCATCTTGGCAGCGTATTCTACCTCTTGTTGTTCGCTGATGGGATCGCCGTAGCGGATGTTATTTTTAATTGTTGTACTGAAGAGAAAGCTATCTTGAGGGACATAGGCGATCGCACTCCTTAAATCAGCCAAGGCAATTTTGGTAATGTCCACCCCATCCAAAAACAACTGTCTCGCCTCAATATCCAACAATCTTGGCACAGCATTTGCCAAAGTTGATTTCCCTGAACCAATAGCGCCCACAATTGCCACAGTTTCCCCAGGTGCTATGGTAAAATTGACGTCTTGGAGTGCGGGAGTAGTGGAACCTGGGTAGGTGTAACTGAGGTTTCTTGCTGTGAGTTCTCCTTTCACTTGCTCTGGTGGTAAGTGAATAGCATCTCGTTTGTCTTTAATTGTGGGTGTGACAGTCAGAATTGCCTCAATGCGGTCAATACTCACTTCGCCCCGTTGGTAAGCGGTGATGGTGAATCCCAATAGAGCTGTGGGGAAGACGAGACGTTCTACGTAGAGGAGTAGTGCAACAAAGTCACCAATAGCAAGGCTTCCATTGGCAATCCGCGTAGCTCCTAACCAAATGATGATAAAAGAACTCACCGTAGCTAGTCCACCAATCAATGGGAACAGTGTGTTTCGACTTTTTGCTAGTTTTAGATTAGCCTGCAATAGCTGTTGATTTTTACTGGCAAAAGCATGACGCTCGTTTTCTTCTTGAGAGTAAATTTTTATGAGAGCAATACCGCTGACATCCTCTTGAATCAGTTCGCTAATATCAGAGAGTCTTTCCTGTACAGCGAACTGTTCTGTGCGTAAACGCTCACTAAACAAATGTACCAACAAAAACATGAAAGGATAGACTGCTAGCGAGGCTAATGTCAGATCCACACTGAGCATCAGCATCACTGGTAAGG
Organism: Iphinoe sp. HA4291-MV1; assembly: GCA_019359415.1. Lineage (GTDB taxonomy): Bacteria > Cyanobacteriota > Cyanobacteriia > Cyanobacteriales > Nostocaceae > Brasilonema. The sequence continues at coordinate 30,953 of JAHHHH010000076.1, read as the reverse complement.
TGAGAACGTAGGCAAATAAAGTATTTGCCAAACTCAGGACTGCAAAACCCAATAGCCGCCGGATATTATCCACATCGCTTGTCGCCCGACTAATCAAATCTCCTGCAGTATTGGTCGCAAAATATGACGGTTCCAGTTTGAGTAAGTGTTCAAAAATTCTTTGTTTCAGGTCAAATTCCACCTGACGCCCCACGCCAAACAGCCAAACCCGGGAAGCCATCCGGATGAGCCACATGGCTGAGCTAAATAATATAATTTGTATGACAAGATTTCTGACTTGATTGAAGCTGAATTCTACTGAGAGTCTGTCAACAGCAGAGCGAATCAATAGAGGGATTGATACACCCAAACCATTCACAATCAACAAGGCGATAATGCCGAATGTTGCCTCTCGCCAATGGGGACGCAGGTATGCAAGGAGTTTAGCCAGCCGTCGAGATTTAGCCATTCAAGCAATGACGCAACTTTTTAATACTATTTTAGATGTTGCTGGATTCAGGTATTACATTTTGTTCTAGTTAATTCAATACTGATTTTGCCGCCAAAGTCTGGAATGGGTGCAGCAGGTTTACTCAGAACAACTTGAACTTGTACCACGCGATCGCTTGATGCCAAAATAGAGTCTGCAATGGTGGTTGCTAATCGTTCTACCAGAGAAAACTTTGATGTCTTCACCAGGTCTTGCACCAAACTGATAACACTGCGGTAATCGATAGTATCTTCTATCGCGTCAGTTTTAGCAGCTTTTGAAATATCCAACCATAACCTCAGATCTACCTCAAACCATTGTCCTAACACCTGTTCTTCTTGCAGATACCCTGTGTAGCCATAGCAGCGAATTCCCGTTAAGTGAATGCAGTCCATAAAAATAGTTCTCAGTTGTGAGTTTTTTAGTATTTAGCGGCGCATTGACTTTCCTGATTAATCTACGATAGGAAAGTTGGTTGAAATATACCAAAGAATAGGATGATGAGATAGCTAAGAGACAATCAGTTTAAAATGACACGCTCTTCTTAGCATATCTTCTTAGAACTTAAAACTCAGGACTTTTGAACTTTCAAGGTTGATGGCAATTGATTTTAGAAACATTAATACTGTATGGTCGTCGATTGCTGCTGAGACATTAAAGCGTTTAGGATTGACCTGTGTCGTGATTTGTCCGGGTTCCCGTTCGACACCTCTAGCAGTCGCCTTTACCCAACAATCACCCGATGTTGAAGCAATTTCCATTCTTGATGAACGGTCTGCAGCCTTTTTTGCCTTGGGTCAAGCAAAAGCAACGGGACACCCCACGGTCATTGTTTGCACCTCTGGGACGGCGGGAGCGAATTTTTACCCGGCGGTGATTGAAGCAAAAGAAAGTCGCGTACCTCTGTTACTGTTTACGACTGACAGACCGCCTGAGTTACGAGATTGCCATTCTGGTCAAACTATAACCCAGTTAAACTTATATGGCAATTACCCAAACTGGCAGACAGAGTTAGCTATTCCCTCTGTTGACGTGGGAATGCTTGCTTATCTGCGGCAAATGATGATTCATGTGTGGGAACGTTCACAAACTCCTGTACCTGGACCAGTGCACCTCAACGTTCCCTTTCGCGACCCCCTCGCACCCATCCCCGATGTAGAGATGTTGCATACAATGTCCCTACAATTGTTACAGTCCCAGTTTAATCCAGAAGACTTCTTCTCTCATATAACAACTATCTACCCATCTGTTCATCTCCCTAACTCCTCAAATCCCCCTTTTCAAGAGTGGTTAAAATCTCAACGAGGAATTATCATCGCTGGTGTAGCCCATCCGCAAAAACCACAGGAATATTGTCGTGCGATCGCGCAACTCTCCAAAATCTTAAAATTCCCGGTTTTAGCAGAGGGACTCTCCTCTGTAAGAAACTATGCTGATCTCAATCCTTATATTATTTCCACCTATGACCTTATTTTGCGAAATCGGGAATTGGCAAAACAGCTAGTACCAGACATGGTGATTCAAATTGGTGAAATGCCTACCAGTAAGGATTTACGTAACTGGTTAACAGCTATCCAAGCACGATATTGGATTATTGACCCTAGTGACCAAAATCTCGATCCTCTTCATAGGAGAACAACTCATCTACGGATAAGTATAGAAGAATTGGGCAGATGCATAACTTGGGGAGAAAATACTTCCTCATCTCCCTCATCCTCTTATCTTCAACTATGGTGTACAGCAGAAGCAAAAGTCAGGACAACTGTTGACCAAACTTTGGTAACAATAGAGGAGTTATTTGAAAGTAAAGCTGCTTGGTTGCTTTCTCAGACATTACCACCAAAGACACCAATTTTTATTGCCAACAGTATGCCAGTGCGGGATGTTGAATTTTTCTGGAAACCGAGTCATTCAGAAGTGCAACCCTTTTTCAACCGAGGTGCAAATGGTATTGATGGCACATTGTCCACTGCTTTGGGAATTGCCCATCGCCAACAAAGCAGTGTTATGTTGACAGGTGATTTAGCCTTATTGCACGATACAAATGGTTTTTTAATCAGAAATAAGTTTGTTGGACATCTAACCATTGTGTTAATTAATAACAATGGTGGTGGAATTTTTGAAACGTTACCTATTTCCAAATTTGACCCACCATTTGAAGAATTTTTTGCGACTCCACAAGATATTGATTTTGCTCAACTGTGTGCCACTTATAACGTCGAGCATGAATTGATAACTTCTTGGGAGCAGTTACTCTCAAAATTCAACCCATTGCCAAGCAAGGGAATTCGTGTTTTAGAATTGCGAACAAATCGCAAAGCAGATGCGAAGTGGCGTAGGGAGAATTTAGGGAAATTTTCAGTGGGTTTAGGTTAGATTTTTACCATCTTTTCTATTGGTTATTAATCGCGTATAAAAGGTTCGTAATATAGCAGTCATAAATCATTTGTGAAAAATTAGAAACCAGGTTTCTGGACTCCAGCAATTTTCACAACTCATAAACAGCACCAACAACAGCATCAGTTACTACAGAGGGCAAGCCAATTGATCTTTTCATCTAATACCCATATTAGACATTTATTACAGTCGAGCGCCTTTTTTTTTGCCGTTTTCAATCAGTCGAACTCACGTTATTTTTTAATGAGATGTAAACAATATTACGCCGCACCCCGTGCAAGAGCCATTGCTCTCCTAACAGCAGCATCGGCATTAATGAACCCGTAACCATACTCTGTATCATAACCAGATGGACCTAAGTCGTAAGCTGTTTCTGACAGGATTGACTTGATTTGAGTAGCAGTGAGATTTGAATTAACACTCCATATTAAAGAAGCAACTCCTGTCACGTTTGGCACTGCTGCTGAAGTACCATTAAAGCGGTCATCATAACCGAACCCAAAACCATAAGAGAACTTGGTAGCATTGGTTGTGAGGTATTCAGATGGTGCCACTAAGGTCAAACCATCTCCTTTATTGGAAGCCCACCATCTTGGGTTGTTATAGGAGATACGTGTTCCAGGTGTTGTTGGATTGCCATACCAGTCTCGAAGTCCCCAAGAAGCACCTACCGCTACAACATTGCCATATTTCTTCGCTAAGTCGGCAGGACTTTCAAGACTATTAGCGTCACTATTTCCGGCTGCAATCACAAACAGAGCCGTATTTTGGTTATTAGCAATCAGTTGCTCAAATTCCCATGAGCTACCACCAGTCAAGCTCAGATTGACTACCAAACGCTGACCTTTACTATTTGCCTGATTAATCAATGCTTGTGTCGCACTAACCAAATTGTAATCTCCAGCGTCATTACCAACCACATCAATCTGGAAAACATCAGAATACCAGTTGATGCCACTTATCCCGACGCCATTATTACTCGCTGCAGCAATTACCCCTTCAATTGAAGTACCATGAGTGGTGGGGTGACTCATGTCATCCAAGTAGTTATTATCTAATAAATAAGAGGAACGTAAATCGAAGTGAAGATTACCACCATTGGCAGCCAAGCCGGTATCTTCAATTCCAATAAGTACATTGGTGGAACCCTTCGTAAAACGCCACGCACTTTGAATACCCATCATGTGTAGGTTCCATTGCTGTCCAAACAGAGGATCGTTGGGTGTCACTGATAAGTTGATTGTTTTGTCTGCAAATTTAATGGCTTCAATGCCCTCAAACAAAATTTCTTTTCCGTTTCTCAATGTTATGGCATCAAACAAGCGAGTGCCATTACCTGGGTTATACATGACACCCCCTGTGGACTCCACTAATTTGATTGTGGCGCTTGTAGAATAAAATGCGGATAGATCCAGTAAGTCTCGCCTTCCACTGCCATACTCAACGTTGCCATTGCCAGAGTATACTGTCCGATTATATGCAGATTTGTAAGTAAAGGTATCTGCCTTGAGAGTTCCCTTTTCATAATATGTGCTATTGTTAAAGATTGGGAGTGTACTTACAGAAGCAGTAGTGGGCTGTTGTGGGTTGATAGAAGTGGCAAACGATGTGTTTACGGAAGTGGGAGTCGGTGATGAAACACTACCAGAAACAGGGGTTGTTGACAAACTTAGATTGTAAAAAGTTTCACTATCATTGTACGAGTTTACTTGTACATAGTATGTTCCTGCATTTAAAGTGAGATTTATTGATTCATTTATGATGTCACCGTTAAAGGAACTTGCAAGTGTATTCCCATTACCATCTAGTAATTGCACCTGTGTATCATCACTCAGTTCACTGAGTCCTAATTGGAAATCACTAGTAGTCTTCAGTCCAAATTGGTAGTAATCGTTCGTATCTGATATACCTACCCAACCACTGTAGTTGTTAGTTTTGGAATTAACACTAATGTGACGCGCAGCTTGTAAGGAGTTTCCTGCATAATCAATGGGTATTGCTGAAACAGCCAATTTATAATTAGTTTCTAAACCTTCATCAATAGAGACCTGGATATAATACAAACCTGCATCTAAGTTTTGGTTAATCGATTCAGCGTTCGTACTACTAAAAAGAGAACTATTTATAACTTCATCGTCATCTACCAGATTATTACCATTTGTGTCTCGAATTAAATCTACGTGTGCTTTTGGGCTGAAATCTTCTAAATCAAGGTTAAAACTACTACGACCTTTCAGATTGAAGCTGTAGAAATTACTATGACCCCAATTTAATGTATCGCTAATTATTTGGGTATTAACACTTAGATTTAAGTTTTGAGGAGTCTCTGAATAGCTCTCAGGAAAAGTCGTTGACATATATTAAGAGTGTGTACAAGTAGTATATATTACATCAAAATTCAATTTAATATAGAGAACACTAGATTAAATATTGGGTTTCTTTCAGAGAAAGAAAATATATTTGTGTATAATTTTACTAAAAAAATAGAAAGATTTTACTGGTTCTTCATATGTATTGATAAATTCAAAGAGTTTTTTTCTAAAAAACAAAATTTGTCCTTTGTCGTATTGTAATATAAAATACATAAAATCGTGGAAGATGACGAGGTGAGCTAGTACTATAGACGCAAATCTGTTCTAAATTAGTTATTCTATTGGTACTTTGGCAAAACACTCGTAGAAAAATGAGTTGCGACAATGTTTTCTTCAATTAATTCTCTGAATCCTTGGCTAGTTGGAGTAGGATTAAACTCTATTTTGCTAGTTGTGGCTTGGATTGTTCCCAAAAAGCTGCTCACTCCAGCTGGATTATTTCACGCTCTTGTACTTGGCGTCCTAATTTGGGGGACACTGGGGTGGCAGGGATATATAGTCGTCATGTTCTATTTTCTTGTTGGTTCTTTTGCCACGCGTATAGGTATAGTGCAGAAAGAAGCAGAAGGTATCGCAGAAAAGCGTTCGGGTGCTAGAGGTCCAGAAAATGTCTGGGGTTCTGCTTTAACTGGGGCTTTGTGTGCGTTAGGAGCATGGGCGATAAGTTCAGGAATTCTTCCTACGCCTCAAAACCTACATCCCACACCTACCACCCTATTGTTATTAGGTTATGTGGCGAGTTTTAGTACAAAGCTTTCTGATACCTGTGCAAGCGAAGTGGGTAAGGCTTATGGTAAGAGCACTTTTCTGATTACTACACTACAACCAGTCCCACGGGGAACCGAAGGCGCGGTTAGCTTAGAGGGAACTTTAGCTGGTGCGATCGCGTCACTTGCTCAAGGACTCCTTGGTTGGGGAGTAGGTTTGATAGATTTGTCAGGTGTCCTTTGGTGTGTTGTGGCGGCGTTTATTGCCACGAATTTAGAAAGTGTGATTGGCGCAACACTGCAATCTCGCTTGAACTGGCTCACTAATGAAGTGGTGAATATTTTTAATACATTGATAGGTGCAAGTACAGCAATTTTATGTGCCTGGATATGGACTAATATTATTGGCTAATTTGTTCTAAAGTACTGAGTATTTCTTGCAATACCTTATAGTTAAGTTGTCTCTTTAACTCAAGACTGCTTAGGTATTGCAACACTATATTTAATTTTCTATAAAATTGTCAATTCAAATGCAATTTTAGTTTATAAAAAGTTGTATGTTGTTTTTTTGTCGTTTTTTCTATTCATGAATTTTTTAACTTTATGGAATTTTCATCATTTTTAACTGTTGATGACAAACCGATTTCTTATGGGCAAGCAGTAAAATATTTGCAAGCCTCTGGAAAATTGGGGCATTTTATTGGAGACATTCTTCGCCAGTACATAATTGAGCAAGAATTACAAACACGAGAAGATATACTCATTAGCCCTGCTTTGACCGAACAGACGATAATTGACTTCCGGATAAAAAATCAATTGACAGACTCTCAGAAATTTCAAGAATGGCTACAGAGTAACGGGACAAATTATGATACCTTTCACTCATCAGTTGCTTATGGTTTTAAGGTAGAAAAACTGAAAGCTGTTGCGTGTGAATCAAAGCTACAAGAATACTTCATTGAGCGTAAAATTTATCTGGATAAGGTGGTACTTTCACGAATTGTTGTTGATAGCCAAGAGCTAGCTGAAGAATTACAAACCCAAATCGAAGAAGGAGCAAGCTTTGAGCAACTCGCTCGAGAGTATTCACTAGCAGATGACAAAATTGTGAACGGTATGATGGGACCAGTTAGTCGGGGAACAATGCCAGATACACTGAGGGCAGCTATTGATATTGCTCATTCCGGACAATTGGTAGGACCAATAGAACTGGAAGAACGCTACGGATTGTTTCGTGTAGAACAATTTCTGCCAGCTTCGTTGGAAGATACTCAACTAAGGCAAGCACTACAAAATGAGTTATTTGAGAAATGGCTAGCAGAGAAAATTCAAAAACTAACGGTAAAATTGCAAGTGAATTAAAACTTTTAGATGAGGAATCTTCAAAAAATAGTGTGCTAGCATCTCTACCTTGGAATCAACCACCACTTTGCTGGCTAACTCCTGAACAACAAAGCCGACTACAACAGGTGTCAGAAACTCTTCGCTACAATTTGGGAGAAAAAATCTGGTCACAAGAAGTGGGAGGTTTCCAGTTCTTAATTATTTCTGGAAAAATCCGCTTGCGAGAAGAAAATATCGGTAAACCTTTGGCAACGCTACAGCCAGGAGATTGGTTCGGTGACTTAAACAAATATTCTATTGAGTGTAAAGCTGTCGCTGCTAGCAAAGAGGTAGTAGTGGTGCGCTGGACGACAGCAATATGGGCAGAACTTTCCACGCCACAAATTGAAGGATTTTGGTTAGGTAGGGAGGAGGAAAAGGGAACAAACCAATTCAAAATTCAAAATTCAAAATTCAAAATTCAAAATTTGGAATCTCCCCATCCCCCCCAACCCCAGAGGGAACTCCAAAGCCCCCCATTGCCCCCCAACCCCAAAGGGGACCCCGAAGCCCCCCATCTCCCCATTGCCCCCCAACCCCAAAGGGGACCCCAAAGCCCCCCATCCTCTTCTGCTGTGTCAACATACCCATTCGTCTCGAGCTGGAACACGGGTGCTGCATGTTTAACAATGGTGGCGCAACAGCTAGATAATCCCGTGCAATTAGAATGGGTACAACGTCAACTGCGAGGACAACGACCAAAACATCTTGTAGAAGCAGCAGAAAAGTTAGGATTTGTACTGCGACGGTTACAAATCACTTGGAGTGAGTTACGACAGCTATCATTTCCAGCTTTATTGCGCTGGGAAGCCTCAGGAGACAGAGAGGGAAGTTGGGTAGTCGCGTATGCGCTAAAGAGCGATCGCTTAACTATCGCGAATCCCTTAAATCCGAATAACCTATGTGAAAGCTTACCACAAGAAGTTATGGAATCAACTTGGGATGGGGAGTTGTGGCAAGTAGAACTCATCCAAAAGCAAGAAAAATTCAACCTCAATTGGTTCACTCCAGCAGTTTGGCAGTACCGAAGATTGTTAGGAGAAGTGCTGCTAGCGTCTTTCACATTGCAGCTTTTGGGGTTGGCAACACCACTGATTACGCAAGTCGTGATTGATAAGGTGATGGTGCAGGAGAGTTTGCCAACTCTTGATGTTATGGCGATCGCACTTCTGCTCACGGCAATATTTGAGGCAATTCTCGGTATCCTGCGACTGTTTATTTTTACCCATACCGCCCGTCGCCTAGATTTGAGTTTATCAGCACAGCTGTTTCGCCACCTGATGCGGTTACCCTTGGCTTATTTTGAGTCTCGGCGGGTAGGAGATACAGTTGCAAGAGTCCAGGAACTCGAACAAATCCGCCAATTTCTTACAGGTACCGCGTTAACTGTGGTGTTAGACAGCATCTTTGCTGTCGTCTACTTGGGATTAATGTTTTACTACAATATCCCATTGACCTTTGTGGCGCTAGCAGTCTTGCCGTTATTTGCAGCTTTAACACTGGTAGCAACGCCAATTCTCCGTAACTGGCTGAACGAAACTTTTAACCGCAGTGCTGATAGTCAATCATTTCTTGTCGAAACAATTACAGGAATTCACTCAGTTAAAGCACATACAGCAGAACCAGCAGCACGCGATCGCTGGGAAGGTTTGTTTGCTCGTTTCGTCCGCACAGGTTTCAAAGCTTCTACCACCTCTAACATTAGCAGTAATATTGGTACCTTCCTCACCAATTTTTCCAACTTGCTTATTCTTTGGTTTGGAGCCAAGCTTGTTATTGAACACAAACTGACTGTCGGTCAACTGGTAGCATTTCAAATGCTTTCAGGTAGAGTTACTGCACCACTTTTACGCCTCGTACAGCTTTGGCAAACTTTCCAACAGGTGCTGCTTTCTGTTGATCGGATTGGTGATATTCTTAACGTTGCTCCAGAAGCTGAACCAGGAACAGGTTTAGTTTTACCATCCCTCAAAGGTCAAGTCAGCTTTGAACAAGTTTTCTTCCGCTATCGACAGAGTACTGAACCAGTATTGCGAGGAATTTCCTTCTCGGTTCAACCAGGGCAGTTTGTTGGTATAGTTGGACGCAGTGGCTCTGGAAAAAGTACCCTTTCTAAACTGTTGCAACGCCTTTATCAAATTGAATCAGGACGTATCTTGATTGATGGTTTTGATATAAAAAGTGCTGACTTAGCCTCGCTGCGTCAACAAATTGGTGTTGTTCTTCAAGAAGACTTTTTATTCAATGGTTCTATATTAGACAATATAACTTTGGGTAATCTTGACATCACTTCAGAACAAGTTGTAGAAGCTGCAAGATATGCTGTTGCTCATGACTTTATCAGTGAATTACCCCACGGCTACGAAACCAATGTTGGAGAACGAGGTACAGCGTTATCTGGAGGACAACGTCAACGCATAGCCTTAGCGCGGTTGTTTCTCTCGCAAGCACCGATTTTAATTTTAGACGAAGCGACTAGTGCTTTAGATAGTGAAACTGAACAGCAAGTTCTGGAAAACCTCAAAAAAATTTCCGCTAACCGCACCGTCTTTCTCATCGCTCACCGTTTTGCCCCCCTCAAGCGTGCTGATTTGATTTTGGTGCTAGAGAAGGGCATTATTGCCGAACGCGGAAACCATTTAGACCTGTTGCGACAAAAAGGTTTGTACTGGTCATTGTATCAAAGGCAGCAGGCAAACATCTAATATCAAAATTGGTGTCATTTCTTAATTGCGCGTTTTCTGACTCAATCGTGTCATTCCAATAAGCCACCTGAACAAGGGTAGAGTACGAGGTAAGGGTTGAGGAGTGGGGAATGACAAAGAATCAAAGTCTGTTTCAGTCGAGATGAGAACTAACTTCTGTTGTAGAAGATTGAGTGCACATTCGATTTCCTGAGCGCATTGACGATATCTAGATAAGGATTTGCCAACTGGATCGGCTATATCTAAAGAGTTTTTTTCACCCACAAATTCTTTGAGAGTAAAAGTCTTATTTATTATCTCAGGAAATATAGCAAGTGCCACATATTTATGAAACTTCGTCATCGTCAGCACCAAATTTGCCCATGCGATGAGTTCTCGATTTAACCCTTGAGGTTCGTGGTCAAATTGAATGCCGTACTCTGTCAACACAGCGAGAGCGTGGGATGACACAGATATCCTACCAAATTTATAAAGTCCAGCCGATCGCACTTCAATTTCACCTGCTTTCCCTAGTTCCCAAATCTTTTTCTGAAATAGTGCTTCTGCCATTGGACTACGACAAGTGTTACCAGTACAAACGAATAGAACTCGCATTTCGCACAAACTAAAGGATGAAGAGAATACATTGTATATAGCATCAACTAGCAGTCTTACCAACACAAGCAATGAATCGAGCGTTATTTCATCTTGCCTTTCCCGTCACAGACATTGCCCAAGCAAAAGCGTATTATGTGGATGGTTTAGGCTGCACTCCTGGACGGGAAAATCGCCACGCCTTAATTCTTAATCTTTACGGTCATCAACTGGTAGCTCACGTTACAAAAGAACCGCTTATACCCCAACGCGGTATATACCCAAGACACTTTGGGATAATTTTTACCTTAGAACATGATTGGGAGGACTTGCTAACGAGAGCACAACAGCGACAGCTCTTTTTTAGAGAAGAACCCAAACACCGCTTTGTTGGTTCTCCCTTAGAGCATCGGACTTTCTTTTTAGAAGACCCTTTTTATAACATCATGGAGTTTAAGTATTATAATTACCCTGAAGCTATTTTTGGAAGTGCCGAGTATATACAAATTGGCGATAGCGCCTTGCGCGGCTCCCTTTAGGAGCATCGCCTTTAAGCTGCCCCTTGCCCATTGCCCATTGCCCATTGCCCATTTGCTGAACCGCAGTTGCCAACGCCTCAGCCACCGCAGCCAGACTTCTTGAGTCAGTCAGCATCCAGGCGTGATTCAAAACTGGCACTATCACCTCATCTCCCACAGGCATTTGCGAGCTATTCGCAGGAACAATCATCAAGTCGTATGGTGTCCAGATAGAGGTAAAATTAATCTGTTTTAACATCGCAGCATCCCGATTTAAATCTTGTAATAAAACACTGTCAGGACGCATTTGCATGCAACCAATACCTTTGCGACAGTAGGCAATCCAAGTGCCATGATGCGGTGCTGAAATGGTCACAAACCGTTGAACGCGGTTAATTCCTCCCAGTCGTTGGACGTAGTAGCGGCTAACGATACCTCCCATACTGAAGCCTACTAAATCCAGGTGTTGTTCTGGTTCAAAAGTGGCATCAATATAATCAACGACTTGCTGAGCTAACGTGTCAAGACCTAAATTACCATTATTTGGTATTAAATCCAGGTCATACACCATCCAACCCCTCTGTTTCAGATAGGGGATCATTTTATCGAAAACTCGACCTGTATCAAAAATCCCGTGTACCAATAACACGGGATTTCGTTGTTCTTTTACGTTATTCATATACAAAATAATATTAAGTTCTATCTTTACCTAATCTAGTCAAGTATCATGACTTTTTGCCAAAAAGCTGTGACAGTCTCCACACTGGTTTAAGCAACACTGGTTTCAAAACTGAATACGCATATTTGTCAAGTACAGGTTAATTTTTGTTAAGTGCGCTCTCAAAATATTGCCCCAAGTTACACTAAGATTTGATAATTAAGTCTGACTATTTATAAAATGGCGAGTGCCTGAGAGAAAGAGTTAAGGGCATCAGCCCCATACTGTCACCGGCACCTTTGTTGAAAAATAAACCTATGAAAGCTGCTACCATAATCTGGTTGTGCAGGCGAATGGGTAAGTCAAGAATATCTTGATAAAAATTAAAAATATTCCGTGATTTTTTAAGGATTGCGGTCACATTCCAGGTATAAGAGGCAGGAGAAATTGTAATGATCGGTTTTATCAAAAATTTAATCAATGGGATTCTGAATTTCTTTACTGGGCTTTTCGGTAAGAAGAAAGACGGCTACTACATGGAACTTGATGAAGCTGCTGAAGCAACGAAAGACACAGCCAAGCAAGCTGTATCAAAAGCTAAGGAAGCAGTAGAATCAGCAACATCAAAAGCTAAGGAAGTGGCAGAATCCGTAACATCAAAAGCTAAGGAAGTGGCAGAATCCGTAACATCGCAAGCTAAGGAAGCAGCAGAATCCGTAACATCGCAAGCTAAGGAAGCAGCAGAACCTGTTCCATCGAAAGCTAAGGAAGCAGCGGAACCTGTTGCAGCACAAGCAGCATCCAAGAATGGAACAAAAGATAAAGCAGCTGGTGTTAAGCCAAAAGCACCTAAAGTTGAGCTAGTACAGACTGCAGGTGGCGTTAAGCCTGAACCTGCTAAACCAGAAAAAGCCAAAGCGGCAATTCAACAGCAGCCAGCTGAAACTACTTTTGCGCCAAAATATCTCGCCGTACCTGGCACTTCCAATGGTCGTCGGCGTCCAGGTGCGAATATGAGTTCTTTCTTAGACATGGCACGTCAAGTAAAAACCTCTAAGTAGCTTTTGGATATTTGTAAGGGTGGACACTGCCCACCCTACAAATCTGTCTCCGCAAAAGGTCTACATTTTTCAGCTTGCTGCATTGAATTCCATTGATTCTAACTCGGCTGCCACAATAGATAAGGCAACAATCGGGGCGGTGACTGCTCGCAAGATGCGACGTCCGAGGGAAACAGGTTGAAATCCAGCGTCAACAGCGCACTCCAGTTCTTTTTCCGTCCATCCTCCCTCTGGTCCAGTAGCAATGATCATCTCAGATGTTGTAGAAACTTGATTGATTGCTTCTCTTAAATGAGGACAACTACCACGAGCCTCACAAATGTAACGATGAGTTGTTGTTCCTATAGCAAGACCAGTGATAAAAGAAACAGGTTCTAATATTATAGGCACAAAGGAACGCTCTGATTGTTCAGCAGTTTCTTGTGCAATGCGTAACCAGCGTTCGAGTTTTTGAGGACTAGGATGAAGTAAAGTGCGATCGCTCACTACCGGAGCAATAACAGTGACTCCCAACTCAGTACAACACCGCACCACATCATCAAATCCATTTCCTTTGGGTAAGGCTACCATCAGCGTTATGGATATGGGTAACTCGGTTTGCACCGTTATTGACTCTACAATTTGTGCTTTTTCTCCTTCTAACTGTGCTAGCCACCATTTCCCCTTGCCATCCATTGCAATAAAGCGATCGCGATCGCGCAAACGCAAAACACGCCCTAAATAATGTTGTTGCTGGGATGTTAACAAGATTTGCTCTTGTTGGAGTTGGGAGGGTGCTATTGCGATTCGTTGCAGTTGTGTCATTTGAATTTGAGATTTTATATCAATCTGAGGTAGCAAGTGCGCTGTTGGTAGCTCATATGATATACTATGGCGAAACTAGAAGAAGAAAACGTGAATAGAAATCTATCTCCCAAAAAACCGCGTGTCTTTACATGGCAAGCGGTTTTCTCACTGCTCATGTTTGTTTTCATGTACCTGCCCATATTGGTACTGACTTTTTATAGTTTCAACCAGTCTCCTTACAGTGCTACTTGGCAAGGATTTACCCTGGAATGGTATCGCAAATTGTTCAGTGATGAGTGGATTTTGTCGGCATTCCCGCAACTCTTTCAAAACTCTTGACAAGATTAGCAGCTTCATCATATTATTTATTATATAATGGGAATCCGTGCGCTCATACGTATTCATATTTAGAAACTTCTAACTTAGAAACTTCTCACCCCACATAAGCAGATACACAGAACTTTTTTATCTGCCTACCTTCCTGTAGTGGGTGTGGGCAGGTAGACAGGAATGTGTATGTGAATATACATATCTGTATTTAAATAGCTCAAGTTAGAGCCAACTTTGGACAAGACGCGATACATGGCTCACTATGCAAATTTGTCAAAATCCCAATTGCTCTCATCCCTTCAACTCTAACAGCAATAGATTTTGCAATAGTTGTGGACAAAGCAACTTTGGCAACCTTCTCAGGAACCACTACCGTGTTTTGAGATTGTTAGGTGAAGGCGGGTTTAGTAAAACATATGCAGCCCAAGACATTGATAGACTAGATGCTCCATGCGTCATCAAACAATTCTTCCCACAAGTTCAGGGGACTTCAGAACGTACAAAAGCAGCAGAATTGTTTAAGGAGGAGGCGAAGCGACTTTATGAGCTGGGAGAAAATCACTGGCAAATTCCCAGATTACTTGCTTACTTTGAACAAGGTTCTAGTCTCTATCTGGTGCAAGAATTTATTGAAGGGCAAACTCTCTTACAAGAACTACAGCAACAAGCTTTTAGTGAAGAGCAAATTCGCAAACTTTTAGCAGATTTATTACCTGTTCTCCAATTTATTCACGAGCGTAACGTTATTCATCGGGATATTAAACCAGAAAACATCATCCGCCGCCAAAGTGATAGTAAACTCGTCTTGATTGACTTTGGTGGTGCCAAGCAGGTGACGCAAACCAGTTTATCAAGACAAGCCACAGTGTTATATACAATCGGTTATGCACCCAGCGAGCAAATGGCTGGATTTGCCTGTCAGGCGAGTGATTTATACGCCTTAGGAGTCACTTGCGCACGTCTTCTCACTCAACGTTTGCCCATACAAAATCTTCACGGAGGACAGCTTCAAGATACTCTTTACGATCCTATAAACGGTAAATGGTTGTGGCGAGAGCATTTATGGGAAAAAGGGGTTACTATCAGCGACGATCTAGGGGAAATTCTGGATAAGTTGCTGAAACATTTGGTAAGAGACAGGTATCAATTAGCAACAGACGTTGTGCAAGATTTGAATGCAACAAAATCTTCTGCACAAGCCATTTTGGCAATTCCCCAACCTCAATCACCGCTTCAACAACAGAAAGTAACAACCCCAATTCCTAAACGAGAAGCTCCCTTAGAATTCCACTCCTTGCAGACTTTTGAGTTTGACGTAGTAACAGTAGACGCACAAGGTAACGAAATTAGCCGTGAGTGTCGGAGTGCAAAGTTTTATGCAGAAAACTTAGGTAATGAAGTCATACTGGAAATGGTAGCGATTCCTGGCAGTACTTTTATGATGGGTTCAAAAGATGATGATGGAGATGCTGACGAACGTCCACAACATGAGGTGACTCTCAAACCTTTTTTTATGGGGAAGTTTCCTGTCACCCAAGGACAATGGAAAGCAGTAGCAGCTTTACCCAAAGTCAAACAATCTTTAAATCCTTATCCATCAAAATTTAAAGGTGTAAATCGACCAGTTGAAAATGTCTCTTGGCACGAAGCATTAGAATTCTGTGCAAGACTATTTGCAAAAACTGGACAACAGTATCGCTTACCTAGTGAAGCCGAATGGGAGTATGCTTGTCGCGCCGGAACGACGACACCCTTCCACTTTGGCAAAACAGTTACCACTGAATTAGCAAACTGTAGTGACGAGACTCACTCTTGGGAACAAAAAGCTAAAAACCGAAAAGAAACAACACCTGTAGGTAGTTTTCTGGTAGCAAACGCCTTTGGCTTATATGATATGCATGGGTTAGTTTGGGAGTGGTGTGCTGATCCTTGGCACAAAAATTACGAAGGCGCACCCACAGATGGATCAGTTTGGGAAGTTGGTGGTGACAATAACCGCCGTGTGCTTCGTGGTGGTTCTTGGAGTTTTAGTTCTGTGCTTTGTCGTAGCGCTAGTCGTAGCTGGAACGAACCGGATGGTGGACTGAGGATATGCGGCTTTCGGGTTGTCATGAGTTGGTCTGTTTAAAATCTTAATTAGTCAACTAGTGACAAATCAGAGGAAGCGTCACTGCTAGAATCTGTTTCAGTTTTAGAGTTAGCGACATCTGTAAATATAGAATTAAATTGTTCTTTTAAGGTATTCCTATCAATAAATTGATTTGGATCTCTATCAAGGTACTTTTCAAGTTCATGCACCTTATGCTCTTCTTGGTTCTTTCCTATGAAAGCAGCTATTAAAGAACCTACTCTCTTCAAAAACTCCTGACAGCTAGGATGGAAGTCGTACTCGTATGCAGTATATAAAGAAAGTGTTCCTACAACCTTTTTTTGATAAACAAGTGGAAAACAACCAAATGATTGAAATTGGTTATCGATTATCCAATGTTTATTTTTAAATTCATCTATTTTTTGACTTATATTTTTAATAATTATCGGACTACTCCCCTCTAACACCTTTCCTACTAGCCCTTCTCCTGACTTTATTCCTTCATTTTTTCTATTTTCCCACTTAACTTTTGAAACTCCTTGGAAGGCTTTTACTTCTAAAATTTTTGACTCATTTTCTACCCGCAATATACATACTTCAAAAGCAGTATACTCAGATATCATTCTATTAACGACTTCCTCATAAGCTTTTTGTTCATGCTGGTAGTTGACTAAAAAACTACTTATGTCTGACTCAAGTTGATTTTGTCTATTTCTGCGTATATTCGAGAGGGAGGGGCGGTTTTGGCGCAAGACAAAACCGGGGTGGGGTTGTGCGGGATTTATAAGCAATTAACCGGACATGATATTATTACTTCTTTGCTAGAAAAAATAGAGGCGGGCTTTTCTGCCCACCCCACAAAAGTTATTCTTTTACTATGCAACACCCTTAAACCAGCTTCAAATCCGGATACTCCGCCAACACATCGTCAGAGGTGAGAGTATCGCCTTCAGCTTGTGGAGTCCAAAGAACTTCTATAGCAAGCAGTTGGTCTCCAGGCATACTACCAAATTGACGTAGAGCTTGACGCAAATCGTCAGCGTTGTTAATATCGCCTAGCTGGAATTTACCTAAGGTCGCAGCTAGTAAAGTTACAATAATGTATTCTCCAGGACCTTCGGTGATGAGACGAGTTGGATTGTTGAGTTCATCAGCAGCAGGTAAAGCATCTTTGGGATTGGCTGCTTTGAGCTGGTTGTTCACATTAGAAAGAGTTTCTCCAGTGAATTTGCTACGTTCTGCTAGTGATAAACGATTGAACTGAGATTCAGCTGCATTTAAACGAGCTTGTTGAGTTCCACCACCTGCGTAAACCCAATATTCTGGATGGCGTAGCAAAGCTAAGCTCGCTTCTTGCAAGACTTCTGCTCTACCTTCTGGGGAGTTCGTATCAGCAGTTTCAGCAATGTGGTTGAGTTCGGTTTGCAAACCACGGGCGCTGGCTAACAAGCCAACTTGCAAACGGGTTACGGAAACAGCAGGATTGCTGCTGTAGCCCACTTCTTCTCTGTCACCAGAAGCGACGCGACGGAAGCTTTGCACCAGAAAGTTCGCGATCACAATAAAAATTAAAATGCCAAACAAACCGCCAAATCCCCCCCCAATACCCCAGAAGGGAATTAGGAACGGAAAACCAAAACCACCACCAGGATAGGGAGCATAGTAACCTCCACCACCCGGAGGTGCATAGGTACGAGGAGAGGAGTAGGGGCGGCTTGAGGGCATTCTGAAGGAACCACCGCCGATTCTACCCCCACTGGCGGCTAGCGCTCCATCAGTATGACCAAATGCCAATGTAAAAACAAGGCATAGGAGGAACAGAGATTTTAAAAGGGGTTTGATAGCTTGTTGTAGTTTTTTACGCATGATACAGTCGCTTGAAGAACAGTATTGGTTATATTGATTATCTTTTCTCTCCATGCTGTAGGAGTCTTGTGCTTGGTCAATGACGCCAGCCCGTAGCCCCACAGAGTAGCTGCTTGGCAGTAGCTCTCCAGCAATAGGCTACAATTCCAATTTACCGTCTGTTGTATCGGACGAGCAGTACGCTTTGGGGGGATTTCTGGAGTAGATAACCGTACCTCGCAAGCTATTGAACTTTCCGAATTCCGTTTGCTCATTTAAGTGAGTATCAGCTTATAACTCTAGTTTCTTGGTTTTTTATTATGTAAATAACTTTTCTTTATTAGTCTTTTTTTACTTACTTTTACTTGCTCCAAATAATTTTTCATAGCTATTTTCATAATTCTCTAATATTTTACTATTTTTTTGTTTTTTTGTAACAAATTTAACAAAACTTATTTATTGCCATAGATAAAAACTAGATAAAAACTTATTTTAAGCTTTCTTAAAAAAGACAATTAAGAAAAATAGCTTTTTGGCATTTTGGCATACATTTTGAATGGTCTTCAGATATCCTACTAACAGTAGTTAGATTTAAAAATCTTCAGAGGAGCGATTTGACATATGAAGTGTTCAGCATGAAATCTGGAAATTTTTTATACTAACCTGTAGAAACTTATTCTAGCAGGTACATAACTCTTTTAATCTTCATCCTTACTCTCACTTGAATTTTTAACTTTTGTCTATATCTTTTTTGTAGCTTCATCTCTACCGGAAACAGTATGTATGATGAAAGCTTTCAAATCTTCAAAGTTTAAAATAATTTTCCAGTAAGATAAATATTTTAGCTGTCATAACAATGACAAGACTAAATTAATGAAATAGCCATTGAAATTCATAATTCAAGTAATTATCTTAGCTATGAATCATGAATGACTATTTTATTTTGTCTCTGGTAAAGGGAGAGCGTCAGGTAGTTGTTAACTCCAAGATACTTGGAACAAAATTATCTGAATCTCTTCACTTTAATTAAAGGTATGAATGACAAAGGTTACAAAAGATCATGTAGATTTTTGATGCTATTTTGACGTTTAGTGATTAAATGTCTAATGGAAAATATTTCACGCATAAGAGCAACAATCCGAGACAAAACTGCGTCATATCCGGACATCCTAGTCATATCTCATAGCTTTCAACCAAAAGAAGGTGGAATTGAAGAGTATATCTATAATCGTTGTTTGCAAGACCCAGAACGGGTGATTGTTTTGACGGCTAGTTGTTCGGGAGATAAGCTATTTGACAAAGCGCAAAAGTTTCCAGTACACCGCTGGCCCGTTTCTCGACATTGGAATGGTAGTTTTGTGGGGAGTATGCTGCAAGCTTTCCTCAATACAGTTTGGTCATTTGTGCTAGCCATCAAACTCTATTTTCGCTATCACTACCGCTATATTGAGTGGGGTCACGGTTACCATTTTCTTTCTCTTTTGCTATTGAGTTACATCCTCCCTATTCGCTTTTTTATTTACCTCCACGGAAAAGATATTCTTGAGCCATCACGCAACCCCATACTGCGTTCTTTCTTTGAATTCACGTTAAAACGAGCCCAAGGGATTGTTTGTAACAGTTCCTATACTCGAGATTCCTTGACTGCTCATTTCCATGTGGCGACACCAACCCATGTCATTAACCCCGCTGTTAGAGTAGAAAAATTTGGTGTCTCATCTTCTCAAGATGATCTGAATGATTTACGTGTTCGGGTGCGGAGTGGATACAGTATTCCGGAAACAGCAGTCGTCATTCTCTCTGTAGGACGGCTGCTGAAGCGTAAAGGTTTTGATCGCGTGATTGAGAACTTAACACTTCTACTGACTTTTGGGATGGATGTTCACTATATACTCTGTGGGCAAGGTTCTTATGAGTTTGCACTGAAAAATTTAGCCAGTCGTTTGCGGGTGCGAGGACGAGTCCATTTTGCTGGACATGTATCTGATCAGGAATTAACCGGATACTATGCAGCATGTGACATACTTGCAATGCTGACTCAGGGAGATAATAAAGCCCCCAGAGTTGGGGGTTTTGGTATCGTCGCTTTAGAAGCGGGTTATTTTGGGAAACCTGTCATTGCTTCTGGTTTGGGGAGTGTAGCAGATACAATTCACCACGAGGAAAATGGCATACTGGTAAATCCCAATTCCGGCTATGAAGTTTTTCATGCTTTCAAGCGGTTATGTCAAGACCAAAAGCTGCGCGAACAACTCGGTTGTAGAGGAAAACAATTAGCTAGACGCAAAATCTTACACCGCTCAATTTACGTTCCTGAGTTTCGCTATTCATGTTTGTTAAGTTAACCTTTGTTAACTTAACCACCACCAACTATGGTGACTATTTCTAAGCGATCGCCCTGTTGGACTTTTGTCTGGGACCAAAACTGACGGTGTAAAATTTCGCCGTTATATTCTACTGCTACCAAGCGGGGATTGAAACCTAGTTGTTGGAGTAAATCAGGTAAAGGTGTTTGGGGTAAGCAGCCACGAGTTTCTCCATTGACAACAAGTGTAATCCTATCAGACATAAGACATCCCAGCTTCTGGTTTCATAGGACTTGTTAGCTGTGATAGAAAAAATTGTGTTACCAGGGTGGGTTGTTCGGCTTGCATGAGACTACGCACCACAGCCACACGGTTTGCTCCTGCGTTGATGACCTCATTAATGTTATTTGGATCTATTCCCCCAATGGCAAACCAAGGTATTGAACAATTTTTCGCCGCATAACTAACGTACTCTACCCCAGCTGGTGCTTTCCCTTCTTTTGTCGGAGTTGCATAAACTGGTCCTACACCGACATAATCCGCACCTTCAGCGATCGCGGCTTGCATTTCTGCCGCTTTTGTGGTAGAGCGACCTATCAAACGGTGAGGACCAAGTAAATCTCGGGCAATAGGAATAGGCAAATCTTGTTGTCCCAAATGTACCCCATCAGCATCTACCGCTAGAGCTAAATCTATCCGATCATTGATAATAAAAATAGCGCCGTAAGCGTTGCATAGCTGCCGCAGTTTTTTAGCTTGTTCTAAGCGCACAGTATCATCGGCTGTTTTGTCGCGATACTGTACCAGTGTTAATCCTCCTTTGAGGGCAGCTTCGACGGTTTCCACCAACTTATCATTGGGGGAGGTGACAAGATACAGACGCGATCGCAATAGGAGTTGCTGCCGATGATGTCCCATCAGAGTACTTTCTAGAGTATAAATGCGATAACGCATCTGCTTACAAGCTTTCCCCATGTTTGGGTTGTAAAGCTTGCTGTATTCTTCCAGCACTCGCAGAGCTTCTTGTACTCGGCAGAAGTTAGCTTGTAACAAAGATTTGATGCTCGTACGTTGCTCTTCCTGAGGATGGGTCAACTCAGTCCCAGGATCGCCAGGTGTATTTCGCGCCGCCCGGAGTTCAACGGTATGCCAATGAGCTATTTCTTGTCGCTCTTTTTTACATTCCGTAGCCAATTGGGCGTCGTTCAACCCAAAGCGACACCATTCCTCAATGATTCGCAAACCCTCACGAGCGCGATCTAAATTTGCATCTAAAATGCGGAAAACAACTTGCTGTATTTGCTCTGTTTGGCTGTATGGCTCGACCATTACAACAACCCCATTAGTGCTCTCATCGTAACAGTCAGCCTCTTTCATATTGGCAATGTGCTTCGCATCTCTATTGATTCTTAACTAATTTAACTTTGTATCAAAAAGAGCGAACAGGTCAATATGTGAGTAAACTTATTGACTAATTTACGACGTCCACAAAAGTATAAAAAGTTTTTTTGGTTGAAGGAGTGCAGTAAAAGTGATTCACCCCCACGTTTTTCCTAAATCTTATATCGGAAACGACACACCAGCAAAGCTAGTTGCCAAGAGTCAAAAACCATATTCGTTCCTCAATGTCGCAATATTATTAGTATTTCGTTTCTTAGTTTTGTGTTTTACCACTGGCATGGGAGTGGCATACATGGCAATGCTTGACGCAAGCTTTGATGCCGCCATTGCTCAGATGCCCAGAACAACAGATCAGGGACAGCCTGGCGTCAGAACAATGTCTCAGGTTAACATGCTTTTTGTCAACCCAAGTGTTGGAGATGACAAAGTAGGCAATGGTAGTGAAGGCACTCCTTTTAAAACCATTACCCAAGCGCTACAAGTTGCTGGTTCCAATACAGTCATTATCCTCTCAAGCGGCACTTACAGTGCCGAAACAGGAGAGAGTTTTCCTTTGATACTCAAACCAAATGTTTCTATTCAAGGAGACTCTCGCAGTAAAGGTCGTGGTATTATAATCCAAGGGGGGAATACCTACCTCAGTCGTGTCTTTGGCGGTCAAAACGTCACTATTGTGGGCGCAAACCAAGCGAAGTTGACTGGCGTAACGGTAACCAATCCTAACCCTCGTGGTTACGGTTTATGGATTGAATACAGTAGTCCAGTCATCGTGGAAAGTACTTTTACTGGCAATACTCAAGATGGGATTGCCGTTACTGGCAACAGTACACCTACCATTCGCAACAATTTCTTTTATCAAAATGGGGCGAATGGAATGACCATTTCCGGGAATTCTCGAAGCAAGGTGCAGGAAAACGTTTTTCAACGAACAGGCTTTGGTATTAATATTACCCACAATGCCCAACCGATAGTCGTTGGTAATTCTGTTCAAGACAACAGAAGTGGCATTGTGGTACAAGCCAATGCTCGCCCAATACTAAGGAAAAATCTCATTCAAGGCAGCAAAGAAGACGGGTTGGTAGCCATTTCTCAGGCGATCCCCAATTTAGGCATCGCCTCTGAACCAGGTGGTAATGAGTTTCGCAACAATGCTCGCTACGACATCAACGCCAGCGCTGCCAAGCAAATCTTTCCTGCTTTTGGCAATACCCTTGAGCGCAACCGCATTAATGGCAAGGTAGATTTCACTGGGACAATAGCAGTAGCAGACACAGGAATGGGGAGACTTGGGGGAGGGAATTTAAGGACACAAAGACGCGGGGACATAGGTACACGGGGAGGATATTTTCGTGCTGGGGTTCTCCACGCCAGTCCGACGCCACTTGCTTCTCAAAAACTGCTTTCCTCTCAAAATCCTGGGTTGCCAATTTCTAATAGCTTGACAAGCTATAGCAGACAATCTCTAACTAGGACACGAACAGCTCGACAAGTTGCTCCAACAAGGTCAATTCAATCACAAGCAAACACATCTAATACATCACGACAAGCAAATTATGTACGTGTTTCTCCTAATATCGTAGAATTCACTGCACCCCAAGCAGCAAGTAACACTGTTGATATGAGAACACAAGGAAATCGGGACGTGGTGAACTCACAACAGACTGCTTCGCGTCCTCCCTTTTCCCCATCTGGGCGTCAAATACCACAACTCAATACAACTTCGTATAACCAAGTAGCACCAGCACCCGTACAAAGAGTGCAAAGTAAAAGACAGTCTTCATTGCCAACACTAGAAGCTGCACCCGTCGGTAATGCAGCTCTTTTGCCCGTTCCCAATTCCAATATCCCTTTGGGCAATACTGGCAATATGCGAAAAGCGCCACTACCTCAAAGTTCTTCAACGACAGCATATGTTGACAGTTCATCCCCATCGTCTGCGGGAGTTGGTCAAATGAATTTACGTTACCGCGTCGTGGTCGAAGTCCAAAATGAAAAGGAGCAAGAGTTAGTCAAATTCCTTGCCCCTAGTGCTTTTCGCACTGTCTGGCGCGGTAAGGGAGTGATGCAAGTAGGTGTCTTCAGCACTCGCTATAACGCAGATAGCATAATGAAAATACTTAATAAGAACGGTTTAAAAGCTGTGGTTGAGCCAATAAATTAAAAATTTCCCTTCAGGGTTGATGAAGGAAGTTCCTCTCTTCATCGCCCTATTTTCATTACGTGTGTAGGGAAAGTATCTCAACTGCTTAGTAGCAAGGGCGCTTTTACGATAATACCTATAAGAACCCGTAGCAATTCCTCTAATTCTTCGGGAACACGATAAAGTTTAAGGTCTTGCGAAATTCGTTTTTCTTGACGGTGAAATATTCCAAAACGCCAATCCTCGCCAGTCGTTACCGCTCCATATAAAACTGTGGCATTTGATTGAGTCCATTGGTCAAGAGCAATTAATTCCACTGCTAGTTGCGTAAATCCCCGACTCAAGTCAGATTGTTTGGCTTCAACAACAAGTATTCCACCATCACTGCTTATGTAGTAATCAAAACTACCTTTTAGCTGTTCACTAACGTTAATGGGATACTCGATATTCAATTGAGTTTGAGTTTCGGCACAAATTTCTAAAAGTGTAGGAGCAATTAATGTCTCTCGTCTTGCTGTTTCACTTATTGGGTTAACGTAGGTTAAATTTCTTTCTAAATAGCGGCTTAAAAAATCTAGACATTGAATGCTTCCCTCAGACCTTGGTAAATCTAATCGCTTACGTTCATAACTACAATCAAATTCTGCAAGAACGTCTACAGGTGCATAAGGTAACTCAAAATATTTGCTAAACGTATAGCTAATACCAGGTTGGAGAATACGTGGACGGTTCATAAAATTTTAAACATACGTGGGAGTGTCAATAATAGCTATTGTCATTTCCTATTTCTTCTGAAATAGAACTGCGTAGATGTCCAGGGAGCCGTCTTGTAGAAGTGTATCGCTTTTCGTGAGACATTGCTTTGAGTTTTGATGTAAATGAGTCTGAACTTACGCTTGTCTTCGGGGTGAATTGCCCAATAGGGGGATTATTGGTAGCTACTGGGAAGAAGTCATCCTTTTGCTTCAAAGGTGCGGAGTTGGGGAGTTGGGGAGATGAGGGGGATGAAGGGATAGGGGGATGGGAAGATAGAAGAAAGTTCTTCCCCTTGTCCCCTTGTCCCCTTGTCCCCTTGTCCCCTTGTCCCTCTTTCTCCACAGGATCTTGGGGGAGTGCTGTTAAGCTCTTTGGAAATTTGCTGCAAATCAAGCGTTCAAATTCCATGTTAAAATGGCAAATTGCCTGTCCTCGCCGCTGCCAACATGTTAGAATTTGTTGTACTGAAATCCCTTTGTAGCGACCTTGATAGAGTGCTTCAATGACTGCCAAGTGTAGCCAGTTACCTGGGTATTGTTTTTGCCAAAAGTCTACTAGCTCACTGGCGCTGTAGCCACTGAGGTCGAAACTATAATGAATCAGTAGGGCTATTGCCAAGTCAGCAGAGGTGTCCAAATTTAGTGTGAACGTCTGGCTCTCTGCTTCGCTCAGGCACACATCTTGCTCCCATCCCATACAGCCTATCTTGTTTTTATCTATAGTTTTTTTATTAAGTGCTTCCAAGTATAGAGGCGAAGTGCTTTTCATTTTACTTTTCAAATGAAGAATGGGAAAAGATATAGGGTGAATTAATACTAGGAGTTCGCCCGATCGCCACCAATGCTTGATAAAGCATTGCAGCGACTTCTCCTCGTGTCGCCTCTCGATTGAGTTGGAGTTGCTTGGGATCGGGATAATTCACAACAATTTTGTTTTGGGTGGCGGTGGCGACTGCGGTACGAGCATAGTTGGGGATCGTATTGCGATCGCTGTAGCCAAGTAAGTTGTTGTTATCAGCTGCTTTCAGGGCAAGTCCATTCACTAGAGAGACAATGATCTGTAATCGGAGGACATTTTGCCCAGGACGGAATGTGCGATCGCTCAATCCCCCAACAAAGCCACCCTGCGCTGCGATTTTGATGGCGCTATAAGCCCAAAAATCCTTTGGTACATCCGTAAAATCAGGTGCGGGGTGTTTGGGAGTGGGGTTGAAGCAAGCCGCAACTAAAGCCGCATACTGAGCACGAGTGATGGGGGCTTCTGGTCGAAAACTGCCATCAGGAAAACGACTTATCAAATTTCTGTTATACAATGCTTTCACAAAAGCCGCCGCCCAATGCCCACTCATATCAGAAAAACTTGGGCTAACTAATCCTGGTCTAGGAGTATCCTCTCCTGCAGCCATAAACTCTACCATTCCTTTTACTTGGGTAGGGTTCAACTGGTTACCTACGGAAATCAACTGAACAGAGGTGGTATTTTGGATATCAAACTGCCCGTTATGGCGAAAAATGTTACCAGCGAGGTCTTGAGTCCTGCCAAGATCGGGAGTGGCATTACCGTTAACTAACAATCCATCTTGAACATTATTTTCGATAAGATTACTCCGTAGTACAGGATGGGCATCTCGTGAAAGAGCGATCGCATTTCTGTTTTCTGAAAGCGTATTATTTGCTACCAATGGGGCAGCAGAGTCACTAATGGCTATTCCCACAGCATTTTTTTGGAAAACATTCCGCAGCACTTCCCCTTTGCTATTGCTTGCCATAACCAACCCACCGACGCCGTTTTGCACAAACACGTTGTCCTGAATGAGTGGTTTGGCAGTACCGCTCACAAACACACCTTCCCGACCGCATTTGAGAAAAGTGTTCTTAGCCAAAGTGGATGCTGTGGATTCAATCCAGACGCCAGTTCCTTTTTCTGTGGGATTTGTGACAGTAATGCCCATGAGCCGAGCATCATTGAGTAATACCAGTGCAACATTTTGTATACCAAAGCTTTCGCTCTTATACTTCCCACTTCCTGAAATTACAATACTTTGACCTTTGGTTGCTTTGCGACCCACTACAATTACACCCACTGGAATGACCAGTGGAAATACCTCACCACTAGTAGTGCTGTAAGTTCCAGGGGCAAGTTGAATAATCTTGGGTGTTGTGGTGGCTACCTTAAGGGCATGGGTCAGAGTTTTATAGGGTTTTAACCGTGTCCCAGCATTGGCATCATTGCCAATTGCAGGGTTGACATAAACAGTGAGTGTCGCAACGACAGTAGAGTTGACCATTTAGTTATTAATAAATAAATTTTGAATAATGACAATATTAAATAATTGCTGCTGTCTTTAGACAAGAACATTCCTGTGCTGGGAAATGCTGTTGAATAGGAGGCGCGATACAATCAAGATACTATGCCAGCCAAAGACATCTATCACGACACGGTTAAAAATCCCCATGATCCATTGCGGATTCGTCTAGCGCGTGGTAGAAACCTGTTTGTTGATTTGGGTGCAGAACGTTTACTTGCAGCCGAACGAGGAACCGAAAAGATAGCCGTTGAGGTCAAAAGTTTTACCCGTCCCTCTGATATGAAGGATCTGGAGGAAGCCGTCGGTCAATTTGTTCTGTACGCCCAATTGTTGAAGCGCTACTACCCTAAACATGTCCTTTATCTTTGTAAAGTGAAAATATTGGCAAAACCGTCTTTGAAGAAGAAGCAGGTCAACGAAGAGGCTCCAGGGGCAGAGGGGATGGGGAGCAGAGGAGCAGAGGGGATGGGGAGCGGAGGAGCTCTTGAGAAGAAGAGTCAATGGACGTTAACTCTTTTCTCCCAGCCCTTTCAACGCGTTCATTTGTACTATATTTTTCGCTCTTCTTTTAATCCTTGCGCTATCGTCGTTACGGGATTTTCTTCAACAAAATGCCCACCCAAAAGGTCAACATTTTGATCATCTTTGACATTGCAATCGCCCAGACGGACATCGATAGCCTCAAGCCCTAATTTCACACTCTATACAGGGAGAGAGTTTCAACCTTTGATTTAGTAGTTCATTTGTTCGCGTTGAAAGAGCTGGCAAACCTCACCCCCAACCCCTCCTCTTACCAAGAGGAGGGGAGAGTACAACAAGGTGGAGTGTTTTTCTGATGGGCAATTACTCGGATTTGACATTCTTTATGAAGACAAATGGTTGATTGTTGTGAATAAACCCCCAGGACTATTATCGGTTCCAGGTCGTTATCGCGACACTCAAGACAGTGTTCTTAGTCGTTTACGTCAGCTATTACCAGATGGTATGATGCTTAAAGCTGTGCATCGGTTGGATCAGGAAACATCTGGCATTCTTCTGTTGGCTCGCGATTTACAAACCTATCGTCAACTGAGTCGGCAGTTTCAGCAACAGCAGGTTCACAAGGTATATGAAGCCGTGCTTTCCGGTTCTGTTACTACTAACCGAGGTGTGATTGAACTGCCATTATGGGGAGATCCTCAGAATCGTCCTTATCAGCAAGTCGATTGCCAGTATGGAAAACCCAGCGTGACTCACTTTCAGATGATAGCAGGTGAGGGAAACTACACTCGCGTCGAGTTTACGCCGCTAACAGGACGCACCCATCAGTTGAGAGTTCATGCTGCTGATTCGAGAGGACTTGGGGTACCTATTTTAGGCGATCGCCTTTATGGATGTCGTGCAGGAGCAAGTTGGTTACATCTGCATGCAAGAGAACTTTCCTTTGAGCATCCGCAATCCGCCGGACAGACTCTTCATTTACAGGCAAAAACACCATTTTGACAATGTTGCAACAACTGTGTTTGTGGTATCAAAACAATTGGCTCAGGTGAATGGCTTAGTGAGTGGAGACGAACCAGTCGATAAGCTTCCGGGCAATACTAAGTTTAGGAGGAACTTGTGGTAAATTATGTTTACTAAACCAGGCAGCATCCACCAACTCTTGCGGTTCGATAACGATATCACCCCTTGCATAGGTAGCTGTGAATCCAATCATAAGTGAATTTGGAAACGGCCAAGGTTGTGAGCCAAAATAGCGAATGTCTTTCACCTCAATTCCCACTTCCTCCCGAACTTCACGCACAACCGTCTGTTCCAACGATTCTCCTGGTTCCACAAATCCAGCTAGCACACTGTACATTCCAGCTGGAAACCCATGGGCGCGAGCCAACAAGAGTTCTTCACCGCGACAGACAAGAACGATAATAGCAGGCGAGAGTCGAGGATAATTAACCAATCCACATTTAGGGCAACGCTTGGCGCGCTCATGGGGTAATTGGGTTGTCGGAGTCGCACAGTGTCCACAATACTGATGGGTGCGATCCCATTCCACAAGTTGAATAGCGCGACCGCTCAATGCATACAACTCATCATCCAACGTTCCGTACAATTTACGCAATCCCCGCAAGGTCATATCATAGGGGATAATTGCATCTTTAGGCAGTTCTACCGAGTAACAGGGCTGACTGTCCAAGGTACCAAGGAATTGGGTTCGCACTGGCTCCAAGCCAATTTCTGCCAGACTGATGAGGTTGGGAATTTGACTAACCGTTCCTTCGGGACGAACCAGCAACTTATTGCCAACGAACGCAAACCACCAGGAGAGTTCAGACTGTACTGTGGGTGGAGTAATGCCAGGAATAAAGGTTTGATGCATATCAGTAGAACAAAATTGCCTTGATCGTATCATCACCATCAAGAACGAGTGGGAGGCGATTACTCACGTTCTTAATCATGATGTTCGAGGTGTTCGCAGTCCATTTGATCCATAACATGGTTATTAGTTTAGTTTTATCCGGTGCTATGAGTCATCTCCAAGACTACAATCCCAGTGGCATAGGTCAAATCAATGGCAATCTCTTTGGTTTACCATTCGATTACGAGTCTGCAAACCTGATTGTCTTTGGTGTACCATGGGAAGTAACCGTTTCCTATGGTGCAGGCACTGCTAACGGACCACAACGAATTCTGGATGCTTCGCCGCAACTGGATTTGTTTGATTTCGATAATCCTGACGGATGGAAACAGGGAATTTTTATGGTAGGAATTTCCCAAGATATTTTAGAAAAGAACAAATATTATCGTGCCTTAGCAGCAAAAATTATCGAGCGATTAGAGCAAAGCAAACCTCTGACAGAGACACCAGATTTAACACCTGTATTAGCAGAAATAAATCAAGCTTGTCAGCAGATGAATCAATGGTTGTTTGAAAAGTCTAAAGAAGCGATTGAAAATGGTAAACGAGTTGCTGTGATTGGAGGGGATCACAGTTCACCATTAGGTTATTTCCAAGCATTAGCAACGAGTTACCCAAACTATGGTATTCTGCATATTGATGCACATGCAGATTTACGTGATGCCTATGAGGGGTTTGAGTTTTCCCATGCGTCCATCATGTTTAATGCGATGAAGCTACCGCAAATTTCCAAGTTAGTGCAGGTAGGCTTGCGTGATATTTGTCATGATGAGGTGCAAATGATTGACCAATCTCATGGTCGAATTGTCGCTTATTATGACCCAGTCATAAAACAAAAGCTCTATTCAGGAACGACTTGGATTGACTTGTGTCGAGAAATTATCAGTCATTTACCAGAATATGTTTATATTAGCTTTGATGTAGATGGTCTAGATCCAAAACTCTGTTCGAGTACAGGAACTCCTGTTCCTGGTGGCTTGGAATTGGAGCAAGCTTTTTGTTTGTTTCGTGAATTGGTTAGTAGTGGTCGAAAAATTATTGGTTTTGATGTTTGCGAAGTTGGTGATGCTGAGTGGGATGGTAATGTTGGTGCGCGAATTGTTTACAAGCTGGCGAATTTAATGGATTTATCGAGAGCGATGATTAGTCTTGATTCAAAAGCGTGAACGATATCTCTCCGGCTGTAACCGTTCACGGGGGAGTCAAAAAAACGTCCAATATGGAATCAAACGGATACAGTACGAAAACCAGTCTAGATTTGATTTTTTCCGGTTAATTTTGAGTAGTCCAAAGTGCTACACTTATCTGGAAATTGTCGTTTAGACATTTTAGGTACCATTAGCACCTACTAGAAACCACCCCAAAC
Organism: Iphinoe sp. HA4291-MV1; assembly: GCA_019359415.1. Taxonomy (GTDB): domain Bacteria; phylum Cyanobacteriota; class Cyanobacteriia; order Cyanobacteriales; family Nostocaceae; genus Brasilonema. The sequence continues at coordinate 388 of JAHHHH010000076.1, read as the reverse complement.
TCATGCTATGCAAGGGCTTTAGAATTTCGTCTAATGATTTACTCCCCGTGAACGGTTACCTCCGGCTTGCGACATATAGTCGGTTTAACTTTAGCTACAGGGATTGTGATCGTACTGGCTCTGATTTTAGACTACTCACCATTTTGTAGTCAAGTTATCGCTCAAAGTATCTTAAACATATTGAGCAGTTTACCTAAGGAGTACCCCCAGTAGATGAATCCAAGTATTCTTGATTATACTCTCCACGGGTATAACTTGCGTTTTTTATATGAAGATAATATGGTGAGAAGAGGCGCTGGTAATAGAGTGCGGGAAAATAAAGCTGCTATTTAATTGCGGGGGCGATTGCGCAAAGCGCAGACGCTAAAAGCGTATCGCCAACTTGAAC
>JAHHHH010000075.1 GCA_019359415.1 Iphinoe sp. HA4291-MV1 | reverse complement strand
TGAGCAATAGGGTTGTAGATGAGTTCTCCTGCTAAGGTAAGCGATCGCTCGACCCTGTGCCCAAAACATCGCCCCAAACCCTCATTCTTGCGTTGACTGACAAAAGTTTTCGGTCTACTGATTGTGCGCTGGAATTAGTTGATGACTTCTTTTGGCTTGATTACAAACACGACTACTTAGCATTAGAGCTTGTTGTTGATTGACAGTAGCGCTGCGTGAAGTACCCACCATCAATCGGAGTACCGACTATGATGGTGGGTACTTCACTCTCTTATTCTGCTTTAGATTACGAGATACAGCTTCAAAAATTATACGTCGAGCGTTGTTTTTTGTCCGTTTCCTATCTCAACGCCAGACTGGCTTTCAGTTTGGGTCGGAACTAATCTCAGCATCACCTTAGCCTGTTTACCAAAGCCCTGACTGAAAGCCGACTGAATTTCTGTAGCATTATAAACTTCTTTGAGCTTTAATTTCAGGTTAGGAATATTCTCAATCTCCAGAGAAATGTTCACAAATTTCGGTGTGGTTTCTACATGAAATAATCCAGTATTCTGGCTCAAAAACTCGGCAGTTGTCACCGAACACTTAGCTAAGGATTGTTCCCATTCCTGGGCATATTTTTTCTGAAAATAGGGATTACCTAAATTTTGTTTGATTGGAGATGATTTAGGTTGTTGCTCTCCTGCAGATGATATATTGGGGGCTACCTGATTAAGAGATTTATCTGTAGTTCCTCTCAAAGCTGGTATCTTGACTTGATTCTTTGACTTTCGCTGCTCGATAAAAGACAGAGCTCTGAGGCGATTTTTATGCCTATCAAGTGCTTCAGTGTATAGCTCCCAGGCTTTTTTAGTCGTTGCTGGTTCAGAGCGTTCAACCATTTTGACAATCTCTCGCCAATCCCCCAAGCTAAATTCTGAGATTTTTTCGATAAAGGTCATGAAGATAGCTTTGTAGATTTTGGCGGGAGGAGCGTTTCTTAAGTTCTGTGAGTACAGCATGTCGTACACCATTTCTAATCTAGCACCCGACACAGACAGGTCAATTTCTGTGAGGTCAAGATTTCGGCTATTTTGAAGTCGGATTCTTATCGTGCTTTTCAGGTTTTGGTTTGTAGTTTCTTTGGTAGTAAACTTGACGCATTGACCGCAGCTAGGGCAAATCGCTGAGTGATGTTCAATGACTAAACCGTCCTCACCGATTTCTGCGTCAACAATCGCTCTTTCATGAGAAAGAGGCTGAAAAACATGAGTGCAATGTGGACATTGGATTAAACCCAAAGATTTTGAGGGGGTAAGGGTTTTTGGTTCTAAGCTCCATTGACGCTGCTCGTCCGGGAGTCCGTGCTTTTTCCAGTTGTCAGTTACGTCAATGATGACAGCCGTTGGTTTGACACTGTGAGTTCTCAAAACCCGTCCTGTCATCTGAAGCCATAAAGTTAAGCTTTCGGTTGGACGAACACAGTAGATGCACTCGATATTGGGACAATCATATCCCTCTGTTAAGATTTCGTAATTAGTAATGACTTGGATGACCCCGCTACGGAACCGTTCTAGGATTTGAACTCTTGATTCTGGTTTGGTTTGCCCATCTAAATGTTCGGCTTTAATCCCATGACGGCAAAATTCCGCCGCTAGCGCTCGACTATGTTCTAGGCTACATGCGAAAATGACTGTCCGCAAATTTTTAGCATATTTTAAGTAGTTTTGAAAGATTTCATCAACTCCGATTTGGCTGGTGACAGCAACAGCTAGTTCCTTGGCTCTAAAATCTCCACGAGACTTTTGAACCCCAGTAGTAGAAATCGTTTGGTTGGTGGCAAATAATCTAAATTTACTTAAATATCCCTCTTTGATTAAAGCTGCTGTGGGTATTCCCACCACTAAATCGTCAAATAATTCTTGAAATCCTTGACCGTCGATTCTTTGAGGAGTGGCAGTTACACCTAAGATGCGGGCATTTTGATAATGTTCAATCAGCCGTCTATATGATGAAGCGCTGGTGTGATGTGCCTCGTCAAAAAGTAAAAGTCCAATGTTTAATGGTAGTTCTAATAGCTCTCGTCTGGCTAAGGTTTGAACACTGGCAACTTGAATTTGGCGCTCTGGATGCGCTGGACATCCTCCTTTGATAATACCTACTGATTCGCCAACAATAGTTTCTAACTTTTCGGCAGCTTGAGTAATTAATTCAATGCGGTGGGCGATGACTAAAACCTGTTGTTGTTGAAGACGAAAAAATTTGTCACAGATATGAGCAAAGCAGATAGTCTTACCTGCGCCAGTAGGTAACTGAGCAAGTACTCTTCTATTCCCTCTCTTCCATGAATCCCAAATATCCTTTATCCATTTGCGCTGATAATCTCTAAGTTCATAGGTGAGGGCTACTTCGGTCATAGAACAAGAAATTGGTTGATTTTTTTAGTGACGAGATGCTGACGTCAATTATATAATTATTTGCCAAATATGTAATGATGAGAATCGAGAAAAGTATCTATTGATAGATAGCATCTGTCATCAATAATTGCCCTTTGTTGTGGAAATATAACGCCGTAAAAATTGGGAAATTGGCATTCAAATCACCCCTGGCAATTAACCAATCTGCTATCGTATTCGCTACATCCAAAGTCCAGATCCAAATATTCTTCATTTGTTCCCTAACCCTGGCTCATTTTTTTACGTGTAAGACCCCGTGACCTAAAACTCTCAACTTGCGTCCATAAAAATCAAAGTCTCCCACATTTAATTGCCATATCTCTACAACAAGACCCCTTAGCACAATTGCTTGGCAACCCAGAAGTCAAGAAAGCATCTATAGAACTGGGGCAACCCGTAATTTTATCCTCAATCACTGACTCAGGAGAATGGGCATTAGGTATCATTCCAGACATCACCAAGGAAGATGAGGAATATTCGGCTCAGTACTCTGGTGATTCCTCACCGAGCACTGTAGAACGCAACAGCCGCCTATCAGAAAAAGGTCAAGCATTCCTTGATTATCTCAAGAGAACCGATAAGCAATCTATTAGCCTGCGCGATGCGTGCCGTTCTTTCTCATTTAAAGGTAACAAACAATCTGTAGATGAAATGAGAGGAATCTTACAAGAGTTGCACTCCTGCGAACTGGGAGAACTACAGTCCGACACTTTTACACTTTTCTAAAGGGAGAAAAACAAAACCCCTCTCATCTGTGTAGAGCCAGTTGTAGCGAAGCGGTGACTGAGCGCTGCGAGTCAATGTGTTGTTGTTCAAGATTATTCTACAGCGCTCGGTCAACAACTGGCATTAACGACTCAATCCTCTGCTGCGCTTGTGTGAGTACTCTTGCTGATTGTGCCGCTCAAAATTCAAGCTCTTCTTTAGCTGCTCATTCCAGTCTAATGCATCAGGTGAAAGGCGTAGCGAATTGGGCAACTGCTCTATTACCCTTTGCGCCATCTCCTCTCCTACTTTATCATTGTCATAAGCAATAATCACAGACCTTTGTGGTAGTGCTTGTAAAAAATCCAGCGGTACATGACCTGCCCCATCTGTAGATAAATAAATCGTCTTGCGTGAGTCGGTACGGTCTAACACCGCAAATGACATTGCATCAATGGGAGACTCGAAAAGCACCGCTCGTTGAATCGGGTCAAAAGATTGTCCACCACGCACAAAGTAAAACCAACCAAGAGAACGCTTAGAGCCACGAGCTAATCCTTTGAATTGGTTGTCATCTCCTACTGTACCTCTGAGGGATGCTCCAGTGATTTCAATACGGTTTGGATAAGCAGGGGAGGCAGGGGAGGCAGGGGAAGCAGGGGAGGAAAAAGAATTAATGTCCATTAACTCTTCTCCCCCTGCCCCTCTTCTCCCCCTGCTCCCCCTGCTTGCCTCAACAGATAACCTCCCTAACCGAACCGTATTCCCGGTGATTTCAACCCCATCAAGAGAGCGATTCAGAGAAACAAGATTTTGCTTATCGTCTGCATAAATTAACCCCTGCTGATGCAGGGTATCTACCAAGGCACTTGGCAGTCTTCGCTTCAGGGTTAAGTAGCTTCTAACCTGCTGCCAGTTGTTCTGATTTTCTTCGGGTGGCACAAACTGCTTTAATGGTTCTGACTGGATAATAGTTCTGGTGTGATAGGTGGTAGCTTGTATTGCAGCTGATTCTCCTATTCGCTCTCCCAACCAGGCGACTGCTTGTTTGAAATCACATTGATTAATATGCATCACCAAGTCAATTGCACCGCCACCACCTTTTAACTGTTTCCAGTCATAAAATTTGCTGCCAGTAATATTGATAATGTGGTTTGAATTCTCCCACTTATGTTTCTCTTTTGAGTCTGGGTCTAATCCTAATTCATAAGCAACTTGCTCCAGTGGAATGTCCCGAACTCTGTTTGCTAAATCCTCATATTTTTTCTTCCACTTGCTCGCTTCTTCTTTTTGGGTTTTAGCTGAGGCTGATACATCAGTCAGTTGACGTTTTAACTTTTGATTCTCCAATGAAAGAGCAGCAGCAGTCCGCTCCATTTCCGCACTTTTTTTAAGCGCCCGTTGTCTGTCTGCTAACTGCTGTTGCACAGTCAGCGGCTCTACGACTAGTTCTGGTGCAGTATTGATAGCTGTATAATATTTTTTGATGTCAGTGTGCTGAGCTTTGCTTCCTTTAATGCCGCGCTCTAAACCCAAAGGTTCCATAGCTGATGCAAAACTATCTTGCAGTTCACTGAGGCGATAACGGCTACCACCTAATAAACCCCTACAATTGAGCTTGCCTTTCTCATCCAGCGGCACCATGTATGCATGAATATGGGGAGTGGATTCGTCCAAGTGAAGTTCAGCTCTGACTATGCGATCACCATACCTATTGAGCAACCATTCACAAGCTTTCTTTTGGAAATCTTCTAGTCGTTTTGAGTCATAGTATCCCGCTCTTGCTGGGTTATCGGGTCGGAAATATTCCGGGCTAGCAGTTAAGAGAAATTCTACTGCCAACACTGCATTTTTACGAATCATCTGCGAACCAATTCGCTGCCGAACCAAAGTTTCCAGATTTGGGGTTAATGGTCCATCTGGTAACCCAATAATGCGGATATGCTCTTTCTCTGGGTCAGCATTGGGCGTGTAGCATTCTCGGTTGGTATGTCTAGAAGACCCACCGATATTCCCAGCCTTAAGTTTTTGGATTCGGCAGATTGCGTATGCCATACTTTTTTCTTTCCCAGTAGTCGGGGGGTTCTGAGGGGGTACTCCCCCTAGCGAGCGGAACAATTTTGAGCGCAGCGTCCCCCGTAGGGGGCAAAATTGTGGAGTTAGTAGAGAGACGGGACAATTCACTCGACAACCCAGTAGCACGACCCACGGGGGTAAAAAAGACGGTCTCTCTGCTACTGAGAAAGAACCCTCGACAAAACCCAACAACCCGTGTGAGCAGACTGATACTCCAAGCACAACGCTATTTGCTCAAAGTAAGTTGATTCTATCATAGACGTGTAAAATAATACATTAGATCAGAAAGGTAAAGGGTAGCGGTGAAGTTCGGAGCAACTGCTCCGTTCCATCCCTTTCTCTTTCGCATTTCCCCCAAAACCCAAGATGTTTTTCGGTGTGGAACGTTGTAACATTATTTCTAAACTGGATAAGTAAAATTTTCGTTCACGATGGCAACTACAAAGCCTGGACAAAAGATTCATATTGATACTCTCAAAGCGACTCTCACAAAACTAGAGCAGCTAGAAGAGAAGCCGAAAGAAGAACTATCACTACGGGAGAGTATTTACTTTCTCCGTGATAAGCTTCACTCGGCTTTGAAGAAGGGATACAGCTACCAAGACTTATCTGCGCTGCTTGAGCAACAAGGAATTCTGGTTTCGGCGGCGACTCTCAAGCAGTACTTAACCGAGATTGATAAAGAAAAACGCTCGAAAAAACGAGTGGCGAAATCAGAACAAGCAAAGCAGGCTTCTACTTCAGAGAATATACCTAACTCATCAGGAACTCTGCCAGAAACTGAATTAACTTCTTCATTAAATTCTTCTGTTAACTCAAAAGCTGATTTAGTCCAATCTTCTTCAGCTCAGGAGAATCACGAATTGACAGATGAGAAAAAGCAGATAGATGATAGAGAACAAGAGCAGGAAACTAGCAAACCTGCTAAGCAGAAACAAAGAAGAACCACTAAGTCAAATACAGATATGTCAGATGAGTTTAATCAGTATTAGAGGAGAAGAATTCAGGAGTCAGGAGTCAGGAGTCAGGAGAGAACAAGCTTTGACATTTCAAGATTTGAGAGTTAGGCACTTAGGTCATCATAAAGGAGCCAGTCGTCACTCGTCAGAAGTCAGAAGAAATTCTGGATTCTGAATTCTGATGACTAACAACTGAATTCTTAGATTAGAGGTAGCTCTTATGGCAACAATTTATTTTATAGATGGCGAAAAGGGAGGGGTGGGAAAGTCGCTCTTTACAAGGACAATGATTCAATATTGTCTGGATAAGAACTTACCATTTGTGCCTGTAGAGACGGATAGGTCTAATCCTGATGTTGCTGGTGTCTATAAGGGAATATGTCAGTATGCTGTCTTTACTGAAAATGAACGGCAGTCTGATAAAGCAGATAAAATTTTTGAGATGGCGATTGACAAACCTGTGATTGTGAATCTGGCTGCTCAAACTCATAGAGCTGTCAAAGACTGGATTTCAAGAAATCAGTTAATTGAACTGGGGCATTCTCAGGGGGTAAGTTTTTGCAAGTGGTTTGTTTCTACAGGAGGATATGACAGCCTCAACCTGTTTATTCAGTCAGTGAATAGCTATGGTAATAAAATCCCCCATATTTTTGTCAGGAATTTAGGACTGTGCGACGATTGGGAACACGTAGAAGAAGATTCTGCAATACAGAAGTTAATAAAAAAGTATAAGATAAAGTCTATAGATTTTCCGAAGCTAGCGTATAAAGAAAGAAATATAATAGACCAGAAACGGCTGACGTTTGCAGAAGCACGAGAGTATAAAGAGTTTGGGGTAATTAGTAAACAGCGGGTGGTGAACTTTCTCAAAGCAGCTTATGCTGCTTTTGATTCAGGTGGTGGTGTGGCATGAGACGCGCGTTGCAATCAAATTGTCAGGTATAGACCAAGCAGTTCTTGAGCAGGGGGAGATGTGCAGCTTCTGGAGAAAGAGTAAATGGACAATGACTTCTTTCCTCCCCTGCTTCCCCTGCTGTCCATTACTACCACCTTTGAATACAATTGAGTATACGCATGAGTAAGCTAAAAGGGAAGGCACTAGAGGTATTAGATATCTGTTTATCTGGGGAGTCACCGGAAGTTAAGGCAAAAGTTTATCAGATTATAGAGGTGAGTCAACTGGAGCCAAATGACCCGATGTTTTTGGTACTGGCTCTCACAGGACAGATGCGGGTTTTGTTGGAGACGGCTCCGGCTGAGTTGTCAAAACTTTTGAAGGATTGGAAGGAGCAATCAGAAAGGAACTTACAGGCAATAGAGGAGAGAATAACACAGATAACGGGAGCACAAGAACAGCAAGCGTCCCTTATTAGGGAAACTCTTGAGCAAGTCACCTCTGGTTATGTAGAGGGGATGAAAAAAGTAGGTATGGCGACGACTTCTGCAATATCTGCGGCAAATAATGAAACACTAGAGCAAGCTCAGCTCGCAGTTCTCCAGGCAGGACAATTGAAGGAGGAAGTGATTGCACTTCGCAATAGTCTGGAGCAGGAGAGAAAAGCGTCAGAAAAGCGTCAGAAAGTTTTGTTGGAGCAGGTGGAGGAGCCAATAAAAAGTCTCAACACTGCAACCAAACAAATAAATATTGCTTCTGCTGAGATTTCAAGGCTGCAGAAGAACACAATTGGGCTGAAGTTTGCAAGCTGGTTTTCGCCACTGTCGGCTATTGCTGTGACAGCACTAGCTAGTTTTGCTTGTGGGTTGTGGGTTATGTTGCTCAAGTACAATGATTCCAGTAATGTCTTGGGGCGTAATCTGGTGCAATGGAATCTTGAGCGGATTCTCAAGTGCCAAGATGATAAAAATCCGAAATGCACTATCTGGATTGTCACTCCACCGGAGAAAAGAAAATAGGGGTTTTCATTGGACTTTTTGTAGAAGTCGGGGTAAAGGTTTTTGGGGAATGACACGCTCGTTAAGCGCTCGCTACACTCCGCGCTTGTTTGCCTAAACTACTTTCGGGCGTGCGAGATGCATCTGTTGCTCCCTTACCGCATCAGATGATTTAAGCATTAATATAGATTAACCAAAGTAAGAAACCAAAAAACGCAGCTTATGGAGAACTTAGAAAAAGTAAGTTTAGAGAGTACAAGACTCATTCTCCAAGTGATTTCGCTGGAATACACAGAAGATGTGTTTCGGGAATTCACAAGCGAAATTACCACCTTTATGTATCCGAAACCAGCTGACAATATCAGTGAAACCGAGAAGGTCATCAAAGATATGATTCAACAGCGAGAAAATAAAACTGACTTAGTGTTGGTGATTCTCAAGAAGGATACTTTCGAGTTTTTAGGAATTTGCTCCGTTGGTGCTATTGATACTGATACACCGGAGTTAGGAATTTGGATAAAAAAATCAGCTCACGGTAATGGTTTTGGTAGAGAGGCAATTTATGCATTGAAAGACTGGGTGGATAAGAATTTGGAGTACAAATATCTTTCCTATCCTGTTGAGAAAAGAAATATCCCCAGTCGGAAAATCCCGTCAAGTTTGATATCAAGCGACCTCAAACAGACAGTCTTTGATATTTTGTTGACTCCTCCAGTGTCTGATTTTTTACACCTTTCCGCTTATACGGTTTCTTTGGTGGAAACTATTCCCATTGTTTCGATTCAACCCATGCCCGTTGAAATGACCCAACTCAGCGCCTAGTACGGAATCAAAAGTAAAGACACTCGCCGCCGCGTCAATAATTCGATTAATTTGACTGCGGTTGAGATGTCACCCTCCCGGAGCGAGTAACGTTGATTCCCTTGACAATCTCCAGTATTGGCGTAAAAGTAGCGACGCTGCAACCAGCCGCCATGCAAAAGCTAAAAGTCTTACGTAGTAGGACTTTCAAGAACTACATGACGGCTCACAGCAGCTTCCCTACCGTTATCCCATTACGACCAAAATTCCTTATCTTAATGCGATTCTTTCAGAACGCTTTTGCCATTGACTGACGAGATAAATTCCGAGAAAACCGATTAAGACAGCACTCCCACCGCCAAACAGAAATATATACGGTATTGGAAATTTAGTAAGTAAATATCCTATTAGTAAACCAGATATAGAATCTCCGACATTAGCTAATGTTGAAAAGAATCCGAAGGTTTTACCCATAAATTTAATGGGTATATTTATTTGTATTATTGAAACTAACAACACATCTACTACTGCACCGAAGACACCTACAAAATGTGCAATAAAGATAGCTATTAGAGGTTGATGAGTTAATCCCATAATACCTAGCAAAAGACCATATACAGCCCATCCTAAAAACATTAACTTTTCATAGGATTTTATCGAAACTTTTCCAATTATTAGCGCACCTACTACTGTACCCAGTCCCATCACGCTCATGATAGTTCCCAGTAATTTGGAGTCCCCTGCTAATATATGGCTTGTATAGCTTGGTATCGCTAATCTTAAAATTCCAGCAATTGATAGAATCGCTGCTGCTGATAGCAGAATGCTCCACATTACATGAGTTTTTTGCAACAGCAAATCTACAGTTTCTTTAAAATCAACAAGAATCCCGTTCGGGGATTCTTTTGGTTCTAAATTCTTTCTGTATCGATAGGAAATTAGAAAGATAGCAAAAGCAGACATAAAGAATGTCATTGCATCAATAATAAATACTATCGCTGGTGAGGTTATTGATAGTAAAAAACCTCCAATGGCAGGTCCAATAACACCTGAAAATTCATAGGAGGCTTGAAGCAATGCATTCGCATGAATAAGTTGCTCTTTTTTCAAAATATCTGGTACAAAGGCTTGTAATGCCGGTTGAAAAAAAGAACGTAAAATAGTTAAGATGAGCGATACAGCAGCCAAATGCCATAACTCAAGACGGTTGAGAAAAATTAATATAGGCAGAGAAGTTACAACCAGACCTCGTGCAATATCAGTAACAATCATGATATGTTTTCGATTCAATCGGTCGCTGTAGACTCCACCTAAAATGCCAAAAATTAAGTAAGGTAGAAAGCGAATGAAGAAAACTAAACCAATACCTAGATAATTATCACCGGAAACTTTAATGGCAATCCAGATTAACGCTATTTCGTCTAAAGCATCACCTAATTTTGAAAGTACTTGTCCTAACCAGATTAGGAAGAATTTCTTGTCTCGGAATAGGTTAATGTAATTGTTTGTCATGAGAGTTTAGTTTGCTAATCAACTAACTATCTAAAGATTATTAAATAGAAGTACTAAATTAGTTGCGTTTAAGAAGGCAGAAGTACGAAGGCAGAAGGCAGAAGGCAGAAGGGCATCCCCACGCTTAAAAGCGGGGGATTTAATAAGGAAGCTCTCGCTTTTATTTGTCTCCATACCATAAGTTGGGGGCTTTAGACCCGTTTGGCAGAGTACAGAGGACTTGCTTTTCAACAGAAATTATGCATCGCACCTTCTGCCCTCTGTCCTCTGCCTTTCTTCTGGTAATTTTTAATCTATATTAAGGATTAGCTTATTTAAACCACGAGAAGCAATTCCTACATCCCAGCTTAGCTTATTGACATTTATTTGCAGTCGTGGAAGATGAGTTAAGACAGTTTCAATTACAACTTTTGCTTCCAGCTTTGATAGTGCAGCACCTATACATTGATGTGCCCCATAACCAAATGACAGTGGAACATTATCTTGACGATATAGGATGAATGAATCTGGATTTTGAAACCGCTCGGGGTCTCTATTTGCACTACCAATACTCATCATAATTCGTTGACCAGCTTTAATATTATGTCCGCATAGTTCCAGATGATTTTTAGCAAATCTACCTATAGTTTGTATGGGACTATCATAGCGTAATGACTCAGTAACAAACGATGGAATCAGTCTAGAGTCGTGAAGAATTTCTTGATAATAATTGGGAAGCTGGTAAAGAGATAATAATGCGACGCCTATCAAATGAGCTGATGATTGATGTCCAGCAGCTATCAGTAAAAACATATTGGCAACTAGCTCATCTTGAGAAACCTGATGCTTATTAATTGCAGATATAACATTCTGTAATAAATCATTTTTGGGATACTTCAGTCGTCGCTCGATAAGATTTGAACAGGTGTAATTAAGATAGCTAACACTTTTAAGAGTTCTTAATATGTCTCTATTCGATTGTATTTTACCGTCTAAAAAGTTAATGAAGTCGATAATCCAGTTACCAAATTCAGGAAATTCTTCTGGGTCTACATCGATTAATTGGTAAATTACATTTGATACTAAGGGAAAAGCTACAGCTGACATAAAATCAAATTCTTTACCAAATTGAGATAAAGCTTGATTTAGTAAATTCTCTGTTATCAATTTAATTTGTACAACAAGGCTTTCTAGAACTTTAGAAGAAAAAATCGATGACCAAACTCCTCTGAGTCTGCTGTGAACAGTAGAGTCATTGAAAATCATCTGTCTTTGAATGATTTTTAATGACTCTTCAACTAAATGTTGAACTTTTTCTGGAAAGCTTGATTTATCTAAACTTAGGCGCTGATTTGACAATTGTGGATTTTTTAGAGCTTCTGCAATATCTTGATAACGAGTTAATACCCATGCATTCAGGCGTTCATCCCAAAAAATATGATGCTGTGAGCGAAGTTGATGGTAAAGTGGATAAGGATTATCTCTATATTTATCTTCCAGAAGATTTAGCAAACTGAAATCTTTAGTCATACTAACTATTGAGAAATTGTGATTGTGGTAGTAACAATATATAAAAAATTAAAGGAGAAAGAATATTTTAGTTGTTTCAACTTTTTCTTTCTCCTCAGATAATCCAAAAAATGTCCTTTAAAATTTACATATACTATGCCATAAGCACAATCTGTTCTTTTTTCACTTCTCGTCCTGGCTGTCGAAGTTGTTGAACAATGAAACTATTTAAAATGCGTTTCTCTTGCTGGGGTATGAGGTAATACATTACGTTGACATACCAGTACCACCCAATTTGAGTGATTTCATATCTGTCAGGTTTTTCCTCAATTAATCCAGCGTCTACGAGTTGTTGTAAATTCTCTAAAGTTTCTGGATAAACTTGTTCCCAATTAATGCGAGATTTTTCTACCAAACCGTGATAGGGTAAGTGCAAAATTACTCCTCGACTCGCATCTGCTCTTTGAGCGTGTTTGCTCACCAGCATATCCCATGTGCTTTGTTCCAAGACAGATTCGATATATTTACTTCTATTTGATGTGTTGGTGATGACATAACCATTTAGAGATGAAATTGCGCCAACGCCGAAACCGATAATATCTCTATCGTCATGTCCGTAGACATATTCATGGTATTTGAATGAATAGTAATCTGTGACAACTGGTTGTTTTAAGAGTTCTTCTTTGGGAGCGCGAACGTAGCCATGACCGTTATGAGGTAAAAAACCATTGGAGCGCATATACTGGTTAAGCAGAACGTTCATAGAGAATCGACTCATGGCTGATTTTGGCGGTAAACCAGCTTCTTTACTTTTTTGGTGTAATTTGATTTGAGTAACTACATGGTCGATTGGGTAAACATCTATTGTTGGTGTACCTAAAGCAATAGCTTTTTGCAAGTCACTGATGAAATCATCTTCTGTCTGCCCGTTCATGCCATACAGAATATCAAAGGATGTATACCTAAGATATTCGCAAAAGATTTCCACCGCATTATACACTTGGTCTAATGTAGCGGTTAAATCAAATAAGTCACGATAGAATTGATTAAAACTTTGAAGTCCAAAGCGAGCGTGAGTAACTCCTATTTCTTTCATAGCAGCTACTTTCTCTCGATTCACGCTTTTGACCTCTGCTTCAAAGGAGAATTCCTGTAGTTGGCTAAGATCGAAATACTTATGGATTGCTTCTCCTATCCTTAAAATTTGCTCTGGACTTAATAGGGAAGGTGTACCGCCACCAAAGAAAATTGCTCCAATCGGTACTTCAACTACAGACTTTAATTGCGCTTTAATCTCAATTTCACGCAATAAAGCTTGAACGTATTTCTCGACTATCTCATCTCCTTTATAAAGCCCTCTAATAAAGGGACAGAAATTACAAATAGTCTCGCAAAAAGGGATATGAAAATAGAGAGCGCGATTTTTTAATTTTTGAGTATCTATTTCATCATATATTTTGAAAATATCTTTTGGATCTGTTTTTTCAATGTTTTGTGCTTGTAGAGGATAAAAGAAGTTATATACAGGTAACTGTTGGTCAAACTTAATTAAGCCGTCGTTATTAATCAACTGCATACTTCTACTCCTTGCTTTTCATTTAAAGTTGTATGATTAACTACTTAATAAAGGTAGTAATAAAATGACGTTGTTCTTGACCTCTTGTGTTAGTAGATTTCCATACTCTTGATGGTTTTAATTTCGCAATCAATTCATTCAGTACTGTCTCTGGGCATGTGCTACCACAAGAAAATAAATCCAAAGCAACAAAAGAAATTTCTGGATAGGTATGAAACGAAGCATGAGATTCAGATAATAAGAAGATTCCCGTCACACCGTTTCCACCACCACTAAACTTGTGACTCAAACTGCCAACAATATTAAATTGATGTTTCTTAAGGCTGCTTTCTAGAAGAGTCATTAAACCATGCTCATCTTCTAGTAACTTAGGATTCACACCATACAAGTCAGCTAGAATATGTTTACCAATACTATCCATAAACCGTTAATTTTTATTCTTAAATAAGAAGTTTTCAATTTCTTTGGTTGTCGAGACAATCAAAGAAAAAAAACTTGTAAACCAGGTTTATGAAAAATATTTACCCGGTATTATCGGCAAGAAATTATTCAAAAACCTGGTTTATAAAGGTTGAAGAAAAACCGTTACTGCTGTAACTTCACAAATCAGTATTACAAGGCACTAGAGTTGCCAGTACCCTGCAATTACTTAATTACCAAGCAACAATTCCAAGTTGTGGTAATTCGATTTCATCGGTGTTTTCTTCTTCTTCATCAATAAACAGTTCCCAGCTTTCAATTAATTCCTTAGAAGACATAAAAAAAATCTCCTTGTTTTGAGAGTTATTGATTGGTTTAGGGGTGCAAGTAGCAACCAACCAAAAACATACGCGCTTGGCTAACTTTGCCTAAATGTGGTTTAGTGTTTTGACAAACGCCCCAAACCCTTATAACCTCGTAGAGGTTACTATGTGACTTTACCTAAAACTGCTCAAACTAGGTAAAGTTGAGCGAGAGTTGAAAGGCAGTCAACATAAGCTTTTCCAGCCTAAGAGTACATTTTTGTTCCAGTGCTGCTCGCACGCCTCAACCTATGACTAAAATAGCTAACCTGTTAACTGCTCTACAGTACCCTTGATGTGTAATTTTTTTTTGTGTGAATTTTGCTAGAATCAGGATTTTTTTTAGAGAGAACTTTTCTCGTGATGTAATTGGCATTGAGCCGAGATATGACCAAAAACCTACAAGATGACCTTAAAAGGCTTGATTTTCCGTTGTAAATAACGGTTTTTTTGACTTTGATGTAGCAATTTTTCAAACCCATACAGGATAGAGGTTTTCAGATCATCTTGCCGGAAAATACACCCATCTCGGCTCAATACCTTGAGTACCCAGATTTCTAGGTCGCTTTGGTTGGGTACTTGCTAAGGGGTATTTTTGCTGATTAGAGGGAAAGAGCTAAAGAGCTACTGCTACTTTCCCTTGACATTCCCCAATATTATCAGTAGCCTATATCCAACCATCAAACCAGTAAACCATATTTATGGTAAACCAGAAATATGGAGACTCAAAAGAAAATAGTAACTATCACTGGGTATAAGGGCGGTGTCGGAAAAAGCACTACAGCAGTGCATCTGGCAACCTTCTTCAGTGAAAAAGGTAAAACAGTGCTTGTGGACGGCGACCAAAATAGAACTGCCTTGGCTTGGTCAAAACGTGGTTCGTTCCCTTTCCCCTGTGTGGATGAACGCCAAGCACTTAAGGTAGTCGCTGATGCTCAGTTCGTGGTTATCGACACCCCAGCCCGTCCTGATTCCGATGACCTCAAAGAACTGTCCAAGGGCTGTGACTTGCTGATACTACCAACAAAACCAGATATCGTGAGCCTTGAGCCAATGCTAGAGATGGTCAAAGACTTGGGTGATGCCAAGTTCCGATGCTTGCTCACGATTGTTGCTCCACATCCCAGTAAGGAAGGGGCGACATTGCAGGAGGAATTGATAAAAGGTGGTGTTCCGGTGTTCAAGTCAATGATTCGACGGACATCAGGATTTGAAAAAGCAGCGATGGAGGGTATTCCCATTCGGGATGTGAAAGATTCTCGGTTGCGGGTTGCGTGGAGAGATTACACAGCGTTGGGTAAAGAAGTTATGGAGATTTTGAAATGAGCAAGTATGGGGATTTAATCAAAAAAGCCAGAGAGCCAGAACCAGAAAACCAGAAAGCCAGAAATACAGAAAACCAAACTTATGGTTTACCAGAACAGGAACAGGAGGCAGAACAACTTGTCAACTTGTGTGTAAAAGTCCCCATCTCCCAAAGACGTTACTGGATGGCAAGGGCAAAAGGGCAAGGAATCACTGTGACATCCGTTATTGTAGAAGCGCTAAGCCAGAAATTTGGTTTACCAGAAAACAAGAAAGCTGGTAAGCCAGAAAACAAGAAATAATGTTAGAGAATTTACCTGTTGATTCCAAGAGGGATCTAAAAAAAACTAAAGTCACTTTCTCAAAAATCTACTAACTCGAAAATTGCTCACGGGGGTAGACAGGGTATAGACAAAGGTACAGACTATCTGGAATCAACACCGAGAAATTGAGCCTCAAGTATACGACTAAAGTGTAAAATTGTCGATGTGACAGTTTTTTGCGCCAAAGCCGAAAAAGTTGTCCATGACCTTGCACACCTTGATGCAGCCACTGAAAACTTCAACTGTCGATATTACGTATTCAATTGTAGACAGTTTACCCCTTTTCCCTGATAAAATAAGCAGTTATGCCGAGAAAAACGAATGAAGAATATCGTAGCCGTGAGTATCTTAGACCTGATGAGTTAACCGAGTTACTACAGGCAGCATCAGCCAGAGGCAGACACCAACATCGGGACTACACTATATTACTGTTGATGTATCGGCACGGGCTAAGGGTAAGTGAAGCTGTCACCCTGCGATGGGATGCTATATCTCTCAAATCTGGAAGTATCTATATAAAGCGGCTTAAGGGTAGTGATTCCGGGGAACACCCCTTACAGCCTGATGAAGTGGCAGCCCTGGAGCAATTAAAGCAGATTTACCCAGGAACAAAATTTTTATTCCCTTCTGAACGAGGAAAACACATCTCACCAGATGCAGTCAGAAAGGTTTTAAATCGCACTCTAGAGCTTACAGACTTGGAAATTAAGGTACATCCCCATATGTTCCGTCATGCTTGCGGTTATTTTCTTGCTAATAAGGGTTATAACACACGCAGGATTCAAGATTATTTAGGTCATCGAAATATCAATTACACCGAGCTTTACACCAAGCTTAATGCCAACAGGTTCAAGGATTTTACTTGGGATGTGTAACCGCTGGAATTAGCTAGAATTGCAAAAAAATATTCAGTTGCAATAACCTGAAATTATTAACAATTAGATTGCTTTATTATCGGATGCATTAACAACAAAGTGAGTTACTCTACTTCCTGCCACCCTTCTAGTGTTGCCAGCAAGATATTAACTAAGCGATGATCAAGTCGCTCTTTCAATGCTTCAGTGCCACCTGCTTTCAGTGCCCCAATCACACGCGTCTTCAGGGTTGGGTTACTCTCAATCTGCCTGAGAGCTTCAGTTACTACCACCTGCTTCTGTAGCGGTGTATTAGTGGGGTAAGTTTGCTCTAGTTGCTGTAGGAGTTGCTGAATCTCTGCGGCAGCTTCAGCAAGGTTTTGTTTTTGTTCAGGTGTGTAGTTGGTGATGGTACCACCAATTTGATGAGCAGTCACAGTCTCAGCGTCTACAAGCCCCCCAGCGAATTGAGCATTGTGAAGCGTTTGGTTTTTATTTTGAGCTTGCGTTTGAGCCATGTAAATAGATATATTGGCTGTCCCTAAATTTCGTTGAGATGGATGATGGGAAAAACCTTTTTCTTCTCTGAAAAGATGCTTCCTGTTCCTATCTATGACATCGTCAATTAAGCTTAAAACATCAACTCTTTCATAGCTAACATCACATTCAACTTGGTATTGTTTATCAGCAATTCGTCTCTTCAAACTTTCAAACCTGTAAAAGTATGGCTCTTGCTGATTTCGACACACAAAGCAATTGCAGGGAATGAGCTTATTAAATTTTAATCTTGGATACGTATTATGGATTCTATCCATTTCGTAGGTAACAATGGTCATCAACTCTTTTTTGTCACGGCCCGCAACCCTAATTTTTATCTCCCGCTTGCCATAGTTTTCGATTATCTCCGCTTTAGTCTGGTCTTTGCTCAGAATAACACCGCTTCTCCAAACGTATTGTTGTTGGTCGATTAACTGATGCATGACGACAATAAACTGGGTAAGGATACCCTTGGGCATAAATTCGTAGGTGTAGCGCAGGGTGAGGTTGTTAGCCTTATCCCAGTCATATTGAGGTTGGTTGGCGGTCAATAGTTGTGGAGCAATATACGTCGTCCCTGAGTTTCCTAGAATTTCGTAGCAGAGCTTGAAGTTAATCATCAAGCGCAAGAGTTCATTTTGCATGTTGGCGTATTCGTCATCTCTCCAGATGTCTGCTAGGTCAGACCAAGTGAATCTGCCCAGGTTGCGAATTACTTGTTCGTTGTCCAGCACTTTATAGACAGCATAGGTGCCCCACTTGGGTTTGAGGATGACAGTCTTCTTCAGGAGCGGGTCATTTTGGAAGTGAAGACACACTCCCAAGTCATGCAGGTAGCCACTGAGTTGGAGCTTGTCTTCCTGTTCAGTAAACCCATTCTGCTGGCAGATGTTAAAATATTCTTCTACAGGGATATGGTTGCGGGGGTCTTGTTCCAAGGCTTGTCTTATCTGAACCCAAGTTTTTGGCAGTCGAGTCCCAATATGGGACAAGTCTCTGATGTAAAACTGAATTCTGTCCAAGATTCTATCTAACCCTCGGTTCGTGGCTAGGTTAGTTCCCAAGCTCTCCTTGATATTTTTAAATTGTCCCCATAACTGACGTTCATTAATTTCCCTATGGCGGTCTTGCTTTTCATTTTTAACAATGAGTAGTGGGCTGCCATCACTCAGCAGTTCAACCACATTTAGCCAGTAGTAAAAATCCGTATCTTCCTTGCGAGTATCGGCTACCAAGGCGTACAGTGAGCGTTTGGTAAGAAAAAATTGGTGAGTGGCATGGTAAATTTCTTGACCGCCAAAGTCCCAGATATTGACACGAAACTGGCGTCCGTTATCCAGTGGAAAATCCCACTGAGTCACATCAATGCCTTCAGTTGATTCTTCATCCTTTTGTAGTTGATAATGTAGGTCTTTAATTTTTTTTGCTAGTGTGGTCTTTCCCGCTCCACTTTCGCCAACAATGAGTAGCTTAGCTTCGTATAGATAATCGGTTTCCTGCTCAAGTAGTTGCTTATAAAAGTTTAGAATTCTCCTGGCGTCTCCACCTTCTTGAATTTCTGATGGAATCCATGATAATGAATTTCCATTAAGGTATAGGTATATTAAGTTTCGTAACTGAACAATTTCTGGGGGTAGTGCCTCCAGTTGATTGTTACTAAGGTCAAGCAGAGCGAGGTGGGTCAGTTGTTTAATTTCCTTAAGCAACATCGTCAATTGATTATCACTAAGGTCAAGCTGTGTGAGGTGGGTAAGTTGACTAATTTCTGAGGGTAGCACTGTCAAACGATTAGAGCGTAGGTCAAGTTGGATTAGGCAGGTAAGCTGTTCAATTTCTGGTGGTAGTATCGTCAGTTGATTGTCGCTTAGGTCGAGGTGGGTGAGGTGGATCAGTTGTCCAATCTCTGAGGAAAGTGCTGTCAGATGATTAAAGCTCAGGTCAAGATGGGTAAGGTGTGTAAGTTGCCCTATCCCTGGTGGTAGTACCGTCAGTTGATTGTCGTTTAGGTCAAACTGTGCGAGGTGGGTAAGCTTTACAATCTCTGGCGGTAGTATCGTCAGTTGGTTGGAACTCAGGTTTAGCTGTGTGAGGTGGGTAAGCTGTCCAATCTCTGGCGGTAGTATCGTCAGTTGGTTGTT
This sequence comes from Iphinoe sp. HA4291-MV1, assembly GCA_019359415.1. Classification (GTDB taxonomy): domain Bacteria; phylum Cyanobacteriota; class Cyanobacteriia; order Cyanobacteriales; family Nostocaceae; genus Brasilonema. The sequence goes on along the minus strand of JAHHHH010000075.1, from coordinate 18,993 downwards.
GTTTAGGTCAAGCTGTGTGAGGTGGGTAAGCTGTCCAATTTCTGAGGGTAGCGTTTTTATTTGTTTAAAGCTGAGGTCAAGCGTAGCTGCTCCCTCTGTGTAGGCATTTTGAATAACTTGAAGCAATGCTTTGTTGGTCATGGGCAAAACTCGTAACTTTAGGGATGAAGCGCATTGACTTGAAATTAAAGGTGTTCTACTTAATTTTTTAGTATACTTAAGTATATTAGCAACTAGTTAGCTTTTCTGAAATAGCCTTCTACAAGGGATGCCATGCTTCTTTTCACTTCTGCTTCACCACGGCGTAAAGCACTTTTACAGCAGATAGGTTTTTGTGAAGGTATTGACTTTAAACTGTTTGATATTAAGGGAAATTTTAAGTTCAATCTATTTAACAAAAGATTGAAAATAGATGAAGTCAAAAAATTAGTTATTGAAGCGGCACAACTGAAGATTCAAAAAGCTTTAGACGACGATGAATTTTATCAAAATCTCGATATTTTAGGACGAAAAAAAACTGTTTTAATAGGCATTGATACAATTGTTTACTTTAAACAACGTGTATTGGATAGACCTCTACTAATTAACCCGCAAGGTATAGATAAAGAAATCAGAAATAGAGCTAATGAAAAAGTGAGAAAAATGCTTTCTCAACTAAAGGGAGAAGATTTTTCGGTTTTAACTGGTCTTGTTCTTGCTCAAGGTGATAATCCAAAGAATAAAAAGACTTATTGCGTAGCAACTGAAGCAAAAATGAAGCAATATAGTGATAATGATATCGAACGCTATACCCAGACGGGTGAACCGCTCGATAAAGCCGGTGGATTCGGTATTCAAGAACGAGGAGTAATTTTATTTGAGAAAATCAAAGGTAGCTACAGTAATGTAGTTGGACTGCCAATTTATGAATTTGTTGAACTGCTTCAAGACCCTTTGTTTGAGGGACGTGTAACTTGGCGAATAGCAGAGAAGAATTATTCGGAAAATCTTCCTGTTACTGAAGGGACTCCAGAACTCAGTGTTGTATCAGTAGGTGATATTAACTACGATATTTCGTATAGTAGGTTACCTGAGCAGTTTTTTTCAACCTTGAAACCTCCAGGTCAACATGTTCGAGGAGAGATAAAATGCAGTCCAGGAGGGACAGCAGTAATTTTTGCCTTAAAGGCAAAGGAAGAAGGATTCAAAAAGTGTTCAGTTCTTGGAGTTATTGGTGGTGATCCTTTAGGCAAATCTATCGAAGAAGATTTGAATAGGCAGTGTATTAATACGATTCTCCCAGCTAATTATGAACGTTCCACAAGTGTTTCTCTTATACTACGGGATACAAGAGAAAAGGACACGTCAATAACGATTACAGATTCTTGTCAAGCACTTTCTGTAGATGATGTGGAAAAAGCTAGTAACGATATCAGGAAGGCTGATGTTGTTTTCGTGTCTGGTTATTGTTTAACTGACCAAAATAGACAAGAGGCTGCATGTAAAGTGATGGAGTTAGCGAAAGAAAATGGTCAGCTACTTGTATTAGATGTGCATGTAGATATGAATAAGAGAATTGATTATAAAAGATTTCTAGATTTAACAAAGGGGAAAGTAGATATCTTATCAGCAGAAATTTCTACAATTCTGGCTTGGCTTGGTGAAAATGAGCATAAGCAGGATGATTGGGATTTTCTTATTCGAGATATTATACCAAAACTTAAAGAAATTCCTACGCTTTTACTCCGAACTTCGAGCTATTCACATGAAATTATTGTCTCCCCATCTGGAATTTTAGGTCCTAATGAATTAGATTACTTCCAAGTATCATCTGAACAAAGATTGGGGTATGCAGATAAAAGAACTGCTTGTATTCTATATCAGTTAATGTCTCCTCGTATCTTATTGGCTTCTGCTTCACCTAGACGATTGGAATTATTGCGACAGATTATTACGAAAAATCAAATCGAGATATTAAGCAGTAATCATCCTGAAGAGATAAAAGAAGGAGAAACGCCAGAAGAGCGGGTTAGACGTCTAGCAAAAGAAAAAGCCCAGCAGGTGTTTCAGAACGATAAGCAATATAGTCCAAATATAAGAGTCATAATCGGTGCAGATACAGAGATTGTATTAGACGGTGAAGTCCAAAGTAAGCCAAAAGATAATGATGAAGCGCGAAAAATCCTCAAAAAATTATCAGGTCGAGAACATCAAGCTATTACGGGTCTTGCCTTAATGGATGCACGCACTGGAGAGATTAAATTTAATGATATTGTATCTACTAAGGTAGAGTTTAAGACATTAACTGATGATGAAATTGAGCATTATATACAGTCTTGTGAGCCAATTGGCAAAGCAGGTGCTTATGGTATACAAGGCAAAGCAGCATGTTTTATTAAACAAATTGAAGGAAGTTATACTAATGTAGTTGGCTTACCACTTGAGTATTTATCTACTATTTTAGAATCCGAGTTTAAGATTTCAATTTGGAATTTAAACAAAGTATCTAATTGGGAGTTTTATTAAGTGGATTTGAAATATGAAAAATGCTTATGACATGGTTGTTTTAGGAGATATAAATCTTGATTGGTATAGTATTCCGTTACTCTCTTATGCTTTCTCTGAATTGGTAAGTAATGGAAAAATAGAATGGACCCCAATTGATGAATTCCCAGGAGGAAGTGGACTAATCTTTGCTAGATTTGCAAAGGAAATGGGTTATAAACCTTTTTTGTTAGGAAAAATTGGAGATGATTCTGCTGCTCAATTCATTTTAAATTGGTTAAACAAGCAAGGAATTGAATCAGGCTTATTTAAGGATACTACCTTAAGTACTGGAAAGGCATTTATTATCCGAGACAAAAACGATATCCGTTTTTTAGTAAACAATTGGCCCAATGCAAACCAGTATCTATCTGTATCTGATGTAGAGATGTATGCTGATGTCATTCAAAATTCTCGAATACTATATGTATCAGGATACTGCATAATGAATCCTGATGCCCCTAGAACAGAAGCAACTAAAAAAGCCTTGTATTTCGCTCGCCAAAACTCACAAATAAAGATTATTTTTGATGTTGTTCCTCATCAAATTTATACAATTTACAATTTTAATGATTTTCGAGAGATAACTGGCAATATAGATATTCTAATCTCAGAAGTAGCAACAATGCGCCGTTTTCTTAAACTTGGTCATCGTCAGGAGGAAATAACACGAGCTTTAGTAGAAGAAACGGCAGGATTATTAAATAGGGAAGGTTACGTCAAATTTATGCTCCGTTTTGGTCCTTCTGGAATGGATTACCAAGCAATGTGGGATTATTCGCGCAGTTCTGAACCTATCTGGTGGGAGACGGAACATAAAAACTTGAAAGATAAGCGAGGCTACGGTGACCAGTTAGCAATTAAAGCGCTAAGAGATGTTTACAAACTAAAACCCATGTTTTAGTAATCAAATCGAACAGATGGAGATTTCTTGAATGATAAAAGAAATTTGTCAAATTCTAAAGGAGATGTCTTCTTGGGAAAAGAAAATACCAACGTCAGTTTGGATTAATAAATATGATTTGCCAAAAGATTTCACCAAAAATCAATTCGTAGTTTTCTTGAAACCTGAAGCAACTAATATTCTATCAGGAGTGGATATTCAAGGAGTTTTACAGCTTGTTTTTGATACTTTCCAGCGCTGGAAGGTAGAGGTGGGAGCAGTTCGAGTGTTAACTGCTGAATACTTGCATAAATATCAAGTTATCGCTTTACATTACGGCATTATAAATGATATATCAAGACGAGGATATGACGCTATTTCAGAAAAAGCCAAGAAGGTATTGAGCGAAATTTACAAAAGCGAGTTAAGCTTGCAAGTAGAAATACTAGGTGGGCATCAATTTTTAGAGCGGTTTCCAGCAGTCTCCCCTTTTGCACTATCAATTATTGCGGATAATATTGGTATCAAAAAAATAGCAGGTGGAACTTATTGTTTACGCTTACAGATAGATGGTAAGCTGTTTCTTGTGTTAAACCCTTTTCATCCTTTTCAGCTTGAATTTTTCACGACTGAAGGCCACTCAATTCTTGTTATGGAAGGGCGTTCAGAAACCGGATGGTCAGACCTTCGTCAACAGCTAGTAGGAGTAACCAACCCAGTAAGCGCCCAAGCAGGCTCAATTCGGAGAACTCTTTTTGAGCGACGCGAAGAACTTAGGTTGTTTGACATAAACCAAAGAACTAATGGTATCCATCTGTCCGCAGGACCTTTAGAAGGCATGGTAGAGTTGCAGCGTTTTTTCAGCGATCCTGAAAAAGGTTTTTACCTTGACTTTCAAGAGACTTGTTTTGGAAGACTGTTAGTAAGTAAAGGAGTAGCAAAAAATATTCTTACTGAGCTAGCCAGAAATTTACTAATCGAAAATGACGGACATACGATTTCAGCTTTTGACTTGACTGAAGAGATGAATGCTAGTGAAGCAGCAGAACAATTAAGGGGAAAAGTATCTGTGACAGGTTAAAATAAAGTCAACTTTGTCAATACGGGGTTTTTGTAGTGAGCGGACATAAAACAACGCTGGACGTATAATGAGCCCTATTCGTTTAGTTAGGAGGCAACTGAACGTATAATTACTGCTTTTGATGCTGATTATCAGGGAAAAAACTTAGCGTATAACCAAAAGCAGCAAAAAGACTTAACTCTAAAGCCTACTAATTAAATAACTGAAACAACTTATTTATCTTATTTACAAGCTTTTTGACTCAAGAATTATACGCACAGCGTTGTTTTCTGTCCACCTGCTACGAAAACGCCTACTAGCCTTTAATTTGAACTAAGAAATGCCATAGAACGAAATCAGCTTGTGATCAGCCTTTCAAGTCCCTCTGTTCTGGATGAACTTCCTTAGCGATCGCTTTTTACCATGATCACAAGCTCCGGGACGTGGGCTGAAACCCTTATTCTCTCGTCAAATTTCAAAAATTTTTCGGTCTACTGAAAGTCACTTTAGTTTTCGCCATAAGAAAAACCTGGAATCATTACTCAGCTTCCTGCCAACCTTCTATAGATGCCATTAAGATATTAACTAAAGGATGGTCAACCGCTTCTTTTAATGCTTCTTTACCCCCAGACTTAAGCGCCCCTATCACTCGCGCTTTCAGTGTTGGGTTCTTCTCAATCTCATTAATAGCCTTTGCGACAACCGTCATTTTTTCAGAGGTGGTTGTAGTGGGGTTTGTTTGCTCTAGCTGCTGTAGGAGTTGCTGAATTTCTGCTGCCGCCTCTGCAAGATTCTGCTTTTGTTGTGGTGGGGTATAGTTATTGATATTACCGCCTATTTGATGGGCATGAACTGTATCAGCATCTACAAGACCACCTGCAAATTGGGCATTTTGTAAGTTGAAGTTAGAAGTTTTATTTTTCATATTCTGCTGATTCTGATTACCTTGTACTGCTTGCAGTCCACCATCAATTTGACTATCACTAACGTTTTGGCTAATTCCACCTTGATTCGGATGCATATTATCTACCTTATCTATCTGGGTGCTTGAATAAAAGCTGGGGTGTTGTAGCGCTGTCACTACCATATTCTCTAAACTAGAAATTCTGCTATCTTTTTCTGCTATCAGTTTTTGTAGTTCTTTCTCTGCTAATGCTTTTAACTCATTATAAATTTCAAAATATTCTGCACTCAGTTGAGACTTATCAGCTTCTGGTGTTGTTTTGGCACGGAGTAGAAACTTATCTTCCCCTCGTACCTCCATCCCTACAATTCGGAGTTCTGCATCTGGATGATTCTCTGCTAACTGCTTGAATGAAATTGCGCTCGCACGAGGGTCAACACCTTGGTTATGATAAAGGTCAAGGGTGTCAACAATCGGTTTGATAAAATCACCAAACTCCCCATCCGCAAAAACTTCTTGTCTGTTATCTGGTTTATGCAGGGGGTCGGGGTTCTCTTTGGTAGGGAGCCGCATATAAACGTAAGAGCACCTCACCCCATCAAATTTCGTGTCGCTGGTAATACCCCAATCTTCAATATATGCTCCAGTGAGAGTCGCGCCTGTAAAATCTGTTCCGTCTAGCTGAGTCTGCACTAACTTAGCTCTGGATAAATCTGCATCTTGTAAATTAGCTTCACTTAAATCAGCACCTCTAAAGTTAGCATCTACTAAATTAGCTCCTTGAAAATTGACCCCTCGTAAGTTCTCACGGTCAAAGTTTTTTTCTTGCCCCTCACCTTTCACTAACACTTGACGCACTTGTGTTTTTTGAAGATAAGTTGCACCAGGGCGAACCTGGTCAAGTTTTTTGGTGTTGTGGAAACATGTACGAGTCAGATTAGCTTTTCTAAAATCTGTACTTTTAAGAGTGGCTTGTGTAAAATTAGCATCGGTTAAATCTGTGTTACGGAAGCTTGTACCTTTGAAAGTGGTGAAACGAATAGCGGCGTTATTTATAAGTGCATATTTTTCTTTTCCTTTTATTGCTTGGCGAGCGATATAAGTACTAATTAGAGCAACAGCGAAGGCTCCAATCAAAATAAAGACTTCGCCAAAGATCATAGGAAAATCGGAGTCTACCCCTGTGTTGCCTATAAAATTAATGGCTCCAATAACAGCGAAGCTGACAGCGAAGCTGGAAGCGCAAGTAGAAGCGAAAATGATGACGGCAGTAGAAACATGAGTTCCAGTCCCAGCTACAATTTCAGCTATGACTCCAGCAATGCTTCCAGTTAGAACTCCACAGACGGTAACAACTCCAGCTAAAGTAACAGCTATGGCAGTCACAAAGGCAAAGATAAAGGAGAGGAGGATTCTTTCGTTGGCAATGGTTCCGGCAGCGAAAACAAAGGTGATGAAAGCAAAGCTACTAATAAAAGCGACGATTATAGCGGCAGTAAAAAAGCCAACTCCAGTAATAGTAGCAATGATGCTTAATCCTCGACGGAGGACAACTCTAAGAATAACGACTAATGCAATTAATACAATTAAAGTAATCCAGACTGTTATCTGATTTTGTGAATAGTAAGCAAGTGCATAAGTTATGAGCGCACCAACAATAGACAACAAAAAACCAGAAATTCCAGATAGCAACCACGAAACAAGCACCAAAAACGTCGCCCACCGCTTTTGCAATCCAGCTTTGGCATGGCTAAAGTTTGCCCCTCTCAAGTTTGCACCGCTAAAATCTGCACTTCGGATATCTGCATAGCTAAAATTTGCACCCTCAAGGTTTTGACCTTTGAACGAGCGCCCTCGGAGATTTCGATGTGAGTAGTCTTGGGGCATAGCTGCGATAGGAGAAGACCATAACCACAGTTTGATACAAATTCTATCCTGTATTTTCCGGATTTTCGCCAATTAAAGGTAAAAAGCAATCATTCGTTCGCTAAGTTCAATTCACTCTTGTGAATCAGAGCGGTTAGTTGTTTAGGTATCTAATTCCAGGGGGGTAAGCTTTCCGTTTTTTAAGTGACTTAAAAAACGGAATAAAAAATATTGGTATCATTCGTCTAAGTGAATGGTACTAAGGGAAAGTTTTTTGAAGTAAAGGTATTTATCTTATTTCAGATTCGAGCCTTTTCAATATCTGTTCCTGAGCCACTTCTGAAACATTCTCCTTGAATTTTTGAAGAATATCATAAGGTATGGGCTTAATCACTATTTCAAAGTGTTCTATCCGGTCATCTTCAACATAAAGAGTAGCACAAATGCATTCTTCCCCTGACTTCAATCTAATTTCTATTTCCTCAAGCGATAAATCTTTTTGTCTTGCGGTGCATCTGCCTTTGTCCCTAGCACTGGGTCTACTTCATCAACTAGGACTACAATTTCTTTAGAAATTAAGAAGTCAATAGCAAGCTTGGCTAGTTTTCCGGGTTCTCTCCACAGCTTTCTAAGCGCTCGCTGGTCACGAATCGCCTTGAAACTTGCTTGTTTATCTTCTCTCGACTCAAGATAAAGCTTGATAATCTTAGCAGCATCAATTAAATAGTAGTCAATGTTGTTTTCTTCATCAGCTTCTGTTAACTCTTCCTCTACCTCTTCATCTGCATCAATCATTAAATCTCCTAATGTTTTGCGCTCAAATTGTGGTGTGATGCCAATGCGATTACCCCCTGTAGTTGTAAAAATAATTGACGAGTTGAACTGATTGTTTAGTAGTCCATCGCGCAGTTTTGTAAACTCGCTTTGTAATCGTTTGCGCTCATCTCTGTCAGGCACAATCAACGATTTTCCTATCACTTTGGGCAACAATCCTAAGCTGTCAGCAATGCGGTCTAAATCACCCCTATCATCCTGTTTGCAGTACGCAATTGATATGAAATCGAGTGATTCACGAGTAGATTCGTCAACGCCCAGCGCCTCAACATTGGATGAGTGGGTATCGATATCAACACACACGCCACAGCCAGCGCCTTTTGTGATAATTCCGATTAACTTGCTGTTGACTTCATCAGCTATCGCTTTATCTTTCTTAACTGCCGTCCAAGTAGCTAACCAATCAATCAAAGCTAGTCTGATGGGGTGTTTGGCTGCAATAGCATCTCGTTCTGATTCAGCCATCCTTGCACGTTCGGTGTAGATGTCGTAGACCCTCCCCAACATTTCCAGCCCCGCATCCTTGAAGTTTTCCCCGTCGCAGAATGCATAAGATAGAGCAGGGATTCTGGGGTGTACCATCTCCCGCTTGTCTTCTACTACAAACACCTCAGCATTTGGGTAGCGGTTAAACATTGCCTCGTAATACAGATATAATACAGTCGTCTTACCTGCTCGCGATGGAGCCACCAGTACTTTAGATTTGATAGATGCTGCTGCTGTCTTGATGATTGACTGCCCAGCTTCTTTGGCTTTCTCAATCTCATCTGACAGTGCGCTCGCATTTGTGCCGCCTACAAGCTGTTGCTGAGGCAATCCACCCAACAGAGCTGCAAACGGGCTTTGGGCTTGCTGTGCTTGCAGTTGGGCTTGCTGCTGCAACATCTCTTTTTGTTCTTTGAGCGCCAGGTGCTGAAAGAACAATTCCCTCTGGTTGTCATCCAGCTTGGCTATCAGCAGTTGCAGCTGTTCAAATTCATTAAGAGTATCACTGGCTGCTAGCGCGTGTTGATTGGTGTTATCGCTGACATCAAATCCATGTTGTAAGTCCTGATGACGTTGCTTAATAACTTTGTCGGCTTCTAACTTCTGCGCTGTCCATGCTGTGCGGCGGTTTGTTCTGCTTACTGGCAGTGCCTCTGATTTCTCCTTGAGTGTCTGCTTTGCAACAAAACCAGAACCAGTAGCAAACGCTGTACCAAACAAAGCCAATCCCACAGCCAGAACCGGATTCCCTTTACTCTTGAATGCAACAACTAAACCAGGATGATTAACCAACTTCTCTACCCTGTCTTGGTCAATTGTGTAAGTCTTCACCCCCAAACACTTTGATGTGTTGGGTACAGGATTGGGATTAAAGCAGACATCATAAGTATCGCGCAGCGGAGTTGCTACAGCAGCAGCCAACATCAGAACCCCTACCAGCAACCCGCCAGATATCATGAAGTGCCGATTAATGTTAATCACCAAATCATTTGATTCTGGTAATTGTTGCTGTACTTCCTGCACTGACTCATCTTCAGGTTTGGCTTGTTGCCCTTGCACTAGTGCTTTAGCCATTGCATCTGCTACCACCTCAGCACTTTCAGGATGGCTCAAAAGCCGCTCAAGCCTTTCTCTTTCTTCGTTCGAGTCAAAATTGTCTTGCATTGTCAAAATAAATCTGATTTTTTCTCTACTTTTGGTTTTTTGGGCTGAAGGAGAAAATGCATCACCGCTAGAGCTAGCACTCCATACATTGCCCATGTTGCTAATTGGTCAAAGGTGATACCCTCTTGCTTGCGCTTCACTACGTAGAGTTCAACAGCATGGTTGATTTCTGACACTGCACTTTCTTGGGCGTAGCTATTCCACAGTTGATAGCCTGCAAAGCCTGTGCCGATTGTCATTGCCCCAAGTCGGACTATGCCTGATTTCTTGCCGCTTAGTGCCTCTGTTCCGAACACTAGACAACCAACCAGCCCAATACCTGCACCCAAGCCAGCACCGCTAGCACCAGCTACAGAACTAACACCAATGGTCACTGTGAGTCCTGCACCCACAGAAGCGACCGCGCTTGAAAAGTTTTGCTTACTAGTAAGGTCATCAATATCGCTGCGATCAGTCGTCTCTGCCCGTCGTTCGTCCTCAGTTAAGTCCTGTGTGTTTTCACCTCTGTAAGCTGGAGCGCCAAAGATGTTGTCACTCTTGTTTGACTGCGGTTTTGATGGCGGTGTATCAGGCTGGGTGGGTTCCATACCCGATATCGCTAAAAATGCGTCAAAATCTTTATTATTCATTGTTCGTTTGAATGATGAATAATCGGTGCAGCAAGGCTTTTAAACTCGACTGCACCGATGAAATTAAATACCTAATGTGCGACGGAACACGCCAGCCATGTTCCTCATTAAGTTGTTGAATTGACCCACAGCACCACCTTTGGGCTTCACCGTGTCATACACGGGTTGAGCAGGTGCAGACAAAGCATTCTGTACGGGTGTACCATACTTACCCAAAGCTGATAGATATCTCATGTATTCAGCGTCCATTTGTCGAAAGACTTGCGCTCGCAAACTGTGCTGGCTCTCATCTTCAGCCTTTAACTTGTCCTGCAACTTTTCTTTGTGAGCGCTCGCAATCTGGGCTAAGTCTTTGAGGAATTGCACTCTCGCCAGAATCAGTTTGCTTTGAGTCTCAGCAGTGATTGTCTGTGTAGCATATTGTGTTTCAGCTTGAATCAGTTGATGAGAGGATTTAAACTGGACACCAGCTAAGTGCAGGTCTTTAGCAACTTCCATCAGAGACTGACCACCGTCATAGCGCTTTTGCATAATCGCAAGGATGGACTTAGCAGCAGACACCTTGTCATCAACCATTTTCTCGTTGACTTTCTGATAGCCCTTGAGAAACTTTGCTTGACGGCTAGCGCGCCCTGCAGCATCGCCGCCTTGCTTAATTGCGTCTCTATCAAGGTCAATCAGCGCCTCTTTACCTGGAGCGCCGAAGAATGTCTGACTCACCCAGTTAGCGGGTGTCGTCTCAAAACTCTTTGTAATTGGGTCAAGACCAGGATTGTCGGTGTCAATCTCGTAAAATTTGGGGTCTATCTTATGGTCACTACTCTTAAACTCTGGGACTGAATCATCTTGAAAATCCATAGTATTAGCCTCTGCACTTCAGTTGATTAACAATCGCCTCAGCAAGCCCCAGTTGTTCGCCAATGGTGACGCGCCGATAGATGTTGTCTGCAATCGGCTGTAAAGCGTTCATTTCATGTTCTGCGACCGCATAGCCAGCCATTTTGATTTCAGTAGAGAGTAAATTCTCAGCCAGTTTCACTAACAGCGCTGCTTTGAGCGTCCTGGGCATCGTTGCGAACGTTGAGCCGTATTGCTGCTGTAGCTCATCAATATATGAGCCGTCGTCAGGCATTGCTGTAGTAAAATATCCTATTGGTTTCACGTTAAAATCTCCTTTGTGTTTACTGTGTCCGGTAGATGCATTGGGGATTGGGGCGCTCGTGTGTTTGTCAGACCTTACGAGCGCTCGCCCCTAAAATAAACTTTGCTGAATTGCTGTACTTGTCATCGTTGCCCGATGCTGTCCATACAAGCTCGGAACTTCGTAGACCTTGCGTAACACCTTGCTCTTATTGAGTTGCAGGTCAGCCGTTTTTCTTTGCGCTGGCAGAGGTCGAAAAAGATACTGCGTGTACTTAATGCTGCTACTGCTGTAGAGATAGCGATACAACACACCGTCAATACTGTAAGTCTTGGACTGAGTGAGCAACGTCACACATCCGATAAGTTCAAGCTCGTTTAACATAGGCTGTTCTCTGTCTGGCAACTCGTTTAGCGCTTCTAACCTGCGAGAATCGACAAACATTAAGGTGTCCTCCGTTTTGGTTTAGCTGTCGTAGATTGTGCAACCTGCAAGCCCACGCCAACCACAAACACGCTCCCGCCGATAGCAATAGATGTGTTTCTGCCGAGATAGCGAGTAGCTAGAAAGCCAACTCCCAAGCCTGCGAGCGCGGTTACAACCAATGCTGTTGCTAACTGCTGCTTTTGGGTAACTCTAATCTTCATACTGCGTTCTCCTTACGTTCGAGAAATCTTTCCTTGACGACTTGTTCTAGATTCTTGCGTAGCCAGTAAGCAGGTGTTACGCCGTCCATGTCTGCCAACATCCTGATTGACGGTACAAGCTCAACAGGAACGTTGTAATTAAGCCGTTTGTTGTTCGTTGTCACTATTGCTATCTCCTGTATAAAGTCTTCTCATTTCAGATAAGGCAACCGTTCCCGGTTCTTCTGGGATAAGTAAGTTGTTCTCTGGTATTCCTGCTCTGAGCAGTTCAGTGCAAACTAATTCCCGTACTGGCGGGATTGCAAAACCACCACCACACAGCGTTACAGGATGTCTACGTCCGCTTGTCCCCAACTTTTCAAGTGCATAGGTTAGTGGTGAATCCTTAATCCAGGCTTTGATAGCAACCTCAAGAGCGTCACCAACAAAGCGTCCATCAGGTGCGACGGCTCCCACTTTGCCGTCCTCAATGGTCGATGTCTCCAAGATTTCTCTTAGCTGTGAAGGGCGAATGATGCGAGATGAATCGCTGTTACTAATTTGTTCTGAGAATTCCCTGATTAGGGTTGCAATGCCACCTCCCCCGTTCGGGCTGCACATCCCGCGCTTTGGCAGCTTGCCTAGGTTGCTGTACTCGGTCAAAGTTGAGGTTCCAAAGCCAATATCAAACGTGTAGAAGGTTTTGGCATTCAAGCTATCCAGCTTACTTTGGGTGTGCAATGCAGCCCCGTATCCTTCAGGGAATCCAAGGAAACCAGATTTCCCGAATGACAGCTTGTACTTCACTCCATCAACTGCTATCCACTTACACCGTTCAATGGCTGATTTCAGCGCGAACGGTGAAGCTAGAGATAGAGTAGAAAGTCTAAGTGTTAAGGTGCGGGTTTTCTCGTTCGCACCAGTGGATAAATCGTAAAGGTTTGGGAGCGACGCAACCGCGCCTAGTACCAGAACGGGGAAGTAATCAACCTTGTGATTTTCTCCTTCACTCATCGCCACATACTGTTTTTGCTGGAACCTAGCAGAGTTACCAATTACCCAGGATTCAACAATGTCCTTATTGTTGTCGTCCTTGCCACGGCTCATAGCGAATGCTCCAAGCTCACCGAATGGTAAGGAGTCAACTTGACATACCAAGGAATCCAGGGCGATAACAGGTGTGGCAGATTGACCATCAACGAATGACTGGAACTTAATCCGAGAACGTCCCGCATCAATGACTAAATTCACTTCTTTCTTGGGAACTATTATCCGCTCTTTCTTGGGTTTGGGCGGCTTAACTTCGTGGGTGTCCGCATTCATCTCCTCAATAGGAGTATCGGTTATTTGGTCGGTTTGTTCACTTGTATTCACGTTCTTTCTGGACATTGTTTACTTTTTTGTAAATTAAAACACTATTTTTATTTACGATACTGTCACAGAGATTTCATTTCCGTACAGTGTTGTAATAGTTGCAAGGTACAGCGATAGTCTACCTTGCTCTCGAAATGGTGTTTTTTGACGCCGCGACAATTGGTCGATGCTCGCGACAAGCTTGCAACAAGGCTTGCGAAAATCGGTCGATGCTCGCGACAGTCCGCGACACTCAAAATTACCCCCGCGACACCCCGCGACAGTTTTTAGATGAAGCCGCGACACGCTTGCGACAAGGGACGCGACAATTTCAACGCGCTCGTGACAGTTATTTTGTCGCGTGATAAAAGGGCTGTTTTTGGGGTGTTTATGCGCCGCGACAGAGCAAAGAAGCATGATTTGACCGATGTAATATTTCGTGGCTGTACTTATAAATACCAGTAATATTGAGTGTGTTGGTGTCGAGAAATTTAAGCGTTTTGGTTTTCTCCTTTAATCGCCTTGGCTAGCTGCTTGCCATAGTTTTTGATTAGAAGCCCTATCAATTGACTATGACTATTGATACCTGTCTCGGCTAAAATTTGGTCAGCCAAAGGAACCAAACTAGCATCAATCACTGCACGTACTTGTTTAGCCATATCTCAAACCTCACTCAGTTAATAGCAGCTGCATAGCCGTACCTCCCGGTGCTGGAAAATCTAAGCTGCTGAAAACCGAGGGGCTTTCTGTCTCATTGCTCGACCATCCACAGACGGGAACGAGACTGTTAAGTTTTCAAGGTTCAGATAAACGCACAAATCTGTCACCAACGCAGAGATAGCGCGGTCATTACAGATATGCGCGGATAAATCAAAACTTTGTTAGAGCGAAGGCATAACGTAGAGTCCACAACCCTAAAGGAATTTACGCGAGGCGTTTTACGTTTCTTCTTGTCGTTCTGTGTCTTTACATGTGCCAATATAGCACAATAAAGCACGAGCATGTCAAGGGGGTGACGTGATAAATTGTGTGATAGTGGCACACAAAAGCTAAAATTCACACATGGAGAAAAAAAGAGTAAATGTTTATTTCAGTGAAGATGACGAGATAGAGCTTTACGCAACAATCGAAGCGCTCGCCAAAGAGGAAAAGCGCTCAGTCAATCAGCAGATAAAAGTCATGCTGGCTGAGGCAGCAAACACACGCCGCGAGCGCTCACAACAAAATAAGGAGGTAATTTGACCGAAGGAAATCAGCCAAACGACGGTATAGAGCGCGTTGAGGGGAAATTTGACCCACTAGCTGAGTCTAGATATTGGCTGCCAGCCGCATCAGAGCAACATTGCAAAAGAATAGGTAGAAAAAGGGGAATAAAATTAGTTAAAGTTGTTGACACCAAGATAGAACCTTTACCAATAATTTGTATTTTTGAGGGCTACCCAGATGAGTGAAACAACTACCCAGATACCAGTTAGCGAATTAATTCCAATGCTTCACGCCATAAGCGATCGCAACTGGGAACGGTTCAAGGAAGTTGAAAAACAATTCGTTACACAACACGGCGTAGAGGCTTGGGAAGATTTTTTTGCCCAGCGACTAAAGCCAGCATTGGACTTTGAATCTGACAGATGGCTGTTAGTTCAGTGGTGTAGCAAGGGCTTCACAGTAAAGGATGTAGCTTGATGACTAACGCAGACCAACCGACCATTATAGCGCGGCTAGACGATATAGACGAGCACTTAGAGCAATTGGGCGATGAATTAGACCTGATTCGCACAATTCAAAATGGCATGAGGCGAGAAGTACGCGCCAATAGTCAGAGGAGTGCGCGGTTAGAGCGTACAGTTACACAACTTGCCGAGATTTCACGATTGCACCAGCAAGGCTTACGCCCTGCTCAAAATGATGCCGAGCGCGCTCGTGTTTCAAGCTGAAATCCGGCGCATTTGGGAATATTTACTCAGGCAAGGTGGCAACGGTAATACCCCACCTACTGATTAATTTGCTAGAGAAATCTTTCTCGAACGCACTCACAGCAAGGACTTGCGATTGCACACAATGAAGCTTTACCATGTATACAGAGAAATCTTACAGTTGCCCCGCCTACGGGGGTGGTTATCTAGCAAACCTGTGGATGTGGAGACTGAAACAGGAGAGCAAAGGAGCCAGAGGACAAAAGACAGTCAAATGATGTTTTTGCACCGCAGGTTCAAAAGCGAAAAACCCGCTGGGACGGGAATCTTAGCGGGTTCTTCATTGATTGTCAACATAAAGCGGTAACTCCGAACGAAAACGTCCTGCAAGACTTTTCGGAACCGCGAACGCATTTCGCATGCTCTTTTATAGTAACCAGAACTGCGGTCGCGTTGCAAGGAGTTTCCCTTAAACACCACAAAAAAATACAAGGAAACTTCACAGTGAACTCTCGAAATGTAGAACAAGCGACCGCAAATCAGGCATTAGCGGCATATAAAGCAACCCACGGCTACGAACCTTCATTTACAAAGCTTTATTGGTGCGTGGCGAACGAAACGGGTATTCATGAAGCTTTACTAATTCAAATTATTGAAAACTGGTGTATTGCGAACGCGAAGGATAACAAGCGCGGGTATTTACACGATGATAATTGGTGGACTAGCGCCACTTACAGCGCGTGGGCGGAAAGATATCCCGCTCTGGGTACGCCAAAAAGCATCCAAAAAAGACTGTTAGCCCTAGAAAAGCTCGGCTACGTTCTTTCTTGCCAGCCCAAAAGAAATCAAGGCAACAGCGTTAAATTCTATCGCGTAGATGCCGTCAAAGTAGGGACGCTCATCCTTCAAGGCTTTTCCGTGGTCACTAATAGTGACGAGCCATTTTATACAAAGGGACCGATAGTCACTAATAGTGATGGGGTAGTCACTATTAGTGATGGGGTAGTCACTAATAGTGACGTACCCCCCCCCTACAATCCGCCCACAGAGCGAGTTTCAAGCTCTCTATTAGATATACCAATTAAATTAACTCAATCCATTACTGGAGTGACGGAGAAAGAAGAGGAAGAGGGGAGCAAAGCCACTGACCAGGACAAAGCAGTTCAAGATAGTCGCTACGCTGTTAACAAAGAGAAAGTCTCTGCAACTACGAGTAAATCTACTCATGAGGGTCAAGATGCCGCGCCGCGTGAGAACAATTCTCAAAAATGGCAATGTCCTGACCCGGAACTGCAAGACGAGTTTTTTGCTTGGCAAGGTGCGGACATGAATGCTGATAAGCCAAGTAGTCAACGCAGCCGCGCCCGCGATATCCGTTCCGGTCAAAACTGGGCTAATAAGAACCCAGAGAGCGCTGATAGTGTTTACAAAGCTTGGAAGCAAGAGCGCAACAAGTCTCAATCCGTCTTTGACCGTTATATTGATGAGCAACACGCCTTACTAGTACGTCAGTACCAATCAGCAGTCGAGAAAGCCCAAGACGGTTTTAGGGTGCATTTAGACCAATTTGAGTGCATTAACGGCGCATGGCTGCAATGGGTGAAAGAAAATCACTCTGACTGGCTACCGTAATTGCAGCACTCTGGCGGCAATTACGGTAGAAGTTTCGTTTACTGCGAGCGCATTTGATGAGCGCTTAAAGGCAATTGAGGAAAGACTAAACGCCATTAGAACAAGAAATTAAAACGATGACTGACCATGATTTCTCATCCAATATTGACCGCTTGCCACCGCAGAACATAGAAGCTGAGGAAGCGATACTAGGCGGTATTTTGCTTGACCCAGAGGCGTATGACCGCATTGCTGACAAGCTACAGCCAGAAATGTTTTGTATCAGCGCTCATAGAGATATTTATCAAGCTTGCAGAGCGCTCGCTCAGAAAGACAAACCTACTGACTTGCTCTCAGTTATCAACTGGCTGGCTGATTATAATTTACTTGCTCGCATTGGGGGTAGAAATAAACTAACATCGCTGCTTGACCGCACAGTGTCAGCAGTTAACATCGATGCCTTAGCTGATTTAGTAGCTGACAAGTATCGTAGACGACAGCTAATCAAAGCAGGTAACGAAATTGTACATCTTGGCTACGAGACAGAAACCGATTTGCAGCAAGTATTAGAGCGCTCAGAATCGAAATTGCTGGAGGTTTGTGGTAATGTATTCGGTGAGACAGAGCCGACAGCGCTCGCTGATATCATGGTTAATGCATTCCAGCGCATTGAGGAACGTCATCAAGCACGGTTGGAAGATGGCAAGTGTGGTTATCCCACTGGATTCTATGACCTTGACGTGATGCTTAACGGCGGTTTCAAGCGGGGTAAGCTCATTACTGTAGCGGCTCGTCCTGGCTGCGGTAAATCCTCATTCTTGGGGAACGTAGCTGTTAACATGGCTACTTTGTACAACTTCCCCTCTGTGATTTTCTCTCTGGAGATGGATAAAGAGGAATGGGGCGATCGCTTTCTATCTCAGGATGCAAACATCGAAAGCAGCTACTTACAAACTGGCAGAATCGGTAATCATCAATGGGAACCGATTTCTAGAAGCATTGGCAGACTATCTGAACTACCCATTTTTATTGACGATGACCCATGTTTGACAGTCTCAGCCGTCCGCGCCAAAGTTAAGCGCCTCATTGCAAAACATGGTCAGCTAGGCATGGTTGGTATTGATTATCTTGGGCTGATGGAGGGAATCGACATGAACAGCGCTAATCTAGCGTTCGCCATCGGTAAAGCGACGCGAGCGCTCAAACAACTAGCGCGTGAGTGCAGCGTCCCAGTTGTGCTGCTTTCGCAACTCAACCGCGCTGTAGAAGGTCGTCAAAACAAGCGTCCTATGGCTTCAGATTTGCGTGATTCCGGACGCATTGAGGAAGACAGCGATATCGTTATTATGCTGTACAGAGATGAGCTTTATGACCAAAACAGCCCCGATAGAGGAATTGCAGAAGTGAGCATTGTTAAACACAGAGGCGGCGCTGTTGGAACTGTAAGAATGCTGTTTGATGCACAGTTTACCCAGTTTAAAAACTTTGCAAGCGGTCACAACAATCCGCCCAACCCGCCAAGACTGCGAGCGCTTTAACAGCACAAAAACCGCGTCAAGGAAATCTTCCTTTAACGCGAAATTAGAAAAACACTTACTGGAGGATATAGGAATCCGGTTTGATTCTTGTTCAGTATACTGAGGCTCAATCGTTGAGTAGACGAGACTTACGGTTTAGAGCTTGTTCAAAAATCAAATGGGAATCCTATATCATGCGTTGGAGATTGTTGACTTGGATTGGTGTAGCTAATCTCTGGGGTGATGGCGGCGACCCAATAGAGGTATGTGTTGGCAGTGTTGACGAGTGCATTAACATTGCTTTGCAGCAATACTCAAGATATTTAGATTATGCAGAATTGACCCAGGTTACGTATTGTCAGTAGACCGAAAAGATTTCTAGAAGGCTTACCATTGGGGCATTCTGGCGGATTGTATACAATCCGCCAGAATGCCCGTATCATCTGCGTTTTGAGCAATAGGGTTGTAGATGAGTTCTCCTGC